>CALAHF010000092.1 GCA_937891465.1 uncultured Verrucomicrobiales bacterium | reverse complement strand
ACTGATAGGAATTTGCTTTTACAAGGATTTTTATCGGCGCATCGGTCCGGCCGGGTTTGAGGGGGTGCAATGACAAAGTTACCATTCATTCTCGTTGTGCTGTCGCTTGCGTCTTTGTTGGGTTCTCAGAAAAAAGAAATCCCCGGACCTTTGGCGGAAAAGGGCGAGCTCTTGTTTTCTGACGACTTTGCGCGGAAAGACATCGGCGAAAAGTGGCAGGTTTCGCACGATGCATTCCGAATTAGAGACAGCGTTCTGATCGGCAAGCAAGTCCGCGACGATCATGGGGCGATCGGCAAGGTTCATGTGCCAATGAAAGACGTTGTTGTCTCATTCCGGTTCAAACTGGCTGGATCCCCGAGATTTAATGTCGTCTTTGATGACAAACAGCACCAAGAATCCCACGCAGGACATCTCATTCGCGTCGCCGTTGCCAAAAAGCAGATTCGCCTCGGTGACGACAGAGAAGGCGTGATGAGAAAGGACATTCGGGAAATGCGACTTGATCCCACAAAGAAAGAGGCTGTCGAGAAATTGTTGGAAGGGAAGGGGACTGCAACCAAAGTCGATCTTGAATCTGATCGCTGGTATTCGATGACGATCGAAATCGTAGGGGACAAAATGCGGGTTAGCTTGGACGAAAAACCGATTGGCTTTCTTCAGTCGCCGGGATTGGCGCATCCGACCAAGGAAAGCGTTCATTTCACGATCAGTGGCTCAGACACGCACATTGATGACGTGAAAATCTGGAAGGCAAAGATGTGATTCAGTCCTACGAACCAACAGGGTGTGTTTAGCGAACAGACCCTATTGCTTCGAAAAACCACTACTCGCCCTCGTCGGTTCCAAAATCTTCGATCCACTCCGCTGCTTCTTCCTGGAGCGGATGACCTTCGGTTTCTGAAAGGTTCCTTGCAGTCGTTTCCAGCAGTTCGGGATCCTCGTGGTCAGCCAGATCATCCCACACAATTTGCTGAAGTTCTCTGGGGGCATTGGGATTGAGAAGAATGGGTTGGATAGCGTTTTCTTGATAGTTCTGCGGATCGATCAGGTCGAGCCCGTGAGTCAGCGCGTCGGTCCGAATCTGTTTCGAAGACGATCGATCTGCCGCGATAGCTAGGAGCTTTTGAGCCACGACGTGATTTGGCTGCTCTGTGTCTCTTAGAATTTCATCCAACTGAGCTTCGGTTGTCCCTGCCTCACTAGGATTCGAAACTGAAGTGTCATCGGTTTTGGAAATCAAAGTGTCGCTCTTCGGAGAATAATTTTCTGAAGTCGATGTGGCGGCTGATTCCTCTGCTGAACCTTTTTCAATGGGTGCGGATGGTTCATCGCCCTCTCCAGATGTCATTTTCCATCCCAAAAAAACTAGGCCGCCACCGATGAGAACGGCGACGGCTGTGAGCATTATTTTCGAGGATGACATCGATCAATCGGTGAGAATCGGACTGGACTCTTCAAGCAAGATAAAGCCTGTGGAATCCGTGGAGTAGACCACGCCGCCAGCGATGCCTTGCTTCTGGAAAACAGCGCCGCCGAAGGAATTTTTAACCCCTAGAACGGTCCGATTAACCTTACCGATCAGAATGCCGGAACGGCGATTGATGAGGGCTCCAAGTCGAGTGTCGCCAGATTTTGTGATTCGATCCGATTCGCTAACCTCGACCTCAAGGGTTCCGATTGGCGGAACTATGCCGCTCCCATCAAGGGTAAGCAGTGCTGTTGTTGGACCTGCATCGAGCGTGCTAAGCACATGCTCTCCACGAGCTGGCACAGTAAATGTGGAACCGATTAAATCCCGCTCAATACTGAATCCATCTGGGTACCGCTTGTGGCGAACGTTCGGAGCTTTCTTCCATTGAAGCGTTCCGTCAAAATCAGAAATGTCAGCGATGTCGCGGAATAGAAGTTCGCCTCCGACCCAACCTTTCAAGCCGCGACCGTAGAGTTTGCGATAGAGATAAAATTCGCCGCCATCGACAACGAGTCCAGCTTCGCGGAAGATCGCGCCATCCCCAAGTTTGCCTGAGAGCGAGAACTTGCCGTTCGCTTTTATAACCAGAGCTCCGTAGCCATCGCCGCCAGGTTCGAATGCAGGCGCGTCATCAAGCGCCGGAATAAGGAAGGTGTAACGACCGGGAACGCTGTTGTCTGCAAAGGCTTCACGCAGTCTAAGTTCGGAAGCGTTTCCATCGGCGTCATTCAGCGTGCCGGTGATGGCATATCCAAGCGCACCGTCGACGGTGTGCATTGAAAGGCTGACATCAAGCGGTGCTGATCGGCGGCGAGTCGCTTGTCCGGTGAATGCTCCCGTTGACTCATCAATCTCGCCCCGCAGGCTGTATCCCAGACCTTGATAGGTGATTTTCGCAGAGAAGTAATTCGCAGTCCGGCGGCTGAATTTCAGAGAAACTTCTCCTTCAAACTGCTCGGTCCCGCTCCCCAGTGTTCGAGTGATCGCACCCACAAATGGCTTTAGCCTTGGCGCTGTATCGCCAGCAAACGGATTGTCGCCCGTCAAACTCGGCGGCGTAGCATCCGATCCGGGACTGGAAGGCCGGCTGTTCGTTACATTATTGATCGCAACATGCGCTGTGTAGGAACCGGTCAACGTGCTGTAACTCCGAACGCGGAGATAATAGGTTCCTGCATCGACATTTCGATTGATAAGGAAATTTCTTCCCGAACCGCCGTCATCATTGACTGCGAGGTTCGATCCATTGGCGCTCAAAAGATTCGCCACGGTATCGAGATTGCCCGATGAATAAAGCGTGAGCAGACCTGCTGATGGAAGATCGATGCGGAAGAAATCGAGGTCCGCGCCTTCTTCAATCACACCGCCCAAGCTTGAATTCAGCGGAAAGGTCGTCGCGCTGGTGAGGGAATTTCCATGGTCATCTGATGGTCCAGCTGTTCCCAGAGCGAGGCGGATATTATCGAAGGAAGCTCCATCCGAGGCCTGCGGATAATTGTCATATTGCTGAAACTTAATCTGAAAATCAGCGTTGTAGCTGATTCCAGCGGCAGCAATGACCTGATCGAGATCAACCGTGATCGTCCGCCAGTCCTGTCCGGAATTTGTCAACTGAGTAGCGCGAAACCAATCCGTTCCATTGGCACTGACTGCGACCCCTTCGGCGTTGGTGCTTCCTGAAAACCTGGCCGGCATGCTGTCGTTTTCATCCGAAAATTCACGGTGGCGAAAGCTCAGAGTGACTCCCGACTTTCCAGCAAGATTCGCGTGGAGAATCGCTTCGTTGAGCGAATAGGCACTTCCGGCGCGGAAATCGTCCATTTCAAGGACGCCGTTTACAACCCGCAGTCTTCCTTCGTTCGTGCTATTAAATTCCCAGCCTTGAGCCTCTGTCGGCAACTGCCCGGAAGAGAAATCCTGATTGTAGGGCGAACCAATTTGGGGATCGATTGGCGAGGATCTTGGCGTCTCTGCAACCGTAAGGCTGACCGGAATGGTCGTGGAGGTCCCACCGCCGTTGACGATCACCGAGCCTGTATAGTTACCCGCAGCCAGTCCAGTAGCGTTTGCCGTTACCTGAATCGTATCAGTTTCTCCAGATGAGGTCCCCGATGAAGGCGATGACGACAACCAAGACGCTGGAGTGTTTATTGAGTAACTCAGCATTCCGCCCCCTGTATTTCGAACTGCAACAGGGCTGTTGCCAGATGCACCTTGCTGTAGGGAAAATGAGAGACTCCCCGGTGATGCGTCCAATGCAGGAGCTGCTTCTGGCGTAAACGTCACCTCGTCCAGCCAACCAGCGTCCGAACCGGTCGAAACCGAAACATCTTTTTCGTAAGCCCACTCGAGAGTGTGATTTCCAGCAGGAATCGCGTGCGTCACTTGGGCCCAATTCCGATTACCAGCGATGGAAGAAACAGCATTTCCGTCGAGTTTGAATCGCAGAAAATCATAGCTCGCCTCGGAATCAACTTTCCACCAGAACGAGAGCGTTCCCGGTCCAGTTACCGTTGTTGAAGCGGTGCTGTTCTGATTATGATTCACATCACCCGACTGACCTGCGTCAACACCGTCATGAGTCATCGCAGTTTGCCCTACCCATGGTGCGGTTCCGCCGAGCATCCAAGGCGAAGCATCAAAATCCGTTGCGTCAGAAAATGGAGTCGTCGGAGTCGATTGGTTAATCGTCAGTGAAACCGGAATTGTCTTTTGAGCCGCGCCACCACTGCCTCGAACCGTGATCATTGCAGTGTATTGCCCAGCCGCCAGTCCAGCGGTCGCGTAGTTCACCGTAATAGCATCGTTTTCGCCCGTGCTGCTTCCACTTGTCGGGGAAACAGAGAGCCAGTTTGCATCATCGACGATGGTGTAACTGAGCGTTCCAGATCCTGAATTACGAACTGAGAAATTTTGTGAAGCTGCATCCGCACCCGAATCCGTCACTGCAGACAAGCGATCTGGAGCGACCTGAATCTCTGGAGTGGTCTGGTTGTAAATAACCTCGTCAACGTAACCAGCATCCGCACCTGTGGAAACGCTTTGGTCTTTGGTATAACGCCAGCGAAGGGTGTGCGTTCCAGCGGGGACATCATATTGGGGAGTCGCCCAATTTGTGTTGCCGGAAATTTGAGCTTGCTCAGTTCCATCAATATCAAAGCGTAGGAAGTCGTAAGTTTGCTCCGAATCGACTCTCCAGCCGAATGAAACATTTCCCGGACCAGTCACCTGCATTGAAAACCCGCTTTCTGAATTATTACCAATGTCGCCACTTTGCCCCGCATCAACACCATCGCTGGTGACATTCATTTGACCAATCCAGGGAGTTCCCACTGCCGTCAAATTTGTCCCCGGCAGATCGATCGCGTCGTCGAGCGGGATTGATGGCGCAGCAACGGTCAGCCGGACTACGACACTTCGCGAGCCGCCGTTCGGGCTCGTCACATTGATCGTTCCGTTGTAAACACCTGCAGCCAATCCGGCTGTGTTGTAAAAAACCGAAATCGGATCCGCCTCGCCCGTGCTGGTTCCCGATGCCGGTGAAACCGCAAGCCATGAAGCGTCATCGCTGATGTTGTAAGAAAGCGTTCCCTGACCTGTATTCTGAACGGTGAATGTTTGAGTCGCTGCCGTATCACCTGCATCAACCGCTGAAGTGAGCGTCGTCGGAGCAACCGTCAGCGCCGGGGAAGTTGTGCTCGAAGTCTGTCCGGTGATCACAAGCGAGTAGCGTTGACTCCCGCCAGTGAGCGAACCTTTATGGCTAACCCGCACCGTATAAACGCCTGCAGACGGCGACGAAACGAGCACCTGCTCGACATTATCAACCGTGTTATCCCCGCGAGTTGCATTCGCCGCTGGGTTGTTGCGATTCAATCGAAACGGAGAAGTCGTTCCGCTGCCTTTCAGCATTCGAAGATCGAGATCATTCACCAGCGCCGGCGTCGCTGTGTCCAAACCATTGATCGATCCATGAGCCGGATCGGTCCAAACGATGGTCGCGCGGAGCGGGCTCGATCCATCCCAAGTCACATCGTAAGTGTCGGTGTTGTTGCCACCGCTAAGCTCGCCTTCCACCATTGTAAAGGAGGCAGGGGTCGCTTGATGTGCCAAAATCACATCCGAAGCGGTCTTCGTATTGATCAATCCCCAACCGTTCACGTAGTCAGGCCCGGGGCGACCAATGTCGTCAGCCGTATGAACCATCAGCGCTTTCAGAGTTGATCCGCGCATGATTTCACCACCGAATTTCCGAGAGTAAAGCTGCTGCAAAAGCAGAGCCGATCCCGTCGCGTTGGGCGATGCCATACTCGTTCCGCTGTAGGTTGAATACGCAGAATCCGATCCCGCCGTTGGCGAATAAAGCCCAGCGCCGTTAGCCACGAGGTCAGGCTTCACACGACCGTCATCCACAGGACCCCAGCCGGAGAAACTCGTAATTGTTGAGCGACCTGGATTGCGCTGACCATTTGAAACCGCATCGTTTGCTGCACCAATTGTCACCACATTTTTCGCAGTTGAAAGTCCGCTTCCGATCGTGTCGAAGCCGCCATTGTCATACCCGTCTGAATAAGGCCCTGTCGAAGAGTTGTAGGTCCCCGTCACAAATCGATTGCTCGAATTCAAATATTCATACGAAGCACCGTTTGCAGGAGCCCTGTCTGAGCGATCATTTCCCGCAGCGATAAATGGTAAATAGAATGGATTGTTCACCGCAACTTGGTCGACATCACGAGACGTCCCACCATACTGGCCAAAGCCTTCATCTTCCCGTGCTCCCGGCTTTCCATACCAACGATTTCCATTCCAACCGTTGATAAATCCGTAGGAGTGATTCGAGACCGAGAGACGCGAACCCAGCGTCGCTGTGTTGGCTCCCGCAGCAGACATCTCCGAGGTGTCGCTCGTCCAATTGTAAGAATTCAATCGCACCAGCGGTGCCATTCCTTTTGCGCGTGCAGTCACTCCACTCGCACCAACCGTTCCACCGACGTGGGTCGCGTGGTTGTCCGCATTGGCTGAGCCATCCATTACAAAAACCCGACTTCCAAACTCACGGTGCGTCCGGCGAATCGCGCCTGCATCCCAGACTCCTGCGCGCATTCCGTCTCCGTTTACAGAACCTTCGGCGTTATAAGGCGCAACGTCCTGCATTAATGTCACCGCCGTGCTGATCCGTGCATTGTCATTCAACGTTCCAAAGTAAATCGGAAGACCGTTCTCATCGACTCCCGCCAGTTCAAAAACCTTTCCTTCATCCGTTTCGCCTCGGATTTCCCAACCCAACTGTGCTGCTAAAGTCAGTGCTTGCGCCCGATTCAGAGCATTTTTCTGTTGGAGAAATGCGGTGAAATTTTCCCCGCTGAGATTTGCCGGAAGATCCGGATCGAATCCCATCGGACGATAAAACTTGTTCTCTTTCCCTGCCGTCACAGCCACATCGCGCTCCGCAGAGGTTCCCCGATTTCCATCTTGGTTGGTATCGAAAACGAGCGTTTTGCGATCAGCTTGAACCGTTGGGGCAACATGCGCTTTCTGCACTGGTTCATCCGAAGCTGCTCTCGGTTTTGAATCGTCAACTGTTGCGGCAAAATCGGGTGATATCTTTTCCGATACGACCACGTCCGTTTTTTTGAGAGCCTTTGAAGCATCGACCGAAGTCTCTGTGTCTTGAGTGAGAAAGAAGCCGGTTGTGACAACCGCAGCGACGAGAAGACCGATCGCGATAATCGGCAGAAGGAACCGGGTATTTTTCATAGATCAGAGAGCAAGCAAGGAGGAGGAGCTATTTTGTTTGGATGAATTCAGAAGGAGGGAGAGAGTCAATTTCAGTTCTAAATGTGATGCGGTAGGTAAGTTGGCCCTGAGTCACCAGGCCTGTGCCACTTAGCTTCCAAGAATTGGATTCGGTTTCTTCCAGAAGGACATGTCCGTCATCATCCTCTTCAGGAGAAACCAGTGCTCCATCAGAATACGAAACGTTCATCAGTATGAGACGATACAAACCGGAAGAATATTTCCTTTTATTATCAGTTTTTTTCAGCTCCAAATTTGTGACCTGAAAAATCACATCATCTTGATTGGTGAAAGCCACGTTGAGCTTTCCGTTTACAACTTGCACCTGAGGCTCGGCCTTTAGAATGAACTTGATCGGCGACTTCCCTTCGACAGTTACATTTGATGCGGATTCATCCTCTGCTTGGGACGAAATCATTGTGATAAGGCTGGATAGGAGAAAGAGTGAAGCGAGCCTTATCATATAATTATCATAATTTAAGGTTTCGCGGGAGTCAAGATGAACATGGCGCAATTATTGATAGATGGCATGGGGTTGTCAGGCGGGGGTGAAACCCACCAAACTAACAACCGATGAATGCCAAAACAAAATTCAATCCTAACGAAACCTGTGAATCAATCAAGCTCGGCATCGACGCCCACGCCAAGTGGTATTACGTCGGCCGGCAAGCGACGAAGCGGCAGCATCAATAAGAGCGGCAATCCGAGAGTGCGGGCGATGCTCGTGGAGATGGTCTGGAGAATGATGCGCTGGCAACCCGACTACCATGCCCTGCGCAAGTGGGCGCCGGTTCTGGAGAACCCGAAAGCGAGTGCGGCGGCCCGCAAGAAAGCAGTGGTGGCCGTCGCCCGTCAGCTGGCCGTGGACCTGTGGCGACTGTTCACTACCAAACCACCGCCGAGAATCTCGGGCTGACTTACTTGCCGGAAGCGGCGTAAACTCCGAACACCGTCATCTCCAAACTATGATTTGATTTATTCCACATCCCTTTTCACCACGAATGTCGCGCGTCTGTAAAATTCCTTGGTCGTTCTTCAACGGAACGTCCGGCTGATAGATGAGACCGCCTTTTCTTTCCCCGACTCGAATCCGTCACCTGGTGCTTTGCCTTTCAATCAATCAATCAACCATAGAGCAAACGCGCGGATAGCAGGCTGTGCCGCCGGAAACCCCGGCGAGCCCCACCACGGAAAGAAAGACCTTCGTTACCTATTAAACTTTCAAACCCCAACCCCCAACCCACATTATGAACCCATAATCCTAGCGGAAATTTCACATTCCAATTTGACTAACCCCATAGCAGGAATTTGCTTTTTCAAGGATTTTTATCGGCGCATCGGTCCTGCCGGGTTTGAGGGGGTGCAATGTCCTGACCGTCAGCGATGGACTTCGTCACAAATTGTGAGAATCCATTGAACCTTTTACCGGCCTTTTCGTATCTGTATGCCCCTGCCCCATAAGGAGCATCGTTCGGCGTCCCCGGCGACCAGACTTTGTAGGTTTCTCCAATATGATATCCGGCGTCTTTTAAAAGCAGTCATTGATAGGAATTTGCTTATTCAAAGATTTTTTATCGGGGCGTCGGTCCGGCCGG
>CALAHF010000091.1 GCA_937891465.1 uncultured Verrucomicrobiales bacterium | reverse complement strand
TCAGTTGACTTCGCATTCGCCGCCCGCCCGGAATTCGAACTCTACGATCTAAAACGCGACCCTGATCAGGTAGAGAATGTCGCCTCGAATTCCGAGTATGCGAAGGTCCTGCAAGAACTCACCAATCGCCTGATGACCACGCTACGAGAGACCGAAGACCCACGGGTGACAGGCGATGGCAAAACTTTTGATGAGAAACCTTTTGTCGACCCCACATTCCCTCCCAAACAGTGGGTGAAGAAAGAACTGAAGTTTTAAAGATCATTCAAATGAAACCTACTCGACTTATTGCCCTCGCCCTTGCCTGTATTATTCAGCCCGTGTTCGGCAGAGACTTATTGCTCACCGAAACCGACGATGTGATCCGCGTTACATTGGGCGACAAACCTGTTTTGGAATATGTCAAAACCGAGAAACCAGTGCCCGATGGCATTGAGCTGCACTATCGCCGGAGTGGCTATATTCACCCGGTTTACACTCCCACTGGGCAGGAGATGACCGGCGATTTTCCAGCTGATCATGCTCATCAACATGCACTTTTCTTCGCATGGACAAAGGCGGGCTACGATGGGAAGAAAGTGGATTTCTGGAATCAAGCCGCTGATCTCGGCAGGATCGAATTCCGCAAGGTAGTCAATCTGAAGCGAGAGAAGAAACAGGTGTCGTTCAGTGTCAAACATGCCTTCACCGTGAAGTCAGGCGATAAAACCATCGATGTTCTCCATGAAATTTGGACGGTCACGGTTCACCAAACTCCGGAAGACCACTTTTTGTTCGACATCGAAAGTGTCCAGCAATGCGCCTCCGACAAGCCGCTGAATCTTCCACAATATCGTTACGGAGGCATGGCGTTCCGGGGAAATATTCAGTGGTTGAAGGAAAAGGAAGATCACAGCATCAATCCGGGTGACGTGGTATATCTGACCAGCGAAGGCAAAGACCGCTGGGAGGGAAATCATACACGCCCAACCTGGGTCGCCTTTTCCGGCAAGATCGATGGGCAGGACGTGTCGGCTGCCATCTTCGGCAGCCCGAAGAATTTTCGGGCACCACAATCAGTGCGCATTCATCCGAACAAACCTTACTTCTGCTTCGCTCCCATGGTCGATGGTCCGTTTAAGATCGAGCCCGGTAAAGAATACACTTCGAAATACCGCTATTTGATTACGTCCAAAGCGGCGGATGTAAAGTTGATCGAGAAACAGTGGAGCGAGTATTCCACGAAGTAACTGAATGTTTCGTCGAAACAACGAAAAAGCTTGGTTCGTAGCTAATCCCTATATTTCATGAAAACTGCCCTCATCCGCACCACCGTGATTCTATCTCTGTTAGGAATTGCGCCTCTTGCGGTCTCCGAAGATCACTGGGTCGAACTCTTCAACGGTCGAACTCTTGAAGGCTGGAAGGAACGCAATAAGAGCGGGTCCTTTCGTGTCGAGAACGGAACCATCATCGGGACTGCCAAAGAAGGTCTCGGCACGACCTTTCTCTGCACCAATCAAGAATACAGTGACTTCGAGCTCGAATTCGAAACCAAACTGATCGACCCGGAACTCAACAGTGGTGTCCAGATCCGGTCACGAAATCGCCCGCCGAAGGGCAAGCAAAAGATGGGACCGGTCGAAGGTCCTCAAGTGGAGTTTGCGGCCAAGAATCCGCAACGGGGCTCGCGTTCCGGAAACATATTCGGTCAAAGCTGGGGGCAATGGCTCACTCCCGCCGATGAGATTCGCAGCCACACCTTCGTGAAAGGCGGGGAGTGGAATCACTTTCGCGTACTTGCGGTGGGTGATCAGGTAACGACCTGGATCAACGGCGAGAAGATTGTGACGACGACAATCCCGCCCGAACGTCATGCAACGAATCCGACTGGATTCATCGGTCTTCAAATCCACGGGATTAAGGATGGAATCGGCCCTTTCGAGGTTGCTTGGCGAAACATTCGAGTTCGAACACTCACTGACGTGAAAACCACGAGTCAGCCCCAGGCTAAAACAGAGGATTCCAAACGGCTCTATTTAAAGCACACAGGTCCTGAAAACCCATTTCGAGCGCTGCCGGAATTTGCGGAACACGATCTGACTTTTTTCGCGATGGCTCCGGAAATCAATTGTCCAGTGTCAGTCATCGCGGAACCCGAAGGGGCGGTTTACGCACTTTGCGATGGGAACGCCGGCCTGGGACGGCTTCCCGATCAGGGATCTGTCTGGAGATTGATCGACGAGGACGATGACGGTCGGGCGGACTTCGCAACCCCTTACCTCTCTAACATTGACACACCTCGCGGCGGTCAATTTCTCAATGGGATTCTCTACCTGGTCCACCCGCCTTTTATTTCTGCCTGTCGCGATACAAACGGTGATGGGATAGCTGATGAACGCAAAGTGTTGGCTAGCGGCTTTGCTCACGATCTGAGTTGGAAGCGTGGAGGCGATCATTCGACGAACGATCTGAAAATTGGGATCGATGGTTGGATCTATGTGGCGGTGGGTGACTTTGGTGCCAGCGCGGTCGGCTCAGATGGCTCAACCGCCAAACTCCAGACCGGTGGAGTGATTCGCATGCGCCTCGATGGCAGCGATCTCGAGATCTATTCCCGGGGAACGAGGAATACCTATGACATCGCGATCAATCATCGGCTCGACATCATCGCGATGGATAACACCAACGATGGTGATGGCTGGGACATGCGCTTGCATCATCTCACGCCGCTCGCGCACATGGGCTATCCGAATCTCTACAAGAATTTCAGCGAGGACACGATGCCTCCGCTCTTCACTTATGGCGGCGGCTCGGGATGCGGGGCGCTCTACCTCGAAGAGCCGGGATTTCCGGAATGGCTGAACCAGAAGATCAGCACGATCAGTTGGGGAAAGCTTTATACCCATGACCTCGAACCTCACGAAGCGACTTTCGTGAATTCGGACAAGGTGACGCTATCCATCAACAAGCTGGTGGACCTTGATGTCGACGGAAGTTCCAGACTCTATCTGGCGAATTTTGAAGGAGGTGGGGCAAGGATCGAACCCGGCGCCGTCGTCGGTCATATCGTTCAGGCGAAGCCAAAAGGATGGCAGTATCGACCGTTTCCGGATTTGTCTAACGCGAGCATCGAGGAGCTGATTGAACATCTCGACCAGGAATCTGCGGTCCTTCGCCAGCAGGCCCAGTCGGAAATCGTGGGAAGGAAGAGCCAGGAGGTTCAAGATGCGCTTCGAGTCGCTGTGAATGAAAAATCAGCTTCACTCGAATCACGAATTGCGGCGCTCTTTGCAATCAATCTTAGAAATGCTCCCGGCAGCGGGGACTTGCTCAAAGGCTGGCTGGATGACGCTGACCTGGCAGAGTATGCGCTCCGGGCATTGCTGGATCGAAATGATCGGCGGGACCTCGCGCTTGATCCTGTTATTGACTCATTTCTCAAACACGAAAATCCACGAGTCCGATTGCAGGCCGTGGCCGGGGCGGCACGATTGGGAATGTCTCAAGCCACACCATCTCTGTTGGCCCTTTCCCTTGAGGAACCCCGCCAACCATTGGTGAAAGACGTTGCCCACGTTCACGAAGCGGTGCCTCACACCGCAAACCGTGCGCTGATCGAGATGGCTCCTGTTGCAGAGCTTCACGCCGCGCTGGGTGATGAGCAGCTTCGACCAGCTGCAATTGCTGTTCTTCAACAAATTCATTCTTCGGAGAATGTGAGAAAGTTGATCGAAGCACTTCAGACGAGCGAAAATCCAGACGCATCGCTCGATCTGGTCGCTACTCTTCTCAGACTTTACCATCGAGAAAAAGAATGGGATGGAAATGACTGGTGGGGGACGCGCCCGAACAGCGCCGGTCCGTATTACCTGGGAGTGGCCTGGGAAGAATCGAAGGCGATCGCGAGGGCTCTGCGGCAATCCGTCGCTAAGATGAGTGAGGAAGGGCAGAAGGCGACGCTCTTTCAGGTTCGACGTTACAATCTCCCTCTCGAACAATTAAACTTACCGATC
Source organism: uncultured Verrucomicrobiales bacterium (assembly GCA_937891465.1). Classification (GTDB taxonomy): domain Bacteria; phylum Verrucomicrobiota; class Verrucomicrobiia; order Verrucomicrobiales; family DEV007; genus JABDJT01. The sequence continues at coordinate 5,878 of CALAHF010000091.1, read as the reverse complement.
GAAGTCGATCCACTGGAACAGCTCTTGGAACAATCTTCTCATCCATTCGAGCAACAGGCGGATTTACTCTCAATCGTGGAAGATTCCGCGCGTCCAAAAGCGATGCGGGAAAAGGCGTTTCGAGCTGCGCTTCAGGTGACAGGTTTTACCTACGCAGAATGGTGCCTCGCTAATTTGCGAGCGTTGTCCAAACTGGAGAACGAGGTCGATTTGTATCAGGCCATGAGTCGCGAATTTGTACAAAGTCCTTCGCACCGAATTTCGATGATGCAGCGTGTGCCAAAGGCTGAGTCTAAAATTCGGAAACTCGACCCTTCTTCTAAAACGCTTTTCTACGACGTGATTTGCACATTGGTTCAGAGCCCGCTCACGACAGAAGAAGATCGCAATAAGCTCGTCGGGGGAATGAAAGAGCCGAGCGCTGAGTTTCTCGAAAGTATCAAAAAAAATCGCGCAACCGCCTTCAAAGTGCTCGTCAGTAAAGCGGCGAAAGCCCCTGCATTCAAAGTGCTTGCTGGAGAGATTCTGGCCTCCTTCGAACAAGAAGAGAAAGGTCAACTGGTTGGCGCATTGAGTGTCAAAGAAGCTTCAGCCGCAGCGCTGAAGATAGAAGGAGACACAGAACTCGGGAAGAAATTGTTTGTTCGTCAGAGCTGCAATGCCTGTCACTCGATCTTGCCTGATGAACCTCAGAAAGGACCGTATTTGGGCTCGGTAGGAAACCTGTTTAATCGTGAGCAACTCATCACTCACGTCATCGATCCCGGAGCAGAGATTGCGCAGGGATTTCAGACCTATCAATTTGAACTCAAGGACGGCACCGCAGCTTCGGGATTTGTGACCGCTCGCGACGAGAAAACAATTGAGCTGCGGAACGTGACCGGCATCAGTCAAAAGATCAGTGCCTCCGATGTCGCTAAGGAAAAAGTTCTCAAAATCAGCATGATGCCACCGGGGCTCGTCAACAACCTGACCGTCCCCGAATTTGCCTCCCTGATCGATTACCTCCAGAGCCTGCATTGAGACACTGATTGAAACGAGATCCCTTCCACCTTCGCCGACTGGAGAGAAACGGATAAACAAACAACAAATGAAAACCCCCATCTTTTTGATCATCTTCGCGATCTTTGCAGGAAGTAGTCTTGCGGCTGAAGATAAGCCAAACATCGTGCTTCTTTACATCGATGATTGGGCCTGGAATGGCACACCAATTCCGATGGATGATTCCATAGGGAATTCATTCATGCCGATCCTGCAAATGCCGAATCTCGAAAAGCTGGCCAGGCAGGGGATGAAATTCACCAACGCATATGGTTCACATCAGTGCGCTCCCGCCCGGGTCAGCGTGCAGACCGGCCAGTCTTGTGCGCGCAGTGGGTTCACTCTGGTGCTGGGAAATACGAACGACGATTATTACGACACCCGCAAAAAATATCAGAACCTCCCAGTCGTTCCCAACGTCTCAGACTCTTCCATCGATTCGGATACGGTTACGATTCCGGAAGCGCTCAAGCCGCTCGGTTACGTCAGCGCTCACATCGGGAAATGGCATATGTATAGCGACCCTGGAGCAGGGTATGCGGTTCACGACGGCGACACTGACAACACCCCCGGCACTCCGAAGGATCCTGAAGTCTTCGCCACCGATCCCAAGCTTATGTTCAGCATCACGGAGAAGGCGATCGAATTTATCGAAAGTCAGGCCAAAGCCGGAAGTCCGTTTTACTGCCAAATCTCTCACTACGCGATGCACGCGGGAACCCAGTGCCTTGAAGAAACCCGACAGAAATATCGAAAGCTCTCGGAACTGCAGGCCTACTACAAAACGCTTGGGAAAAAGGCAAACAACCTGAATGCGAAAAACGATCCTGCTTCGTGGTTGGGCATGGCCGAAGATCTGGACGGTCGAATTGGTGCGGTCCTCGACAAGTTGGAAGAGTTGAAGATAGCGGACAACACCTATGTCGTTGTTGTCTCAGACAATGGCTACCGGCATTCGACTGTTCACATCAAGCCCGGCATGACCCAGCCCTTGCACGGCCACAAGTGGTGGGCTTGGCAGGCAGGTATACGTGTCCCGATGATCGTTAAAGGCCCGACAGTTGAGCCTAATTCCGTGTTCAAAGCGAATGTCGCCAACTACGATTTCCTGCCAACTTTTGTCGATTGGGCAGGCGGCGATCCTGCAAGCTTGAAGAATATCGATGGAACCAGTCTGGCTGGCTACATGTCTGGAGAGAAGCCTGATGACTCCTTCCTCAACCGGAATTTGTATTTTCACGTTCCCCACTATCGGTCAGAGATTCCGCACTCTGCCGTTATTTCCGGCCAGAGCAAAGTGATGCACTTTTACGAAAAACCAGAAATTCCAATGCTGTTCGATCTTTCGGGCGATCCCGAAGAAGCCCGCAACATTGCACAACAGCATCCGGAGACTCACAAAAAACTTTTTGGAGAAATGATGCGTTACTTCGATGAGGTCGGAGCACGCATGCCCAAAATGAACCCTGACTACGACCCGGAAGTTTACCAGAAGCTGAAGAGCTATGAACTGTTCATGAAGTGGGGCCCCTTTGAAGACGAACGTCCGCTGGAGGAAGATGAAATGTAGTTGGGACAATTCAATTCGAATAAAAATGAGAATCGTGATCCAATCCATGCTCGCTGTCATCGTCGGCTTCAGTCTTCAGGCAGCGCCCGAGGTTACAAAGCCCAACATCATCTTCATCCTGACCGATGACCAGGGCTACGGGGACCTCAGTTGCTACGGCTCTGAAGTGATCGCGACACCCAACATCGACCGCCTTTGTAGCGAAGGGATGAAGTTCGAGAGCTTCTACGTGCACAATCGTTGCTCACCCTCCCGCGCTGCATTCATGACCGGAAGCCACGCCGGTCGCACCGGAATCGACAATGTAGTTTATCGTTGGGAAGGGAACGGAATCAACAAGGATGAGATCACCGTCGCAGAACTGCTTAAAGAATCGGGATATGCAACTGGCATGGTGGGCAAGTGGCACCTCGGTTCGTGGGAACCCTTCAATCCCGTGAATCACGGCTTCGATAGTTTTTTCGGATTTTTCTACGCCGATGACGAAACCAAAGGGCTCTTTAAAAATCTCGAAATGGTCGAGGAAATTAAAGGTCAAACCGACGGAATTTATTCACCCAAACTTCGTCAGGCGGGAATTGATTTCATTAAAGAGGTCAAAACGAAGAACCAGGAACAAGGAACTAAGAACCCCTTTTTTCTCTACTACGCCTCACCGTTGCCGCACACCAAGTGGATCCCGCACCCGGATTTTGTCGGCAGTTCCAAGCAGGGCACCTACGGCGATGTCGTGCAGGAGATTGACTGGCAGGTGGGCGGATTACTGGATACGCTGGACGAACTCGATCTCACCGAAAATACCCTCATCATCTTTGCTTCGGATAATGGCCCGCAGCTCAACGCCGATGGGCACGGCAGCGCAGGACCGCTTCGCGATGGCAAGTGGACCAATTTCGAGGGAGGCATTCGGGTGCCTTGTCTGATGCGTTGGCCCGGCAAGATCCCGGCAGGTTCGACGAACAATGAAATCACCGGAATCATCGACATGCTGCCAACTTTCTGCGCGATCGCCGGTGCTGAAGTCCCGACTGATCGCGTGATTGATGGTAAAAACATACTTCCCTACCTCCTTGGAGAAACAGTCGAATCACCGATCCACGATACTTTTGTGGTTCCCGGTTCCGCTATCCGTCACGGCGACTGGAAGCTTCTCATCAAAGGACAGAGCCCCGGAGGAAACGGCAACAAGGGAATGCAGGGGAGAAAACCCGCCCCGGCCGGTTCTTTATTTAACCTTAAGGACGACCTCGGCGAGACAACCGACGTCTCAGCCCAACACCCGGAAATTGTCCAGCAACTCCGGGAACTGATGGGTGTTTTTATGAAAGGTTTCGAGGCGAATAAACGGCCCATCGGCTGGGTGGAAGGCTATTCCGAAGAGCGGGCCAATGAAATTAAGAAGGCAGCGAAAGAGGCTAAGGCGGCCGGGAAGAAAGCCAAAACAAAAAAGAATAATCCATGAAGTGGTGGCGGGATAGGACCCTGGTAAATCCAATTTCACCTAGAGCAAAAATGAAAAACAAAAGATCAATCGAAGTGGCGAAGCCTATCAAATTTTCCAATCAGCGATTCATTGTCGTAGTTCTCTTGGCTCTGTTCGCTTCACTCAGCGCGATGGCGCAAGCAACACCCCAACGCCCCAACTTCATCGTCATCCTGACCGATGATCTTGGTTACGGTGACTTCGGCTGCTACGGCGCGACGGATGTGGCCACACCGATGATTGATCAGATGGCAGAGGAAGGGCTTAAGCTGACCTCGTTTTACGTCTCGCCAGTTTGTTCGCCGACTCGTGCCGCGCTGATGACTGGCTGCTATTCCCAACGCGTCGGAGTTGGCGGCGTTATGTTTGAACGCAATCCGAATGGGCTCAACCGTGACGAAGAGACCATCCCTGAAATTCTCAAAGGAGAGGGCTACGCCACCGCGCTCATCGGCAAGTGGCATTTAGGCTATCAAAATGACCAGCATCCTCCATATCACGGATTCGACTATTGGTTCGGGACGGTTGCCTCCAACAACACGAAGTTTACAACCGCGAATAAAACATTCGCGAAGGATTGTGTTTTCCGGGAAGGCCTTACCCGTGAGACGGTGATGGAGCACGAGCTGATTGGTTGTTCCTTGTTCCGAAATGACGAAGTCATCGAAGCACCGACCGATCAAACGCAATTTACCAAACGCTATACCGAAGAAACGATTCGGTATATCAACGAAAATAAAGACAAACCGTTTTTCATTTATCTGGCGCACAACATGCCGCACATCCCGCTTTACGCGTCGGAGGCATTTCTTGGGAAAAGCGAACGGGGATTGTACGGCGATGTGATTGAAGAACTCGATTGGGGCATCGGTGAGATCTTCAAAGCACTCAAAGCGAACGGCCTTGATGAGAACACCTTTGTGATTCTAACCTCCGACAACGGTCCTAAAAAATCCGCTGGCGGCAGCTCACTGAATTTGCGCGGCGGAAAAGGATCGAGTTTTGAAGGTGGGGTGCGAGTTCCCTGCCTGATGCGCTGGCCCGGCAAAATTCCGGCTGGAAGTGTGATCGATGAACCCGTTGCGATTTTCGATATTCTGCCAACGCTCACAAATCTTGCTGGTGGAGAAGTTCCCACGGACCGGGTGATCGATGGCCAAGACGTTTGGCCGCTGGTATCCGGCGAAGAAGGCGCCAAATCACCGCATGATGCCTACTACTATTTGAAAGGAGCGGGAGCAAAAGGCGTTCGGGTGGGCAATTGGAAATACATCACCGAAGCAGCTCCGGAAGACGAACGAAAGAAAGTGGAAGTCGAATTGACCAAAGAAGAACGAGCCCTTCCTCGAAGCGAACGAAAGGCGCTCATCAAAGAACGCAGCAAAGAATTGGGCTCTAAAACCGGACCTGTTGAAGGGCTCTACGATCTGAGCGAAGACCCGGGCGAGCGGAATAATTTGCTCAAAGAAAATCCCGAAGTTGTCGAGCAACTGAAACAAAAACTGGAAGCATTTGGAAAAGAGATTCGCGCCAACTCCCGCCCCGTAGGTGTCTCCGGAGATAGTAATTCTCAACAAGCCGCGTCGCCTACACCAACTGCCGCGCCCGATGTTAAAAAAGACACTCCAAAGAACGTGCTCCTTCTTGCGGCAGATGATTTGAATACCTGGTTATTGGGAGATCCCAATCGTTATTCAGGAAAAATCGTTGCTCCCAATTTACTGAAGCTTGCTGGAAGCGGGGTAAACTTCACCAACGCCTACACCGCCAGTCCCGTATGTTCG
>CALAHF010000090.1 GCA_937891465.1 uncultured Verrucomicrobiales bacterium | reverse complement strand
ATAGCTCGAAAACAATTCATGAAATGGCCCTGATAATACTCCCAAGTTTGGCAAATCAAAAAGGTAGGTTTGGCAAATCTGGATTGGTTGGATTACACGAAGAGCAGATAAGAGGAACCAAGACGTTTTCACCCTATTTTTTAATGACGACCAATCCCCATCTGACCAGCAGATATCCCCCGAATATCATCCAAATAGGAATCACAATGATTTGGGTTTCAAATCCATCAAATTCTTGGTGAAGTACGCCACTTATCGGAAAAAAAACCTTAAATTGAAGCAAGTCTTGCGATTGAACTGGGTAGATTTCCTTATAGAACTTACGCACTGACCTCTCTTCTGGCATAAAAAAGACATTTGGCATTTTCCGGCTAAAACCAATCAGGATGGCTCCGCTGCTTGCTCCCGCATTCGCCTCAAATGAATACGATTCATATTCGAATTCCGAATCAAAGAACGAAGAATACACCCAAAGTAAAACCAACAAGATACAAAACGAAATCCGATAGAACTTACCCTTCGCCATGATTCCCACTGTAATCCATTCTCATCAACCACCAAATTTGAAGACCAATTAACGCCTGAATGCAAAAGTCCGACGTCAATTCATCCGGTCTTTTCCCCAGCGAAAATACATTTCGATCCAATAAGGTCGGTTCATCGAACGGATACTATTGGATCGTGAATACGCGTTTAAACGGGTTGAACATTTCGTGGCAAACCATCACAGTTCCGACCCATGAAAAAATTCGCCTCAAGTCTTTTCATTGCCGCGTTAATGGCGTCGGGTCCTTTGCTTTCGCAAGATGCCGAAACCAAAGGCCCCAAAGCAGCAACCCCGCCGACTCAATCTACGAAGGAGCTCGAAAAGGAGGCCCAGCTTCGAATCGCGGGTTTCAAATTGCCGGGTGATGTGATTGCGTCGCTGTTCGTGGATTCAAAACAGACCCAAAATCCATGTGCGCTGACTTTTGACAATAAAGGCCGGATGTATATCGCGGAGATTCATCGCTGGCGTGCCGGGGTACAGGATATCCGAAACGAACAGCAGATTTTGTTTCAGGATTTCTCGATCGAAACCAACGAGGAACGCCTCGCGATGTATCAAAACGACGCGAAACGACCGATCGATTTTTACACAGAATACGAGGACCGGATCATCGTCGTCGACGATACCAACAACGACGGAAGAGCTGATACCACTTCGATTTTTGCCGACGGATTCAACGACGTGCTCGACGGTCCGGGAATCGGTTTGGCGTTTTTGAACGACTCGATTTACTACACGAATATTCCCCACCTTTGGAAACTGACCGATGCGGATGGCGATGGCGCGGCTGAGAAAAAGGAGTCGATTCAGGACGGTTTTGGCGTGCGGATGAGCTATTCAGGACACGACATGCACGGCGCAATTGTCGGACCTGACGGCAAAATTTACTGGTCGATAGGCGATCGAGGATCATCAATCACAACGAAAGAAGGCCGTCACTTTCATCGCCCGATGGAAGGTGGCGTTTTCCGCTGCGATCCCGATGGCTCAAACGTCGAGGAAATCTATCGAGGACTCCGCAACCCGCAGGAGCTGGCTTTCGACAAATACGGCAACCTGTTCACCTGCGATAACAACTGCGATGCGGGCGACAAAGGGCGGCTCGTTTACATCATCGAAGGTGGCGAATCCGGCTGGAATTCCGGCCACCAGCTGCTCATCAATTTCCGTGAGAATTTCGATCTGCGGACGCCAGATCTCGAGCACGGCAAAAAGAAAATGCCGATGAATCCGTGGATGACCGAGCAAATTTGGGAGCCTTTTGCCGACAACCGTCCCGAATACGCCTTGCCCGCAGTCGATCTCGTTTCGTGGGGCCCGAGCGGATTGGTTTACAATTATGGCGCAACGGCAATGCCAGATCGTTACGCCAACCACTTTTGGGTGTGCAATTTTGGCGGGGCCAAAGGCGATCTCGAAGCCTTTTCAGTGAAAGAAAAAGGCGCCGGTTTCGCGCTTGATCATCACGAGATTTTCATGGAAGGCCTCGGTAACACCGATGTGGAATTTGGTCCCGACGGCCGAATGTATCTAGCGTGTTTCAACAACAACGGCTGGTATAAGCAGGATCTAGGGAATGTATATGCGTTGTATTCCAGCGAAAATAATCGCAATCCGCTTCATAAAGAAATTCAAAAAGTTCTCGTCAGTGATTTTTCAAAAATGAAACTAGGCCGTGTTTTTGCTTTGGTGAGTTACCCCGATTATCGAGTTCGCCAGAAGGCTCAATTCGAACTTGTTAGACGTGGCGAAGTTGATTTGCTCAAAATATTTGCCACCAACGATTTTGCTGAAGGATTTATGCATCCAGGCAGCGGTGAATTTGAAGGCAAATTTTTGCGTCGCCTCCACGGAATTTGGGGGATCGGACAGTTGGCTCGAAAGGACGAATCACTCTTGGATATTCTCATTCCTGTCCTGTCCGACCCTCATCCTGAAGTCCGTGCCCAAGCGGCCAAAACACTCGCCGATTCCCGCACGACCAAAGCTGGCGGAGCCCTCGTCGCGGCACTCGATGACGAATCGGCTCGTGTAAAAGCATTCGCTGCGATCGGTGTTGGCAAATGCCGGATCATTTCGGCGCTTCCAAAATTGCAGGAAATCCTCATCGCGAACAACAACGAAGACGTCTTTCTCCGCCACGCCTGCGTTCAGGGAATGTGGTTTTTGAACGAGCGGGAAAAAATTCTCAAACTCGTTGATCACGAATCCCAGGCACTACGTCTTGGCGTTTTGTTGACGCTTCGCAAACTCGAAGACCCTCGGGTGAAGTATTTTCTCGATGACGCTGATCAAACGGTCCGCTACGAGGCGATTCGCGCGATCAATGATCTTGATTTGCCAACCGCTGGTCCGGCACTCGCCGCGCAAATCGAGAAGCCAACGGCGCACGAAAACCAGCACGATTGGATGATTCATCGTCGTTTGATCAACGCCAATTTCCGCGTGGGAACGGCCGAATGCGCCGAGCGACTCGTCAATTATGCTGCCCGCAAGGAACTCCCCGAATTGCTTCGCGCCGAAGCCCTCGCCGCTCTCGAAGAATGGGCTGAGCCAACGCCGTTTGACCCCACCGTGGGATTCCATCGCCCACTTGATCCTGCAAAACGCGCCGATATTTCCGACGTCGTGAAAGCAAATCTCAGCAAGGTTTTCGACACCGTCGAAGGAAATCTCATTGCCGGCGCCACTCGCGTCGCCCTTAAATTTGGAGCTGAAGCGCCCGCCGAACTGCTCGTCGCCCAACTGAACAACGCAAAAGGCGAAGACGAAGCTCGCATCGGCGCATTGCGGGGATTGGCGAATCAAAAACCCGAAGCTCTCGAGCCATTGTGGGCTGGACTTTTGGTGAATAAAAAACAAGCGATTCGCGCCGCTGCCGCTGCTGCTCTTCTCGGAGTGAAACCGGATGAAGGCTATGCCGCGACCCTTAAATTAGCTGACTCCGATGATGTTCTTGATCGCCAGTCCGCCTTTGAAATTCTCGCGACTGCAGAAAACCCAAAAGCTGCCGAATTCATTGCTGAACGGCTCAACAATATTGGAAAGGAGAAATCCGGCGCGAAACTGGATCTCATCGAAGCTGCGGAAGCTCGCTCCGAAGAACCCGTCAGAGTCGCACTGGCAGCCTACACCACTGGTTTAGGCGATGATCCCCTCGCAGCCTTTAATGTTGCCCTTCACGGCGGCGACAAGGAAAAAGGCGCGACCGTTTTCCTGACCCACGCAGCCGGACAATGCGCGAAATGCCACAATCTCAATGGAACCGGGGGCGTTGCCGGACCTGATCTCTCGGATATCGGCAAACGGCATGATGCAAAATACATTTTGGAATCGATCGTGAATCCCAGTGGATTTGTCGTGCCGGGATACGGCATGACGATGATGTCGCTGAAAGATGGAACGTCTGTCGGCGGTGCGTTTTTGAAAGAAGACGACACCACCGTGACCCTGAAAATTCCGGATCCTAAAGACAGCAACAAGACCGAAGAAGTCGATTACAAGAAGTCTGAAATCGCCAGCCGAACGCCACCCATTTCAGCCATGCCTCCCGTTGGCTACATGATGACAAAAAGCGAAGTTCGTGATGTGGTGGCCTATCTCGCTGCCCAGAAAAAAACGAAGAAAGAAGGCGGTCACAAGTAAAGCCTTGGTTGATCCCGCCCTCATTTGCTTAACATCGTTTAATATTTGTCGAATTTTCGTCAAATAAAGCGAAATTCTGTGCGTCTTAGATAGTAAAGATCAAACTATTACGCTTATGAAACCATCTCTCTCCGCAACTGCTGCGCTCGCTACAGCCCTTTTTCTCGCATCGACATCGATCGCCGGCCCGTTCAAACCTTCCGTCGAAAAGCTCGACAAAAAAATGTATAATTTGATGGAGCGATTCATCAATTTACAATCTGAGGCCGGCAAAAAAGTTCCCGGTGATTTGATCAAGCGCGCCCACGGAATCGTCATCATTCACAAGGTGAAAGTCGGTCTCGGCCTTGGCGGCGAAGCTGGCGGAGGCGTCGCTCTGATTCGCGATAGCAAGACAAACGAATGGAGCGCTCCAGGCTTTGTGGCATCCGGTGGTGGTAGTTACGGTCTGCAAATCGGAGCTGAGGAAAGCACCATCGTCATGCTTCTAATGAACGAGAAATCACTCGATATTCTGCGACGCGGCAAAATCGATGCAGGTATCGAGTTTCAAGCCACCGCCGGTCCTGCAGACGCCAATGCAGGAGCTTCAGTCGATAACATCGACGCTCCGATTTTGGTTTACACAAATTCCGGCGGCCTCTTCGCCGGAGCAGCTTTCAAGAGCGACGGCATCATCCCCGCGCAAAAGCGAAATGAAGTTTACTACGGCAACAGCCTTCAGGAAGTTCTCTTCCAAAGCACTCGCAAGCCGCCCAAAATCGGTCAGTCAGTCATCGACATTTTGATGCACTATTCCGGCGAGAAAGTGATCGAAGGCAAAGCACGCTAAGCTGCTTACCAATTTTCGAATTCCACGAATCAATAGGGTAATTTCGATGAACAGACCTTATCGATGCCTATCAGGGCTATCTTCCGGTTCCGCTTCGCGAGAATCCTCAGACCGCTGGCGAGCCAGCTTGTCGACCTGTTGGATCGTTTTTTTTTGCAATTTTTCACGTAGCCGAACTTGCTAAAAGTTCTTCCCCTTTTCCGTTGCGGAGAAATCTCAATCCGCGAAATTTGAAGCGATGACCCGATCGATCCTCTATCTCTCCAAAACGGTCGCCTGCGCAGCCGTTGTTCTTGCCGCTTTTACCAGCTGCAACGAATCCGACAAGAAATCCGAAGCTACCGCGTCCACTCCAAAAGCGGGCTTCAACAAGCGCGGCGACATTGAGGTAGGTGATGACGGCTTGGCTCGGTTAAAAAGCATGACGACGCCGTATTCCGGCCAAATCGTGATGCGAAACAAGCAGTGGCAAATCGGCTACCTGGCGTCGTACCAAGATGGAAAATTGAATGGTCCTGAGATCCGGTATTTCCCCGACGGAATCACGCTGATGCGCTGGTATGACTGGGTGCACGGCGAAAAAGTGCGGCATCGTCATTTCTATGAAAACGGCCACATCCAAATCGATGCGATGATGAAAAACGGCGAGGCATTCGGTTCCCACCGCACCTGGGCGGAAGACGGTTTACTTCGATTTGATGGAAATTTCGCGGAAAATTTGCAATGGGATGGCCGTGTCCGTGACGTCAATGAAAACGGCGAAGTACTGTGGGATGCAATTTTTGATCACGGTCGTTATGTCAGCGGAACCTATCCGAAAGATCACGAGCAAAAGCTGATCGATGGCGGAATGCTCAATCCAAAGACGCTTCAGCCGTTCCCGAAAAAAGACGCAAAGTAGAAAGCGTTTTTACTGTTTCTCTGCCTCTACCGTTACGGTGATCCACTCTCCGAGAACCGGCATTTCTGTCCAACCGCCGGTTTCCCAGCCGATCTGGACGCCGATTTGTGGTTTCAGAAAATCGAATCCGGACAGTCGAAACTCGTTCTTTTTGTTCAGCTTCGCATAACGCCATTGAGCGGGTTCTGAATCGGTTTCAGGACGAACGCGACACATGAGTTTTGATTTCTCGGGCAGGTTTTTTACGACTTCGTCCCAATTTTCAGGTAGCTCAGGTGAGATCACAATTTTTCCATCGTCGCGAATGGCTGAGGCCTCCGTGATCTCAGTATACTTTTCGCAAACCTCGGCGTGAGTGTCGCGAAGCTCCTTCAATCGCGTGCGAAATCGGGATCGAATCCGTTCCAAATCAAAATCCGCAGCCAGACAAACATCGCGCCAACGGGCCAACCCATCAAGGTTTCGCGGAGCGTCCGGTCTCGCAAACGCAGTTAGCAACTTCGTGGGCGCGTCATCGCCGTAGACATTAACGGCAGCCTTCACCCACAACCGCCCGATCGGATAGACCAGAAAGCTGTCGTGCAGCTCGGTGAATTCCGTGTTGTCCACCACCTCTGCAAAATCGATTTCATCCCACGTCGAAGCCAGCGCGATCCAATGTTCGTAATCGGCGCGCGCCTCGGGTTTTTCAAAAAATCGGAACTCAACGTAGCTGGCAAGTCCCTCGTGAAACCACCTCACGGAACCAAAATCCTCGGTCAGACGATTGTCGGTAATCTGATCGATAAGAACGTGAGTGATTTCATGACCGAGCACCGCAACGCCCTTCGCAACGGGCTGTTTGGGACCCGGTGGAACCATTCGGATCTTCTGCCAATGCGCCCGCCCTGCATTGTGATCACCCAACGGATTCGATAAATCGACCACGATTCGGCCGTCACGAGCGTCTTGGTCGACCTTTAAAAAATCGGCAACGGTCGCAAAAGTCGCATCGCTTTTATCCACTAGCGGCTGGACCTGTTTGCGCGATTTCTCTCGGAAAATAAATTGAAATTTCTCGCTCGATTCTGTCGCAATCGCATTGCCGCCACTGAGCTGGGGCGTGAATTTCTCAGTATATGTTTCCTCAGCTGCTGCTGCCGCTTCTTCGATTAATTCATCCTCCTGCATGACGGCGCTGGTGATCATGAATCCCATCCACACAATGACGATAAGAAAAATGGCCAGCACACCAGCTCCCTTGGCGAGACATGATCCCCTCGCCTGACGAATGGAATCGAATCGAACCGTGAATGTGAATAATCCAACCAGCCAAAACCCTAAACCCACAGCTCCCAGAAAACCAAGGTGCCCCCAGGGAATGATCCAGCGTTCGTCCTCTTTCTCCGGAACTTGAACGAGACTGAATGGATCCAGCCACTCCGCAAACGGCACCTGGCTTGATTTCATCCAAAAAACCGCCCAGAAAAGCGCTCCAATAATAAGAAATGCCCAACGCCTCAGAAACGACAAACAGAACATCAGCGATACGAAAAACATCGTCTGAAAAATATGCAGGCCGAGATAAACCCCATAGGAATGCCACTGTCGCCCGGGCATATCGCTCTCGCGCGAAAACGCGTCGTAGATGAAACATTCGACAAAAAACATCACGTCGATGATTCCCCCGAGGAATACAGCCACGAGCCATTTTGCGAGATAAATCGAACTCCGGCGAACTGGCAATCCATCGAGATACATCAGGGTACCTTCATCTTTTTCGCGAACGAGAAGCCCGAGCGAAATGATAGCGCAGAAGATGAAGTTCATCACCGTTGAGGTTTCCAAGTTGTCGAAATAGTCCTCCCACAACGTGTATTGATCGAGAAAATCAGAAGCCTGCGCGTAAAACAGGCCAAAGATAAACAACACGGCGATGAGAACTGCGATCGGTCGCAGTCCCCGCCATTCTTTATCTATGAGGGCTCGAAATGCAGGCGTCATTTGGTTTGAGCACTCCCTTCTATATTTGCGGCCCATTTTTCAGAAAAATCAGCCACCGTATCGCCGCCTGTAGCTTTTCGAAATGCCTTCGAAATGGGATGAAAGAAATCGTAAATCGAAGCGCGATTATCTTTCCCCGCAGCGTATCGAGCCACCGTATTTTGGGCCAGGTTTTGCAATGCCTCTTCGCCGTACTCATCGACGAATTTCAGCACGCCCGTCCATGCAATAGCTGGCACTTCATCCTCGCCAACCAGTTCCTCGAAGGCTTTCCAATCCGTCACGTTTTCCGGGGAAAAGCCGTGTTCGCTAACAATCTCCCCAACTCGTTTTTCCTGCTCAGCAAGCTCCTCAGACGACGCATTTTTAAACTCCAACCACTGCTGAAGCCCCATCGCAATCCACCACCGATCTTCTTTTTTAATCCGGTCGATCGAACGGACGTGCAGCACTTCGAGCATGATTTTGGAAGCAACGCTATCCAACGAGACCGAGTCATCGAGGTAATTTGCGAATGCTAAAACCACTCGGCCCGCCTCGACATCCACATCTTCGCCGATCACTTCACCATCTTCTAAATCCGTTCGTTCCACGATATAAATCGGAGGGAAATGCGTATCTGAAATCGCCAACCAATCGCGAATGCCACCAACTTTCGCGGCGAGTTTTGAGGCAAACGCAACGTCCTGATCCACTGCCCGCGCCACGTTTTCAGGAGACAAAAACAGCTGAACACCATCAATTTCCTCGGCCACAGCCCCCGGCAATTCAAACGGTTCGGGCGCGGGACTGGTGAAATTCCCCATGAAAGTCATGAACAAAAACAACGCGCCACCAATCGTGATTTTTTCTCGATAAGACATCTTTTCACCCATCATCGCAGCAACCGATCCCTCTTTTGTCAGGCCCATCGTGAAACTCAGCCCCAGCAATCCTGCTGTGATGGCCCATGTCCACACGAGATCAGTTTTGGGCCAAATCTCACGCTCCAATCCAAAACGCTCGAGCAGGGCAAACGGCGGAAACTCCCCCATTGGAACACCTCTGTTTGCGAGGCTGATCATGACAATGAAAATCACAAAACAAACCGCAAGGCGATAACGACCAAGAAATCCCGCCACGATAAAAAAGCTGCACAAAAATGCGGACCACGCTGCTGCCGTCGCCAACATGATCTGTAAAAATTGCATCGTCACCGCCTCCGTTCCGCCCGAGGTAATCCAACAAAACAGAACACTTCCGGCGGCATAGATAATCGAAAGCACAATCCCCAGCCCGCATTTCACGGCAATCATTCGCCAGCGTGGCAGCGGCAATCCTTCGAGAAACAGCTGGGTCTTCTGACGAAATTCTACCGCGATGAGAAGGAACGCGAGGATCCAAATCATGATCGGCAGGACAACGCGGAATCCCGTTCCGAGGCCCGCCATGACTCCGCCACCTCCGCCGCTCGCATTTACTGCGGCCGAAACAAATCGGAGCAGCAGTGGCGTGGTCACCGCCAGCAAAATGAACCAGATCCCGTGCTGGCGGCACTCTTTTTTGAAAAGCATTCCCGTCATCGCAACATCAAATCCGGGTCGTAGCCATCCCCACACAGGCGATGAAAATGTCTTCCAACGAAAGCGGTTCGTTCGGCAAATCGGATACCCGCCAAGCTTCCGAATCGGCCTCGACGACAAACGCCACTTTCCCCGGCGTCTTCGGCTCATCCAACAATCGCCAGATCTGAAATTCTTCCGGCACGGCTCCATCGGGATCGATTTCGACTAACCGAACTCGATCTTGTAGCACGGTCAATTCACCTTCAAATCGCATTTTGCCCTTGTGGATAATTCCGACGCGATCGGCTGCCCGTTCCACTTCATCCAGCAGGTGAGTCGAGAAAAATGTCGTCCGACCGTATTCCCGAGCCTGATAAGTGATGATGTCGAGGAACTCACGCCGCGCCACGGGATCAAGCCCCGCGGTCGGTTCATCCAAAATCAAAATCGAAGGTCGCGGAGCAACGGCCAAGGCTAACGCTAGCTTCACTTTCATCCCGCCGGATAGACCGGACACCTTGCGATGCGCGGGGACTTCGAGCACATTTAGAAGACGGTTAAATTCATCCGCATCCCACGTCGGATAAAGCCCTCCAACAAATTTCCCGAGCATCGTTGCTGTCATCCACGGGTAAAAAACTTGTTCCTGAGAAACGTAACCAATCTTCCGTTTTTGCATCAGCGACGTGCGCCTCGTCTTTTCCCCGAGCAATTCGATGCTGCCGCCGCTTGGCGCGATGATTCCCATCAGCATGCGAATTGTGGTGGTCTTGCCCGCACCGTTCACGCCGAGAAACCCATAAATTTCGCCCTGATTCACACTCAAATCGAGCCCATCGACGGCCATGAATTTCCCGAAAGACCGCTGCAGTCCTTCGACCCGCAAAACAGTTTCGGGTGTGCTTTCTGTAATCTCGCCGTCCATCGCAGCCGAGCCTAGTCGGGCAATTTGCGTGAGGCTAGGAAAAAAGCTGAACCGAAATGATCTTGCAAACGAATTTGGAAAACAGGATACCCTTTTCGACTTGAAAACGAATGCCGCACGCCTTCCCGCACCCCTCTTTTCTTGAATTTCACTCAACCAACTTGGATTAGAGAACGAGGCCAAAATCCTCAGCCGATCAACCGGTCATCGCAGTCCTACAGATCTCGCCGCAACCGCAGTGCAAATACTGCGAAGTAAGAAGTACCGAAGAGAGATTATTGAACAAGCCAATTCTTTGATGAGGAAATACCCGCCTGACACCCAGACGTGCCGGTATTCGTTATCATCCCGCAATTTGGAAAAACCAATTGCGGGGTTTGTCGATTTTGAAAGCGATGAAACATATCGGTTCAATCCTCCACTTTCTTCTGCTGATTCAACTCTAGTCTCCTCCTCGGGTAATTGGTCGATGAACTCACGAGGAAGCGTATTAAAATTGACATCCGATTCAGGTGAAACTTTCAGGTAATCAGCGCGAGGATTTTTCCGCCCCGCAGGTGGAAACGTTTCCTTCAACCTTCCAACCAAAGAGGGATGGTTTTTGAAAATTCAAATAGGATTCTAACGGACCGACCTCCCGCGCCGAAACCGGAAATTGATCGGGAGTGTTTCGGTGAGGCTAGGAAAAAATGGGATTCCACGATCCGAGAGGGTGCGTTCGTCGACCAGATACTGTTGGATCGAAACGGCTTTTCGAAACAATAGGGTAAGTTCATCGAAACAACCCTATTCGTTCGAAAATTCTCCGCCTTATCCAAACTTGCGATTTTCCTGCTTCGCGCTACGAATTCACCGTCATGCTTTCAATTTCCAAGCTCAAAAAATCATACGGTGGCCAGACTCTGTTCGAGGACTGCGATCTCCAGATCAATTATGGGGAGCGCGTCGCGCTGGTCGGGCCTAACGGAGCGGGTAAAACCACGATTTTCCGGATCATTCTGGGCGAGGAAGAAGCAGATCGCGGCGAGGTAAATCGCGACGAATACACGCTGATCGGATTTCTCCCGCAGGAAAGTGAAGACGTCGGCGATCACACCGTCATTGAAATCGCCACGGGACGTGCCGGCATGTTGCAAGAACTTGAGGTTCAGCTAAAGGCGCTCGAAGTCGCCGGAACGGTTGATGTGCCGGAGTATTATGAAGCTCAAGGAAAATTCGACGCGCTGAACAATCCGCAGGTCGAAGCAAAAGCGAAGAAGATGCTGCGGGGCCTCGGTTACCAGGAAGAAGATTTTTTACGCCCTGCGAAAGAAATGTCCGGTGGTTGGATTATGCGAGCGCACCTGGCGCGTTTGCTTGTGATAGAGCCGGATTTACTGATGCTCGATGAGCCGACAAACCACTTGGACCTGATGTCGTTGCTCTGGTTTCAGGATTACCTGAAAAACTACAGCGGAGCGATTTTGATGATTTCCCACGATCGCCATTTCATGAACGCTCTCACGGAGTCCGTTCACGAAATTGACAACAAAAAGCTGGTTCACTACACCGGCAATTACTCTGATTTCGAAGATCAGCGGCTTAAGAATTACGAAAACGCGAATACTGCCTACAAAAATCAGCAGAAACAGATCAAGGAAATGCAGGACTTTGCGAACCGTTTCCGCAACGTGACGTCGAAGGCATCACAGGCCCAGTCTAAGCTGAAAGAGATCGATCGGATTGAAAAACTGGCTAAACCACGCACGCCACCTAAACCTTATCGGTTCCAGATTCCTGAGCCGCCGCGTGGTGGTCAAAAAGCATTGGAGCTTCAGGATGTTGATTTCGGTTACGGTGAACGGAAGATTTACGAAAACCTGAATCTCACGATCGAACGCGGCGAGCGCACCGTTCTGGTCGGGCCAAACGGTTCCGGTAAGTCGACCCTGATCAAACTTCTCGCCGAAGAATTGATTCCTCAAGGCGGCACCATGAAAAAGGGCCACAATGCGAAAATTGGTTACTTCAGCCAGCACCGTGCGGCGACGTTGAATCCGAATAATTCAGTGGTTAGCGAGATCATGGAAGCCGCCCCGACCCTTCGCGAAGACGAAGCACGCGGCATTTTGGGATCGTTCATGTTCCGCAAGGAAGAGGTCTACAAAATGACTAAAGTGCTTTCAGGGGGTGAGAAAAGTCGACTGAACCTCGTGAAATTCCTCGTTGATCCGCCGAATATTCTCCTGATGGACGAGCCGACAACCCACCTCGATATTTTAACGGTTGAGTCCTTGATTTTGGCGCTTAAAAAATACGCCGGAACGCTCGTTTTCATCTCGCACGACGTTCACTTCATCCGCGAGCTGGCGACTGACGTTCTTCACGTGAACAGTGGTCAGGTCCGTCGTTACCACGGCGATTTCGATTACTTTGTCGACAAGTCTGGTGGCGGAGATGAGCGCGGTGCACTGACTGCTGAGCTAAAAGACTAATCGAAATTTTCGTCACTACTTGGCCGGCTTTGGTTTGATAAAAAGGACCTCCGCCCGGTCGAGCCAACTTTTGCGCAGATCAACACGGAACCAGCCCTCGCTATTCCGTTTACTGACACGTACGCCCGAGCGATCTCCGAATTGTTTGAGATCGTATTGCCCCCACGTTTTTCCGAGATCGTTCGAAATGATGAATCCGCAATCGCACGGATTTGCATTGCCATATTCGGGAATCAAAATCACGTCGCCGTCGATTGTCATGACGGCTTGCTCGAATTTCGTATCGTAAATCTTGGTCTGCTTTTCCTTGTTCGCAATGTCTGCCGGATCGCATTTGAAAATCCCCCGATCGTAGACTTCTCGGATCGTTTTAGGGCCATTCGCATCGGCCACCCAGTAGACCTCGCCGTCGACAAAATTGATCCCGCCGGATTTGTAGCGCGAATTCGCATCTGAAGACGCCACTACTTTCCATTCCCAACTGTCGGCCGACGCATCGTATTTTCCTCGCAACCAATTACATTCGAGGCCATGGCCACGTTCAATATCGCCGCTGCAGGCATAGAACGCATCTTCAGCCGAGTTGTATGAGACAGAGTGGATGTGTCGGCAAATCGTCGAATTGTCAGGATCGCCGAGCCACGACTCTTTTTCTGCATCCTTGTATTGAAAATGAGGATTCTGCCCAAACGAATAGGCGATTTTCACAGTCTCGCCGCCATCGGTCGAATAATAAACATTCGATGGAACCGGCTCCGTCCTGACATTGCAATAATTCCCCCAGATCAGCATTTCAGTGCCTTTCACGTCAAAAGTGTTCACGCCATCGAGCGAATAAAAATACCAGCCCGCCTTTTCAGGATCTCTTGGCGTGTGCGGAATGTAGTCGCTCCCATCTCGATCTTTCACTGTGACTTCCTGAAGTGTTTTCAGATTATCCTTACTTACAAAAAGGTGATCCCGCGTTGCAAATACAAGATTCCCATTCGCCTGAAAACTACTGAACAGGATGTTTTCGGTGTCGGCGAAATCGGCTTCTTGCGACCACGTTTTGGCATTGTCTTCGGATAGAAAAATCTTCCCATCCCCGATTCCAAAGGCTCGGCTGTCTCGTTGAGTATCTATGAACGGGCCATCGGTATGCGCCAGTCGATACCAAAAATGCTCGTTTTCACCCGTGCTATGTCCCGCAGCTAGGAGCGATAGTTCCATGCGGGAAAATGCCGCCCCGGCTAGCGCAGTTCCAACAAAGTCGCGACGAGAAACAGTGGTTTTAGATTCCATATTCATAAATGCAGGAAATCAAAATTCTGCGAGTGATGACAGGATTAAAACGCGCCTGTTTGCGGAGTTCTCATTACCCTGTCATAACGCCACTTCTTATCGACAAATGCCCGCTCGCTCTTTATAACCTCGCTCTGTCATGTCGATTTCTACTAACACCACCATTTTTGAAGGCTGCATTCCCGCCCTGATGACACCCTGCACGCCCGACCGCCTTCCTGATTTCGATGCCCTTGTTCGCAAAGCTGAAGAGCTGATCGAGACCGGAATGCGAGCGGTCGTATATTGCGGTTCGATGGGCGATTGGCCGCTCCTGACTGATGCTCAGCGTCAAGAAGGGGTTCGCCGTCTGGTGGAAGCCGGAATTCCCGTCGTCGTTGGAACCGGCGCGCAAAATCCGACCATCGCAGCCGCTCATGCAGCCCACGCCAACGAAGTTGGTGCAGGCGGGTTGATGGTGATTCCTCGCGTGCTTTCTCGTGGATCATCCGTGGCTGCGCAGCGTGCTCATTTTTCAGGAATTTTGAAAGCCGGCGGTGATCTGCCTGCCGTGATTTACAACAGCCCGCATTATGGTTTCGAAACCAAAGCAGATCTGTTTTTTGATCTCCGAAAAGAGCATTCCAACCTTATTGGCTTCAAAGAATTTGGAGGCGCTCAGTCGCTCAGCTATGCGGCGGAACACATCACGAGCGGCAGGTCTGATCTCACTCTCATGGTCGGAGTCGATACCCAAGTGTTTCACGGCTTTGTCCATTGTGGCGCGGCAGGTGCAATCACCGGCGTTGGTAATGCGTTGCCGAAAGAAATTCTGCGCTTCATGGAACTTTGCCAGCGGGCTGCAGGTGGAGATGCCACAGCAAGACGTCACGCCCAAGAGCTCGACGAAGCTCTCGAAGTGCTTTCGATTTATGACGAAGGAGCTGACCTCGTTCTCTACTACAAAGCTCTGATGGTTCTCGAGGGAAATCCTGAATACACGCTCCATTTCAACGAATCAGATGAACTCAGCGCAAGTCAGTTCGGATTTCTGAAATCGCAGTGGGAGCAATTTCGAGCGTGGTGGGCCAATTGGGAAGGCGCTGCAGACGCGTGATTTATCCGCTCACATCCCACACTTTCGCCAACGTGTGAAATTCTCCGTTTTCGCCGAAGCGATCAATCGAACCTGATAGCGACTCGAACAACTCGCGATTGAAAATATCGCCGAGTTTCACCTGTCCTTCTGCTGCGGATGTGATGGCGCTGACTTCACACACCACGCCGGACTTTTCCAAATCCTGCATCAGAAATTCGTAGTCGGCGTGCCACAAGGGGAACTTCAACGTCGCACCAAGTTCTTTTGCGATCGCAGCAAAAGCTTCCTCCCGCCAACTGCGGATGTGTTCTGAATGAAGATCGCCGAACACAAATCGCGCCGGATTTTGAATCAAACGAAGCGCCGGCTCGACGGCGTCTGCGTAGTCCCGCCCCGGGTGAAGCGGAATTCCAAGCAGCGGTAATTTGAGATACTGCGCCTGGCGAATGATGTCCGCTATCCCGAGTTCCTGATGCGCGACTTGGCGTTCCGCCGCATCAAATGTCGTCACCAGAACGAATTGATGATCCTTCGCGGCATCACGCTGCAACGCCAGCAGGGTCAGAAAGCTGTCCTTTCCGCCACTCCAAAACAGGGCGTCGACCGGCTTTGCAAAATCGCCCGACGGAGTCAACCACGAGGCCTGGTTTATGTTCCTGGCTCGCTTCGATTCAGGAACATTCTCATGCGCGAACGGACAATGACGGCAGCCGCTTCCGCAACATTTTACGCGTTCATTCAGCCCCACTTCCGTAAAGACATGAAAGCCCGAATCGGGATCGAGATAAAACGTCTCGCCCCCTTCGCAGGCTTCGCTGTGCAGTTTCCAGATTTCAGGATTGATCACGTTTTAGGTGCTTTCGATTGCTTTTTTCACTCATCGCCCGTAACGGCGGCGAAGCAACACGACGACCACGATGAAATTAGCACAAGGACAAGTTTGGAAAGTCAGCGATAACGAATTTATTTGGATCGTTACCTGGGCACGTCTCGAAATCGAGTTCAAGCGGCTCGACAGCCAAAACTCCCACACGGGTGCTGTTGAAAAGGTTACGAAAAAGGAATTCTGCCGCCTCGTGAAACAAGGCGAATTGGTCGAGACACGAAACGGGAAAGCCTAGTTCGTTTCCGATTCTTCGACAGTTGGTTCATCAGCTTGCGACGATCGATCATCTTCCACGATCCGACTTTCGATCTCCGGGTGAAGCCGTTCATCAATACGATTTGAAATGGCAGTTTCGTTGCTCAGCCGCTGAGTCAGCACCTCCAAATTCATCCCTATGATTGTCTGTTCGTCCGCAAGAAAGTCGACTTTGTCTAAACGTTCACCGCGCCGAATCCGACTTCGAGAATCCGCCACGGCCTGATAGGCTTTCGTCAAGTTCCCGCGCACCTCATCAATTTTGACAACGGCCCCCTTCGGAGATTTAAGCAACGGATCTTCCACGCGACGTACTAAATCCTGCAACTCTTCAGCTTGGCGTGCGGATTCTGAAATAATCGCTTCAACCAGAGCCAACGTATGCTTCGCGTCCGCATCATCCGCCTGCCTCACGCATCGCTTAGAAATCGCATCTCGATCTGCCATCATTTTCTCGAGCAAAACAGCTTCGTCTTCCAGAGCCGAATCTCGGAGCTCCGTGACAATCAAATTTTCGGGCGATTCGACGTCTTGCCTTGATTTCTGAGCATTCTGATACGCCATTTGAACCACTTTCATAAACGCAAAATAATGATAATTGCTCCTATTCCCATAGACGTTCCGAATCCCACAGCACCACTTGTAGGGCCGTTATTCGCGAATGCCATCCCAGTAAAGAGGCCCACTCCCGATCCTAACTAAACAGCAGGTGTCATGAGGAATTTTTTCAAAAACCACATCGCAACCTTTCCTCCACTGCTGTTTTTGGGTTCATTTTTAATTCAGCCACTAAAGCGAAAGCTCGTTTCAAATTCAAGCGTGCAATTTGTATTCTAAATCGACGGCGACGCCGTATTCTAATCCAGCGAGTTTCCGCATCGCCAAAACTTCCAGCACATCCTCCGGCTGTTCGTGTTCCGGCTTCGTTTCGGGGTGGGGAAAATAAATCAGCGCCTCGACAAAATCGTCAGTCTCCGGTTCACGAATGCGACATGGAAAAAACGAAAAATCTTCAGCAGGTTCCGTCGGATGCCATTTTACATCGCGAAAAGTATGGGCGGGCTCGCCAAGTCCAGGACGCCCATCTTCGAACGAAACATTGAGCGTGGCCAAGTGAAACACACTTAAATCCAATCCGCGTTCTCGAAAAATTGGCAGCTGCATCTTCAACGTTCCTTCGGGAAACCGATCATCTAGCGCAGCTCCAGACGCGACCTGATGACCACGAATCACCGTCCCTGAAACGATAACCTTACTCATCAGCGAGGCGGATTTTTGCCGGATTTGATCGCATTGATCGCCTTTTCTACATACGGAAACCGCTTTTCGCTATGCTCCAACTTCGGATTCCGTTTGTTAAAATCGGTGCGCCACTTCAAGTAAACCCGCCGCTGCGCATCGCTCATTGTTCGGTAATTTTTGATCAACTCTGCTGGCGGAATTGGATTCCCACGGGAGTCTTTTTTGTAAACGACCGTCGGTTTCGGCTGAGGCGCGATCTGCGCAGAATTGTAGTGTATATCGACTTCTTCATCGCCGAACGCAATGCGAACCGAAACCCCTTCGAGGTTTACAGGATCATTCGTCACGCCAACCAAGGTCATTCCGAGCCGATTCGCTTCCGTTTCAGTGACCGTTAGCGTCTTTTTCGTATTTCGGTCATAAAGCCGGGCAACCGCCTCATTCCCAATCACGGCAACGCCTCGAAGCGAATACGTGTCCGCGAAATTTAGAACACGGGTGAAGGGTGACTGCGATTTGAGCGCCTCAAAATTCTCCTGAGCGACCGATCGCGGGAGCCCCTGCGCATTTGCAGTGTGGGCAAAAATGACTGTCACAACGAGTAACGACAGTCGGTGAAGATTTTGAAACATTACCGAACAACGTCGTCCCTGCCCTCCCGGTCAATTCCCCCGAAGACGTCCCGATGATTGACGTTTTTCGACAACTCGCTACAATTTCATTATGGCAGCAAAACGTTCCGCCTCCAAAAACGGCAACGCCGTCATCATCGCCCTGGTCGCCGCGGGTCTCGGGCTGGCATCTATTTTTACCATTTGGGGCACCGCAATTTTAAGCGAGGACGATGTATCCCGGGAAATCGGCGGGAAATCACTACTCGGAGGTCTGCTTGCAGCGATCGCGGCGGGCATGCGGCTCGAAGTCAACGGCACGTCTTCGTTTCGTATTTTTGGCGTGGAAACTCCCATGTGGATTTTCTCTGCCATTGTCATTGCCGGAGCAGGCATCGCCGCTGCAAACCTCGCAAAATACGCCTCACTCCCAAAACTGCTGCCGCAAGTGCTCTGCGGAATCGGAGTCGCAATCTCGTTTTACTTGATGATCGCAGTGCTCGACGGAGGCCTCGGAATCGGCATTATTCTGCTTCTCGCCGGATCTGGGCTCGGGCTAGTTGCGTCGCTGAAAAAAGCGTGAATCAATTTAATTTGAAGGTGTGCCCGATAAACTAAAAGGAGTCCTGGTCGTCGCTATAGCAATCGGGCTGAGCGTCGCTATCTGGTTTCTGATCATCGGTTGCGTTGCACTCGTCAGAAAACTCCGTCAAAAGAGCTGGCCTCCAAGCGTTGGAGTTGGTGTCAAAATAGCGGCAATCTTTCCGGCCTATATTCCATTTTTAGTGGGCTTTCCTCTTGCGCTAGAATACTTGGGGCTCACGCCAAGTTTTCAGACCTTTCTTACGGCGACGGCCACTGCGATTCCATCTTATCTCTCCTACATCGTTTTAGTAACCATCGGCGGCCTGATCTCAACCGCCGTATGGTTCCTGTTGATCGGAAGCTTGCTACTGATCAAAAAATTATTTAAGAATAACGGTCCATCCAAAGTCGGATTGAAATCCAAATTATTTGCGATTTTTCCGGCAGCCTTTCCGCTCCTTTTGGTTTTGCGACAGGCTTTAGAGCTCCTTGGTTATCCAGCAATAGCAGGCCCCGTCATTGATCGATTTTTTGCGTTCATTCCAAACATTGTAGCCGGCATCATTTTAACATCAATCGCAGGTTTGATCGCCACAGCCGTGTGGTGGATCACCTTCGGACTCATTTCCCTTTTTCAAAAGCTGATCTCTGTCGAAGGAGAACAACTGGCGCTGATGATTCGAAAAGGCCTGACTGGAGTTTTGGCCTCGATTCCGCTGTGGGCCATCATCCCGCAAGCCTTGGTCACCATCGGAATAATCAATTCCTCATCGTCTTTCTTTTGGATAGTCGCGACTCTTGTTTCAATTTGTGGTTTTACGGCAATGATCTTGCGACAAAGCGCAGCAGCAAAACGAACAAATAGGGTTGATTCGATGAACCAATAGGGTCTGTTCGTAGCGTCCTCACGAAGCAATAAAGTACGTTCATCGAACATACCCTATCAATTCGCGGCAGTGTTGAGTCTTTATTCAGACAAAACTGTGATCGCGAATTGATGGGTTTTGGCAGGCGGTATCGCCGGTCTTGATTTACTGTTGCTTCGAAAAACTCTTTTTCCAAACTTTTTCCAACCACACCTCATGGCCGGTCTTGTCGTCAAACCTCGCTCTCGAATCTTTCATGGCCACGAATGGGTCTATGGATCTGAAGTCCTGAAAACGTTCGGCAATCCCGAGCCGGGCGATGTGGTGACATTGAAGGATTACAAAGATCGCCCTCTCGGAACTGCGATTTACAATCCGGATTCGCAAATCGTGGCGCGTCGGATTTCCCGACGGAAACAGCTTTTGAATGAGGACTTTTTCGAGCGCCGATTGCAGCGAGCCGCTGATCTCCGAGCAGAAATGAATTTACCGGATCCGACGCTTTGCCGACTAGTTTGGAGCGAGGCGGATGGAATGCCGGGTGTGGTGATTGACCGATATGGCGATCACTTCGTCGTCCAGACGCTGACGCTCGCGATGGACAACAACAAAGCAATGCTGACAGATGCGATTGTGAAGCTGTTTTCGCCCAAAACGGTGATCGAACGAAACGACGCACCGATTCGAAAAGCAGAGGGACTCGAACCGCATACCTCAGTGCTTTATGGCGACGATTACCCCGAGCCATTCATCATTGAATCAAACGGGATCAAACAGCTGATCGACCTCCAAGATGGTCAGAAAACGGGAATTTATTTAGATCAGCTCGACAATTATGCCGCTGTGGCGGCGCTGGCGAAAGGCAAGCGGGTGCTGGATTGTTTCTGCAATCAGGGTGGGTTTGCGCTTCACGCGGCGAAGGCAGGAGCAACTTCGGTCGATGCGATTGATATCAGCGAGACGGCAGTCGCAGCCGGAAAGCACAATGCCGAGCTGAACGAGCTGGAGAACATCGAATGGATCGTCGAAAACGTGTTCAGCCACCTGCGCTTTTTGGAGAAGGAAGGCAAGAAATACGATCTGATCATTTTGGATCCACCTAGTTTCACGCGGAATCGCAAGTCGGTAAAAGAAGCGATGCGCGGCTACAAAGAGATTCATCTTCGGGCTCTGAAATTGCTGGAAAAAGGCGGTCAGCTCGCAACGTATTCCTGCTCGTTTCACGTCGATCGCGAAACGTTCTTCGGTATGATCTGCGATGCGTCGGTCGATGCAAAGCGGACTCTCCGTTTGCTCGATGAACAGCGTCAGCGAATCGATCACCCTGTCATCGCAACGATGCCAGAAACTGCGTATTTGAAAGGCGCGATTTTTGAAACGGTGGCGAGTTTCTAGATCTATTTCTGGACAATGTTTTCACGAATCCGCTCCGCCACATCCAGACCAGTTTGGAGCGCTTCGGTGACACGGCCTTTTCCAACGACCGCATCGCCTGCGAGATAGGCGCCGCAGGACTCTACTTCCCTCGCCTTTTCGAGATCGACGCGGCCGATTGGCAGTGAGAATTTCCATCGTTGGGAATCAAACCACTTCCACTCAGGGGCCGTTTGGTGAACAAGGAACGGGGCGACCATTTGATTCACCTCAGCAGCGAGCTCATCCGGAGTTCGCTCAAAATTCTCAAGCGACCACGTCGGCGACATTTGCGCCATGACCCCGAGAGTGTCGTCAGGAATTCGACCTGGCTTGGCGTTTTCACGACTCAGCCAGGCGATGTCGTGTCCTCGATCGAGATTGATCAGTGCGTAGGATTCGCCCGGCCACGATGCTTTTTCAGAATCATACCCGAACGTGAACGTCCACTGCTGCTGATAAGTAGCTGGAGACAATGCCGCAGCAATCCCAACATCTTCGGGAGCCAATAAATCCAGCGCCTGTGGTGCCGGAATCGCGATCAGCACCGCATCAAAATATCCGAGTTTTTCTCCGGCATCATCTTTCAAAACCCAGACTTGGGACTCCGGGTTTTGGCGAATCCCTCCAATTCGAACGCCGCTGCGAATCTCGCATCCTGAAGCTTGGGCGAGAAGTTTCCCCACGGTGCTGATTCCATTCCGATAGGTCCATTTCTTTTCGGCATTAAGTTTTGGATCTCCCGCTGAAATCGTTCCTGCGGCATCGAAAACATTGATGTCTCCCACGATTTCGACGAGGTCATCCTGAGGCAATTGGTGATGGATGAGGCCAGAGATTTCCGGTAGATCGGTCTTGAAATAATTCGCACCGGGATCAAGCCGGAGACCGTGTCGCGCTCGGGACGCTGCTCTTCCGGACACGCCCCGGCTTTTATCAAAAATCGTGATTTTCAAATCATCGGAATCGCGCAACTTCCAGGCAGCAGCAAGGCCAGATGGCCCCGCTCCGATAATTGCGAGCCGTGTTTTTGTTTTAGAACTCATCGATTTTCGTTCTTAGATTTTCGCTGTGATTTTGATTCACGTCGACACCGTTCGGAGCAATATTTCACCTCGTCCCAACAACCCTCCCACCGCTTGCGCCACGCGAAGGGACGATCACAATGCGGACAAATTTTGGACGGGAGATGAGGCTTTTTATGCACGGCGAGGTGTAACAGACTACGCCTCTAAGGCAGATTTTGGAGCGAAAACGGCCTTACAAATTCCTACTTAAATTTCGTCTCGGTGTATCCCTTCAAATCGGGAACGAAAGTGCTCGCGGGAATCGATGGATTGCGCGTGACACTCCTGAATGAGGTCGACACTTTTGACCCGTCTTTCAAAACCAAAGACATGCCTTCGAGAGCAAAGTCTTTAGAATCGACTTTAAACGTGAAGGTTTTTACCCCTTTGGCACTTGCACCTGTGGGCTGAGCGAGGATTGCATAGTCCCCCATTCCCTTGGTGACTTTCAGCAATTTATACTGGCTTTTAAATTGGCTCATCGATTTCGGAAATCCTTTCGCCAACGAAGCGAGGCCGGGGGCACCGCCCGATCCTGATGCGCGCTTTTCGTATTTTTTCCCGCCAGTACGTTGGATAGTGATGTTTGAGCTATTGCCGATCACGAGCGTCTGCCCAGCTTCCCAACGGAATTTTTTCGAACTCAAATCGAGCCACAAATTACCTCGCTGGACGATCGGAACCTTCACCGTTTTCATCGCCTGCGTCTGCGTGAAATTGAGTTTCAACCGCGAGACGCCTTCATTGGTTTTCAGCCAGTTTGCGACGACCTGCTCTTCCGACAAGTCCTGAGCTTGAAGATCGCTGACTGAGAAAGCCAACAGAATACCGAGTGCAGGGAGGAATGAAAGTTTTCCGATCATGAGGCCGCAGTTTACGTTGGCGACAACCGCACGCAACCACACATAAAAATGTGATTTCCCCCTAATTTATTTCAGCCGATGAATCCACCGATACCATCGCGGAAGCAACCAAACGGCGATTGCCATATTGATGAAAATTCCGACGGCACAAACAATACCAAGACTCGACAATCCATCGGCTGCAGAAGTCGCAAGGGAACCAAATCCGATCGCCGAAGACATCCCGCAAAAGATCAATGCGTTGCCGATTCCAAGACGAGCTTTTCCGAGATCACCACTGCAACGACGCAGGGCAAAAATCATGTGAATACTGAAATCCAACCCTGTTCCAAAGAGCAGTGGAAGCCCGCAAATATTGAAGGAATTCCAGCTCATCGGAGTCCAAATCGTAACGATCAAAATGGCGGCAGCAGCAAAGGCGAGGCAGAAGAGGCTGAGCAACAAGTCTCGCCATTCCCGGAAAACAAAACCTAACATGACTGCTAAAACACAGATCATTGGTAGGAATACCCGCTTCATATCCATGGTGATCCGTTCGTTTAAAGCCGTCCCCAGAGAGCCTAAACTGGCGGCACTTGTGGTTTCATCACAGATGGCGAGCACCCAATCGCGACTGAGTCGATCGACCGGGCGAACCGTTCCGAGGGCTGCGAATGTGCCGTCTTTTTCTGTAAAAAGTCGACCGATTGACCACTCGCCAAGATTTCCAGTTGGCAATGCAAAGCCATTAGCTTCAACGGCTGACTTGGCGACTTCCCAGCTTGAAAACATTTCGGTGGTCAGCGTTTTGCCTTCTTCAGAAAATCCGGCGGCGTCGATTTCAGCAAGTAGTCGGCTCTTTTCAGACAGAACGGGAACAACGCTCTTAAGATTCACCGCCTGACGTTTTGGATCTGGAATCATCGCCGTCGGCAGGATGAACCGTTCGATCATTCCATCGGCTTCCGCTTTTTTCAGCCGGGTTTCAGCGGCCGCTGAGTTCTCCCGCAGTTCTTCGACTGAATCCGCCGTGATGGTTATCGGGACAGCATTGTCACGGCCTTTCAGGTTCGATTGTAACTCGGCCCACGCTTGAACGGACTGACTTTCTCGAATTCGAAACGGATGAAACTGAGCTTCTAATCCGGGCAATTCGCCGACGAAACACGAAATAACCGCCAGAACAGGTACCACCATCGCAGTGATTGCGGAGCGACGCATCGCCTTCTTCGGAGATTTCGAACGGTGGAGCCCGGGGCCGCCTTTCGCTTGCCCCCCAAACTGAACAGCAATCGGCGCGAATCCCCACAGCATGATCAGTGCACCAACAAAAATCCCGATGGCCACCAAATTTCCCAGCTCGGCTAAACCGGGGAGTGAACTGAAATTCAGCGACAGAAATACAATTGCCGTCGTTCCGGCAGCCCACAAAATGCTGGGTCCAACGACTTTGCGAAGTTCTTTCGCGGTCTGATCTCCAGTCATCGCTTCGCGATAGAGCACGATGCCATAGTCCACCGCCAGCCCGATCAAAATCGCGCCAAATCCGGCGCTCATTACGCTAAGATCACCAAAGACCACACCCGCAATCAAGATCGTGACCGACAAAATAACCAACATGGCCGCGATCAACCAGGACAACGGCTTGGATTGCCGATGCATGATCCAGAAGAGCAATCCGATCAGCGCCATTGTCGCGAACATCGAAATTGTCATGTCGCGTTCTATTTTTGAACCGACTTCCGCCATGAAAGCAGGAGTACCGGTCATACCGATTTTCACGGGGACATTCTCGATTGCCCACTCAAGCCGCCACGCTTCGACTTCGGTTTTGAATTGATCCAGCCATTTGGCCGACTGCCGATAATCGGAAAAATCAACGCCACTGCCTTCGAAATAGAGAATTCGAAACGTGCCGTCCGGCGACGCCATTGGATCGGTCTCCGCCAAATCCGTTTCACCCAATTCGCCGGGTAATTTTGCCAATACGAGCGGGTCGTAGCCTCGAATGACCGTTTCGCCGCTCAGTATCCCCTCCTGAACCATCGCCATCGATTCAGCAATTGTCGCACCCGACTGATCAGGTCCCAGACGCGCCACCAGTTTTGAAAAATCCTCCGGAGGCGAATTCAACCACATCCAGGCCAACATCCCACCGCCTTGCAACGCCAGCTGATCGAGCTCCAATTCCTGATGAACTCGAGCAACCAAATCAGGTTTTTCTAAGAGACGATCAGCCAATGCCGTCGCCGCCTCACCTGTGAAATATTCCTCAGCCGTTTTCACCGTGACAATGAGTTGCCCATCCCGCGAAAAATACGTGTTCAAGTCGTTCATCCCCTGCACCTCCGGTAGATCAGCCGGAAGCAGTTCGTAAATCCCCGCCGAAAACTTCACCTGCGAAACGCAGAGCATCGCGATCGCGCCGAGCACCGTTAGAAGGAGAATGGGAGGAATTCGGGTCATCAAAAAGTTCAACTAAAACGATCGCCTCGAGTCAACAGGGGCTGATCAATGAGTCAACAGGGTATGTTCGAGACGAAGGCTTTTCCAAGCAATTCGGATTTTGACAATATCTTCAGTTTTTCAGTAAGATCCGGCGATGAAATTTCCGATTCGACTCATTTCAGCCTGCTTATTTGCTTCGTTTTTCAGTCACGCGGCGGACAAGGCAACCTGGACTGAAATTCTCGAAGCACCGGCTCCCACTTCGGCTGCACCTGGAGATACTTCAACCCCCATCGAATGGCATTCCGATCTGCCAGCAGCCTTGGAAGAAGCTGAAAAATCAGGCAAGCCTCTCCTTATCACGTTTCGGTGTCTTCCCTGCAAACAGTGCGCCGCTTTTGATAAAACCGTGCTGGAAGGAACTCCGCTGCTGAATCCAGCGCTCAGCCAATTTGTGACGGTTCGGGTAACCGATGCAGCCCAGCTTGATGACCGACTATTTCCTTACACAACCCATCAGGATTTGGATTTGTCCTGGTGGGCCTATTTTTTCTCCCCAAAAGGCGAACTCTACGGTGTTTTTGGCGGGAAAGATCACGTCTCCGACGAAACGCGAATCAGCGAAAAGGCGTTTCTAAACAACATGAATGCCGTTCTCGCGCATCATCACAATCCGAAGCGTCGCTCGTGGAAAATCGATGGACCAGTTCCTGATTTCTCAGCAAATCAAACCGGCCCGAAAGATCGAAAAGGCCACGATTTACTTCATGAGATGCGTCCCGGAATGGCAGAGCATCAAACCTGCCTGCATTGCCATCAGGTAGGCGACATCTTGAATTTGGAGCTCATAGATGCTGGTGACTTTAAGAAAAATGAATTAAAAGATCGATGGCCGCTTCCCGAAAATGTCGGCATTATTCTGGATCGGGATTTGGGGAATGTTATCAAAATGGTCGAACTCAGTGGCCCTGCTGCAAATGCTGGAATGAAAGCGGGAGACGTCATCGGAATGGCGGACCAAACGCGGATTTTCGGCCAAGCTGATTTGCGAGGCGCTCTGCACAGGGCTTCTGCCGGAGACGAGTCCATCCTGATCGGGTGGACTTCAAACGGCGAAGCTAAGTTCGCAAGTTTGGCTGTGAAAACTGGCTGGAAGGCGGAAGAAAACTGGTGGCGCAAGTCAGTTTACGACGGCGTTTACGGACCGGGCATGGGATTTTTTCCACTGAAAGGTCCGAATTTTGGAAAGGGAAAAGGATTGTCCGTAAGGCCTTGGATGGGAAAACAACCTGCTCAAAAAGAAGTATATTCCACAGGCCTGCGACCCAACATGGAGATCGTCGCGATCAACGGGATGCGCGACGACAAGGACATTCGAAAGCTGATCACGTGGTTCCGATTCAATCACAAAGTCGGTGACAAAGTGACCTACACAGTCCGAGTGAAGGGCGGCTTGGAGAAAGATTTCTCGTTCACGCTTCCGGCGAAATAACCGCCTTCGTGGGATTACCTAATCAGCGCAACTCCAGCTATTCTATTCGCATGAAACTCTCTCTCGCTGCGCTACTTGCGGCCGCTACTTTGCTCTCCGCCTCTGCGGCAGATCGTCCGAATGTCATGGTTTTCCTCGTCGATGACATGGGCGTGATGGACACGTCGGTTCCTTTCCTGACCGATGAAAAAGGCGCTCCAAAACGCTATCCGCTGAATGACTTTTACCGGACACCGGGGATGGAGCGACTCGCAAAGCAGGGCATTCGCTTCAACCAATTCTATGCGATGAGCGTTTGTTCGCCGACTCGAATTTCGATCATGACGGGCCAAAACGCCGCTCGCCATCGTGCGACAAACTGGATCAACCCATGGGCGGACAACGCTGGCGATCAAGGGCCCAAAGCTTGGAATTGGACGGGATTGGGGACCGATGATGTCACCCTTCCGGGCGTTTTGGGGAAAGCGGGTTACCGGACTATTCATGTTGGAAAAGGCCATTTTGGTCCCAAAGATCATCCGGGTGCTAACCCTTCAAAAATCGGATTCGACATCAATCTCGCGGGACGTTCGATCGGTGCCCCGGGTAGTTATTTCGGGGAGAAAAATTACGGAACGGGCACCAAACGCGGACGAAGCTTCGTTCCCCATTTGGAAAAATATCACGGCACGAAAACGTTTTTGACTGAAGCCCTGACGATTGAAACCAAGGGACTCGTTGATGACGCCGTAAAGGATGACAAGCCGTTTTATCTCTATTTTTCTCACTACGCAGTCCACGCGCCGTTCGATTCCGATCCGCGATTTGAAGCCAACTACGCTGACTCCGACAAGTCAAAAAATGCCAAGGCGTTTGCGACGTTGGTTGAGGGAATGGACAAATCTCTCGGTGATATGATGGATCACTTCGAGAAAATTGGGATTGCCGAAGACACTTTGATTATCTTTCTCGGCGACAATGGTTCCGACGCTCCTTTGGGAGATCAGCACGCGGTCGCTTGTGCGGCTCCATTACGCGGTAAAAAAGGAGCCCATTACGAAGGCGGAATGCGCGTTCCATTTATCGCCGCCTGGGCCAAGCCAAACCCCGAAAACAAATTTCAGAAACAGTTGCCAATTCCAGCAGGAAAAATCAACAGTCAGATTGGTTCGGTGACTGATATTTTTCCAACGGTTCTCGGAGTTACGGGTGTTGAAAGTCCTTCCGATCACACAGTCGACGGATACCCCATGCAAACGGTTCTTACCGGAGCTGCCGACAAAAACCATCCTGAACAATTCCTGATGCATTACCCGCACGGAAAGCACCGCAGCAACTACTTCACTACGTGGCGCGACGGCGACTGGAAAGTGATTTATCACACCCTGCCTGAAATCGCTACCACTGGCGGACACATTCAATTTGAAGGCGGTCACTACCAGCTTTTTAATCTGAAAGATGATCCATTTGAGTCGACCAACCTAGCCGACACAAAGCCCGCTGAGTTGAAACAAATGATGACGGGACTTGTCGCTCAGTTGAAAAATCACGACGCGCTCTTCCCTCTGGATAAGGCAGGCAAGTCACTCGTTCCGGTTGTGCCGGAGTGAGGCTTGGTGGCGTGCGAGGCCACTCCCGCAGATCAGCCCCGTTTCGCCATTGCCCTCGCCTGCGATTTGTGAAAAATAAAAAGCAATGAAATTGCTTCTCATGTTTCTCATTGCGTGCTCCGCTCCGCTGCTTTTTGCCGCCGAAAAAAAGCCCAACGTCGTTTTTATCCTGACTGATAACCACGGCGCGTGGACCTTGGGTTGCTACGGAAACAACGATATCCAAACGCCAAATCTCGACAAGATGGCCGGCGAAGGAATGCAGTTTATGCGGGGAATGGCGAGCAATCCAGTTTGTTCACCGACGCGAGCCACCTACCTGACTGGCCTGATGCCATCGCAGCACGGCATTCATTCGTTTCTCGATGGGAAATACATGATGGGCGATCAGGCCTACTACGCACTCGAAGAGTTTGAAACCTTACCCGAAATTTTGCACTCCGAAGGCTACGTCTGCGGGCTCAGCGGCAAGTGGCACCTCGGTGATAACATGAATCCGCCCGATGGATTTTCCTACTGGGCGACGATGCCTCGCGGCGGAACCAGCAGCATGTATAACGATCCCGTGATCCTCGATGGCGAGCTGCTGAAAAAGTCGCCGAAATACATGACCGATCTTTGGACCGAACGCGGGATCGATTTCATCGAACAAAACAAAGACGGCGAAAAACCGTTCTTTCTCTACCTCGCCTACAACGGCCCCTATTGCCTCAGTAATCTCCTCTTACGCGAATCCAAGAACCGCTGGGCGGAATACTACGAGGACAAGGAAATGCTTTCGTTTCCGCGCGACACAGCGCATCCCTGGCAATATTCCAATCTCAACTTTCACAACAACATCGTGAGTATGAGACGCGTTGCGGCCGAGGTCAGCGGAGTTGATGACGGTGTCGGTGAGATCATGGAAACGCTCAAAAAACATGGGCTCGACGAAAACACCCTCGTCATTTTTGCAGGCGATCAGGGATGGATGGGCGGCCAAAACGGATTCTTCGGCATGGGTGATCACACCCGCCCTATGGCCGCGCACGACATGATGATGCAGGTGCCATTCATCTTTCATCACCCGAGCGGAATCAAACCCGCAAAAAGCGAAGCGATGGTCACCAACTACGATTTCATGCCGAGCGTGCTCGACTACATCGGCCTGAAAAAACGTATTCCTGAGCAGCCAAAACTCCCCGGCCGAAACTTCGCGCCGCTGCTTCGTGGCGAAACCATTCCGTGGGAAACCGAGATGTATTATGAAATGGAAAGCTGCCGTTCTGTCCGAACGGAACGCTGGAAATATGTCGAGCGACGTTCACCCGAAGGCCACGGCGAGCTTTACGACATGGAGATCGATCCGATGGAACGCTCCAATCTTTTTGGACAATCTGAACACGCCAAAAAGCAGGACGAAATGGCAAAAATGTTAGTCCAGTTTTTCGACAAATACGCCGATCCAAAATACGACATTTGGAATGGCGGAGAATCCAAAGCGCGCCGCCATCACGCACCAAAAGGTCATCCTGATTATCGCGAACCAAAGCCGCGCCCATGGGCAGCTACGGTGGAGAAAGGTGTCATCGATCCGAAGTGAGATTTCACAAGGAGGGGCGTCTTTCCAAGCGCCCACAAAGAATTCAGCCACGAAGCCAGAGGTTCCGCAGGCGCTAGGAAAGACGCATCTTCTTGGTTACAAGTTCTACTACCTCACCGGTTCCCAAAATACCGCTAGCCAAATTGAGTCCATGCCAGCCGCAGTGTTCTCAACGCGATGACGTTTGCCCGGCGGAATCTCGATCCAATCTCCGGCAATCATTTCCAGCGGCTCATCGGCTTCCTCAAATTTCAGAACGGCCGCGCCAGAAACCAGCATCACCAACTCCGTTTCCGATTGGTCATACCAAAAATCAGATGGCGAAGCATGACCTCGCGAAACGATGCGTTCGATTCGTAGCTTCCCCTCGCCTTCTGCCAAAATCTCGACCAACTCATTCGGCAAACTGGATGGAATTTCTGCGGCGATGTTTCCAGATTTCATTTTGAAAGATAGCCCAATACGCGCGGGAATTGCTGCCCGTTTTTCCGATCGAACAGGGTTGGTTCATCGAACTTACCCTATTCGTTCGTAAGTCCTTCATTCCGATTCGGAATTTTTCAAAAATCCGCTACCCTCCATTTATGCCTAAAAAATTACCGACTGTTCTCGCTGGAATTGCAGCGAGCAATGCCACTCTCTTTCACCGGATCCGGTTTATGGCCCCGGATTCCTGTGTGATCATTGATTTCGCGGATGGAAAATCGGTTTTTCTGGTTCGTGATATCGAAATGGATCGGGCGCGCAAGCAGGCTCGGGCAGATGAAATCAAATGTGCTGCCAATTTTGAACCGGAAGGCGGTTTATCGGGAGATCGGGATACTGGGTTGGCTCAGGCGGCTGCGGAATGCCTTCGTCAAGCGGGTGAAAAGTCGGTAACGGTCGATCGATCGCTTCCGTTTTTGTATGCATGGTATTTTCAGAAAGCAGGGATCACGGTTGAGTACTCGGAGAATTTTGGAGTTGTTGAGCGCCGGATAAAAGACGCGGAAGAAATCGAACATCTGCGCCATGCACAAACCGTCACGGGCGAAGCGATGACGATGGCTTGTGGATTGATCGCGCGGGCAAAACCGGATGCCGCCGGTATTTTACATCATGATGGGAATGTCCTGACGTCAGAACGAGTTCGTCGAATGATCACGGCATTTTTGATGGATCGAGGATTTTCGAACGCGCACGATTCGATCGTCGTAACCGTTCCCCACGTTGCCGACTGTCATCATTTCGGCGCAGGACCACTGATCACTAACATTCCGGTGATTGTCGATATTTTCCCGATGGACAACGCGACTCGTTACAACGGCGACATGACTCGAACGGTTGTAAATGGTGAACCCACCGCCGAGTTTTTAAGGATGCACGAAACCGTCCGCACAGCAAAGCAAGCGGGATGCGAAGCCCTGAAGGCCGGAACCACAGGGGAAGCCGTTCACCGAGCCGTCGCAGCGGTGATCGAAGGAAATGGATTTTCGATGGTTCGTGGCGATGCTCGTCATGACCTTGCGATGCCATCGATGCGTCACGGGACTGGCCACGGGATTGGGCTGGATGTTCACGAACCGATCCTGTTGGATGACGGTGGAGGTGAAATTTTCGCGGGTGAAGCTTTCACCGTGGAACCGGGATTGTATTCCGCAACCATCGGAGGCGTTCGAGTCGAGGACATGGCAGTCGTGACGGAAACTGGTCACGAAATTTTAGCCCCGATCCACGAAGGTTTGGATTGGTCGTGAAGTTTAATGTGACATCAGATGGGATCAGCGAGTCTATTGAATAGATCGCACATCACTTTTGTTCGATTCATCCAATTCATTCCCCACTCAAATAATGATTGCTACTCTTCTCGTTGGTCTCGTCATCGGACTTCTCGCTAAATGGATTATGCCCGGCAAAGATCCCGGTGATGGCAAAGGATTCGTCGGCGTTCTTATCACGATTCTCATCGGTATTCTCGGCTCTTGGGTCGGCGGTTTTATCGTCGGCCTGGTAAATCTCGGCGGAGATGGATTGATCTGGCGCATTATTTTTGGCACTGGCGGTGCTCTCTTGCTGCTTTTCCTCTATCGCAAGATTTTTGCAAAGAAGTGACATTCAACTCGGGTGTTTCCTAGTCAGGGAGGATTCTGTTTGAACAAAAAAACGGCTCGGCACTCTCGGAGAAATCTCCTCAAATACCGGGCCGCCCCGTTCCGCACAAATTGTGTTGTTTGGTTCCTATTGCCTGTGTGTTCGCGTGTTTAGGCCCTTTTCGGTCAGCATTGCGATGGGTTTCGTGTCCATTTTCAGGAGAGGTGCAATGCGTCCCAAATTCTTAGTTCTGAGCTGAGGGGTCTTTCCTAAGAGGTGGCGTTTGCATCGTTTTCTCGGTGTGCGGAGTTTGGGAAATCAGAAATTTTATTTTGCGAGATGAAGCTTGCCTCCATTGACGTATAGAAAGTCACCCAGTTTGGTTCTCATCACGGGATCGACTTTCGCCACGCCGTAATATGATCCTGCAAACACGCCATATGTGGCAGTTGCCCCTTTTTCGATATTGCTGATGGTGGCCTGAACGCTGTGATCATCAACGAGATCAATCCCGCCGATTTTTGCCGCTTCAGAAACCTTGACCATTTCTGCAGCAACTTGGCGAAGTCGAACATCTGTTGCGACTTCA
Organism: uncultured Verrucomicrobiales bacterium; assembly: GCA_937891465.1. Lineage (GTDB taxonomy): Bacteria > Verrucomicrobiota > Verrucomicrobiia > Verrucomicrobiales > DEV007 > JABDJT01. Next base: position 26,081 of record CALAHF010000090.1, on the reverse strand, counting down.
CCAGAACCGTTTTTCACGTCATTGAGCCCCCAGGCGCAGGCAATGAATCCAGCAATAACCAGGAGAGTTGCTTCAACTGATCCCATACCGCGCTTTCTCAAGGCGAAGAGGCAATTCCTATCGTGTTCGTGGTTCATCTTCATTTTGGTGCGTCTTCTGTTTGTGGTTCGTGTGTCCGTTATGGAATTTATCATTCGCCTAAAAATCCCGCAACCTCTTTTTTTCAAATATTTATAATTATTAGACTCATTTTTGATAAAATTAGAAAATAGCAGCCGAATTGAGCCTGATTTCGCCCGATTTTTGAGAAAAGTGACCACGCGCGGCTACAATTTTCTGTTTTAGCCTAAAGAGTGGAAACGCGAAAATTCCCGGATGAGCCGAAATTCCCACAAGCGGGACGCGACAGATCTCAGATTTTTTTTAATGACAGAAGCAAAATCACGTCCCGCTCTTTAAAGAGTCGAAATATCGAAACGATAGAGCCGCAAACCGGACGCGCGCTGCACGGTTCTCTCGACGGGGCTTCCAAGAACGCGCTCGAAAACCTGTTCTTCCATTCTCTCAACCGTCGGATATTTCTGAAACAACGGCTCGAGTGGATTGTGATGCTCGACGATTCGAAGCCCTTCTGTAGGATCGTATTCGCAATGAGAAAAATAGCCCTGAGCCTCCCGCAGCTTTGCCAACGAGGTCGCACGGTCAATAATTGAATTCCCTGCGACTTTTTTCTGATACTGAACAGATACATTCTGAAAATAAGCATACAGCATCTTTTCAGCAGCATTTGGATCGATATGCGCGGCGGCGTCCAGCATGGCCATCGTCACATCGTCACCAATCCCCGGAAAAAGGGTGCTCGCCTTTTCAGTCAGTCGATAAAGCTTTTCAGGACGTCCCACTTGTTTCGGGCGGCGCCACGTATCGAGGTAACCTGATTTCTCCAGCGCGATGCAATGCTTTTTGATACCCATATAGCTCATTCCAATTTCCTCAGCCAGTTCTGGCACAGAAATTCCGGTCGATTGCTTCACCAACTCAATGATGCGAAACCATTGAGGGCGAGACAGATCACGAAAGGATTGGAATATATGAGACACGAACTCTGGAAATTTAGCTTATCTTGAATATCAAGTCGCCTTTTTCCAGCAGTTTGTCAATTCGAACTGCACGTGTTTAGAAACTGCCTCCCACGTAGTTTAAAAAAGTCTCGAAATTTTCGAAATGAATCCGCCTGCAACTCGATATTTTCAGGCTTTCTTTAGCTGTCATAAACTCTTTAATTAGCGCCATAAAAATCTTCATTTTTCCCCACAAATTGAGTGGTTTTTTCGTTGAAATGAAAAGGGGGGGGCCCTAGCCTCGCATCGGAAAGTTCGCTTTTCAGGAACCCACCTCACTCAAAACTTCTTCATTCTTCACCCTTCTCGATGTCCGAATCGATCTTCACGGAAGATGGCACGATCCGTCCCGCCGCGCTTATCGCAGCCTACCGCAGCGGAATGTTTCCGATGGCGTTGAGCCGTCATGGCGAGATTGGCTGGTTTTCTCCGGACCCACGCGGTGTGCTTCCGCTCGATGAATTCCACATTCCTCACGGGCTGAAGCGTGCGCTAAAGAAAGAGCCGTTTGAAATCCGGATCGATACCGCTTTTGGCGAAGTGATGGATGGCTGCGCCGACCGGACCTCGACATGGATCAGTCCTGAAATAAAGGCAAGCTACGTCAGGCTCTTCGAGCTCGGCTATGGGCACTCCGTCGAATGCTGGCGGGACAGCGAACTTTGTGGTGGACTTTACGGCATCGCAATTGGCGGCGTCTTTTTTGGAGAATCGATGTTCAGTCGCAAGACGGACGCATCAAAAATCGCTCTCGTTGCTCTAATTGATCGAATGAAGGTCAACGGTTTCCGATTGCTCGATACACAGTGGTCCACCCCGCACCTCGCCCAATTTGGGTGCCGCGAAATGCCGCGCCACGAATATTTACGCCAGCTCAACGCCGCGCTACTGGTGAATCCTGAGTTCTCGAATCAATAGGGTCTGATCGATAACCCAATAGGGTTGGTTCGTGAAACTTTTGAAAAAGATTCAAACGTCTGGCCTGAATTGGCTAGCGCTTCGTTCTTGAAGACTGGCTGATTTTCTATCAATCTACAGCAGAAATCATGTCAAAGCGCACTTCAAGCACTCTCAGCCGTCGATCCATGCTCCGTGGACTCGGCGGAATTTCAATCGGCCTTCCGCTGTTGGAAGAAATGATGGCGGGATCTGCCATTGCTGCGGCAAAAAATACCGCGGTTCCGGTTCGTGCTTTCAATTTGTTTTTCGGCCTTGGCATCCCAACTCCGCTGCAGAGCGAAGGGTACGACGGGGTGATGGAGCCACTTTCGCATTTGAAAGAAAAGCTGCTGATCATGCGTGGTGTGGATCAGGTCCGATGCGATCAAAGCGGGATCAATGCGCACTTCGACGGCTCCGCGGCAGCGTTCACGGCGATGCCTCCAAATGGTGAAGCAAAAACCGGCGGGGCATCGATTGATCAAATCGTTCGAAAAGCCCATCACCCGAATGGCATGCCTTCGGATTTGGTGCCGACCCTGATCGGCGGGACGTTTTTTCGTCGCAGTCGGATCTGCCGATACGTCCACAGTTACAACGAAGATGGCACCGTCGCCGCAGGAATGCAGGAACGTCCGCGCGATCTTTTCGAGCGCGTTTTCGGAACCGTCCGCTTTTCCGATGACATGACACCAGATGCTCGCCGCGAGCGACTGAAACGCAGCGTTTTAGACACGGTGGTTGATCAATACAAATTCTACACAGGGAACAATTCTCCGCTCGGTTCGGCTTCAAAAGCCCGCGTCGCCGAGCATCTCGATCGTATTCGGGAATATGAAAAGCGCGCCTACAGCCTCGATGCCAAAGGCGACAACACACCGGAACGCCCCGAGCCGTCCAAAGTTCTCCACGGAGGCAGCGCTGATCCCGGCGGCGAAGGAATCGACATCACGCTGGATGAATTGACGACCGAATGGCGTCTCATGGCCGATTTGTATGCGCTTTCGATTCAGCTCGACCGCGCCCGGTTTGGGTCGCTCACATTTCTCGCTGCAGGTGAGCGGATTCGCTTAACGGGCGATTACGAATTCAACGGAGAAAAGCGTTACACCTTTAACGATCGCAAAAATTTAAACGGCTCCGGCTCAAAAGGCTGCAGCCACGAGTATTGGCATCGCTTCAACGAGAAAAATTCCAACGAGCACCTTCGGATGCACGCCCACATGAAAATGCGGGAGCTGGCTTATTTTCTCGATCGACTCGACGAAGGCGAAAACGCGCTTGAAGCAAATGGCAAAACGATTTTAGAGAACAGTCTCATCACGATTTCCACCGAAAGCGGCGACGGACGCCACAACGACGTGAAGCGGGAGTTGAGTGGGATTTTCCATGCAGTGACGAGCGCGAATAACCGATTCAAAACCGGCCAGATCATGGATCTCGGGCGAGAAGGAATCGATGTGTACAATACCATGGCAACGGCGATGGGCTCGAAAACCAAACTCGGGCCTGAGAAGCGTGAGGTTCAGGCCGTGGATTCGATTCGGGTCTAATTTGGTGTTTTCCGCCCCAAATTTCGAAAATTCAGGAGGTTTCTCTGATTTAGGAGAAAGCGTTCTCTTGCATACCATATCTTGACAAAATCGTGCGCCGATTTATCTCATCGGCATGTCAGAAGACACTACCAAACATGAATTTCAGGCCGAAGTCAGCCAACTGCTCGACATCGTCATCAACTCGCTCTACACGGATCGCGAGATTTTCGTGCGGGAGCTCGTTTCGAACGCCTCTGATGCGCTCGAAAAAATGCGCCACACCAGCCTGACTGAGAAACAGGTTCATCAGCCAGATCGCGAATTGCAGATCGAAATCACGACCGACGAAGAAGCTGGAACGATCACTTTCCAGGATGCGGGAATCGGAATGACCCGTGAAGAGCTTGAACAAAACCTGGGAACCATTGCTCACTCAGGATCGAAGCAGTTCGTGAAAGCGATGGCTGAAAAAGACCAAAAGGAATCCGGACTTATTGGACAGTTCGGTGTTGGTTTCTATTCCGCGTTCATGGTCGGCGATAAAGTCGAAGTGTTCTCCCGCTCGTGGAAGCCCGAGAGCGAAAACCTTGTTTGGACCAGCGATGGCAAGACTGGTTACACGATCGACACCGTTGACGAAGAAGTTGATCGCGGTTCAAAAATCGTTGTCCACATCCGTGAAGATTTTAAAGAGTATGCGACCACCGAGAAACTCAAATCGATCCTGCAAAACTACTCCAGCTTTGTTTCTTTCCCTCTCCTTCTAGGCGAAGACCGAATCAACACCGTTGAAGCCCTGTGGCGCAAGCGGAAGAAAGAAATCACCGCCGAGGAATACACCGAGTTTTACAAGTTTACGTCGAATGCTTTCGACGACCCGCGTTTCACGATGCACTTTCAGGCCAGCGAGCCGATCGAGCTGAACGCGCTGCTTTTCGTTCCTGAGCAAAATACCGAGCTGTTTGGATTCGGACAAATGGAATCCGGCGTTTCACTCTATTGCAAAAACGTGCTGATCGACGCTAAGCCTGAAGGCCTGCTCCCGGAGTGGTTGCGCTTCCTTCGTGGTGTCATCGACAGCGCCGACATTCCACTGAACATCTCGCGTGAGTCCATGCAGGACAGCACGCTTGTTCGGAAAATCGGTCAGGTTATCACCAAGCGCTTCATCAAATTCCTCGACGGCGAAGCCAAAAACGAGACTGAGAAATACAATGATTTCTACGCGAAATTCGGTCGCTTCCTGAAAGAGGGTGTTGTCATCGATCACGACAATCGCGAAAAAATCGCCGGCCTGATTCGTTTCGAGTCGTCCATGACCGAGAAAGGCGAAACCACTTCGTTTGCTGATTACCTAACCAAAGCAAAAGAAGACCAGGATAAGATTTACTACCTGATCGGACCTGACCGCGCCACAATCGAGTCTGGCCCGTACCTTGAGGCTTTCAAAGCACGCGGCCTTGAAGTGATTTTTCTTTTTGATCAAGTCGACGAATACCTCGTTCAGCATCTCGGCGAATTCGACGGCAAGCAGCTCCTCGCCGCCAACAGCGGTGGAATTGATCTCGATGACGATCCTGCAGCAGAAGCCGAAGGCGATTCCCTTGCCGAAGATGACATCACCGCACTCACTGAATTCCTCACCGAAGAATTCGGCGATCGCGTTGAGAAAGTCACCGCAAGTAAACGTCTCATCGGAAGCCCCGTGGCCGCGCTCACTCCTGAAAACGGAATGAACGCTCAGATGCGTGGGATGATGCGCGCTATGAATCCCGAAGAAGCCGCTCCACCGGTGAAAGTTGATTTCGAAATCAATCCACGTCACGAATTGATCAAAAATCTAGCAGCAGTTCGCGAATCAGATCCTGAAACGGCGAAGATGGTTGCCGCACACTTGTTCGACAATGCCCTGCTCGACGCAGGTCTGCTCGAAGATCGCAAAGACCTCATCAGCCGCGGATTTGATCTGCTCGGTGCGGTTTTGAAAAGGTGATTATGGGAAAAATCGAAGTAACAGGGTAGGTTCGTCGAACAGACCCTGTTGGTTCGTGAAACCTAGAAAATCAGCGCGTCTTCAATTCAACGCTCTTGACCGTCTGATCCTTTGGCAAATCGCCTTCGCCAAGCAAATGGTGAGTGATGAACTGTTCGGCGATCTTTGAAACCTCCGGCGGAAATCCCTTTCCGTGGCCGGCATCTTCAACGGTCACAAAAATTGCAGGAACTCCAGCCGCATCCAGATTTTTTTTAAATTCAACCGACTGCTGATACGGAACCAATGGATCTTTGGTGCCGTGAACAATCAGGATCGGCTCATCATCTTTCGTCACATGCGTTATCGGAGACGCATCTTTCGCCACGTCCCGCGTTTCCTGCTGTGGCCCACCTACCAGTTTTGATTCCGGGGATTTAGCAGCATCATGATCCATCGAACTCCCTTGTTCGTTCATTTTTAAAAGCTCGGCCGGTCCATAATAATCAACCACGCAAGCCACTTCGGAAGTCTGATCCAAATGTTCTCCAAGAGTCCCTTCCAGGTTCTCGACATCATGAGCGACGCCTAACATCGCCACTAAATGTCCACCAGCGGACGATCCCCAAACCGCAATTTTTTCAGCATCGTAGCCGTATTTATCCGCATTCGCCTTAAGCCATCGAATCGCCGCCTTGCAGTCATGAATTTGCGACGGCCATTGCGCTTCATCCGTAAGCCGATATCCAATCGAGGCTCCCGCAAACTTCCCTGACTTTACCAAATCCTCAATAAATCGTGCCCGATCCTTTGCGCCGTTCTGCCAGCCGCCTCCGTGAATCCAGCAAACCAATGGAAGCTTTGCTCCGTCTTTTGAAGCTGCCTCAGGCAAATACAAATCCAGCATCTGGCGGGGATTCTCATTCCCTGAATAATCCAAATCAGGAATTCGTTTTACTCCCCCTACCTCACCGCCTCCGTTCTCACGCTTTCCCTTACCACGTTTTCGAATCGCTGCATCTTCCTCCCGCGAAATTGATCCATTTTTGTCACGGTCAACTTTTTCAAAATTCTTCTGGAGCGCTTTCGGCAACTCTTCTTTTGTCAGCGTTCCGCTTTTATCTTTATCCCATTGATCAAACCGGGACGGAATCTGAGAGTAGCCAATCGACGCCACAACGACGATCGCAAGCAGTCCATAGATCGAAAGTTTCATACTTACATCGAACACCGAAAACTCCGTTCAGTTGCGAGATCACAACAGCAACTCATCAATCGGATAACCATCACTCAAAGCAATCGGACGATCTACCGGAGTCATCACTTTCTTCTCGTATTCAATCCCGAACGCATCCTGAATTGTTGCGTGAATGTCCTGAACGAAAACTTTCCCCGCGGGATCTTTCTTTGCGCCTTCGGGATCCGTTTCGCCGATTACACGGCCTCCTTTAATTCCGCCACCTGCCATTGCCATGGTGAATCCATGCGGCCAGTGATCCCGGCCCTCCACCGGATTCAATGTCGGCGTCCGGCCGAATTCACCACCGCACAAAACGATCGTGCTGTCGAGCAGCCCGCGTGCTTTCAACTTCTTAATCAATGACGCAAAAGCCGGATCGAGAACCTTTGTTTTGTTGCTTTGTAAATTCGTGTTGTCGATGTGTGAATCCCAACCGTCCAGCGTGACTTCGACGCATCGCACTCCCGCTTCGACCAAACGAACTGCGGCAAGACAACCGCGACCAAACGGCGTATCGCCAAAAGCTTCCTTTTCAACCTTGGAAACATCACTGATGTCAAATGCAGACAGTTGCTCCGAAGTCATCATTCTCCGCGCCTTCGCAATCGATGCCTGATGCAGCGTTCGCTCTTTTTCCAAATCGCCCGACCGCCCCCGAGCGAAGGCCCTTTCCACGACGGAAAGACCTGCGACCCGCGATTTTTCGCGCTCTTCATCCAAGTAAGACTCCATATCAGGAACCGGATTCTGTGGATCACCGATCTTAAACGGGTCGAAATTCGCCCCGAGATAACCACCCCGCGAACCTTGCTGCCCCGACATCATCGAAATGTGGGTCGGGATATCGATGTTCGCATTCGGCATTTCGTGACAAATGATCGAACCCACTGAAGGATGCAAAACCGTCGGATCCGGCCGGTAACCGGTTCGGATATTATAAGCCGCCCTCTCATGATCGCCTTCACGACTGACGACCGATCTCACCAACGAAATATCATCCATCAGCTCCGCCGTCTGCGGCAGATTTTCATTAAAAAACACGCCCTTCTTCGAAGTCTCGATCGCTTTCGTATCAGCCGCGATCTTCTTCCCCGGATGCGGATCAAAGGTATCCAACTGACTCGGCCCGCCCGCCATCCAAAGAATAATGATCGACTTTGCCGGAACGAATTTGTTCTTCGCCAAATCAGCTTCCGTCGCCAAAATATCAGCCATCGGCGTGAGCCATGACATCCCCGAAAGCCCCGCTGCTTTCAGTAAATTCCGGCGCGAAAAGTGATCCGCCGATCCGCATTCAAAAGGCTGTAATTTTGGAGAGTTCATGATTTTAGTAATTTACGAACCAATAGGATTCGTTCAATGAACAGGTAGGGTTGGTTCGTAAAAAATAAGTTCAGTGGTTCCATGTAAATTCGGTTGAATTGATCAACGCCCAATACAGATCCTGCATCGCACGGGACCGGTCGCTTCCGTATTTCCCTTCAAATTCAGATACAAAATGGTCGTTTTCTTCACTTGATGGACGGCGACTCAAAACGGCGAGATAGGCCGTTTCGATGGCGATATTGTGATCTTTCGTCAACCCGGCGATTCGAGTCGAGGCATTCATCACTGGATTCTCTTTGGTTCGTTCACGAACCAGTTTTCCATTCATCATCACCAATCGCTGCGGAATCGTTCCCGCCTGCTCGCCGAACTCGTCTTCTCCCAAATCTCCGTAGCGTTTGATGAAGTCGTTCGTCTCAAAAAACTCACGCATCCGCGAAATGATGTGCGAATCGGCATCAAGCGGGCTCAAAGTGGACGATTGGATCACGCTATCAGCAACCTGCTCGGGCCGCAGCCGCGTCATTGGAAATGCCGCCCAATTTTGCTCGTGTCCTTCAGTAACAGGATTCGCAGGATCGGTGGACCGACTTTCGATTTGAAATGCGTTGGTGCTGGCGATGATGCGAACGAGACGTTGCAAATCGTATCCATTTTCGACAAAATCGGTCGCTAAAATTTTCATCCCCGGTGGATACGGTCCTTCCAATGGGATGTTGTCGACGGGAAAATGGAGCGGCTGATTAAACATCAAAGCCCAAACCCGATTCACTGCGGTCCGAGCAAAAGCTGAATTGTCGTCATGCGTCGTCCACGTCGCCAATCGTTGACGCAGATTCCCATCTTTCGGCAGCAATTCAGGTGAAAACGGAACTGCTGCACTGACGGGTTCCTCTTCGGATTCCCCTCGGAACCGCGTTGCGTATTCGAGCTTTGAATCTTCCTGAACCCCGGTGATTCCCATTTTTGCCTGAGAGAAAAACGCTGCCAGTTGGTGGAAATCTTTCTGCTTCCAACGATCTCCAAACATGTCGTCATGGCATTGCATACAATCGATCCGAACACCGAGAAATGCTCGCGTCGTCCGAGCGGCAAGCTTTACTTCGTCGGGACCATTTTTCTGATTGTTTTGATCGATCGAGACGGTAATAAAATTCGCTTCGGGATGAGTGGTCCAGAGTCCCTCTGCGGCAATGAGATTGTGGACAAGATCGTTGTAGGGCTTGTTTTCAAAAATCTGATCATCGAGCCATCGAACCATTCGGTGACGGCGGTAGACGATGAACGGACCGTTTTCCACGCCAACAAATATCCGCGCAAATCGCTCTGCAAGATAAGCAGAACTCCGGCGATCATCGAGCAGCCGACTTACCCACCACTCAATTCGGCGGTTTTCGGGCTGTTTTTCGAAATGCCGAATCTCCTCGACTGAAGGCCCCGATCCAGTCAGCGCCAGCCCAAGGCGTCGCATCACTGCGAGATCGTCAGCAGGAGCGAGCGGTTGGATCTTCTTCTCATTCCAATCAGCCACGAAAGCGGCGTCGACTTTCCTCGAAACCGCAGCGGCATCATCAGCCACGAACGAAACCGACGGAGCCGGTTCTGGCTTCCACAACTGCGAAATCGCATAGCCGATGAGGCCGGCCAGCAAACCGATGAAGAGCAAATTCTTCATCATCGCTCGAGCGCCGACGGCTGGGGGTAAAGGCGGTGGAGTGGCGCTCATCTGTTGGGAAAGACGTGGGTGTGGTGGATAAGGTTACATTTTTTTATGACCGAAATGCATGCTTCATTTGGAGAACTTTCCCCCATAATGTTTAATGACGAATTCTGTATAAAACCGGGGAGGAGGTTTGTTTGTCTTGTCAAATTCATGCAATCTTCGTTTTGTCGCGATAATTTCCGCCCTCGCGTAATCGATGTGATAAACCGCCCCATCCTTTCCGGTGAACCACTTTTCGTCTTTTGATTTTTAATGTTCTCTAAGAATAAAACGAGCGTTTTCGTATTCTTTAACCAGAGGCCCCCCTCTCGAGCTGGTATGCGAACCCTTGAATCTTCCATATGTGATAAGAAACTGGGTGTGTAATTCTTTTACGTAGCGTTTCTGGGGATAGTTCCAGAAATACAATTGGCGCCGCTATCAGAATGACGCCCAATGTCAAAAAAACGCCGAGCTTCCGTATCCAATTCCATTTCGAATGATCCAATAATTGTCTCATCTTTCTATCTTCGCTTTAGCTGCGCTTCCAGAGGAATCCGAGTGTTATCGGTACCGCAACGATGTCATTTCATAAACGCTCAGCATTGCAAAATTCTGACAATTTTTCCATCGCCAAATTCTGGGAGCTTGAACAACCTTGGATTATAAAAGGCTTCGCAATGAACTTTTAGCAAGTTCTGCTACGCAGGGATTGACTCCGCGAAAACGCCCGTGCTTTTCCTCGCAAATTCATTCCTTTTCGCTACACTTCACGCCATGAAATTTACGCTATCTGCCGTTGCTTTTCTCTTCGCGGCCTCCGCCGCTTCGCTTCTCGTTGCTGAGGAAAACTGGAATCAATTCCGAGGACCTACGGGACGCGGACATTCGACAGCAGCCGATGTTCCGACAGAATGGACTGCAGATTCTGTGAAATGGCGGGTCGAATTGAAGGGCACCGGCCAATCATCTCCGGTGAATTGGGGTGATAAATTGTTCCTCACCAGCGCGTCGGATGACGGAAAAGAACGCTTCATTTTTTGCATCGACCGAAAGACTGGAAATACGATTTGGGAGAAATCTGTGCCTTGCGCCAATCCTGAGTCGGCTCACAAAATGAACTCGCGGGCTACGCCAACGTGTGCGGTAGACGCTGATTCAGTGATCGCGTTTTTTGGCCCGGGCGGACTTCATTGCTTTGATCACGACGGAAACCCCAATTGGTCGAAAGACCTCGGAGCGTTCCCCGGAAACTGGGGAGTCGCGGCTTCACCCATGATTGTCGATGACAACGTGATTCAGAATACCGATTCCGAGGGAGAATCTCAGCTCATCGCATTTAACACAAAAACCGGAGATCCGGCGTGGGCGACGAAACGCGAGACCAAGCCAAAAGGCGGCTGGAGCACCCCGGTGTTGATCGAGACTGGTGGAAAAATACAGCTCGTTCTGAATGGTGAGTTTGGTGTCCGCGGATACGATCCCGAAAATGGAAAAGAACTGTGGTTTTGCAAAGGCTTCAATGGCCGCGGAGCACCCGTTCCAGATTTCGACGGCGAAACGGTTTTTGTCGTGAATGGCAAGCCAGGCGACGTTTACGCTGTGAAACCCAGTGGCTCCGGCGACGTGACCGCCAGCCATATGGTGTGGCACAAAAAGCGTAAAGCTGGACGTGATCTCCCCTCACCGGCCGCTGTGGATGGATTTGTCGTCGTCGTTGATATGGGTGGCGTTGGAGCCTGTTTTGATGCAAAAACTGGCGAGGTTCTCTGGAATGATCGGATCGGTCTGAAGGGCGAATGCGCGGCGTCCCCGCTCGTAGCGAATGGCAATGTCTACTTCCAGAATGTTTTTGGTGGTGAGGTTTATGTCATCAAGCCCGGAAAAGAAATGAACGTCGTTTCAGTAAATCCGCTCGGCGCCGCATCTGATGAGATTTTCCGGGCGACATTGGCTCCGATTCAGGGAGATTTGTTCGCAAGGTCGCAAACGGCGCTCTATTGCATTGGGAAGTGATTGCGTGTAAAATCCGCACGTTCGCATCCCATAACGCCCCTAAATGTCACTCATTTCGAGCACCCTCATTCTCGCCTCAGCCGCAGGCGGAGAAATTCAAACGCATTTACCATTCACGGAGGGAGGAATAACCGGCGGCCAGTTCGGCAAAGAGTTATTTTTTCTCTTGTTCTTTATTTTCCTAAACGGATTTTTTGTCGCAGCCGAATTCGCCCTCGTTAAAGTCAGGGAAAGCCAACTCGATCCAGAAATCGAGGCCGGAAAGAAAAACGCAATACTCGTTCAACATATTTTAAAGCACCTCGATCCGTATCTCTCGGCTTGTCAGCTGGGAATTACGATTGCTTCAATCGTCCTTGGGGCCGTCAGCGAACCTTTTATCGCCGGTATTTTTGAATCATTATTTCATAAAATGGGCCTCGGTGAAGATGCCGTTCGCATCGTTTCCTGGATCATCGCTCTCTCCGCCATCACCGTGCTTCACGTTGTCGTCGGCGAACAAATGCCCAAGGTGTTTGCGATTCGAAAGTCGCTCGGCACCTCGATGGTTTGCGCCCGTCCCTTGCATTGGTTTTTTCTGATTTTTCGCGGCCCCGTTTGGTTACTGAATTGGTGTGCCACATTCCTATTGAAAGTCATTTTCAAACTCGAACCGATTGATCCTCACGCGCCAGGAGATTTCAGCGCGGGGGAACTTCGGCTACTCGTTGAAGAAACTGGAAAAGCCAAAGAAGTGACGAAGCGGGAGCACGAAATCCTCATCAACGCCCTCGAATTGAATGAGCTGAGCGCCCGCGATATCATCACTCCGCGGAACGAGGTGACCTCGCTCGATGTCAGTAACTCATTCGACGAAAACCTGAAAATCGCCCTCGATTCGAAGCATACCCGGTTTCCGTTGGTCGATGGTCATCTTGATAACACGAAGGGGCTCGTTCATATCAAGGACATCATTATTGAGATGCAAACCGAGACGCCAAATCTCGAAGAAGTTCGCCGCGATATCATGATCGTTCCTGAATTAGTTGCACTCGACGATCTTCTGACTCGTTTTCAGAAAAGCCGCGAACATATGGCACTGGTCGTCGACGAATACGGTGGTTCCATGGGACTCGTCATGCTCGATGATGTTCTCGATCAAGTGGTTGGTGATATTCAGGACGAATTCGACGAAGATCACGAAGTGGGATTTGAACGCATCAGCGTTGACGAATTCGTGGCCAAAGGCTCCTTCCCGCTTCACGAACTCGATGACGTAGTTAAAGAACTCGTTCTCGCAAGTCCCGACGTCAGCACGGTTGGCGGTTACATAACCGAAGTTCTCGGCCACCTTCCGACCGTCGGTGAAAAAGCAAAAATCGAAGGCTTTATAGCTACCGTCACCGACGCAGATGAAAAGTCAGTTAAAGTGGTGCGTTTCCTCCGCATTCCAAAACGGGACGATGAGGACGAAGAAGAAGGTGATAAGCCTGATGGAGATCATCATTGATGCGTTTACTCACCCGATCCCGTTCAGGCCTGTGGTAGGGTCTCCGAAGCTATCTTTCCCACGCCCATTCGCTGAGCCACTCCGAGAAGTAAATTGCACGTCTGAGTTTCCCCAAGATCTCGCCAAGGGCGGCTTTTCATCTCTCAAAACGCCCCCGATCAGCCGGAAAATTGAGGACGGATTTGTGGCCCGTTTGGATAAACTCAATCCTCCGCCTGGAGACGCGCGAGTTCCTCGGACTTACGTTTGATTTCCTCAGGACTCGGCAAGCTTGCGAGATCAATTTCCGCCAACACTTCAGCTGGGATGAATCCATCTTTCTGCAATTTTGTGAGACACTTTTTGCGCTCGGTCAACGCTTTGTCAGGACTTCGCTCTTTAGAAAATCGCGATTTCGCCTTCTCGCTTCGGGTTTTCAAACTCGAATAAATATCACCGCCGAGAAGCGAGCTGATATCCACTTTCATCTTCTCGCGGCCCGCATCAGTTTCGCTGACGATGTCTCCATTGATCGGCCCCTGACCGTATTTGGGAAACATGATCGCTACCTCTGGACAAACTCGCGAGCAAGCCGGACAATTGGTTTTACAGTTGTCGTTGTTCTGCACCTGGATCTGCTTTTCCTCATCGACGCCGTAAACATCGAACAGGCAAAAACTGAGGCACTGCATGCAGTTGGTGCAGCGATCGTAGTCGATTACAGGGAACCACGGCTTCCACATTCCAGCTTCACCCGGCTGATTTAAGTCCAAGGTCTTTTCGCCTCGCGCACCTTCGAGAAGCGCCACGATGGCATCCGCATCGAGCCCCGAAATATCACGGGACTCAATCGGCGTTTTACCCGCCGCATCTTCGAGCTGCGGAGCACTCCCCGAAAAATCGCCCAGCACCATCATCGGCACGTGGGGAGAAGGCTGTGTCAGCGTATTGCCGTTTTTGTCAGTCACTCGCGTGACCGCATACCCTTTATCCAGAAGCGTCGATGTCGCGGAAAAACGGGTGTCGCTCGCGATCGAGAAAGCGCCCTCACCTTCGTAAAAAATAACCTGAAATGGAGTGGTCTCGTTTTTCATTTTATAAAATCTTGTCGCAAATTTCGTCAGCTGATTCTTCACGCATGTTCAGCACTTCGATTCGTTCCTCGTCTGCTTCGGTCCACGTTTGGCCTCCGCTGTGGAAAAGCCATTTCACAGCCCGCCGATGACACGCCACAATTTTCACTGGTTCTTCTCCTTCCATCAGCTGCTCCAAACGCGGATCGTTTCGAGCTGACATTTCACACAGATCCGACACCGATTCAAAGCTCGTACCCGAGTTACAAAGCCGCTCCAGCACCTCATTTTTTGTATCATTTGGCACGACCTGGGCAAAGGCGCACCGGCAGTAAAGCAGCTTGGGATTTTTAGGAGAAGAATCGCTCACGGAATGAATCTGCGATAGAAACGCCAATCGTCAATTCAGCGAATGTGCGGTATTTCGGCCCGGTTAGTCGAGTTCGGTCCCAAAAAATCCAGTTCCTGACTTTCGCGGCGCGATGGGAGGTGCGGGCAACGACTTCACATTTGTAACATCAAGCTGCGGGGTCCCTGCGTCTTCAATCCACACCGCATAGCTTGCTGTGTTGTTGTTTTTCCAATCCGAATAAAAAGGATTGAACTCAACATCAATCGTCTCGGGCCGATTCATCACAATACCCAGCACTTCTATTTCATTCCCCATAGGGGTCTTTCTGTGGGCAAAAATATTCCATCGATAATCCATCGAGAGAATCGCCGCCAGCTCCCCCGACAAATCACATTTCTCGCCTTTTCTTTCCAATACTGCGGCAGATTTCCGTCCAAACGATACAGATCATTCAATTTAGAAAGAGCAAAACCGGTGTATGCAAAAATCGAAATGTTCTCGATATTCGATCGAATTTTTTCAGATTGATCGAGAAGCCCTTTTTTACTCCAACGATACAGATTTCCATCCTCGGTTAAGGCAAAATCAGTGTCATAAAACATCGCCACCTGTTTGACCTTTTTGCGGGCTGGCTCAGGAACAGAGCGGCTACCGTCGTTATACTCACCGCCCCATCCGATCACATCGCCATTTTGATTGATGGCTAGCCGCCGATTAAAATATTTCCGCATCGTTTTCATCGGATTCGCTTCATCCGGAGCGCCCCCATCCGTTATCGCTTGAAAATTTCCCTTCGCATCGATGTAGCCGCATGTTGAGCCCGAAACGACCAGCTTCGCCGCTCCCTGACCCATGACGTCCCCTTGATGATTTAAGACATCCCCGTCCGCTCTTCAGAACAATAACACGTAAGGACTTCCCGCCACATCCACAAAATCTGAATATTTTTCGAGTGAAGTCAGATCAAAATCCACTTAATCCGGAATGAACTTCGACGTGGCCAAACGCCCAAAACCTCGAACCTGGCCCGCTCTTTTGCCCGATGGATTTGCATCGGCAATAACGGGCGCCGGTGAATTCGGCTTTTTCTGAAAATCGAAAATCGTAATCGCCGCAACCTTCGTCGCCTCGGCACGCGTCACCCTCGCCTCTTCAACCTTTCCAGCTTCCGTAAAATCTGATGTGATCTTTTTCAAGCTGGCAAGATATGCAGCTTTCAGTGCTTCCAACGCATCCACTTGTGAATTGTTCCACCTCAATCGGGAGTCTCCGTATATCTTCCGTAACTCCTCCAGCCCACTCGATTTGCTCACTTTCCCGGTTCCCGACGCGCCGGTAGCCTCTACCGTTTCGATCTCTTTCTTGATCGCCAACTCACTCTCTAAATCGCCTGCAGATTGTTTTTTCGCCTGCAACGCCTGCAAACCAGCCAAGTATTTTTCGTTTAAATCGACCGGCTTGCTTCCCATCGCAGCCTCTGCCTTTTTAAGGAATTTGGCCTTTGCGATCGCAACTTCATCCGGAAGTAATTGCCCCCAGACACACGACGCGATCGCGAAATGCATCACAACGATCAGATACTGTCTGATCGATGAACCAACCCTGTTGAATCGTAACTCCGTCATTCCTCGTTTTTCCCTTCCACAACTTTCCTGATCTGCAATTGCTTCTCATCCCAGTCAAGTTTTGCAGCTGTCTTTGTCAAAAACTCCCACTCCTTTTGGTCATCCGTATAGATCCGAAGCTGCGATTTCCCGGCGGCCATTGCTGCTGCATGAGGCACATCCATGAACCGCAAGATGTTCAGGTAAGTCGGCCCATCCTGATGGCTATTCGGCAAGTCGTGGAGATCGAGCCGATGAATATTCTTTTCGAACAGCGATGCATAGAGCGTGTTTCCTGCCATGTCTCCGCTGGATTGAAGCCACAATTTGGGCTTTTCCATTCCACCGATTTGTTGAAGCGCCTGAATTCCGCGACGCGTATCCCACACCCGCATGCCATCGAGCGTTTGGCCCAGGAGATTAAAACGACGACGAATGTGAATCTGTTCTTTTGGATCATCTGTCCAGGCAGTTGGTCCAATGCCGCGCGGTGCGAGATAGGCCATTCCCCATTTCATATTCGCATGCATTTTTTTCTCAGCTTCGAAACGCTCTTTATCAAGCGGCGGCAGTTTTTCGATCAGGGGAAAACCTCCCGGGAAATTCGACCCCATCCCTGTGAGAAAATCATTCCACGTGTTTTCATCGAGCACGTTCAACACAATTAAATCTAGATCCTCCGGATCAATTCCCTGGCGATGAACCACAAAAAGCGGCAATCGAAATGGAGCTTGACTGCTAAATGCGTAACGAGTGAAAACCAAACCGTCGCTCGTTTTCGTAAAGATTTTCATCGTTTCCAAGTCACCTGCTAACGTCGGCGAAGGCCAGCCCCGAAACGATTTCGACCGCAACCGAGTTTTCATGAGGCTCGCGTCCGCCTTCCAGTCAGCAGCTGATGCAGGGACTTTTAAGCGACGATCGATTCTCGGAGTAAAATATTGGTCGATCACAGTGTTCCGTTCGTTCTCCGGAATGGAATCAAGAACCTTCAATTCTTTTGGCTCGAAGATTTTGGGAGCAGAAGCGTCAGCCAATTCATCGCTGGCTTTCTTGCCTTTCAGGTGTCGTTCAAACCAATGAAACGCAGGAACTCGAAGCGGCTGAGTATCGGCATGCCCCCCCTGGTACACCGACAACCCTAAATTCTCTTTCGCATCCAGTAGTTCGTAAACTTTACGCGTTTTCTGGAAGACATCGACAACACCATCCAGCGGAAAAATCCGGTCGTCGTCCGTATTCAGAATCATCAGCGGTCGCGGAGCCACCAACGCAGCAATCATCGGATAATCCCAGCGATAGGTATTTACCTGAAACATGCAATCGCAGTGCCCCTCGACGCAGCCATCAACCACATGGTTTTTTAAACTGGTAATTCCCGCGACCGGAGCCGAAACCGCGATTCGTTCATCCAGCGCTGAAATCCACCAACTGTAGGCACCGCCTCCCGAACGACCAGTCACGCCAATTTTCTTCGCGTCGACCTCGGGACGAGTCTCCAAATAATCGAGCGCCCGGATGCAATTCCAAGCTTCCACTCCGGCCGAAGTATATCCCCGGGAATTCCACCACCAACGATTCTCATGATGAGTGCCGTGGTGGGTCCCTTCGATCTCTCCAAGTTGTAAGGTATCGATAGTCAGACACACATATCCATTTTTAGCGAACCACGTGCCATGGTGCTGGTAGTAAACTTTGTTTCCGTAGCTGACGCCGTCTTCCTTCACTTTTCCGTGACCGCAGACGTAGAGTATCGTCGGCAATTTTTCACCTTCAGGAATATCTTTAGGCCGGTACAAATTTCCGGTCACGTAAAGTCCGGGACGAGATTGAAAAACAATATTCTCAACAACGACGCCATCTCGCTCGTGAGTCCCCGTAATCTCAGCCTCCAGATCTGAACGGGCGGGAAGCGGCTGCAGCCCCAACATTTCAAACAGCTGTCGGCGATACGCGGCTTTGTTATCGTTCCAGTCTTTGGCTGTCTTGATATTTACAAGCGATCGATTGGCAACGCGCTTCGTTTCCGCCTCAAAATACGTCGCCAACATTGTATCCCCCAACTTGGGTTCGGTCGGGATTTCCGAAAACTGCGCGACTAATGGCGACGCAGTCAGCAGAGACAGGAGAAATAAAACACAGGGACGCATGAATAGATCGTATCAAAATTTACAGAAACGTGAAGAGCGGAATCGCGCTGCACGAAAGAAAACAACTTTTTGAAAGGTCTTACTGAAGTCGCCGTATCGTGAAAATGACCTCGTTTTTCAACTTCTCGCTTCTCGCCACTTCCGCTGCGATATTGTCATCCTGCTGCGCTGGACACAGCAACGCGGTTCGCATCCATAATTTATCCGGCGAACCTGTTTTTCAGCAAATTACCGGCTGCCAGTATGAAAAAATTCCGCGCCTTAGCCATGAGACCTTTCTGATTCCCCAGTCGACAGTTCATTCATTTACAAACATCCATTTCGAAAGCCCATATTGGCCCAATCGCCCCATTCAAATTCGTAATTCAAAAGGCGTGTTGCATCGCTACACCGGTTTTGATTCGGAAAATTATTCCGGCCCGACTTACAAAAAATGGACCGATCCAACATGGACCTGTATTTCAAAACGCTACCGAGCGGTTCTCCAGCCTGACATGACGATTAGATTCGGCAGCCAAATCGTTATCCCCGAAATCGGAGAACTCGACTCGAAACCAAGAAAGGGATACTACTAAACGTGCTTTCTCCGCACCAGAAAACAAATCAGCCCAACGATCCCGCCACCCATGATAATACCAATTAGGCCTCCGTTGGTGGCCCCGCCAGCCATCGCAAAAAAGGTGTCCTCCGATGTTCCCGCGACGGAATAATGATCATCTTCCGTGCCATACGTTGCGCCTCCCGTTCCTGTGTCATCTAGACTCCAAAGATCGTATCGAGTCAGCTCATACGCCGGATCGACGGCATCCGCGTGAGCCTGCAGTTGCTCGGGTAAAATGTGATCGGCGAGTGATTTGAAATCTAAAACGATCGACAAGATACCCGCGTCTTCGTCAAATTTCACATCGCGCCGAAGGGTGAACGCAGGGCTTTCGACAAAGTGTAATTCATCTTCGAACTCCCATTCTTCGGGAATCGGAAGATGAATGCGCATTTCCTGATGAATTGTTTTCGGATGCGAAAAACGAAACGGCGTTTCCCGAAACGCATGCCTCGGCTCAACCAACTGATCCCGAATTTCCCGCAAATAAACCGGAAGTGAATACCAACCGGGATCGGTTAGATCTTCTAACCAGGGCGATTCCAACTGATATGATTCGACGATGGTAAGAAGGTTGTAATCCCGAACATCCGTCAAAAGCGGAGGCTCTAACACGGCCACATCGCCATAGTCTTCGCGGTAATAATCAAGAAATTCCAACTTGGTTGCCTCGGCTGAATCAGACTCCGAATAGTAACGATTTGAATTGGCACCTTTGCCAGAAAACGTCGTCGTGACCGACATCAGAGCGGGGTCACCAATGTCTCCCGGAAAAATTTCGATTAACGATTCGCTCCGATGCTCAGTTGGCTTTGATCCCGGAAGCGCCGTCAAATCTGCATCGTCATCGAACAGCGGAAGCCCGAAATGAAAATCGGAAAAGGGAGTCGATTCGCCTGCAAGGCCACCAACGTGGGTTTGCGTGCAATCGCAATACACTGCGGTTCCGGATTTCAAATCGATTCGCAAAACCACATGATCAAACGCCAGAGGCGACGGCAGACGATCACTAAGAGAACGCCCCTCATCCATCTCGACATACACCGGTGAACTGCCGATCCCAAGTTCCCGCAACAGCGCATTGAGCAACACCGTCTTGTCCTTGCAGTCCCCGAAGCGTCGTTCCAGCGTCACATTCGGCGAAATTGGAATGTAAGCGCGACCGCCTTCTTCAATTCCAACATAACGTATCTCGTCTTGTACAAACCGGATCGCTGCGGTTACCTTCTCTGCTTCGGATTCGAAATCAGGCCGCAGTTTTTCGGCAACGCTTTTCAATTCATCGCTCGCGTCCTCTTCTGGAAATCGATAGTGAACGGCACCCAATTTAGAAACGTCATTCCATGTTTCGAGCTCGCTCAGTTCGATCATTGCAAACGGATCAAACCACTTCGGTGTCGTCAATTCCGTATGCACTGCAGGAACATCTTCCGCCGTCCAAATCCATTCTTCCAAATCACCGAAGGCACGTTTGATCGGTTGAACCTTGGTATTCCGATTCTTAGAAAACAGCCGTTTAGTTGGAGCTTTCACTAACCGGTAGCGGTTTTTCAAAACACGCGTTTCCCAATTCATTTCAACCTCATCGAAAAACTTGCCCTGATAATACGGATTCACTCCGGCCACTGAATAGCTGTATTCCATCACGTCACCCAGTCGAATCCCTGCGGGAATGATTAGCAATTTGCGGTGGCCATAGAGCAGTCCCGAATCAAATTCATCTTCCGGCCGGTCTCACTTCCCGAATCAGCGGGCCTTTTGTGCCATCAAGCTTTTTCCCATCCCGATGAATCGTCACGCCATGCACCTGCAAGGTCTCGTAGGCGGGATCATACTCGATGACAATTTCGGCATCGTCTTGAACTCCCGCGACCGATAAAAACTCATACGCGTAACGAAAAAAATGCTTCATCCGTTTCGATATTTTTTTGAATATCGACAAGACGATAAACGAATCCCTCACGGGATTGATTCTCGATAACATCAACCGGCTTTTCGAGGTTTAACGAAACGTCATCAACCCGGCCTGGTCGGGACTTCAGAACTAATGTTGCCCCTTTCGATTCAATCGCTCCCTGAGCCGAAACGACATCAGCTGACCACTTTGGAAGCCAAAGCAAGAGCGCGGAAATCCAGAATACCGAAGGGAAAAATCTAACCATGAAGACCGCTCAAGTTACGCTCACTCCTTGGCATACGCAGCGAACTTTTCAGCGACTTTCGCGGTTTCAGGATCGCCATGATGAAAATAAATTCGATGCCGCAATTTAAGAGTTTCACCCTTCTTGATAGTATAATCGCCATCGCCTTTTTTGGCTCCGGACTTCGCTTCAAAAAAGCCTTTCCCGAAACGGTTTGCCGTATTCAAACCATAGTCACGAGCGTGCCAATGTGTTGGGTAGCGCATGTTTGAGGGGTGATCGAACACTGTGATCCCAAGAACTTTACCTTTCGGGTTGGGGCCAAAGTAAGATGACCACGAAGCTCTCTTTCCCCACGAATCGGTGTTCTTGTCACCTTCGCTATTTAAAATCGTGCCCGTCCCGGTTTTCGTGTGGCGGTTTTTGACCACCATCCATGCCGGCACTCGCACCCCGAGGCCTCCGTCTTTTTCGTCAAAAAACGTCACGTCTTCATTCGGCGCTGTCAGCTCCACATCGTAATCGAGAAGCACCTGTTTATTTTCCAACGAAATCACATTGATGCGCAACTTTTCCTGCAGCAGCAGCTTCCCATTTCCCAACCAGTCATTCCAAATCACAAGTTCGCCCCCGTCAATTTTTTCAACTTTTACAAATTTGATTTCCGCCGTGGTCCCATCCTTATGAGAATCCGGCGCCCAAAAGCTGAAGCCATTCACTTTCCGATGCGAAAACCGAATCGAGCGGTGATGCGGATGATCCGTTTGCTCGCCTTCCACATCATCAATCATCGGATAATTCCGCGTAATATTTTCGCCGTCCGGCCCCACGACAGGATAAAGGTATCCAACTTTCCAATCCTTCGTTTGCCAATGGGTGAACAACTCGCCATCGATCTCAAAACGGAAGCCGTCATCGACTTGTTTGATTTTCACCTCGCCAGCACAAGAGGATTCAAAACTAACGAATGCACAAACAGCAATCATAAGAGTAAAGGGTTTCAGAATCATGATGTTAAGAATTTAACGGAATGACCGGTGGATTGTAGACTCAAAAAATTCCGCATTCCCGCCCCCCTCACTTATTCACGACCCAATAGGGGTGGTTCAGCGAATCAATAGGGTTGATTCGTAAAACCGTTTTCTCGACAGATGACAACCGAACGGTCGTCCAATAAGCTATCAATTATGAAAGAACTGATTCGCGAGCGGGAGTTTAGGAAAATTGGCTATTTTGATCCGGTGCTGCGATCTGAAGGCATTGATACATTTATCAAAAATCAGCATTCCGCGAGCAGCGCGCTCGATCTTCCTGAATTCTGGCCGGCGCTCTGCGTGGTGAACAACGAGGACTACGAGAAGGCGATGGTGATCATTCACAAAGTCCGTGATGAAAATGCGGAGGACGTTGAAAAGTCAATCAACTGCCCGAAGTGCAACGAAGCGAACCCAGGAAATTTTGAGATTTGCTGGTCGTGCGAAGAAAGTCTGCCTGACTGAAAACGAGTTATTCCGTGTTACTTAGATCGACCAGTTCTCCCAGCGATTTCGAATCGCGGTCGTAAACGTCTTTCAAAAAAAGCGATTCCGTTTTCTCGATCCGGTAGCGGGAAAGCGGTGAAATAAACGACAAACACATGCATCGGTTCTTTGAGCGTGGCGACATTTCGATCCCCGTATGCCATCGCCTTTTTGATTTTTGTAATCGACCAATCGGGATCTTCTTTCAAAACCCACTCCGCCAGCGTCTTGGGTTTTTCGAGCCTCATGCAGCCGTGGCTGTGAGCTCGCTCGGTGTATTTGAAAAGATGCCTCTGAGGGGTGTCATGAAAATAAACCGCGTGGTCGTTTGGAAATCGAAATTTCACCAGCCCCAGTGAGTTCCCATATCCTGCTCGTTGTCGGAGAATGTATTTCCCATCGGCAACTCCTTTTAGAGCACTCGAATTGATTCTCACGGCTTTTGCATCTGCAAATCCGCCTTTTACAATCTCATACCCCCGACGGGAAAGCGACGACGGATCTCGATAGGCCCGCGGCAAATATTCGTTTACGGCGATTCCTTTTGGAACCCACCAGTAGGGACGAAAAAGTGACTTCTTCCAACGTGTCGCGGAAAATCGGGGTGCGGCGGCCTTCGGTATTTCGGCCAAAAACAATGCGCATCCGCGTTTCGACCGTTTAATTCTGAAACCCAAAAACTTCTCCCGACGGTAAACTCGCCATCAAATAACGGCGCCCCATTTTATTCGAAATCAACCGGGCGCGGTGCATGTTGAGAACGATTCGCTGGCGGTCTCGATTCGGATCTCGAGTCAACTTCGCCAGCGTTTTCGGGCCCATGATTCCATCTGCTCTAAGCCCGTTGGCCCGCTGAAATTGCGTCACTGCCTCCGCTAAATCTGATGTGTAAACGCCAGATGCTGCGGCAATTTCTGCACGATCAGGACCAATAAATCCCTGCATGCCCAGCAATGAAGCCAACTCCCCGGCCTGCCGATAAGGCCGGCCGCGCGAGGCATTTCCGCGAAATGAAATCTGCCCAGGATTCGGATTCGCCACATTGGCAAGCCACGCCGTTCGAAGGCGAGTGTAGATCCAGTTTTGCGGAACAAACGCAGTTAGAATCCGCTCGGGTTCATCGCGATATTGGTTCAATTGCTGCGAAAAGGTCTTCGTCAAATTCTCCGTATGCACTGACGTATTGATCGTTCCCGGGGTGTCTCCCTGGTTCCACGCTGGCCAGATTAATTCAACCGTCGCGGGACCTTCTTTCAATAACAGTGACGCTTCAGCCACCTGAAGAGTGATCCGAATATCATCGATCGTCACCCCCGGGACTCGTTTAACAGGCCCTTCGACAATGGTTTCGCCCGCAAAATTAGGAATCGAAAAGAGATCTAACGCATGACTTTTCAGCGAATCAGAAACGCGCTCGATCACGATATCTGGAATGGCTCCCGTCCAATAAGGCTGGAAATCATGGCTCTGATAAGCTCCCGAAACCATTCGGTTCAATCGGGCGCGGCGACGGGCAGGAAGTTCCGATGCTGCCAACAATTCACTGATCGTTCGGTCAACCGCCAGCTTCCGGAGATCAGGCAAAGGTGGCGGCGGGGGTGAAACGTAAGGCAATTCCAATTACTTCTGCTCCTCAACGAGTTGCAAAACCTTTTCATCAATTGCGAAACATGGCTCCGCCCTACCACCGCACAATGCGATTGCAAAAGCCGCTGCCAAAAGCGACCACGCGAGAGAGGAACGTGGAGGCCCACCCCAACCGGGGAAGTGAGTTTGTGTGTTCATCGGTGTTTCAGGCCGTCACTCACTATACTGACCTTAGGTCGCGGGGGAAGAAAAAGGCCTGTACCACACGTTTTTCGAAACTCAATCCCCACCGCCACTTGGGATTTACCAAAGGCAACTACGTCACCGGCCCACCAAGCTCGACCGGTTTACCCAAAAATTTCGCCTTGGTATCTAAAATCGAAACATCGAGGACGGTTTTCACACGGGCGAGATATTCTCGCAGCTGAGTACGAATCCCATTTCTTCCGGAAACTTTGTCAGCATTAAATCCGACGATATCTTCGCAGCTCCGTTTCTTACCAATGTAAATCGCCCGCTCGTTGTGAAAGGGCTGCGACACGACAATGAAATCATCTTGTCCGAAAATTTCTTTTGCCCGCACCACGGAATCTAAGGTGCGGAATCCCGCAAAATCGCGATAGATTTTGCTCTCGGGAATCCCCGCGGCGATCAACGCATCGCGCATGTCAGTCGGCTCGTCGTAGCCTTCGCGACCATTGTCACCCGTCACAATGATGTATTCGCATTTACCCGCATCGTAGAGGTTTTTTGCGGCCGTCATTCGACGAGAGAAATAAAGATTCAGTCGCCCGTTTGGCAGCACTTTTACACAGCCCATCACCACAGCTGCTTTGCGCTCTGGAACGTCAGCAACGGAATCAAAAATCGCTCCCGAAGCCGCCCCAACCACTGACCGATGGGAAGCGACAATCAAAATTCCAACGGCAAAGGCGCAAAATAAACCGAACAACAGCAAACGAATAATGGGTCGACGAAACATCAGGGAAAAATACGTCCTACGACGATTCTATCTTTCATTGATTTCAAAAATCGAACGTTAGCTCGCGCCCAATTCAACCGAACGATCATGAGCAGCTTTCACTGCGTTCCGCACGATTTGGTCAAAGTTCGCTTCTCGAAATGATTCCAGAGCCGCGAAGGTGGTGCCATTCGGACTCGTCACATTCTCACGAAGCGTCGTGGGGCTTTCGCCCGTTCGCATGAGCAACTCAGCCGCTCCCGCCGCTGTATGAACGGCCAGTTCACGCGCGATCAGTGGATCCAACCCTTGTTCGATTCCGCCTGCAATCAGCGATTCCACCATCTGGAAAAAATACGCCGGACCACTTCCACTCACCGCCGTTACCGCATCAATTTGCGACTCTTCGACTCTAGCCACGTATCCAACGCTGGCCAAAAGATGTTCTGCAAGCGCACCGTCTTTCGCTGTTGCTGAACTTCCCAATGCATACGCCGAAGCGCCGCGCCCCACCAGCGCGGGCGTGTTCGGCATGACTCGAATAATTCGGTGACGCCCACCTGTTCCAGCTTCAATCGTATCAATCGTAATTCCCGCCGCGATGGAAATAAGCAACCGATCTCCGACGGCATCTGCAATTTCCTCCATCATCCCGGGGAAAGTCTGCGGCTTCACGCACAGCAAAATCGTTTCGGCCGAATCGATCACATTCGCATTTGATCCCGCAGCGTTCACTTTGAACGTCTTCACCATCTCCTCAACCGCCGGTGCAT
>CALAHF010000089.1 GCA_937891465.1 uncultured Verrucomicrobiales bacterium | reverse complement strand
CTTTCCGTTTTTCCCCCGGCGTGCCTGTAAAAACAGAATCGGTGAGCCCAGCTTCACCCGAATGACGGCAGCCAGCACGATACCAACCAGCAACGCAGGAATCAATGCGAGCAACACAATCAAAATGTCAAAAGTCCGTTTCATACGCCCTCCCCGCCACACAACCACCCCGGTTTCTCTTTCTGAAAATTGAACTTTTCTGTCGCTTTTTCGGGTGCCAAACCCTATCACGCCTATATTCCCAAACAATGCGTATTCTCTTCACATCTCACGCGCTCGACCCGGTTTCCGAAGCGACACTGCTCCCGATCCGTGAGCTGGCTTCGCGGATGAGTGGGAGGGATCATGATGTCATTTGCTTTTCGCGGACTCATGGCGATGTCGCGGAGGCGTTGAAAAATATGGGCATCGCGGTAGTCGCGGAAATGGCGGAAATTCCCGTGGGCTGGGAGCCGGATATCATCCACGGCCATCACGAATGGGAAACGACGATCGCAGCAATGCGTTTCCCTACGTGCCCGATTATCTCGATCTGCCGCAGCACAACGGATTGGAAAGAAGCTCCCTGCACGGCACCGAATGTGCTTCGATACGTTGCAGTCGATTTGGCTTGCCGTGAGAAATTGCAGAACGAGGACTACATTTCATCCGCAGAAATCGACCTCATCCCTCATGGAGTCGATCTATACCGGTTTCCTGAACGGGAAAAATACCGTAAGAAACTCGAAACCGTTTTTGTCTTCGGAGACAAAGATCGGCAGGTAGATTACTTCGAATTCATCCGCCAGGCCTGTGAATCCGAAGGCGTTGCCTATGAATTCATCGATGATCCCAACGTCAATACAGCCGGCTTCCTCCCCTTCGCCGATCTGGTTTTTGCCTCTGGAAAAATCGCGCTCGAAGCCGCTGCCACGGGAGCCATGGTCGCAGTCTGCGGAGAAGCGGGGCTCGCTGGAAATTTTCTGATGCCCGATAATTTTGTCGAAATGCGGGAGCGAAATTTTGAGGGAGCGCTGATTTACGAGCCGCATTCGGTCGACGCGTATCGCAATCGCATTCGTGATTACAATCCGAAAATGGCAAAAAAAGTCTGCCGATTAGTCCGGGAAACGGCTGATATCGAACGGACGATTGATCAGCTCGAGGCCATCTACGAGCACGCCGTGAAAGTCTGGAAAGAAGGCCACGGCGAAGATTTGGCGACCTTCGAAACCTTTACGGAATGGGCCGCCCTGTATTTCGAAAAGAAAACCTGGGCTTACAAAACCGGGCGGGAGTCGCAGCATATTTGGCGGAACACCGCTGGCCAGGATCCTGAACACGCCTCGCGTTACGCCGCTCCGTTTACCCCTGTGGGTGAAAAAGTCGAGTCCAATCGAATTACGGAAACGCTTCGTGAATTCCACCCAACGAAGCTGATTCTGGAGTCTGCAGAAAACGAATTGGCGCGTATGGGGAAGACAATTCCCGAAGTGGAAAGTTCGTAGCGTGACGCTCCAGAGTCGCACGAGAATTCAGAGCCAGGTTATGCGTTTATTTTATTCGACCACTTCGCGGGCCGCCGCTGGCCGATCGGTGATCAATCCATCGATCCCAAAACTCACAACCTTGCGAATTCTGGCAAGATCATTCACCGTCCACACCGCGACTTTGAAGTTCTCTTTTTGAAATTCCGCGACCATTTCCGCAGTGAGATCTTTATGATTCCACCCTACCCAATCGGGCTTCAATCGCTTGAGCTGTTCCCAGTGCTTCGGTTCAAGCGCTTTGCTTCCGAGTGCTCCGAGTTTCAAATTTGGCTCGAGCTTTCTCGCATCTTCCAGGAAATCCCAATCGAAGGCCTGCAACACCACTTGATCCATTACATCGAGCTCGCGAAGCACTTTGATATAGGCAGCCGCAGGGCCGGTTTTGCGCTCGATTAGCGGAACCGTCTTTCCTTCGAGGCAAACTTCGAGCGTTTTCCGAAGTGTCGGCGGCCGTTCCGCAGCATATTTTGGGTCAAACCAGGTTCCCACATCGATTTTCTCTGCTTCCTCGGAAGTCAGTGTTTCCACCTTCGTTTCGCCGAGGTTGAACCGTTTCAAATCCGCATCGTGAAAGAGGTAGAGCCCGCCGTCCGCCACCTCGCGGACATCAAACTCAATCCAATCCGTCTTGCAATTAATCGCTTCACGGCAAGCCGCCAACGTATTTTCAGGAGCCTTTTGGCTGGCTCCGCGATGGGCGATGATCGTCGGCATTTTTGGTGGTTCAGCGTTGGAGATGTTCGAAAAGGTGATGGCAAAAATCAGGGCGAAACGAACAACCGGGGCGGCAAGCTGGCTTGCCAGCGGTCTGAGGATTCCCACGAAGCGGAACTGGAAGACAGCCCCATTACAATCAAACAGGGTACGTTCGCTGAACCAATAGGGTTGGTTCGAAATGGCTTTTCGATCAGATAGGGTTGGTTCGTTGAACATACCCTATTGATTCGAAAAAAAGGGTTCGGGTCAACTCTTTAACCGCGTGACCAGCCAGATGACCATTCGGATTAAGGCCCAAATGAATCCGATTATGAAAAGGGCGAGGCCGATGAGGAACCCGATCTTAAAAATCCCGTTTACGGCTGATTCGCGGGCTGCTTGTTCCGGCGTTGGGTCTTGGTAGGGAATGCCGCCGCCCAGAAAACTGGCGATCACAGGTGATCCAATAGCGATGCCCAGACCGGCAATCCAGATGAGATGTGGGATAAATTTTTTCATGGTTCACGATCAGTTTACTGATGCCAGCGCGGTTCGGAAATTTAATTCGAGGGTAAATGCTCGCGCGGCCTCGCGAAATTCGGCGGGGAAATTCAAATCGAGCGCTCCGATGCCAATTCGACGAAAAACGGAGGTATTTGTTCCAAACAGGCGAAGTCTCTGGCGAATCACGGGAAACCAGCGGCACTTCATTTCAACGCCGGTGACGGAATTGACAGGGATTTTCATCAGGGTCGAGGGGAACCTGAAAAACGGGACGAACCGAAAACTTCGCCAGTATTCGATTTCAATTTGGTTCGTTGCGGGATTCAACATGACAACGCCGCGCGTGATGATGGGCGAAAGGGCAAGCGTGCTGCGTTTTTGAAATGGAATAGGCTGTTGTTGATCAGTCATGCGAAGATATTGCTGCCTGAATGTGAACTGAGCATGAAATGGGGATGAAATTTTCGAGAAACGACCTATTTCTTGCACATGTCTGCTGCCACTGCTGCCGAACCCATTTTATCCGCGACTCAATTGAAGCTGTCGTTCGGGAATCAACTGATTCTCGATGACGCGACGTTGGCCGTTCATGCGGGGGATAAAATCGGCATGGTGGGCCGAAATGGTTGCGGAAAGTCGTCGTTTTTGCGAATCGTCGCGGGCGATGAAAATGCGGATGACGGCCACATTTCGCGATCACGTGGGCTGGTCGTCGGCTATTTGCCGCAAGAATTTCAGCTGGATGATGACGCCACGGTGTTGGATAATATTCGAGGCGGCGCGGCGGAGCTGATCGACGCGCTGGAGCGATTTGAAAGCGGGGATGATCGCGTTCAGGCAATCATCGATCACGGCGACGGGTGGAATCTCGATTCGCGAATCGAAACGCTGATGCGCAAGTTGGACACGCCTCCGGCGGAGCGGATTGTGGGGCATCTTTCGGGTGGTGAAAAACGACGCGTCGGTCTGGCGCGTGCTCTCGTAGCGCAGCCGGATTTGTTGATTCTCGATGAGCCGACCAACCACCTTGATGCGGAAGCGATTGAGTGGTTGGAAGCGTATTTGGCGAACTTAAAAACGGCGTGTTTTTTCGTGACGCACGATCGGTACTTTCTGGATCGAATCGCGACGCGGATTGTGGAATTGGCGGACGGAAAATTTTTCTCTCACGAAGGAAACTACTCGGAATATCTGCTCGCAAAGCAGGAACGGGTTGGGGCTGATATGGCGGCCGAAGGGAAACGGCAGAGCTTTCTAAGACGCGAAATCAACTGGGTCCGCGCGGGGGTAAAAGCTCGGGGAACGAAGCAGCGGAGCCGGTTGGAGAATTTTTACTCGGTGAAAGCCAAGAAAGCGCCGACTGAGGAATTGGATATGGACTTGGTCGTTCCACCCGCTCCGAAGTTGGGAAATGTGGTGGTGAAATTGAAATCGGTTTCGCATTTTATCGAGAAAAAGCCGCTCTTTCTCGGGCTGGATGTGGAATTTGAAGCCGGGGAATGCGTCGGCGTGGTAGGTCCGAATGGAGCGGGAAAAACGACGCTGCTGCGAGCGATCATGGGGCAACTGAAACCAGACGAAGGCACCGTGAAAATCGGAGTGAAAACAGAGTTCAACTACGCCGACCAAACGCGGCTTGAGTTGAATGATGACCTCTCGGTTTTTGAAGAAGTCTCGGAAGGTAAGGAATCGATGAGGTTCGGCCCGGAGACGATATCCGTTCGAGCATATTTGAAGCGCTTTTTATTCGCGGATGACCGGATTAATGATCGGGTCGGAAGCTTGTCTGGTGGCGAGAAAAATCGCGTGTTGCTCGCAAAAATTCTAAAACGCGGCGGCAATTTTCTGGTGCTCGATGAGCCGACCAACGATCTCGATTTGCAAAGCTTGCGGGTGCTGGAAGAGGCGTTGATTAATTTCACGGGAACGTCGCTGGTGGTCAGTCACGACCGGTATTTTCTGGATCGCGTCTGCGACCGCGTCATTGTTTTTGAAGAACCGGGCCAGGTAGGTGTCTGGGTGGGCAATTATTCCTATTACCGCGAAAAACGGAAGCAAATGGTGGCGGTTTCAGCCGCGAACAAAGCGCAAATGGCTCCCAAAAAGCGGGTTGCCGGGAATGTGAAAACCGAAGCGCCTCCGAAGCTGAAGTGGAAAGAAGAAAAGGAGCTTGAGGAAATCGAGGCGAAAATTCTCGAAGCCGAAGAGGCTGTTAGCGAAGCTGAGGCCAAGCTGAACGATCCTGATTTTTACAAAGAGAACACCTGCCAGGTCGCTGCGATGACGGAGGATTTGGAGGGCCGACGCGTTCGGGTTAAACGCCTGTATGATCGCTGGGAAGAGCTCGAGGGAATTCGGAAAGCGTGGGATACCTGGAAGTCGGAGAACGGGTGAAGCGGGAAATCCGGGATTGCGCTTCGGCGCGATTTTTGACATCCTCCTCGCCATGAGGATGTTTTTAGCATTGATTTTGGTGGCGAGTTCCTGCTTCGGGCAGGATGAAAGTGCGGATCCCGCGAAGGCGTTCGAAGCGATTTCGTCAGGTCTGAAAAAGGAGATGAATGATTTCATGACCCTTTACCGAAGCACTCCCAGCGAGGAACGGCAGGCCGTTCTGAAAAAGCGGCCAAAGGTTGTGCCGTATCTTGAAAAAGCGTGGAACCTCGCTTCTGAAAATCCCGAGCACGCGATCGCTCCAAAAGCGTTGGTTTGGATTTTGACGGCTGATCGGGAAATGAACCCGATTGGGGACAAGGCGATCGATGCATTGCTGAAAGATCACTTGGATTCGCCGGAAATGGAGAACCTGCCAAGTTATCTCGGTTATCGCCGCAATGAAAAGGCTGCTGCTGCTCTGCAAACGCTGGCGGAATCGTCTCCACAGCCAGCGGTGAAAGCAAAATCGATGTTTGTGATAGTGAGCAATGATTCGCGTTCTTTGAAACGAATGCCCCCTGGTCCCGAAAAAGAAGCGCTCGAAGCCAAAACGATTGCGACTCTTGAAACGTTGAGTGCTGATTATTCAGAGGTTAAAACCGCTCGCGGAAAGAGCATCGGAGAGTTAGCGGATGCTCAATTGTTCTCGCTGACCGCTCTGGCAATCGGAAAAGAGGCTCCTGAAATTACGGGCGAGAACGGTGCGGGTGTTGCGATGAAGCTGAGTGATTATCGAGGGAAAGTCGTCCTGATTGATTTCTGGGGCGATTGGTGAGGCCCTTGTCGCGCCATGTACGAACACGAGCGGTCGCTCGTGAAGACGTTCGAAGGAAAATTCACCATCGTGGGCGTAAACAGCGATCCACGGGAAAAACTCAATTCACTCCGAAAAGACGGCACCATCCTGTGGGATTCGTTTTGGGACGGTGGAAGCACGGGAGGCCCGATTGCGACGAAATGGAATGTTTCCGGTTGGCCGACGCTTTATTTGCTAGATCAAAAAGGCGTCATTCGCCACATCGGGCTGCGGGGAGATTCTTTGGAAAAAGCAATCGAAGAGATTGTTGCTGAAGCGGGTTAACTCACTTTTTTGCAAAGAGCTGCGCAATCCTCAAAATTGGAATCACCAACGTGGCGTGGTGCCCGGCTCGTGAAATAACGACGCCGATCGCATTCCCTTTGCTGGAAAATATCGGGCCGCCGCAATCGCCCGCGTCGAGATCGAGATCGGTTTCGAACACCGCCGCGAATTTGGTGCGGCGCTCGCTGACTTTCAACCTGAGCCGCTTCCATGAACTGGGATTTTTCATCATTACGAAAGTTGAGTTCAGAAATGCGTGGATTTTGCTAAAGGCAATCAACTTGGTGGGACGAACGGAATGAAACTTGCGAATCCTGAGGTTTTAGCCGATTTGAACTCAGAATTTAAATACACCTGATGGAAATAGCCTGTCTCGACCTCGAAGGGGTACTCATCCCTGAAATCTGGATCAATGTCGCCGAACTGACTGGCGTTGATGAATTGCGCGCCACCACGCGTGACATTCCTGATTACAACGTGCTGATGCAGCAGCGGCTTCGCCTTTTGGATGAAAATGGCCTCGGGATTGAATCCGTTCAGGAAGTGATCGACAAATTGGATCCCCTCGAAGGCGCCCCCGAATTCCTCGATTGGCTGCGCGAACGCTTTCAGGTCGTGATTTTGAGCGACACGTTTTACGAATTTGCCAAGCCACTGATGAAGAAGCTCGGTTATCCGGCGCTCTTCTGCCACAAGCTGTCAATTTCAGACTCCGGCAAAATCACCGATTATCATCTGCGAATGGAAGATCAGAAACGGGAGTCCGTGAAGCGGTTCCACGAGCTGAATTTCAAAACGATCGCAACCGGTGACTCTTACAATGACACCACGATGCTCGGCGAAGCCAATCGCGGCATTCTTTTCTGCCCTCCTCAAAACGTGATCGATGAATTCCCCCAATATCCTGTAGCGACGGATTACGAGCAGCTGAAGGCGGAGTTCCTAAAGGCGCAGGCTGAGATTTTGGGAGAATAGAAAAATGGAATCGGAGAACCCCTGTTGCTCGCCATCCGCTGGAGAACGCGCTCATTCGCCTACAAAAGAGGAATTACCGCGATCTAAAGAAGCCGGCAGCAAAGACGGGATGGTCGAATTGACTGGCGGAATGTTTCGGATGGGCGCAGAAGGCCCGGAAACGTGGACCGCTGATGGCGAAGGACCGATTCGGGACGTTACGATCGATGCTTTTTGGATCGACCGAACCTGTGTGACCAACTCCGACTTTGAGAGATTCGTTCAGGAAACCGGCTATGTGACTGAAGCGGAACAATTTGGCTGGTCGTTTGTGTTTTTGAATCAAATCCCAAAGGCGCATCAGAAAAATGTGCAGCTGGTGACCGTTCAAGGTTTGAATTGGTGGGTACGGACGGAAAAAGCCGATTGGCGAAAGCCGGGTGGCCCTGGAACGAATATTCGCAAACTGATGGACCATCCTGTCGTGCACATATCATGGAACGATGCCAACACGTATGCCCGCTGGGCAGGAAAAAGGCTCCCGACCGAGGCTGAATGGGAATTTGCCGCACGCGGTGGCCTCGATCAGGCAATTTACCCATGGGGCGAGGAATTAACGCCGGATGGAAAACACCGCTGTAATATCTGGCAGGGTCGTTTTCCCGAGGAAGACACGGGCGCAGACGGTTATACTTCGACAGCTCCAGCCCGAAGTTTCCGGGCCAATGATTTCGGGCTTTATAACGTGGCAGGAAACGTGTGGGAATGGGTCGTCGACTGGTTCAGTCCAAGTTGGCGAGCGAGCCAATCGACTTTAGAAAATCCGACCGGCCCAACTTCGGGGACCGCTCGAATGATTCGTGGAGGCTCGTTTTTGTGCCATGAATCCTACTGCAATCGTTATCGAGTGGGTGCCCGGTCTTCCAACACTCCGGATTCATCGACATGCCATACCGGTTTTCGCTGTGTTATTTAACAAAATCGTAATTTTAAAATTGACGAATCGAAGGAAAATTCGATACAACTTAATTTGGTCATGAACGAACGAATCTACCGGTCCGCCCGGCTCCAATATTTTGGGCTGTGGACTGTCACGATTGCTCTCCCGTTTCTGGTGACTTGGTTGTTGACGGTTATTCTTCCGAATACTTCAAAGTTCCATTTGCCGCTATGGGGAGCGATATTGACAGGCCTAGCCATCGCCTTCGGTGCACATTTTTTAATGCGCCGACTTTCCAAACACGTTTACCTTTTCGGTACAGCGATTTACGACATGTATAAACGAGAGCGAAAAATGGAGGCCTCACAAGTGGCTGACATTTTAGGAAATGGCGACACAGCCCCATTATAACAGGATTTAGAGCCAAATTTTCACATTTGACCTGAGTGCAGAAAACTGTTACACCTTCTACCGTGTATTTCTGTCTAAAATACGGGATGAAGCCATATCTTTCCATAGCCTTAATTTCAGGAATCTTTTGCATTCTGCCTGCGTGCAAAACGCGGTCAAACTTCGCTTCCGCGTCGACGGGCTCTGCCTTCGCTGCATTTGGAGCGAAAAAGCAAGCGGAAGAAAAGCCAGAATCTGATCTAAAGCCTGCTGTCATTGGATTGGTGGGGCAAGACCAGGTCGAGCAAGTCAGCTTCAGCGCGAGCGATGTCATGGAATCAAATCCGGGCACCACACTGATCGCCAGCAACCATTTTGCCGAACAAATGAACATCCGGACGACGGCTTATTGTCATTTGGAAGCCGATTCGATCCCATATGGGACAAAATGTGCTGACGGCAGTGAGTTAAAGTTCGGACAAGTTCGCAGTGCCGCTGCTGACTGGTCACGCTACCCAGTCGGGACTCGCTTCAAGATCAAAGGAATGCCATATGAGTATATCGTTGATGATTATGGCAGCGCCCTTGTTGGATCAAACACAATCGATTTGTATAAGCCGACATTCACTCAGATGAATCAGTGGGGAGTCCGTGAAGTTCCAATCGAGGTCATCAAGTGGGGCTGCTATGAACGGAGCCGGAAGATTTTGGCAGGAAGGGTTAAAAAGCCGTGCGCATCACATGTTCGCGAAATGCATGACGCTATCGTTGAAAAACGCGTTTCCCATCGCGTAAAACCAGCGCCGATGCCAAAACTACCCCCGGTTGGCAACCCAACCGATCTGTTGCGCAACGATACCAGCGCTTAAGTAAATTTCCCTCCGATCGAGATGATGACGAAGGCTGAGCGTGCTGCTTTTGTCGAGAAAAGACTCGCTGATCTCTATCCCGAGACGCCGATTCCTCTCGATCACACCGATATCTTCACTCTGCTCATTGCGGTTCTTCTTTCTGCTCAATGCACGGACGAGCGGGTCAACAAGATCACTCCCGCTCTTTTTAAAATGGCCGACACGCCTGAAAAAATGGCGGCCACTTCGATCGAAGCAATTCAAGCGATCATTCGACCCTGCGGGCTGTCTCCGCAAAAAGCGAAGGCCATTTACAATCTATCACATCTGCTAATCGAACGGCATGACGGCGAAGTTCCGGCAGATTTTGCAGCGCTTGAGAACCTACCCGGAGTAGGCCACAAAACCGCCTCGGTCGTGATGAGCCAGGCTTTCGGTGTTCCCGCATTTCCAGTCGACACCCATATTCACAGGCTGGCCCAACGTTGGAAACTGACGAATGGGAAGAACGTAACACAGACCGAAAAGGATCTGAAACGCTGTTTTCCAAAAGAAGAATGGAACGCGCTCCATCTCCGTATCATCTTTTACGGACGGGAATACTGCTCAGCGCGAGGCTGCGATGGAATGGTTTGTGACATTTGCCGAACGCTTTTTCCGGACCGAAAACGCGGGATTAAGGTCAAGAAGGCGTGACTCCCTTTGTCAGCAACAAATTCCCGTATTTCCCCGTATCACCCGTCATAACAACGGCGAACGCACTTTTTGCAGCTTCGTAAAACGCAAATCGCTCAATTTTCTCAATCGGAGGAGTGCCCGGAGCCAGTTCGTCGATCACTTTTCGATAAGACTCCTCAACAGACGGATCCGCCTCATCGCCCTCAACCGGAGCCATCATCGCGACCGGCCCATCAAGATAGCTATCCAGCTCGAATAACGGCAAAATTCCCGCCAGTAAATCCGATATCAGCAATCCGTCAGCTCGAAGCGTGTTCGCATTCACCGACTCACCTGGAAAATGGGCGTCAGCCAGAATAATCGTGTCGCCATGGCCCATTCGGCAGAGCGTCGCGAGCAATTCCGGGCTCAACAGCGGAGAAATTCCTTTCAGCATGAGACCAAAATGGCGCGGAACATCAGAATCGCAAACTACGTATCAGCGCTCGGTGCGAATCCAATTCACATAATGATTCAAATCCCCTGTGACGCCGACTTTTCGCCCCAACTCTTTACATGCAGCATTCGTCACAATCATCGTCGGAAATCCCTGAACTCGATATTGCTTCAGCATCGCTTCCTGCCCCGCCGTCGCACCTCTGCGCCCGACATCAATCACATTCATTCGGATTTCCTTGTTCTGAAATTGCTTCCAGGCCTTCTGCTTCAAAATCGTTTTTTCCAAATGAACGCAGGCTGAACACCAATCCGATCCAGTGAAGAGAATCACCTGACGACGTTCCACCATTGGAATTGTGCCGTTCGGTGAGGGCGTTGGTGGAGGATCACTAAAAAATTCACCTCCCACCTGCCAAATCAAAAATGCGGCTAGTAAAACTGTAAAGAACTTCAACCTGGTTATAAAATTACCACATTTTTAATGAAATTTCACAATTTAGAAATCACTTGTTTTGTGCCCTTCAATTTCGGCTTCACCTTGAAAAAATCGCGCATCAGCCTTTTAAAAACCGAACGTTTGAATTCAGGGACCCAATTCAGAATAAATTCTTCAGGATAAATCCACCGCACTTTGGAAAATTCAGGCGTATGCAGATCCAATTTGAAGTCTGATTTTTTCCCCAGGTAATCACAGAGAAAAAACGTCTGCTCCTGCCCACAAAACTCACCTTTTTTTAAATGCCCGTTGGGAAATTTGTAGCGATAACCCGTTCGGCAAGCCACGACATTGTATAAATTCTGACCAACGCCGATCTCTTCTTCCACTTCGCGATGCAGCGCTCCCAGTAGATCTTCTCCTTTGTCCACTCCGCCTTGAGGAAACTGCCAGCAACCTTTGAAGTCAGCGCGTTGGCCGATGAGAATCTTGCCATTTTTTGGCTTTCTCAGAATTGCTGCGACGTTGGGGCGATAGGTAGCCATCGTAGGATTTCGAGCTTCCGTTTTTGTCAGCTTCGTGGGATCATTTAGGGGTGAACTCCATCCAACGCAACCGTGAAATTGGGTCAATTAAATTGATCTTAATCGCCGGCCTCGCTCTTTCCATTGCACTGATCATCTTTGCAATCGTCCACTGGTCCGACAACAATGTGGTAAAACGGAAACAGGCCGCGCTCATCACATCAATCGAAAAACGAAATCGTGGCAAGATTATGAAACTCATGTCCGAAGAATATTCGGATCGATGGGGTTTCAACAAAGATCAGGCCTCCCTTGCCTGCCGGGAGGCCGGCTCACAATTTATCTCCCTCGTGGTGAAGGCCCAAAAAGAACAGTTTGAATTCAACGACGATGATACCGCAACCGCAACCATGAACCTGAAACTGAGCGGCCGTGCGCTTGGAGTTGGCAGCGAAATCTTACGACGCGCTAATCAACTCAAAACGCCGTGGATTTTCACGTGGAAGAAAGAAGGATTCGGTCCGGGAAGCTGGAAGCTCATTAAGATCGAAAACAAATCGATCCCCGACAACGCTTACGGATACCGTCCTGGCGACTTCGATGATTTGTTAAACGGAAATTGACCGCGAAAGAATTCAAAACCAAACCGGTTGACCGATGTTCAATCTCGAAAGACCCTGTTTCAGAAAAAATCAGATTATTATGAAATTCCTCCTGACCCCATTGCTCTCCGGCCTGCTCCTGTCCGGATCACTTTTTGCTCAAACCAACGGAGGCGGCACTGGAACCACTCAAGACAACGGGATCAAAGGTTTTTGGGAATGCGAAACCAGCGGCGGACGATTCGTCGCCCGGCTCGACCAAATCACTTCCGTTAGCGAGCATACTTATCTCATCGACGGCGGCGTGCGCGTTTACGAATGCACCATCGGGACCGACGGCGGCTTGATTGCCCGGTATTATTTCCTCGAGCCGATCACGGAAAATTCAGCGCTCACCACCGGTAAAGCGTCGCTGGAGCGCCTCAAATCGATCACCAACAAGGTGACCGCAAAAACCGGTCACGGCGATGTCGATACCATCGTGACCAAGCATTATCCGGATACGACCCACGCGAAAACGATCGAATACCGTCTGAAATACAAAGACACCATCAAGCGAATTTACGATCACGCCCACCGCGTTTGGGCCCAGGAAAAAGGACGGGGCGAGAAAAACAAGCTCACCATCATCGACGGTTAATTCCGTCGATTTTCCGATTCTACGAACCATCAGGGTCTGTTCGATGAACGCACCCTGTTCGATCGTGGATCCCGTTTTACTTTCCAGCCGGAGTCCGTTTTTTCGGCAGGAGTGACTCCTTAGCCGGCCACGGTGTTGTTCGATCAAAAAGCGTCGCGTATTTCGCGTAATGAGGAGTCCGCGCTTCGGTTTTGATCGATGAAACCACTAAGTCATAGATCGTTTGAAGGCTTTCTAAATCGGACGCAGATGCAGCATCCGCTGCTCGGTTTTTCAGTTCCAGACGATCCTTTGATAAATCGTAAAGCTCCTCGGTTGGCTTCATCCCCTCACCCGCATAATACCAGTGCAAGTATTTGAAGCGCTCCGTCACAATTCCAAACGTGTGGGTTTGCTCCGGCCCCCAAAAATTCATGATTGCGAGATGATCCCGAATCCTCGCAGACGGATCATCGAGCAGTGGGATCAGGCTCTTCCCATCCATTTCCGGCGGCACCGGCACCCCGGCCAATTCAAGCATCGTTGGTGCAAAATCAATGTTCGCCGTCAATGCCTCCGTCCGCTGATTTTTCCCGGCTGACTTGTGAAACGGCGAATAAACGATCAACGGAACTCGCATGCTTTCTTCGTAAGGCAACACCTTCGATCCATAGCCGTGAGCCCCGCAAAAGAAGCCGTTGTCCGAGGTGTAAATAATGATCGTGTTGTCAGCCACACCCGCTTTTTCAACCGCATCGCGCACCATACCCACAGCAACATCGATGGCGTAAATTTGCTGATGATAGACGGCCATCACCTCATCAAAATTGTTTGAGTAGCCCCACGATTCAAACCGTAGATACTGGCGTCCTTTTTTACTTTGAGGAGCAAAATGCTCTCCGTTGTTGCGACCATAATTAAGCGGCTTCGTGAATGTTTTCCCTGCATAGACTGCGCTATCGATTGGGTCAGGCGTCGTAGGTCGGTGCGGCGCTTTAAAACTGATCGACAGACAGAATGGCTTTTTCGCCTCAACGGATTCGTTAACAAAATCACGCCCAAAAGCTCCGTATGAACGCGTTGAGTGTGGATATTCTTTCGCGTATTTCGCCATCGATGGGTTTTTCTTTGTGGCGT
Source organism: uncultured Verrucomicrobiales bacterium (assembly GCA_937891465.1). Classification (GTDB taxonomy): domain Bacteria; phylum Verrucomicrobiota; class Verrucomicrobiia; order Verrucomicrobiales; family DEV007; genus JABDJT01. The sequence continues at coordinate 46,705 of CALAHF010000089.1, read as the reverse complement.
AGCTGGTCTGCCCAGGACCACCACCCCACTTATCAAAAAAGCTATCATGCTCTTTTTGTTTTCCTTCAATTTCGACTCCAAATTTTCCGGCAAATGCCGTTCGATATCCCGCTTTCCGAAGCAGCACGGGATAGCTTTTTTTAACCTGAGTCTCGCTAAGATTTCCAGTGTTGAAATTGCAGCCCGTTTTCCATTCGTATTGGCCTAGCAAAATATTCGCCCGACTCGCCATGCAGATCGCGGTCGTATCGTAGTGGTGATCAAAGATCAGCCCGTCACTTGCCAACTTGTCGATGTTCGGCGTCGAAACATCGGCGTTTCCGTAGCAACCAAGCGAATCAAAATTTTGATCATCGGCCAACAGGAAAATCAAATTGGGCTGCTGCGCAATCGCGAAACTGGCGCATACGAAAAAACTGAGAATGAATCGAGTCATAGCGTTCAGATTAACAAAATCATCGAAATTGGCCAATGACACGATCAAAGGAAAAATCTCAGCTGCGCCTGATTGCGGAATTGCCCGTCGCGCGATTTTACGATGAAATGATGGCTATCTCACTAATCATGAAATTTCCCAAACTCCTCATTTTTCCGGCTCTCTTCATTTCCAGTGTTGCAATTGGCCAACAGAAAGAAGTGATCGATCTGGTTCTCGTTGCCGGTCAATCAAACGCAGTTGGAGCTGACACCCAGCCATCTGAACTGCCGGCTGATCCCACTGACAAGAACGTGCTCTTCTGGTGGCGAACAGGTGATCCTCCGCCAGACGCACATGATTCGACGAGTGGCGGGAAAAAGTGGACCTACCTCCAGCCACAGCCGGTCGGAAACCCCATGAAAAAAGGCACAATGCCACGGCAGTATGGAAACTTCGCCGCAAAAGACGGTGGCTTTGGCCCCGAAATTGGATTTGCCCGGCACCTCTTGAAAACCGATCCCAACCGAAAACTCGCCATCGTGAAAGCGGCGTTCAGCGGAACGGGGATTCGGAAAGACTGGGATCCCGAAGACAAAACGGGCGATTCCGGAGTCTGTTACCGCGCGCTCATTTCAGAAACCAATGCAGCCCTCAAAGCGGCGAAAGCCGAAGGAAAAACGCTGAAGATTCGGGCTTTGATCTGGGTTCAGGGTGAAAGCGATGCCAATCTCAATGACGTGGATCACTATGAAAAAGCGCTCACTGAAATGATCGCTGCCCTGCGTCGGGATCTCTATGCTCCGGATATGATGGCGCTGGTCGCAGTGAATACGAAATTTGGTTATGGGAAAAAAAAACTCATGCCAAAAATCGTTGATGCTCAGAAAGCAGTGGCGGCTGCAGATGAAAATTCGATTTATGTCGATACCTCATCCGCAACGACGGCAAACCCCGCTCACTACGATACCAAAGGCACTCTCAATGTCGGTCAATGGTTCGGTGAAGCTTTTCTAAAAGCCGAATCGGAAAACAAAAAAGGCGACCAGTGAAGGCCGCCTTTTTTTGAATACTTGGTTGTTGCTAGGGTTTTCGAATCAGACCGTGCGAGTGTAGGTGCGGCTGCTTCCATTTGAGTAAATTCCGCGATAAGTAATCACGGTGACGTTGCGGTAAACTGGGGTTCCGCAAGGGCGGTAGTAGCTCACGACACGGTCGCAGCGGCGGCAAACTTCGATGGTGCGAACCAAGTAAGGTGCCCGCTCGCAACCGTGACCATGCCCGTGGCCACCGCCGATTTGAATGCTGAAACGTGGACCGGCTTCGGCTTCAGGAGCTGTAATGAAAAGGCCGGTGAGGATGACTGCTGCTGCTGCGATGATGATTTTTTTCATAGTGGTCAGTTAGGTAGAATTTGTTTTGGCAGAAGTGGTTTGTTGTTCTGCCTGACTGACGGGTGGGCATTTTGATTTATGCGAAAACCTTACAAAAAAAATCCAACTGCGATTGATCACGAGATCACCACAGTTGGATTTTAAATTTTTTTGAGATCTAAAGTTTTCTCACGCAATAGACGTCGCCCGGCGTTTCCGCACGTCTTCGGCAAGCTTATCAAGCATCTCGACAGTCGTATCCCAATTCACGCAGGAATCGGTCACGCTGACGCCATACTGAAGTTGATCCAGTGTTTCGAGACTGAGCTTCTGATTGCCTTCGTTGATGTTACTCTCGATCATCACTGAACAAATCGAAGAGTCACCTCCTGCAATCTGACGACCGATTTCAGCACATACAGCACCCTGCTTCCGATAATCTTTCTCGCTGTTGGCATGGCTGCAATCAATCATGATGCGGTTGTGAATCCCTTTCGTTTCAAGCGCCTTGCGAACTTCAGCAACCGATTCCATATCGTAATTCGTGCCGGTGTTTTTTCCGCCTCGCAAAATGATGTGGCAGGTCTCGTTTCCTGTCGTTGCAACAATAGCAGAGTCGCCCGCTTTTGTGACAGAGAGAAAACGATGTGGATGACTCGCGGCACCGATTGCATCAATCGCGATTTGAAAATTTCCGCCAGTTCCATTTTTGAAACCAACCGGCATGCTAAGACCTGAAGCCAACTCCCTGTGGCACTGGCTTTCTGTGGTCCGGGCGCCAATCGCTCCCCAACTCACCAAATCGGCGATGTATTGCGGGGAGATCGTGTCGAGAAACTCCGTTCCCGCCGGCATTCCTTTTTCGGCGAGGTCGAGCAACAACTTGCGGGCAACAGCAAGACCACGATTGATTTCATACGAATCGTTCATGTCAGGATCATTGATCAATCCCTTCCAGCCAACCGTGGTGCGTGGCTTTTCAAAATAGACCCGCATGATGATTTGGAGATCATCTTTCACCGTTTCAGCATAGGCGGCGAGCTTTTCAGCATAATCATGAGCCGCATCGATATCGTGAATCGAGCATGGACCGACAACGGCAAGCACGCGATCATCGCTGCCGTTTAAAATTGCAGCAGCTTCATCACGAGCCTTTTTCACCGTCGCGGCGGCTGTTGGGGTAATCGCTTCCTGCTCCATCAAAATCGTTGGAGCGATCAGTTGATGAAGGTCAGCAATGCGAATGTCGTCTGTGGTTGCGTTCGTGGACATGAGGCGGTGAATAAGGAGCGGAATTGGGTGACTTTAAAGTAAAAAAACCGAGTGAAATGTCCTCAAAAAATCGGTAATGTTATAATACCAGATATGCCGAAAGGAAAACGCCCTCACCTCCGCAAAGACCCCCGCGATTTCATGGCCGGCGGGATTTTTAATATTCCGCAGAACCGAAAATTTTCGACGGGCGATGAAGCCATCGACGCCAGGATCTCTGATTTAGTCGACGATTTTGGCTGCGCCACATCATCTTCATTCATCAAAGAATTGGTGACGACAGCTCTGCAAATGGGTAAAGACAGCCTCGTTGAAGGCGATTTAAAGCTCTACAACCGTGCCCTGAAGGAGATGCGGGCTTCCAGCAACGTATTCGCGCCTTTCACCGAAGAGCGAAAAGTATCCGTTTATGGCAGTGCCCGAACCAAACCGGGGGAGCCGGAATTTGAGGCCGCCAAAGAATTTGCGCGCCACATGAAAGACGCCGGTTTCATGACTATTACCGGTGCAGGTGACGGCATTATGGGGGCCGCCCAGAAAGGTGCCGGCCGTGAAAACGGTTTTGGTTTGAATATTCGCCTGCCATTTGAACAAAGTGCCAATGTCACGATCCACGGCGATCCAAAGCTGATTGATTACAATTATTTCTTCACGCGGAAGCTCGCTTTCGTAAAAGAATCAGACGCTGCGGCCCTTTTCCCGGGTGGATTTGGAACCATGGACGAAGGATTTGAAGTCCTCACATTGATGCAAACCGGCAAAGCACTGATTTACCCAGTCGTCATGGTCGATGCTCCCGGCGGAACCTATTGGAAGACGTGGGAACGCTTTGTGAAAGACCAACTGTTTCGACTTGGCCTTATTTCAGAAGCCGATTTCAGCCTTTTCAAAATCACCGATGACATCGACGAAGCCGTCGCAGAAATCGTGACCTTTTATCGGAATTTTCACAGTTACCGGTTTGTAAAAGGCAAGATGGTTATCCGGATGAACTTTGAGTTGAGCGACGGATTTGTGGCCGGCCTGAACGAAGACTTCAAAGATATTTTAGCTGAAGGCGAATTCGAAACCTGTAAGGCACTGCCTCAGGAAGCGAACGAGAAGCATCTCGCTGATATGCCACGACTCATATTTTCAGCCGAACGCGGTCGGGCTGGACGAATTCGTGAGCTGATTAACCGTATCAATCAGGTTGCTGCCTGATTTAGTTTTTCGGCGGCATCACGCAAAACTCCAAGACGTGGCCATCTGGATCTTCAATGAAGATCTGGCGCGCTCCGTCGGGTCGGAGATTTATATTCACAATCGTAGCTGATTTCGCCTCCAAATGACGCTGGCAGGCCTCAAAGTCAGCGACTTCCATCGCGAAATGGTCACCACGAGGATGTTCGTGAAGTTCCGTGGTTAAACCTTCCAACAGGTGAAGCTCGCGCGTCTCACCGAGCGCAAACCACGCGCCTTCGAAATCAAACGCAGGCCGCGGCTTCTGCTTCAGGCAGACGATGTCTTCGTAAAATTGAATGCTGCGCGCAACATCGCTGACTGCGAGCGCGACGTGATTGAGGTCGACAATTTCGATCATGCTCACAGGTAAAGCCCAACTGCCATCATTTTCAAAGCCGCATGATAAAATCGTCCATCACAAAGCCGCCACCAATACCGCTGCAACGCTCTTCGACCGTCGAAAATCCGTTTTTCTCATACGCGGCAATCGCCGTCGTATTCCCCCGATTGACCCGCAGCCACAGCTTCTCATCAATGCCAATTCGCCGCCGGATTTCCAAAATCGCACCTGATGCAAGCCCCTGCCGATGAAACCTCGGATCCACGTATAGTTTGTGAAGCCAAGTTCCGCCATCCTCCGAATCCTCTCCAAAAGCCGCGTATCCAGCGGTTTCTCCTGTTTCGGATTCGATAAAAAAATACGTCACCCCGCGTTCTAAATCCTCGCGAATTTTCTCAGGCGAATACATCCATTTCAGCATGAATTCAATCTGCTCGACCGAGATCATTTCTGAATAGACCTGCGGCCAAATTCGCGCCGCCATCTCCGAAATTGCTTCCGCATCTTCCGGCTGACAATCGCGAAACTTCATAAGATCTTAGGCTCCGCGAAGTCGAGAAACTTCCGGCAACGTCAGCATTTTCTCGACGATGTCCTCGCGTTTCCCGTGTTTCAGTTCATCAAACGTAACCGAACGCTCGAGATTAAATTTCCCCGACTGCGTGCGCCGCAGCGCGCTGAGGTGTGCCCCGCAGCCAAATTTCTCACCGATATCATGCGCATAGGTCCGAACGTAAAAACCCTTGCTGCACTTCACCGTGAAATCGATTCGCGGCAGTTCGATTCCATCGATCCGGTATCCCGAAATATGCACAAACCGTGGCTCGCGCTCAACGACTTTGCCCTGACGAGCCAACTTGTAGAGCGGCACGCCGTCTTTTTTGATCGCGGAAACCATCGGAGGCGTTTGATAAAAATCGCCTTTGTATTCTTCAAAGACCGCTTTGATTTCATCGTCCGAAAGCTCAGGAACCGGCTTTTCTTCCAAAATCTCACCCTCAGCGTCCTGGGTGTTCGTGGTCGCGCCGAGCGTCATGGAGCCGACATATTCTTTGTCTTCCGCCATCAACAAATCCTGAATTTTGGTCGCTTTTCCGATTACGAGAATCAGCAAACCCGTCGCCATCGGATCCAATGTTCCGCAGTGACCGATTTTCTTCATTCCAAGCGTGCGCCGTGCCACAGCCACAACATCGTGAGACGTCATGTCCTGACCTTTATCGACGAGCAATACTCCTGTTACATCCTGATTCATAAAATTTTTAAGGGCGCGAATTCTAAGAGGAAACTCATCAAAAGCAACCAGCCAAAGTCGACGAACCAACAGGGTTGGTTCGTCGAACAGACCCTATTCGATCGTTCCAAGCCAGTGAGTTTTATTTTAAATCGAGCCCGACAACACCATCGATCAAGGCGACGTCGGCGGACGATTTGATGTGCATCCCGCCACCCATTTTCAAAAGCCCGCTGGCAGATCGATAGCGACTGCCGTTTTTTCGGAGCAGCGTTCCAGTTTTAATGTCGCTGAGCAAGACGTAATCGTTTGGGTCGGCTCCCGTTCGCGGAGAGGGATCGTGAATCACAATCATTCGTTCATTGGGTTTGCCTTTCTCATCGACTCCGTAGCCGACGACAGTGACCCAATGGCCGCCAACACGAACGTATTCGTCTTTTTCTGCATCGTAAGAATACCAGCCAAGATTGATCCAGGCTGTTTTTCGCATACCGACGAAACCCTGTATCCACTTGATTTGAGGATCACGAACACCCGTGAAATGTTCTTTTGGTGTCGAACGCCACCCTTGATATTTGAGAACGAAATCGCTGTCGCCAATGTCTTTTTCGACATATCGGCTGACACCACGAATCAGCCCTTTCGCACCGATTCCGTCCACCGGATCGACTTTCATGTATTCGGCAGAAGCTAGTTTATTGACGACAGAATACTGAAAGTTGAAGTCGTCGCTTTTCTTGCCCGTTTTGAGCCAAACAAGTGAATTCGAAGCCGCCACGGGACCGCAAAAACTTTTCCCTCCGCGGGCGAATTTCCCTTTCGGATCGGTCTGAACCAAATCGGGAATTTGGTCGGCCAGTGACACATCCGAAACGACAGGCGGAGCTGCGTGACAGATGAAAACACCCAGAAAAATAAAGCTAACTGACAACTTCGACGTCATATCTCAATTTGAGTTTGGGTTGTTAAATCGTGCCCCCACTTGCGCGGAAGACGGCTTCCTGAACGGCCAGATCGTGCGAACTCGGGAACGAATTCTCTTTTTCACCGCGAATAATCTGTGCCAAATCAGCCGCATCACCAACGTAGCGGGAATACGGTGGATCGAATTTGATTTCGTTTTTCCCTTTTTTGAAAATCCGATCTTCACCTTCAAATTTCCGTTCCTGATCGAGTGAAACGATCATCGATGGGCGATCCAGCGGCTGAATATGGCACGTACCCCCCGTTCCGCAGGCTGCGAAATGACGACGGGCAAACCCATCGACCTCGACACAGGTGGAACGAATCGTCGCGGTAGCTTTCGGATATTCAAACACTGCCAACATGTTGTCTTGCAGCGTGTCTTTACCTGAATCAATCACGCGACGCGGAAAAGCAGTGATGTTTTCAGGCTTCCCGAGAACGCCGATCGTCAGATCGATGATGTGGCAGCCCAGCTCGAACATGATGCCCCCCGAAAACTCATCGATTTCCTCGCGGGAAGCCATGGGAAGGACTTTGGACATCACTGCGTGGGTTTCGAAAATCTCCCCAAGCCAACCCGCGTCTCGCATTCTATGAAAAAGCTGCACCGCCGGATTGAATCGATACATGTAGCCCATTTGCACGACGAGATTCCCCGCATCGGCCTTTTTCATGATTCGCCGATAATCCGGCATCGAATTCCCCGCCGGCTTATCGAGATGACAGTGAAGCCCGGCATCGATCGCGATCTCCGTGTATTTCAAGAGATCCCGAATCGGCGTTTCCACGCCAACCGCAGCGAGATCCGGCGTGTTCAAGGCCTCTTCCAGAGTCAGAAATTTAAATTTCTTGTAGGTATCGTTTTGCTTCGCTTTCGCTAGCGCTTCGGGATCTTCTTCGACAATTCCGATCACGTCCCAATCATCGCTGCTATCGTAAACTCCGATTTTACTGGCGTGCGGATGCCCCGTTCCAATCTGAACGTATTTCAGCTTCTTCGATTTCTTCTCCGCTGCCGGAAGCAGCATGGCAGGAGCAATTGAGGCAGCGGCGGCAAGGGCAGTTCGTCGGGTTGGCATGGTGATTCAATCTTCAGGGTCATCCAGCACAGCGTATTCTTCGAGAATGCTGCGGGAGACATACTTTAGCGCCGCTTCACTGGTTGCTTCCAGATAGATCGGACACGCAAATCCGGCATCGAGCGCTTCTTTCCAGCGGCCCGCGCAGACACACCAGCGATCACCCGGCTTCAGCCCCGCGAAACCATATTCGGGCATCGGCGTCGACAAATCGTTTCCGGTTTCTTTGCTGAATTCGAGAAATTTTTTCGTTAACTCGCAGCACACCGCGTGGCACCCCAAATCCTCCGGACCCGTGTGGCATTTGCCCGTGCGCCAAAATCCAGTGATTGGGTCCGTGCTACACGGCATCAATTCACCTCCCAAAACATTGCGGTCTTCTTGTTCACTCGGCATGGTGCAATGTCGGCGGCGTTTAATGGGTTTCAACCGCGTTTGAGGAAAAATCGTCCGATACATTTCACCCCGAATTTGCTATCATTTCACCATGTCGGTTCACCTCAATTCCGCCGTTTCACGTCGCCGATTTTTAGGAGGAGCGGCCGTTCTTTCGCTCTCGCCTGCCCTTCCCGGATTTTCGGCTGAGGCAAAATCGGAGACCTGGGCTTTTTTGGCCGACACTCACATCGATAAGGACTCAGCCTTCGTTGCCCGGGGGACAAATATTGCTGATAATCTAAAGCAGGTTGTTGCGGAAGTTCTCACTGAGAAAGACAACCTCACGGGAATCCTCATCGACGGCGATTGTGCCTTCAACGTGGGCCTTCGCGCCGATTACGATCAGCTGGCGGAAATCATCAAGCCGCTGATCGATGCCAAATTGCCGATTCACATGACCCTCGGGAATCACGACGATCGCGGGCCGTTTTACGAAGCGTTTTCCGAAATGAAAGCGGAGAATCCAGCGCTTGAGAGCAAGCACGTCGGGCTCGTGGAATCGAAGTTCGCGAACTTTGTCTTTCTCGACTCCCTCCGTTTTGTAAACAAGGTCGAAGGCGAATTTGGCGAAGAACAACTCACGTGGTTGGCCGAAGTATTGGACACGAATCCTGACAAACCCACGATTTTGATCGGCCATCACTACCCACAGGTTTTTCGAGACGACATCATTCCATCCGCAAAACCCTATAAGCTTTCCGGACTCATCGATTCTGAGCTGTTTCTGGAATTGATCGCGAAACGCCCGCAGGCAAAGGCCTGCGTTCACGGACACAGCCATACGTGGGGCATCAAATCAGATGAGGCGGGATTTCATCAGATCAATCTTCCGCCGACTTCCTATGTTTTTGATGGAAAGCAGCCGAATGGCTGGGTGAAAGCGACGATTTCAGCCGATGGAATCCTGACGGAATTGCGCGCGATCGATACGAGTCATTCCGCTCACGGAGTGAAGCGAGAGTTGGCGTGGCGGTGAATTCCTAAGCCAAAATATCCTTCACCACTTTTCCGTGAACATCCGTGAGTCGAAAATCACGGCCTTGGAATCGATGAATCAATCGCTCGTGATCAAACCCGAGCTGATTCAAGATCGTGGCGTGGAGATCGTGAACGTGGATTTTTTGATCAACGACTTCGTAGCCAAAATCATCGGTTAAACCGTGGGTGTATCCTGCTTTGAAACCACCCCCGGCAACCCACATGGTAAAGGCATCGATGTGATGATCGCGCCCACCGACTTTGTTGTCGCGAGTTTCGCCCATCGGCGTGCGGCCAAATTCGCCACCCCAAATGACGATGGTATCGTCGAGCAGACCGCGTTCTTTCAAATCCTGAACGAGCGCTGCTGACGCCTGATCCACTTGCTTGCAGACTTTTTCCAAATCCGGCCCAAGCGTCTGACCTTTACCGCCATGATGATCCCAGTCGGTGTGATACATCTGCACAAATCGCGTGCCCCGTTCAACCAATCGACGAGCCAACAGGCAGTTATTCGCGTAGGAATTTCCGCCCTGCTCAGCTCCGTAAAGATCGAGCGTTGCCTGGGATTCATCGCTGAGATCCATCAGCTCGGGCGCGCTCGATTGCATCCGATAGGCCATTTCGTAGGCGTTGATTCGTGTCGCGATTTCCGGATCGCCCGTGACTTCTAGGCGTTCACGGTTCAGCTTTCCGACCACGTCGACAAAATCGCGTTGGCGTTCTTTCGTGATGCCTTTGGGACTGGCTAAATTCAAAATGGCATCGCCCGATCCGCGAAAGGGAACGCCTTGATAACTTGATGGCAAAAATCCTGACGACCACAGCGCATTGCCTGCTCGAGGCCCGCGCGGTCCGCTTTGCAGCACGACAAATCCGGGCAAATCCTGGGATTCAGAGCCCAATCCATACGTCAGCCACGATCCCATACTCGGACGTCCCGGCACCTGAAAGCCCGTGTTCATGAACAACTTGGCGGGCCCGTGGTTAAACACATCGGTTTTCATTCCGCGCAGCCAGCACACATCATCGACGATCTTTTGATGATGCGGCAACAGCTCGCTCAATTGCATTTGGCAATCGCCGTATTTTGCAAACTTCCGATCTGAACCGAGGATTTTTGCTTTATCCCCGAGAAACGCGAACCGCTTTCCTGCCGTTAGCGATTCCGGCGGCAACTGACCATGATACTTTTGTAGCATCGGCTTTTGCTCGAACAAATCGAGGTGACTTGGCCCGCCCGCCATAAACATGAAAATCACATTCTTGGCCTTCGCCGGAAAATGTCCCTCCCGTGGCGCCATGGGATTGAATGCTCGATCCTGCGCAGCCGAAGAATTTTCTTCAGCCATCATCTGGCTCAGCGCAATCGAGCCGAGCCCGACACCGCAGCGCTCGAACAATTGCCGACGAGTCTGTTGTTGAAGAAAATTCATCAAGAATAATATGAACGGGTTTTACCCCCTGAAAAAGGAGAAAACGTGGCGTAATCGATTTTCCGAACCACCCCTGTTTGATTGTAAAAACGGTTGAGGATGCCGCCGATTTCTCTACGGTTCAACCATGTCCGATTTTCTGAAATTGCCCCGCTGGTTTGACCTTCACACACACTTTCGGCAAGGGGAAAATGTGGCAGCTTACATCGCCGACCACGTTGCCATGGGTTGCGCAGGCGCTTTGGCAATGCCGAACACGCAGCCGCCGGTTTCCCGAATCGAAGGAGGTCTCGCAAACGATGGCTGGTCAATCGAAGGCTATCGAAAAACGCTAAACGACGCCGGAGCGACCGCTTTTGAAAAACTGATCGTGCCGCTCTACCTGACTCGGGAAACAACCGCAGACGATATCGAGCGCGGAGCGAAATCCGGGCTGCTTCAGGCTTGCAAATATTACCCGCCGCATGGCACCACAAACTCGGAACACGGCGTACCTGTCGAGGAATGGATCGGCCACGATGTCCTTCGGGCAATGGAAGCGAATGACGTGATGTTGTGCCTTCACGGTGAACAACACGGCCTCGCGGGGGCGGAATATTTTGATGCGAAAGCCACGGCGGAATCAAAATTTTACGCCGAGTGGATGCCACGTTTGCTGGAAGCTCATCCCAATCTGAAACTGGTCTGCGAGCACATCACGACCAAAGCGGCAGCTGACTTTGTGACGACAGCGCCGAGTGAGCGTGTCGGCGCAACAATCACACCGCAGCATTTGCTCTACACTGTCGGACATCTCATTCAGGGGCTGAAGTATCACCTCTACTGCCTGCCGATCGTGAAGTTTGAATCTGATCGCGATGCGTTGCGCGATACCGTTTTACAGGCGGGACAAACTCAATTTTTCGCAGGGACCGACAGCGCTCCTCATACAACAAAAGCGACTGAATGCGGTTGTGCCGCGGGTTGTTACACCGGCGGATGCGCTCCTCAGCTCTACGCGATGGCTTTTGAAGAAGCCGGAGCCGATCTCTTTTCTGAGGCAGGAAAAGCCGCTTTCAAACGCTTTTTGTGCACGAACGGTCCGGCGTTTTACGGTTTCGACGCATCCGCCGAGACATTCACGATGTCGAAAACACCCTCAACGACAAGGACGCTGGCTGCGGAAGACGGAACTGTCATTCCACTGCCAACAGGCATGGACCTGGAACTGACATGGTCGCTTTCCGTGTAATTAAGAAAGCATCCCGCGCGTCACCAGATTATTGAGGCGACGCGTCACATCAACCAAACCATCAATCACGGTTTCGCTATAGGTGCGTCCGTCGGTGGTATCGAGGCCGTGACCTGGATCAAGATCCCGAAGTGGCTCGAGTGCTGGATCTTCGTGGTGGAAGATTTCAACAAAGACGTATTTCATGTTGCCGGTTTTTGCATACTCAGTCAGCAAAGCACCGATCCAACCGTCGTCGGTGGAAAGGCAGCCGCGCGTCGTTTTTGCAGAAGCGTGGAAAATTCCAAGCGCACCGGCTTCGGAAATCTCGCGAATCACCGCTTCGTTCTCAGGGATCGTCAGATCGGAATCACCGCAGTGAGCCGCATCTACCATGACTTTGAAAAAGGTATTTCCAATGATGTCGTTGGTGGCTTTCACCCCGGCAAAACATTTTGCTGAGCTGGTGAACGTCTGCATTTCACCACCGCGAAGGAACTCGATGTGCCATGCCTGAACCGGGCTGTTGGCCAGATCACATTCTTCGTAGGCGCGTGCGTGAACCTTCGCGACCTGCGCAACCGCCGCATCAAATGCGTCACCCACTTTAGGCTCGCCCTGCATCCATTCTTCGAACGACGTCGAGGAAACGTTCTCGATGTCATACGATTTCGCGACTTCGAGACCGGTTTTCAGCATATCGACAACCTTATCCTCGTCAGCCGGATTCATCGGATCTGCGCCACCGACCATCATGATGAGGTGAACCGTGAGTCCAAGCCCTTTCAGATCGTTGATCATTTCCTCAACATCAGCAGCATCCGCCCCTGCGAAATAAGGGACCTGAGCGCTATCGATTTCCACGGGGGAGGCCTCAATGAGATCTCCCATTTCCGTGACGACGAGCAATTTCCCGTCATCTCCGCGAGGCAATTTCCCCGAATCATCCGGAGCAAGCCCACCGACGAATTTGATATGCGTTGGGACAACTCCCAGTTCGATGCTTGATTTGTTTTTAATGGTAACAGCCATGATTTTTTGAAAATAGAATGTTGGAGGAATGCCGGAAACGGACAGGTCCATCCAGACGGCCAAATTATTGAACGAACCTCCACGGGACGCAATCGTTTTGTCTCATTAAACCGGTTCCACGAATCAACAGGATACGTTCGGCGAATCAACCCTATTGGTTCGAAAATCACGCAATCATCTCTTTCACGACATGGCCGTAGACATCGGTCAGTCGGAAATCGCGGCCTGCGTATTTATACGTCAATGCCTCATGATCGAGCCCCAGCAAATACAGAACCGTCGCGTGGAAATCGTGCATGTGAACTTTGTTCTGAATTGAGTAATAACCAAATTCATCCGTCGCGCCGTGGGCATAGCCGCCTTTTGTCCCGCCACCAGCGCACCACCAGGTAAAGCCCTGCGGATTGTGATCGCGGCCGTTGCTGCCTTGAGCGATCGGGGTCCGACCAAATTCGCCGCCCCAAATCACCAGCGTGTCTTCAAGCAATCCGCGCTGTTTCAAGTCGGTTAGCAAACCACTAATCGGCTTGTCGACTGCGAGCGAATTCTTCTCGTGAGCCTTTTTTAAATTCCCGTGCTGATCCCACACATTCGGCGTGCTGACCTGAATGTAGCGAACTCCGGCCTCGGCAAATTTCCGCGCAAGCAAACATTGCCGGCCGTAGGTATCGGTTTCTTTTGTACCGATTCCATACATCGATTTGATGTGCTCGGGCTCTTCTTTGGTGTCGATAACGGATGGTGCGGCGCTTTGCATTTTGAACGCCAGCTCCATCGATTCAATAACGCCTTCAACCAGGGCATGCTTCGTCCGGGCAAGGTGCTCGCGATTCATTTGCTGAAGAAAATCCAGTTTCTTCGCCTGCAAACCGGCATCTGCCCCTGAGTCGAGAAACTGAAAGTTGGCCTTCGCGTCGAGCTTTCCATTGGCCCCGATCGTCGTCGCCTGATGTTTCGCAGGAAGGAATGCCGGACCGTAATTCCGGGGACCACCGTGGCTCGCTGACGGGCTGATGCTGATGAATCCGGGCAGATTCGAATTGATTTCGCCAAGCCCATAATTGACCCACGCTCCAACCGAAGGCCGCACAAAATTATCCGTTCCGGTGTGAGCCATGCATACCGCCTGGCCGTGAGACTGACCCTTGCTTTGCATCGAACGCACCACACAAAGGTCATCGACATGCTGCGCGACATTTGGAAAAAGCTCACTGACCGGCAATCCCGACTGCCCATATTGCTTAAATTTCCAGGGCGACCCGAACAACTTCGCCTGCCGCGTCGCCGTTGGGTCCAGATTTTTCGCTGGAGCAAATGGCATGACTTGTCCGTCCCGTTTGGTCAGTTCCGGCTTGGGATCAAACGTATCCACCTGCGACGGCCCGCCATGCATGAACAGAAAGATCACCCGTTTCGCCTTCGGTGCATGATGAGCCAGCAAACCATCCGCACCTGCTGCCATCGCCGACATTGCGAGCGAACCAAATCCACATCCCCCACCTTTGAGCAGGTCGCGTCGCGTCAGCGCAGGGGCGTCGTAATTGAAGCAAGCCGTGGATTTCATGATATTAGAGTATCGGATCCACACCCAAAGTGTCAAATCCGCGACCCTGCGTCATGACGGGCGAAAAAGTGTGTCCAAATGCTTTTCTAACGAACTCCTTCTTGGGATAAACGACACGAGGAATCGAAATCCCGATATTGCCCCGAAAGCCGTGGCTCACGATTACTCCGGCTTCCACTCTTCCAGATACTTCAGATAGGCATCCGAGAAATCCACAAACACCTCTAGCCACAACGGCAGGTGATCACTCATTTGAAACGTCCGCCATTCATCATAGTATTTCTCCAGCGCTGACTCTGAAGCGGTCACTTTCGTCAGCGAAGCAATCTTCCGCGTCGCTTTCTTCCGCGCCGTTTTTGATGTCGCCTCCGCCAGATCGGTCTCGGCGACCTTCCGCTTCGCAGCAATCATCTTTTCCATGACCGGCTTGTAGAGCTTGAAATCCTCCGGCCGATACACGCTGTCAAAAAACTGAAACGTCTGATCATCCCGATCCGGCTCCATCAGGACCAGTTCATTCCGGCGCGATTGAAACGAGATTTGATCATAAAATTTCGTCCGATCCTTGTTACTGCCCTCCCTGTTTTTCACGATGGTAAATCCATTTTTCTCCAGTGCGTTGTATCCTGCGCTCCCCGATTTCAGAATATTAAAATCCCCCACCAGAATCTGATTCGCGTCACTCGCCCTCGCTTCCTTCGCCAGGCACTTCGCAACCGAATCGATCTCCTTCACCCGACGCGCATATTCCTTGCTCCGCTTTGATGACTTTCCGTAATAAATGTGCACCGTCGAAAAGAGAAACTTGAACCACCCCGATTGAAATTCCACGCCAAACGGTGTCCGCGAAAACTGCGGCTTCCCCAGTTCCTTACTGATCGCCATTTTATCCGGCAAGACGATCTCACCCGACACGCCTTTGAAATCCACTTTGTTCCGATCATAAATAAACCCCAGCCGCTCTTTGTTTCCACCCAGCCCCGAGTGCGTTACATCCGTCAGGATATAATCATACGACCGGCCCAGCAATCCCATCAACCGTTTCAGCGACTTCAAGTCGGAGCAGATTTCCTGAACTGCGATCACATCAAACCTCGCGATAATTTCCGCGTTATACTGCATCGACTCCGCCGTCCGCGGCCCATAGTTGAATCGGTTATCATCGAAATTCCGCAGGTTCCAAGTCCCGAGAATTAAAGACTCTTCCGTTTTTTTCCCGGAAATCGATTGTCAATAAACTACTGCCGCAGCCGCCTCAGCCCTTTCAACGTCCGAGATCGTTCCGAGGCAGTGAGATCTTTCAGGGGTTTGTAGAAAGGCATGCCACCAGTATTCAATCTCTCACAGATTCTGTCGAGAAATTGTCACTCGAATTCCCTGGGACCGCTAACGTCCTCGTCGGCTTTATTTATTCCTGAATAAAGTCCGCCTCACTTCCCTACTTCCCCGGCAAAATCTCAATCAAAGCATCACCCATCCCCTTGCCAATCAGATACAGCGTTTCCCAGTTCCGATTCCAGTGATTCCCCTTCTTGTCGACAAGATGATCGTAATCATCCGGATCGTTTTTCACCAGCGTCTCCATCGCCCCCTGGCTTTCCCCTTTCAGCTGCCCGAAGCCGACCATGTTAGATTGTCCCGATACAATTAAGATATTCAGCTTCCCGTTCGCAGGAACCGGTTTGGTTTCAGCATGCGAAAAAAGCGGGATCGACAGAGCTAGCAGAAGAAAACAGGAAATCGGATGGATGAGTTTCATAAATAGGGATTGAGGAGTGCTCAAGCCAATCAAATTACACCGGAAATTTCAATCTAAGTGAAAGCCGTTTTGGACAAACTGAAGAGACTCGGAATCGGAGCCGGTCAAATCGGACTCGGAATCACCGTCTTCATCGTCGTCGTTTGAATCGTCGCACGTAGAAACCATTCTCGAACAGAGCTGAACGTCGTCTCCATAGGCAGAAACGAGGCACTGATGAATTCCTTTTCGAAGAAGGAGCGTCGCATTCTCAATCGCGGCCTCAAAAAGCTCATCGTCGTCTTCGACAAACTCGAAAACTTCATCATTCTGAGAGCCTGCGAAGACTCCGAGAGCGAGCGGATCCAATTCGAGTTGTTCGATCATGTGTTCCAGTGATTTATCGGGATCTTCATCCCAGGTGATGCGGCAAAATTCGTGGTAGACGAGGCCTAGCGTCAGGATGTGGAGATTTGAAGACGTCTTGCCCAACGGGCTATCAACCCCGACGAGATTCGCCTTATAAAGATAGTCCCAGGCTTCGCGAGCCCACTCCAGTTCCCCGCCGCCCATCCAAACCTGAAAGATTTCGATCGCGGTAGATTCAACTTTTCGCCAGCTTTTCTCTGATTCTTCCATTAAGCGGCGGTGGTAGGGATGGGGTAGAGCGTAATTTCCATTTCTGTGATTGCCGCACGGTAGGCCGGTTTTACTCCAAAAGTCTTCACAATTTCAATCGGAGTTCCGAAATCAGAAGGCGGATCGACTTTTACGCAGGGTTGAATCGCGGGAGGGGGCACACCTAGGTATCGCGAAAGTGCTGCGATGATCTGCTCGTTCACGCTCGCTGCTGCGATTTCACACCAAATACGGAGCCAGTAGTTCTGCGATTTCTTCTTGAGAATAACGGTTGCTGCATCGCACTCTCACCAATGGAAATCCGGCAGCCTCAGTGGCTTTGTCCACGAACACATCCCGCTCTTTCCTGTTTCTTTTCTGGTGAGATTTGTCGTCGAGTTCAATCGCGGCGATGATCGCAAGGTCGGAGGAACGGCAGATCACAAAATCAAAGTGCTTCGCCGAAATTCGGTTGAAGGCCTTTTGCCAATCACTTCGGTTGATTCCAGATTTCACTTTCAGCACGTCAGCGATCCGGATTTTTCCGAACACCCGATAGTCTGTGGGAGCCAACACCTGATCGAGCACGTGGAGGAATGAACGTTCGGCCGGAGTGAAAAGCGTTTCGATTCGTTGGTAGGGAAACGATCGCACCTTGCCCGAGGGTAGAAATAACTTCAGCGCCCCAACGATCACTACCAAGGCAATCAGCAGTGCGAAGACGGGAAAATAGGGTTCGAGGTATTGGGTCATGCTTTAGGTTTCAACCACTGCACTGCGCAGTAACTTTGCGCTTACGTAAGGACTTAGATCACAATTTTACTAACGAAAGGATTGAGCCGCCTCACTCCAAAAACAAAAACTCGGTCGATGCCAGCAACAGATGCGCGAGATGCCCATAGGCGGCCTTCAACTGCTTCTCATCTTCCGCTCCGCTACTGATCTCAGCCACGAACTTGCTGGCCCGTGAAATTTCATCGGGCCGGGGGGAACGATTGAGCACTTTTTGATACAACCACGTCACTTCTTCATCGGGCGTGGCGCCGGCTTCGAGGGCGGCTTTACCGATGGTGGTGGCCTGGGTTCTGTAAAAGTCGCTATTCATCAAATACAGAGCCTGGGTGGGCACGGTGGTTTCGGCGCGGCTGCCGCTGACGAGATCGGCATTGGCAACGTCGAAGACGGTCAGCTCGGCGACAGGATTATTCCGCGCGATGGGCAGATACACGGTGCGGAGCGATTCTTTGGCGTAGCTCATCGGCTTGTCGAGATCTACGCCGTATTTCAGCGAGGTGTTGCGGCCGGGCTCAGTTGCGAGCTTCCCTGACAAAGCGAGAACGGTGTCGCGAATTTCCTCGGCGGTAAGACGGCGACGATTTTGATGACCGAAGAGTTCGTTCTTGGGATCGGCCGTGGCGAGGGATTCGGTGGAGTCAGCGGCGAGCTGGTAGGAACGGCTCAGGACAATTTTACGGATGAGTTTTTTGGTGGAACCGCCACTGTCGCGAAACTCGTTCGCTAGAAAATCGAGCAACTGGGGATGGGTCGGCTTGGTCCCGAGCGCGCCGAAGTTGTCGACGGACTTCACGATACCGCGACCGAACAAATGATGCCACACGCGATTGACCATGACGCGGTCGAGCAGGGCATTCTCGGGCGAGGTCATCCACTGGGCGAGTTCGAGACGACCGCTTTGGCCGTCACGGATCTTCGGGGCGCCGTCTTTGTTAATGACCGTGGGAAAATTTCGCGGAACCATTTTCCCAAGCTGCGCGACTTCGCCACGGATGCGGAGGTTGATGTCGCCGGCGTCATTGGCATCGCGCGCGGCCATGGCGACATTTTCTTTTCGGAGACCTTCGAGCAGTTTCTTGAGTTCCTTTTTCAAGTCGCCCTCACTCATGCGGAAGAGCATCATGTCACCACCGGCGTCGGTTTCCACGGAGGCGAGCGCTGTGGTTTCGCTTTCGATGTCGTCGATTTTGATAAACTGAATGGCGTCACAGATCACGTATTTGTCCCCGGTCCCGGTGGTTTCGATGATGACATTGACGCGGCCGCCTTTTTCAAATTTGAACTGACCGATCGGCTGAAACAGCCCGGCAACTTCGGCCGTCCTCGATTGATCCAACGTAACCTGATGGACCTCGCCCCAGCCTTCGACGGTGATGGGAATGTTGGTCGCGTAGCGCTCGTCGCCGTTGTAGCTGAGCCGCACTTCGTAAACGCCGTTCTCCGGTAGACTCGCGCGGTAGATGATTTTCTTTTCGCCCTTCTTCGCCTTGTCATCGTGGATATAGCCGTCGCCGAATCGGTTCGTTGAATAGGCCGATGGCTTCCATTCGCCAACGCGCTCGGCATCGGCATCGTCGACAATCACCCCGCCGAGCGGAAGCATGTTTGGGGTCATTTTGCCTCCGGCTTTGTTTCTAAACTGGGCGTCGATGACAAGTTTCATGGCGAGTTCCATGCGATCGACTTTGGCTTTCATTTCGTCAAAGCCGGGACCCGGCAGCGGCGTTTCCACCCAACTGGCGACATTCACGCAGCCATTTTGCGTGCCCATGATGATTTGGGTTGAGCGGAAAATCCCGGCCATCGCGTAATAATCTTCCTGCGAGATGGGATCAAATTTGTGATCGTGACAACGCGCGCAGCCCATCGTCAGCCCGAGAAATGCCCGCCCCACCGTGTCGAGCTGTTCATCAGCAGTGTCGAGCCGCAGCTTTTCTTTATCCCGCTCGGTCAGCATCTTTGGACCAATCGCAAGAAAGCCGGACGCAACCAATTGATCATGCCGCTCGGGATCTGACTTCGCGGTCATCAAATCGCCGGCGAGCTGTTGCTGCACAAATTCATAAAACGGCCGGTCGCGATTGAAAGAATCGATCACGTAATTCCGATACCGCCAAGCCTGGTGAAAGGTGAAATTTCGATCCCCGCCGTTCGAGTCCGAATACCGCGCCACATCGAGCCAGTGACGCCCCCATTTTTCACCGAAAGCAGGACGCGCCAGCAGATCATCGACAACTTTCGCAAACGCTTCCGTCGTGGGGTTTTTAGAAAACGCCGCAATTTCCTCTGGAGTCGGAGGAAGACCGGTCAGATCAAAATAAACGCGTCGCAACAATGCGTTCGCCTCGGCATCGACGGTGGGAGCGAAGTTTTTCAATTCGAGATTCGCGAGAATGAAGTCGTCGATCACATCGCGCCCCCATTCCGTATTTTTCACGGCAGGAGTCTCCGGTTTTGAATGCGGACGGAACGCCCATTTCTGACGCTCCGCTTCAAAATCGATCGCCTTTTTCCGAACGGCCCCAGCCAGCTGAGCATCGCGCGGGTCCGGCGCGCCCATCGCGACCCATTCTTTCAGAATCGCAATTTCCTCCACCGACAGCTTACTTTTCGGCGGCATCTGCAATTCTTCGTCGAGATACTCGATGGAATGGACCAGCAGACTTTTGTCGAGATCACCGGTAATTATCGCGGGTCCACTGTCGCCGCCCTGCTGCCACGCAGCTTTGCGATCCAGCCACAGCCCGCCCTTTTGTTTTCCCGATTCTTGCGAATGACAATCGAGACAGCGAGCTGCAAGAATCGGCTCCACCTTCGTTTTAAAAAACCCAAAGCCTTCCGTCGCCCGCGAGATCTGCGGGAGAACTAGAAGCGCGACGGCTAGCGCGCCGACGATATGGAATTTAATGGCCATTTCCACGTGATAAAGTCCACTCTAAGGGGAATTGGACACCGAAAACGGGACTCAATCGCGCCATGCTCTCCAAGGAGCGGCGTCTTTCAGATACTGTTGGATCGAAATTTCTTCGCCCGCATTCCACCCCGAATCGCACCGGCTTCAACCGCTCCAAAATTTGCCGCGAACTGGGGATCCAGTGGGCGACTGTTAGGCATTGAGAGCCAGATGCGAAAGAGGCAGCGCTTGTCCGCTTCGGTTTCGTGATCTTCAAACGCGGAGCGACGGTGAAGGCTCACCCAATTGTTCAGCAACAGAATGTCGCCAGGCTCTTGCCGAAATCGCAAGTGCATTTCGGGCTCGGCGGTAACGGACTCTAGAAAATCCATCGCTTCAATTTGCTCCGCGGTGAGATCCGGCAATTCGGGATCGGCACCCGCGCGGTCGATGAGGACCCGCAAGAAACTCGCAGCGAAATGGCCATCGCGGAACGAAAAAATCGGCTGTTTGCAAAACGCCGCGTCGTTTCCAAGATCAACGGAATGCCTTTTGTAGACGAAAGGCTGCATCAGAACCTCCAGCAGGTCGGTCCGTCGTTGTTGAATTTCGTTGAACAACGCCATCGAACTGACGAGTTCGTTTTCCCCACCTGACTTGGCCTGACGCCAGCAGAGAAAAGCAATGACGTCGCAGCGGTCGGTGTGAAAACTCAGCTTCTTTTTCGTGTTCGGTCCACGAGTTCGTGGATCGTCGCTCCTGAGACCGGCATCACTGACATCAAAGATTTCATCGCCGTTTTCGTTTTGTGAAATGGGTGTCCCGATTTTTCGACACAGGTTTAGAAAATCAGTTCGCGCTTCATCCTTCGAAAAGCCATCCACCGGAAAACCACGGATCAAGGCAGCACCGGAACCATTTTCGAGCGCGTCCTGAATTTTTGGCCAATCAGCAGAAGCAAATTCATGCTCCCAATCATCACGAGCGAGCAATTCGTCCGCCGCCCAGACAGCAGGGTGATCGAGCGTTTGTTGAAGAAAATCTGACATCAGCGCCAACCAAACCGTAAATCGTCGCGCACGCAAACGTGCCTTTTCGGGATTTCACCACTGGTTTAGTATTTCCCTGCACGTGAAAATTTTACTGACACTCCCCTGCCTTCTTTTAGCCATTCTCTGTCCTGCGGCTGAGAAAAAGAAGATCGATTTCAATCGCGATATTCGGCCCATTTTATCCGACAAATGTTTTCAATGTCACGGGCCTGATGAGGAATCTCTCAAAGCTGATTTGCGATTGGACCATCGCAGCTCGGCGGTGGACGACATCAAAAGCATCATTCCCGGTGATGCGGATGCGAGCGAGCTCATTTTTCGAATCACCACAGATGACGATGATGATTTGATGCCACCGGCGAAAATCAAAAAGCCAGTCACCAAAGCGGAAATTACCCTGCTTACACAGTGGATCGCAGAAGGTGCGGAATACCAAGAGCACTGGTCATTTCAATCTATCAAAAATCCGAAACCGCCGGCAGTGAAGCAACTGACATGGCCGAGGAACGAGATCGATCAGTTTGTCCTCGCACGCCTGGAATCGGAGAAAATTAAACCTTCACATGAAGCCGATCCCCACACGCTGATTCGTCGACTTTCGCTCGATTTGGTGGGGTTGTTGCCAGATGTGGGTCAAATCGATTCGTTTGTGACGGCTTACAAAACGGATGCCGACGTTGCCGTTAAAAATCTCGTCGATGAGCTTTTAGCCAGCCCTCATTATGGAGAACGCTGGGGACGGCATTGGTTGGATCAGGCACGCTACGCGGACTCGCATGGCTACACGATCGACGGCGAACGAACCATGTGGCCGTTTCGGGACTGGGTAATTCAGGCCGTGAATTCCGACATGCCATTTGATCAATTCACGATCGAACAAATCGCGAGTGACCTGTTGGAAACTCCAACGAAAGCCCAACTGGTGGCGTCTGGATTTCACCGCAACACCCTGATCAATCAGGAAGGCGGCACCGACGATGAACAATTCCGAAATGAGGAAGTGGTCGATCGCGTGAACACAACCGGCGCAGTTTGGCTGGGACTCACGCTGAGTTGCGCCCAATGCCACACTCACAAATTTGATCCGATTCAGCATCGTGAATACTTCGAACTCTTTGCGTTTTTCAACCAACAAACCGACGTGAACAGCACCGGGCAAACGGTTGAGGTCGCTGAGGGAGAATTGTTTTTAGACAAGCCTGACTCCAAAAAAATGACCGCGTTGGAAGCTGCTAAAAAACAAGTCGCGAGTTTGAATGCGTCAAAATCCAATCGCCAGGCGAAATGGGAAAAAACCGCTCTCGCGGAGAAAACGAAGACTGCTCCCGATGGTCCGGGAGCTACATGGATGCCTATCAAGCCGACCGAGTTTTCCGGCATCGAAGCGAAGCTTAAATTGCTGGAAGACAATTCGCTTCTAGCAGGCGCGGGGGCAGGCAAAGAAACCTACACCGTCAAAATACCTGCCCCGAAGGAGACAATCGCAGCGGTTCGACTTCGATTGATCCCCGACAAATCACTTCCCCAGAATGGCCCCGGTCGGGCGGGAAATGGAAACATTGTCCTGACCCGCGTCGAATTTCAGCAAGGCAGCAAGACGCTTACGGTCGCCCGAGCACAGGAGGATCACGCGCAACCTAACTTCTCAGCCGCATTCACGATCGATGGAAATCCCGCCACTGGCTGGGCGATTAATGTTGGAAAAGGCAGTGCCCCAGGTGCAAAAATGAATGCTCCTCATGAGGCTCATTTCATTTTTGCTGAACCCATCATTCCAGCCGCCGGACCTATCACCGTAACGATGCGGCATGAAGTGAATGCGAACTACAATATTGGAAGGTTTGCCTTCGACACCTCTCCAACGCCTCCAAAAAAGAGTCAGACGGCGGAAGACAAGCTGTTCACCATTTTAAAACAAGAGTCGAAAAAACGGAGTAAAGACGACGCCAAATTCATTAGCACCGAATTTGCAAAGGCCGATGTCGAATTGAAGAAAGCGAACGCGAAACTGGCTGATGCAAAGTCGGCTTTGGGTCTCGGTAAAATCGTGAAGACGATGGTAATGCGTGATCTCCCATCTGAAAAGAAACGCGACACCTTCATTCACACCCGGGGAGATTTTTTGAGAAAAGACGAAGAGGTCGGCAAACTGAATCCCGGGCCGCTTTCGATTTTTCCAACGATGGAGAAAGCCGAAGCTCCCACCGGGCGCACTCGTCTGGAATTGGCTCACTGGCTGGTGGACCCAAAAAATCCGCTGACAGCACGAGTGACCGTAAATCGCGTTTGGATGCGTTATTTTGGACGCGGCATTGTTGAAACCGAAAACGATTTCGGAACTCAGGGAACGTATCCGACCCATCCGGAATTACTCGATTGGTTGGCTACAAAATTTGTCGAAGACGGCTGGTCAATGAAGAAACTCCATCGGCTGATTGCAACGTCAGCAACCTACCGGCAATCTTCAAAAGCGCGCCCCGATCTGAAAGAAATTGATTCGCTGAATCATCTTTTAGCCCGCCAGAACCGGATTCGTTTTGATGCCGAAATCGTTCGCGATGCATCGCTCAGTGCGAGCGGACTGCTTTCGCGAAAACTCGGCGGACCGAGTGTTACACCGCCGCAACCCGAAGGCGTTTATGCATTCACTCAAAGTAAAAAAACGTGGAATGTGCCGAATGGTCCGGATCGTTATCGGCGTGCCATGTATGTGAAATTTATCCGCAGTGCTCCCTACCCTCTCCTGACGACATTTGATTCGCCGGATTTCCAGAGTGTCTGCACCGCTCGCGCACGGTCCAACACACCACTGCAATCGCTGACGATGGCCAATGACGTGGCGCTCTTTGAAATGGCTCAGGGACTCGCTTCGCGGATTTTAACCGAGGTTAAAGGCTCCGACAGTTCAGCCAATCGCGAGCGTCTTCATCGCGCCTTTCTACTCACCGTTTCGAGAAATCCAGATGATGGTGAACTCGAAACGCTCGCAAAATTTCAGGAACAACAGGCCGAGGCATTCGGCGCAGATCTTGAAAACGCAGCCGCCGTAGCCCCATCAAAAACTCCTGAAGGAACCGATGTTGCGCAAGCCGCAAGTTGGACTGCGGTAGCGCGTGCCTTGATGAATACCGATGAATATATTTCGCGGGAATGAAATAATGATGATGGCTTTCTCAAAAACCACATTCGCAATCGCCGTATGTTTACTCAGCGTAATTTCAGCAATTGCTGACGAGGCGCCGGCTCATCTCACACTTGCGCGCGAATTGGTGAAATCCGTTTCACCAGAGCGCAATTTATACTCTGCGAACCCAACGAAAATCGTCTGGCCTGACGAAGCCACTCCCTCACAACCGGCTTTAAACAACAGCGTTTGCTCGTCGTTCTGCGTGGCATTGCTTCGAAAATCCTACCAACTCGGCAAACCGGATTTGATTCATCTGTTCACCGAAGAATGGCCGGAAGCCGATGAAATGTTCGTCGGAGCGTCGACAAAACGAGACTTTGAAGTCATTGAATCCATCAATGCAATCAAACCAGGCGACTTTATCATCGTCGATTATTTATCCGAGAAAGCGATTCCCACCGGCCATGTCATGCTGATCAGTGGTGACCCGAAAAAAGTGAAACTTCATTCGAAACTGCCTTTGCCATTTGAATTCGCCACAGGCGCCAAATCCCGGGACATCGAAGTGCAATCCGCGATCGAATGGGAGGTCAACGTGATCGACTCATCAAAATCACCTCACGGAAAAAACGATACCCGCTATCAGTCTGCAGATGGAGAAAACGACAGCGGCATTGGTGAAGGCCCGATTCGCTTACTGACTGACAAAAACGGAAAATGGCTCGGCTACACGTGGTCGATGTTTTCAAACTCGCGGCTCTGGCTCGTAGGCGATCGCCCGATCGTTGTCGCGCGATGGAAAAATTAGTCCGAAACACGAACTGCTAACGTCGGAGCAGGAAGCGCCGGATGACGACGGCTTGCGATGCCATGAACAAGCCCGCCACCCTCGGTTTCCTGTGTATTCCGCACAACTACCAAGGTCACATTCTGATCGGATTCGCTTCGTAAAAACTCGACCAACGAGTCACCGCTGATCCCGAATTGACCGAGCTGAATACCTTGAGCAATCGAGAACGTTCCCAGTTTTTTGGCCTGCCCTGTTTTCAACGTGTCGCCAGTATTCATGATATTCGCCGGCGCATTTTGCCACGTCATTGAGCGGTAGGTCCAATCATCTTCCCGCTCTCCAGTGACGCCATAAACCGTAAATTCTGAGTCCGACACGCTGGAGGCCAAGCCCCAAGCCGTCGGCGTAAAATTTAAAATCAATTCCGCTTCGGTTAGCTTTGTCGGATCGATTTTCGATAGGTCAAATCCCAGATACGTTTTCCGATGCGGCCCACGCTCATCACTGCTGTTTTTTAACAACAACATTTCGTCTGACATGTGATTCGCAATTTTTGTCGAATACACGTAGGCGTCGCGGGATGTTTGAATCAGCGACCAATCCGGCCCACGGCGAACCGGAGCCGACGCATGCGACCAGTCCCCTTCATCGGGAGTTTTCGCCGCTTTGCTAATCGAATCCCCTGCGACGAAGTTCCCCTCACCGGTTTTCAATTCAACGATCTCGCCAGACTCTGGATGTTCGACTTCGACGAGCCCCTCAAAAACCTGGGTCCGAGTCGCTCCGGTTGATCCATCGACATTCACCGCGAAGCGAGTGCCATAATCGACCACATTCGCCGCCGGTGTTTCAATGCGAAATCCAATCGCCGAATCCGGAATATCCGCAACCAGCGTTCCTCTGGCGAGCTCGCAATTCATCTCGTCGATCAGCTCGATTTCGGCAGGCGCTTCAAGGATCACTTCCGCGCCTGAATCAAAACGCAACGTTGCCAGCCCTTCAGCCAATCGAAGCGTTCCTGATCCCAAACGCGAACCTTCGGATGTTGGTAAATTTCCGCTTTCCCAGCGCGCCGCGCTCGTTTTTTCCATCACCGCAAAAGACTCGTTCCCACCGTTTGTTTTTGATCCAAACATGAAAAACACGACTCCGGAAACCACAACCGCCGCTGCGGCTGCAAGCCATCGCCCGCCGGACTTCGAAGTTGATTCGGAAAGAGGAAAATCGACAATCGAATCCTCATTCTCCCCGATTTGATCCCAATGCAACGCAGCGTGATCATGCATGAAATCGACGAAAATTCGACGTGCGCTTTCGTCATCGACGAGAATCGATTCCAATCGAGTCCGCGGCTCGGGATCGAGCTTGCCTTCGATGTGGGCATTCGCCAAATCGATTAATTCCTGGTAGGCGGTGTCGTTCATGATGCTTGGTTCAATTCTTTTTCAACACATTCAAAAAGCGAACGTCGCAATCGACTGAGCAATCGGTAGATCGCTCCTTCCGTTCGTTCCGTCCGGTGGGCAATTTTCTCTATCGACGCTTCATCGCGATAGCGCATCTCGACTACTTGTTGATGCTGTTCGTTCAATTTCAAAAGGCAGTTCTGCAGCGATTTTTCGCGACGCTCCCAACGCTGTTCGCGAATCGCCGACTCCGCCTCTTCGTTCAAAAGATGCAGCGTTTCTTCATTCAAAAATCCGGAAGGATTCCGTTTCGATTTCCGCCGATGGGCCAGCACTTGATGGAACAATACCTTGCGAACCCACGCCGGGAAATTGGTTCCCAACTCGAACTTTTCGAAATTCCGCCACATCACAATTTTGCCTTCCTGCAAAACATCCTGAGCGTCCTGCGGACAGGCAATCAAACCAGTCACGTAAATCCCGAGCCTCTTCTCATGCTCAGTCAAAAGCATGAGAAACACCTCGGTTCGATCCGGAGTAGTATGTTCGGCCATCGCTTTAATAAGGCGCGAAATTGTCTTTTTGGACAGAAAAACGATCGAACAGGGTTCGTTCGCCGTACATACCCTATTGGATCGTGGAGCCTTTTCGAACTTACCCTATTGATTCGTCGAACGTACCCTGTTGGTTCGTGAAACTCAAAATCACTCGTCGTCCAGATCGTTTGGGGTCACACTCGGGTCTTTCGTATGCACTTGGACGTAGCCATCTTCGATCACAGCACGCTTCAATTTGCGGAGAATCGGCTCCAGCTTTTCTTCGTCAGGATCAACTTTGAAAAAATCAATCGCCCCAAAACTGCCTATGAATTGCGATGGAATCGGAGTTTCGCGATTTTCCTGACGAATATCGACCAATTTGAAGGCAATCGTGCGGGAGCGGACTTCCGGTTTAAAAACAAAAGTCCCGTTCAAATAGCGGTTCGGCTTACTGAAGCCCATCTGCCGAATCGGCTGGCTCATTTCCACTTCGATCCCGTCATCGGTGATCGAGCTGATTAGCGTATTTCCACGAAAATCTTTCAGCTTTTCAACGCTCGCGATCAACGTATTCAAATCGTCTGCCGAAAATTTCGCCATGATGACTTCATTGTTTTCGGTCGCCGTTTTAATTTTTAGAAGCTCATCTTGAACTCGTTTTGCATCGTCTGCACTCGGTTCCGTAACGGGAAACGTGAGCGGTTCGGCATCGGTAAATTGGCCAAATTTTTTCGCCTGGTAAAAACCAACCGTCACATACAATACGACGAGCCCGCCGAAGACGAGCAGAATGGTCGCAAGAATGGCGCAACCGGGAATCGGCGAGCTGTTTTCGCGCGCAAGTTGCTTCTCTGAAATGGCGTTGGGATCGTCGGCCGGCATGATGGGTAAAAGAACGTCGAACGTTAAACTTTCAAGACGGAACTTTGAACACGGGAATTGACTTGTGACGGCATGACCAGCATCATCGGACTCTGATTTTACCAGTTTATGAAACGAATTTTGGGAATTTTTGTGCTGCTGTTGGTTGTCTTTTTGGCGACATGGATTTTCAGTGATCTCGCTACAGGTCGCAGCGGTTTTATGTCGGCATTTAACCAGGGAAATTTGCTCAGGAGAACGTCTCTCGCAGCGATCCTCGCCATAGGAGTTGCGTTCGTCATCATCACGGGAGGGATTGATTTATCGATCGGGTCTGTCGTGTGCCTTGTTGGTGCTGCATTGCCTTACATGCTGATTACGATAGGGTGGCCCCTGTGGCTGGCGTTGGTTTGCTGCCTCGGGCTTTCGTTGTTGATCGGTTTGTGGCACGGATTTTTGATCACTAAAGTGAATCTTCAACCCTTCATCGTGACCCTTTGTGGACTGCTGATCTATCGCGGGGTCACTCGCGGTATCACTCGCGATCAGAACGTCGGATTTGATGGCCAGTTTCAGGAATTGAAGTGGATTGTTAGCGGAAAATTACCCGTGTTCGGATTCGACATCCCAATTTCGTTTTTCGTTCTAATTGTTGTCGCTGTGATTGCTGGAATTTTTCTAAACAAAACAATTTATGGTCGGTATCTCCTCGCCATGGGAAATAATGAGGAAGCTGCGAAGTTTTCGGGAATCAACACCACGCGGATGAAAGTGATTGCCTACGTGATTTCCGCGATGCTCGCTGGATTCGGCGGTGTGCTCTACATCATTGATAATCAAAGCGCTCAGCCGGTTGATTTTGGAAATTTTTACGAACTTTACGCCATTGCCGCTGCCGTTTTGGGCGGATGCAGCCTTCGAGGCGGAACGGGATCAATTCTTGGGGTGATCATCGGAGCGGCGCTCATGCAGGTGCTGAAGAATATGATTACCCAGGTGGATTGGATGAACGACAACATCGAATTCGCTATTGTTGGCTCGGTTATTCTTGCCGGAGCCATTGGAGATGAAGTCGCCAAGAAAATCGGCGCTAAAAAAAGGGCAGCCGTTGCCGGCGATGTAAAATCGACGGAAACCGCGTAAATCACGAAGAGGTTTGGCGCTTCAAACAGAAAAAACATTGCAGAATCATAAAAAGGCCCAAAATTATGGTAATTATATATAACTTCGACCAAACAAACATATTTCTCCTTCGTCACTACCGAGATTTCGGAAATGATGACAACGTTTCGTGTTACCAACTCTGGCATTTCTCTCTCGAAGCCGGCAAACACTTCTGAGAAAGAGACATTGGTCAATTCCATTCGTGAATTGACTGAATTGGTGACTAAGCAGCGGAATCAGATCTCCAAAAATGTTTTGCTGATGGATGAAGGTGAGCAGGCGAAGCGCGAATTCCTGGCGAACATGAGCCATGAGATCCGGACGCCGATGAACGGCATTTTCGGCATGGTGGAACTCATCTTGCAATCAAATCCCGACCCGCATTTTGCCGATCAATTGATGACAATTCGTTCCTCGATGGAATTGCTTCTGAATATGCTGAATGACGTGATGCTATTTTCTAAGTCAGGAAACCGCAATCTTCAATTGGTTGAACGCAATTTTTCACCTCACCGGATGATGGAGGCAGTCGCCCAGACATTCGGCCCTATCGCAGAAAAAAAGAGGTTCAACTAATTCACGAAATCTCAGACTACGTCTCCACCAAACTGATGGGGGATGACATCCGAATTCAGAAGGTCCTATTCACCTTGGTAAAAAATGCCCTCAAATTCACGGATCCCGGCGGCGAAGTACGAATCAAACTCGATGCGAATCGTACGAACCCTGAAGAAGTGCGGCTTTTCTTTACAGTTGAAGACACTGGGATTGGGATTGCTGCCGAAAAGCAAAAATCACTCTTTCAACCATTCACTCAGGCAGACACGTCGATGACTCGAAAGTATGAGGGTACCGGACTGGGGCTGGCAATCTCCCGAAACCTGGTGAATTTGATGAAGGGGAAAATCAGAGTGAAAAGTACAGTGGATGAAGGCTCGACTTTCATTTTTGAGATCCCGGCCACTCGGGTTGACTCGAATCCAGCGAACGCCGTTCAGCTCCCATCAATCAGTAGTTTGAAAAAAACGCTTTCATCAATGAAAGAAGCTGCCCATGAAAACGAGGAACTCTCGCTCTCTGTTTTATTGGTCGAAGACAATCCAGTGAATCAGAAAGTCGCATCTATGTCGCTGGAACGACTTGGGTGCACGGTTGAAATTGCCAGCAATGGAAAAGAAGCCGTTGAAATCGCTTCTGGAAATATGCGATTTGATCTGATTTGTATGGACCTCCAAATGCCTGTGATGGATGGCCTTGAAGCGATGCGGCGGATTCGAGAGCAAAATTACCCGAATTCCGAAACCTTTACACTGGCACTGACCGGCCTTGCTTTTGATGAGGACAAAGAACGATGTCGGGTTGCCGGAATAAATGATTTCTTAACGAAGCCGCTCGATTTGGAATCGCTCGGCGAATTGGTGGAGTGCATTCACCTGAGGAAATGCCACGAACTCGCGCTGTCGAACTGAAATCTACTCCGATCGCAACGCGTCCATCAATTTTCCGCGAACCACAACGCGCGCGGCAATCCAGCAAAAGGCAATTCCGCCAACTAAAATTGCAAGATTCATTCCGATCAATAAACCGAGCGGGAGATCTGAAGTTCGGCTGAACAGTTTCGGCGCGACTGCAATCGCAGCCGCAGCAACGCCTAGAATCACACCGACAGCATGGAGAAACCAATGTTCTGCGAGGACCATTTTGGCCAACGAATCGCGGGTAAAACCGACCGCCTGCATGAGTCCGAGTTGACCGCGGCGCTCCATCACATTGCGACCCACGACAATCGCCAAGCCGATCGTGCCCAACAAAATCCCGAGACCGCCAAGCGTGGAAAATATCGAGAGGTAGGTGTTTTGCACGGCATTGAATTCATTTAACCGAGCTGAAGCCGAACGCATTTCGAGTCCACGACCGTCGAACTCGCGCGTCAGGTGAGCCGCGATTTTTTTAGCAGCAGCCTGATCATTCGGACAATCGAGCAGGAAAAAGCGGTAGCCGCCGGCATCCGGAAATTGCTCGATGAAATGTGATTCAGCAACGATGATGGAGCCCTGCAGCAGGGATGTTTCCAGAAAGCCGGAAAGTTTCACACCAAAAGGTTCCTCAGCGGAGGATTCGTATTCGATGACATCTCCGAGTTTTTTCTGCAGCGCATACGTCGCCGTATTCATATCGATAATTCCCGGAATTCCTTTCGCAGCATCATCAGAAAGGCCCGCCCAACCTTCCGAACCTGCTGATTTTGCAAATCCAAATGCACCCACTTTTGTCAGCATGTCTGGATTCACAGCCATCAAACGCGGCCGCTGGGAACGATTCAAATTAAGACAACTGGCATCTTCACCATCACTTACCCGAAATTGAACGATTCGAAAATCGGTACCAGCAAACTGATCCAAACCATATTTTTTGCGTCCCTGATCGCCATTTAAATCTTCGTAAATTGGCAGAGACGATTGACCAACATGCGTAAAACCGCCGGTTCCAGAATCCCGGAGGGAGGCTCCGCGCTCGCCTTGCAGACGAAATGAATTGATCGCCGTCACCATGAACACACCGGCCGCCATCAACCCGACCACAGCGAGGCTCCGTCCTTTTCTGCGAACTGCATTTTGCCGTCCAAGAGCGGCAAGACTGGTGAGAGAAGCTGACGGTTTTTCGAACTGACGCAGTAGCAACGCGCATGCTGCGACGCCGGCGAGCGTGAAACAAAATCCGCCACCGAAAAACATGCCCTGCTCAGCCATTGAACCGGGCGATTTTGGAGCAATTAGACAATAAATTCCGCCAAGCAGAAAAACCACACCTAGCCAGAATGCCTTTGTTTTCAAAAGCGGAGTTGTCTGCGAATTCGACGTTCCATCTCCACTTCCGGAGATCAAATGTCCGGGCTGAACTTTCATCACCGCTCGACTCGCGATCCACACGGTGATCAATGCAAGCAGCACCGTAATGCCAAAAGCAATCGCCAAACTGACAGGCCGAAGGTGATAGAAAAATTCGATACCAGCTGCAGCATCCTGCCACGCGCTCGACATGCCTCGCAATGCCAGCGTGGTGTAAACCCAACCACCAGCGAGTCCGATCAACGCTCCGATCACTGATAAAATCGTGGCTTCCGCCAAAAAGAGCCGACGCGTTCGTCCTGCCGACACTCCGACGGCGAGCAATAAACCGATCTGCTGAGTGCGGCTTTCGATTCCAAAAATAAAAACCAACGCCGATAAAATCAGAGCCGATAAAATGAGGAAAAAACTCATGTAAGCGAACAGTTGACCAAAATCGAACGACTGCCCGACGGCCGCTTTTGCTTCAGCCGCGACATCGCGAACAGTGATCCCGAGATCGGAAAATTTGAGTTTCCCTTTCAGATCGGCCTCAAAAATATCATCCGTAATTCCTGCTGGAAACCGAATCGACGTGGCGTTTCCAAAGCGATTCGCGAACATCTTTTCGGCCGCAGCAAACGTCACAAACGCTTTGGGAGTCGCTCGATATTCATCCCAGAAATCCTCGTCTTTATCCCGAATTGAATCGCGATCGATGGGAATTCCCGGCTCCCAACCGGATAAATCTTCCACTTCAAAAATCCCAGGGAATTCCGGAGTCCACGATTGGTTCCAGCCATTCTCTCCGATTTCGGCAATGGAATGCACCGTAAATTTCGACGTCGTATCGACCAGCTTTCGCCCCGATTCAACGACGTAATATTCCAACTCCAATTCTTCGCCGACGGAAACTCCGAGATCATCCGCAAGCCATTGGCTAACGACAATTTCGGTGTCTTTCAAATCTGGAGGAACAATCGAATTGAGTTCCGGTGTCGCCCCCGTGATCATCGAATACGGCGTCAGCTTCTTGTCACCGAATCGAATCTTGTTCGCCAAATAGGTGAGGACGCGGTCCGATTTTTCACGTCCGCCGAGCGCCGATTCCACGGTATCGATCACTTTTGAATCGAGAAAAACTCGCGGTGTCGTGACATGACGGAGATTGGATCCCGCTTCCAATGTTGTCAGTTCAATTTGAGCGTCCTCCAACTTCCAGCCTTTTTCTAAAGCCGCCTGAAGTAATTTCAGACCATCGCCAGATTCAGAATTCCCCACGAGCAACAAATTCACCTGACCGGATTTTTCGAGAATCGTCTGGAGTTTTTGAAGCGGAATGAAAATTGTGCCCGGCGGAATCTGCTCCGCTTTCAACGAATACAATCCCATCGTGTTCGCCCCGAGAATGTGAGTAATTTTTTCAGTGAACGGCTTGGTCTGCTCCGACTCGCCCGACAACGGCGCGTCTTTGGAAAGCTCGCCGGGAATTTCGACGCGAGAGATCAGAGTATCGCCATCTTTCACTCCCAACCGATCGGCCAGCACATCATTGATCGCAAAAAAGTCGCCTTCGATTGAGAATTCAGCAACACGTCCGAGATTCCAAAAGCGCTCATCCACTCCCACGATTTGAACGGCATTGGAACGCTGTCCGCCTCCCCGCGTCGCTACCGTTCCCTGAACTTGTAGAATTGGAGCGACCGTTTCCGTCAATTCAAGGTTATCGGCCAATTTTGAAGTAAAAAAGCGGTCTCCTCCTATCACCACCTCACCAATATTTGAAATCCGGGCAGCCGCATTTTGTCGCAAACTTTCTTTCACCGAATCCCCAACAACAAGTGCCCCGCTGAGAATTGCCGAAGTCAGCGCCACTCCCGCGAGGACAGCCAGATTAATCCCGCGATAATGAAGCAGCGATTTAAAAACCAATTTCCAGAAACTCATATTTTACGATCCAATAGGGTTGGATTGCCACGACAGTTTGGCAAGCCTGCTATGCCTCAATTTAGCGCAAAAATTCGCGGAGTCCTTCAATGTATTCAGCGATACTTGGATTCGGCTTCAGTTCGTGGGATCGCTTCAACATCTCGATCCCCGCTTTGTAATCTCCCTGATTCACCAGAATCTGACCGTGCTCTAGCCGAGCCTCGGCCTCGCTCTCAGGAATTAGTGCAGCTTGCTCAAACATCATGACGGCTTCTTCTGCCTCTGCTTCCCGTAGATGAAATTTAGCTAGAAGAATAAGCGCTTCCCCATCTACAGGATTCTTTTTGAGAATTTCAGCCACCAAAGTGGCCCCTTTTTCCGAATTGCCGATCTCCAATTCGATCAGGGCTTCAGCTCGACTGAACCGATTTTGAAGAATGTCTTTCTCGTCGATTTTTTCACCATGAATCACCCGAATTTCCTCTAAAATGCTCTTGGCAGATTCCCATTGGTAAACATCCGCCAAGTATTCAACCGCTGCGATGAGTTCATCTGGCGACGCCGGATTTTCGGTCATCTTGACCGCTTCTTCGTATCGATTTTTTGCAAGATCATAGAGCGTTTCATTCAGGTATAAATGCCCCAGCGAAAGTGTTTCCGACGCAGTGAGTTTTCCGAGTCGTGAGGCAAATTCGAGATTGGCGAGGCCTTTAACCGATTCTTCGAGAAGAAAAAAAGCGTACGCCTGATTTTTCCAAATCCCTGCCTCGGTTGGTTGTTGAGTCAGGATATCGGCGTAAATAGAAGCAGCACCACGCGGTTCATCGAGCGAAAGCAGCGCGTGGGCTTCTCCAACTTTCCACTGGATTTCAGCCGGCATTGTCAGCTGAGCAAGGCAAAATGCCTGTAGCGCAGCCTGATGCCGATCTGCGTTGGAATGAACGTAGCCGAGCAAGCCAAGCGCCAGGCCATCTTGCGCACCGAGTTCAATCGCCCGAATCAAATGCGGCTCCGCTTTTTTAAATTCTGATTGCTGAACTTGAGCAATCGCGAGGTTCCGATGCGCGTCCCGAAAGTTGGGATACAATTTCACAGCTGCTTCAAAATTCTCGACCGCGTCTTCGATTTCACCCTGCTCAAACCGCAAATTCCCCAGCGCAAACATGAGGGCCGGGCTGGTTTTTAAAAGAGAACTGCCCGTTAATTTGGCGGCTGCCCCGTCGCGGTCTTTATCGGCAAGTTCCGCAGCAACAGCCTCCAACACCGACTTTTCGCTCGTCGTGACTTTAGGTTCGATCCGCGAATCGATTCCATAACTTCCGGTGAATGCCTTTCGAAACGAGGCGCTCTTCCATAACGGATCGATCGGCATCAAATCAGCGCCCACAACGGAACATACCCAACTAAGTGCAATCATTCCGGAAATCTGAATTCTAAAAATGAGACGATTCATATCAAAATCATGGTTTCAAAACGAGTGGCCATTTGTAGATGGCGGTGACAGCACGCCCATCCTTTTTTGGAGACGAAAACCGAGCGCTGTTGGCAAAGGAACGCGCGATCGCCGAAAAATCGCCATGCGTGCTGGAAATCACGCGGCGGACACTGCACTTCCCTGACGGACTGATTGAGACTTCCAGCAAGACTTTGCCTGATCGAACACCTTTCCGCAGCATCGAAGCAGGATAGGTTGCCCGCGGACGATTCAACAACCGGGGCTTTCCATCCAATTCAGACGATGAAAAAGTCGTGCGCCGTGGGGCCGGTTTCGGAGCGGATCGTGAAGGAGCCTTTGAAATTGTTTTCGGCGGAGAATAAGAAGCTTTCTTCGACCGAGTCGTTTTCTTAACTTGGACCACCGGATCCGTTTCCAATTCAAAGTCGAGCGATTGCATTGCAAAATCGACGGTTTGCTTGTCGACGATGGCCCGAATCGGCGGTGCGAATTGCTCAATCGGAAGCTCCAGCTGGGGCAAATCAGGAACTTGCGGCGGAGGGGCCGCAGGTTCCGGCTTACTCGTTTCGGGCGTCGGAGGTTCGGGGGCCGGAAGAGCCACCGGAGGCACTGACGCCATTTCCCGAATGAACCGATCCGGCTCCGGCGCAACCGTCAACCAGCGAGCAAAAACTAAAAATGTTACCAACAATGCGGTCAACGCCGTTGAGCCGACAATGCGCAAAACGATCCAATAGGGTTGGATCGATGACTCAATAGGGTTAGATCGTGAAGCGCTCATTTTACTGATCACCTCCCACGGTAGAGACAAATACCTGCATCGCCCCACCTAGCTTTGCTTCGTCAAGGACTTCGACCGTAACCTCGGTCGCGGTGCGCCGGTCGACCTGAATGATCACGGGAGATTCCTCCTGTTTCATTAGGCGGCTCACAACCGAACGAACGCCGTTCACACCAATTTCACGCCCTCCAAAATAGACCGCGCCTTCGGGGCTGATCCCAATAAGCACGCTATTTTTTTCCAAATCCTGCTGAGCTACCGCACGCGGCTTTTCAATTTTCAAACCGGTTTCTTCAACAAAGACGGTCGTGACAATGAAGAAAATCAACAGGATGAATACGATATCAATCAGCGGCGAAATATTAATCTCCCCGCTCGAATCGCTATCGGCAGCCTCATCTGAAAATCTGGAAAATCGTCGGGCCATCTCTACTTATACCTTCGCTTTTTGTTGCAGAGTCTCGAACCGGTTTTTCAAAAGCGTGCACGTGATCAACGCGGGGACCGCAATGATGAGCCCCGCCTGTGTCGTGATCAGAGCCTCCGAAATGCCCTGTGAAATTACATCGATCGGAGTGCGGTTTGTCACTCCGGAAAGCCCAGTGAAGGTCGTCAGCACCCCCAAAACCGTCCCTAACAAACCGATAAGCGGAGCCGCTCCGATGAGAGCAAACGCGAACGGAATTCGTCGGCGAGGTTTCGCAAAATAAAATTCATCAACGGCATCAAGCTGTTGCGAAGAAATTTCCTGAAGCGATTTCCAAATCGAAATCAGAGCAAAGGCAATTCCAAATGCCAGTGCGATTAATCCCCACAGGACCCAGCCGCCTTCAACAAAGAGGGCCTGCAATTCAGTAACGAATTTCGTCATCATAGAGTTTTCCCTCCTTTTAATCCGTTGAGGAATGCGAGGCTGATCATTTCCATCGTTGCTTTGATTCCCTGAACTTTACGGCGCAATAACGCATGAATAATCAGCGCGGGGATCGCAACGATCAGTCCAAATTTCGTAGTGATAAGCGCTTCGGAAATTCCGGAGGCGAGCGATTTTGCATCACCCGTTCCAAAAACATCAATGAGATCGAAGGTATGAATCATGCCTGTGACGGTTCCCAACAATCCTAACAGTGGAGCCGTGGCGCTGGCGATAGCAATGAGCGCGAGCCCTTTTTGCAGCGGAGGCTGAGCCGCGAGATATTTTTCATAAAGCGCCTCTTCCACGTCCTCACGCGGCTGATCACGAAGTTCAATTCCCCGCGCTAAAATTTCCCGGGCAGGGTGACGAACACCAACCAGCTCCTTTTCGGCGCCGTCTGGATTTTTCAAAATACGCTGAACAACCGCCGGACGAACTTCGCGAATCCGGCTGAGTTGAATCCATTTTGCGATCGCAGCAATCGTCGCGATCAGACCGAGAAGCAGAATGGGGTAAATCCAGAATCCGCCCTTTTTGATGTGATCTTGCAACGACGTTTTTGTCTCACCAAGGGCAACAACCGTTCCCAACGTCGGATCAAAAGTGACGGTTGCAGACTGGTTTTCCACCAGCTTCCGAATCGCGCTCGGGTTGGTGGTGTCGCTCACGATTTCCGGCTGCAATCCTGCACTCCCGGCGACGAGACCACCGCGTGAATTATCGTCTGCAACAAACCAGCTGATCGGTCCGACTCCTAGAAACGTTCCTGAAACAGCGGTGCCCTCATCGGTCAACGCTTGGCCTGAAATGACTCGCTGCGGAACAGCCAGTCGCGCCAGCGCCTGCTCTGCTGTATCCAGTTCAGAATCAGCATCGGTCAATTCAGCCAAACTGATGCTGGCTTCATGCTGCTTATCAAATTCATCCAGTAATCCTATGATGTAATGATTTTCGTCCCGCCATTTCTTTACCCGATCGGATAAGGTCGAAAGATCATGCACGAGAGATTCACGCTCCAGATCAGCGAGCTTGGCTCGACGAGTTTTCTCTCGAAATTCTGCGGCAATCTCGTTGGTTTTTTTGGCAAGCGCAGGTTTCTCCGCGGCAATCTGCTCTCGAAGCTCCGCCAGTTTTTGCAGTTCTGCAGCAAGGTCCGCTTCAACCCCGGCGACCGCATTTCGATATTCTTCGGCAGGTTCTTGAGCATTGCTCACCGCCGCAAGGCCAAATACTAAAACCACAAATCGAATCAATAGGGTTGGTTTGGCGAACGCACCTTTTTTATTAGTAGGGCTATCTTCCGGATCCGCTTCGCGAGAATCCTCAGATCGCTGGCGCACCAGCTTGTCGCCCTGTTGGTTCGTGGAATTCATTCCGCGCTCTCCTTTCCAGAAAGCGGCAATTTCACAAATCGAGGTGTGGTTTCGCGCCGATGGATTGAGATCGCCTCCCGAATTTCTCCGGCGAGTTTGTTATTAGAGTTCCATATCCAACCATCCGCGCCAGGCTGACCGGTTCCGGCATGATCCCCGTTGCGGTTGACGTAGTATGCATGATGGAGACCGACATAAATGATATCCACTTCAATTTGCTGATCTCCAATTTCCTGAAGATCGGTCACAACCGTGATTTTGTTTTCGAATGCACCGGCTTCCGTCAAAATAGCAATGACATCGCGAAATCGATTTTGAAGCGAAGCTGCAGAGTCCGTTTCCGACAGCCGCCCAACCTCGTCGTCGATTTTTTCTAAAAGCGGCGTTGGAAAATACGCGACGCGCTCGCGAAGGCCTGCCTCAAGGGCGATTACGCGTTTTTCAAAGAGCGCCCGTTTTTCCTGGAGTGCAACTTCTTCGGTAGTGAGTTCGGCGCGCTGCTTTTCGGCATCGGCGAACCGATTCCCAGCCGCTTCAATCAGCTCATCGATTTTCGCAATTTCCTTTTTCCGAATTTCATTGAGATCAGACAACGTCGTCTTTTGCTGCTCCCAGCCCGATTTCTCGGCGCTGATCGTTTTTTGCACGCGAATCCATTCACGCACTTTCTCCTGAACTGCGGCCGGCGGCGTCTGCGCTTCCTGGGCAAACGCACCGACACAACACACAACAATCGTTGCTGCGGCGATCAGGAAAGGGTGATGGATTTGACAAAACATCGGAATTGATTGCTTCTCTACACTTCGCAAAGCGGCGAAACGTAGCAGATCCCAATAACTCCGCACTTATCAACTGGCCGATTTTTTAGCGCTCGAATGTCTTTAGCGGTCGGATGTCACCCAGCTTTTCAGCGAGGTTCATATCGTGAGTCACCATGACGAGCGCCAGGTTTTCCGTTTTATTCAAGTCCACCAACAAGTCGATGAGCTTCTCGGCATTTTCCTCGTCCAACGCGCCGGTCGGTTCGTCTGCGAGGAGAATTTTCGGCGAATTGATCAATGCGCGGACCACGGCAACCCGCTGTCGTTCGCCTCCGGAAAGCTGTCCGGGCTTACTATCGAATTTATCACCCAGTCCAACGCGCTCCAGCAACGACTTCGCCCGATCGGTCGCCGCTTTTGAGTCACGCTCTCCCCCAAGCGCCAGGGTCGGAACCAGCACGTTTTCCAAAACAGTACATTGCGGCAACAGATGATGAAGCTGAAAGATGAATCCGATTTCGGAGCTTCGAATGTGGGCAACAGCTTTTTCGCTTTTCCCTAAAATGGATTCGCCCCCGACTAAGATTTCACCTTCATTCGGAGTGTCTAACGTCCCCAACAAGTTCAATAAGGTGCTTTTTCCACAACCGGAAGGACCGACGATTGCGAAACAATCTCCAGGCATGACGGCTAAATCTACCTGATCGAGCACCCGACGATCCGGATCGGATTCATACCACTTGGAGACATTTTTAAGTTCGACGATGGGCTGACTCATGTGCCGTTTTCTGTAAACCCGTCTGAATTTTGGCGCAAGCGGCCGGTTTGATCACAAAAGGTCGCTTTTACTACCGGCACGGTCTGTTTCCGCAGATGAAATCTCCTCAGAGATTTTTTCCACCGCCGGCTTCTTTTCAGCCTTTTCTCCCGCCGGAGGATTCATGACGGGGCCACTGGGAACCAGAATCTTAAGATCGTCGAGCTTCATTTTTTTGAGGTGCTCTTGCGCTTCCTTTGGCAGTCCGGCCGTGCCTTTTTCAGCGTCGTAAGCCCCTTCGTGAACCTCCTCGCCGTTCTCGTCTTTCACAATAATTTGATGCCCTTCATCCGTTGTTTTAATCGTGACCTCGCCAAACCCGTTATCGATTTTTACAATTCCACTGGATCCAAAAACCTGAATCGGGAATCCGGGGCGAACCGAGATTGATGGCGGCTTGCCGGTATTTCCCGGAGCGGACGGCTTGGCATTCTGACGGGAATTCAAACGCCGATCGCCCTGCGGACTACGCCCATTCTGCTGCAGCCACTGATTGAGACTGTCCTGATAACATTGCACGGCATGTTGCCATTCAGCGGAATTTCCCTGCCCTACAGGATTGTTCAAATGCGGGTGGATCGCGAAAAAAGGCTGATCCGCCACTTCACGCTCTCCCAGAACCACTTCGACCACTTCTTCTTTTCCTTTGCGAATGAACGTCAGACTGACCTTTTCCCCTGGAGCATAACACCGAACAAGGAGTGCCAGATGCGAAACCGTCGTTAGCCGCTGGTCGTCGATCATGGTGAGGACATCATGTGGCGTCAGCGCCGCCGTCGCAGCAGGACCATCCTTCATGACATCCTTAACCTGCAATCCAAAACCATCGGGCAGCTCCAAATGCTGGCGCAAAGAATCTTCCAGCGAGCACGATAAAATGCCGAGATAGGCAATTTTCTTTGTCTTTGGGAGATCGGGATCCGGTCGGCTGTTTTCTTGCGAAATACCAATCATGCCGCCAATGCTTAAAAGAGCAAAAGCAGCGACCAATTTGGAAGGAAAAGAGTTCATGTTCAAAATAATTTCGGTCCGGCTCACTCCGCCTCTACGGGCATCATGATGATCACTTCCCGAGGGGAGTAGAATCGAATGTTCGTTTTCGTTTCGGGATTGTGAAAGTGATAGACATCTTCGACTTCCAGGCTCATTTCCCGCACGAGACGCCCACTCTCATCAATTTGCACGGCACCTCCAGCAGAGGCGTTTCGAATAATTCCCTGTGCAGAAACGGGTTGAAACCCATCCCCACCTCTCGGTGGAAGGCCATTGATAAGATACTCATCCTCTGGCGGGACGACATTTTTAGGTGCAGTGGAATTTGCCACGACAGAATTCGTCGGTGCAGGATCGGACCTAAATGCTCCCATTTGGAAGGCCAGACACCCTACCAAAACAACACACGCCGCGGCCATTAGCGGAATGAATCGCACCATGACAATTTTGCCGGGCTCCGCCGTCTGCGTGCGGTGCACGTTCCGCTGATCGCGCTCAAGCTCACGCAAGAAGTCGCTTTTCAGTTCCGATGGCTTCAATTCTCCGAGAGATCTTTCAATCTCCGCGAGTTCATTGAATTTCTCGTCGTCGTTAGGATGTGAACTGTCGTCGTTCATGGGTGTTTTGTTTTCACCCATCGAAGCGCATCCGCCGTGTTGTTTCGTCTAAAAAATTTTATTCGACCCGCTTCACTTCAAAAAAGGAAGGCAGGCCCAATAAAGACCCGCGGCAACAAGCAACCCGCTCGCAGGAAGAACGATTACATTTCGATACCACTCCTGCTTGAACAAGATATTCAAAACGATGAGGCCAATCATCAAGATAGCAATAATAGCAATCTCGATACCGAAGTTAAACCCGATTAGTTCGGAAATTCCCCGGCCTGAATAATGGGTTGAGAACATGAAGCCATGAAACAATCCGACAACGAAAATCGCGACCGGACGCCATGGTTTAAGCGTGGTTAGAATCAGATTTTCCAGCCCCACGTAGAGAACACCCAAACCAACAATCACCAGCGAAATACTCTCAGCAACCGTGGCAATTTCGAAAACGGACAAGGCTAATCCAAGCGAATGTGCAATAACAAAAGCCCCCACTTGCACGGTGATCGGCCGCATTCGTAAATTGAGAAGGAGAAATCCAATCACAAAAACCCAATGCACCGTCCCATTTGGAAAAACGGTAGCAATGCCATTTTTCAAGTTGTCCATAAAGCCAAGCGTCTTAACGCCATTGGGGGCTGATGAAGAATCAAGAACTCCCAATTTTCCATTCGTGGCCGCAATTTTTTCCTCCTCCGCTTTTTCAAATGGATCCCCCGTTTCGATCGGAAGAATATCATTGGGACGGCTGAAATCTCCGGGATACAGTACCTGCATTCGACGGCTGGGTTTGCCATCTTTCCGATAAACCATGACAACGGACGCCTCCGTGCTTTCATCCACGTAGAGTAGAAAATTCTCAGATCCCTTCGGTATTTTCCCAGACAAAATAACCGTCGCTGTCATTCGCTTCAATTCTTCCGGCGTGTCTTCATCCGAAGTCGTGATGATTTCGCTTTTTACGTCGTGCTCTTTGAGCTCCGTCTTATCAAAATAAATTACGAGTGCTTCTTGAGTGAAGTTGCGTGCCGCCTGTTCGGGCGATATCTGCTCGTCGACTTCCGCATCACCACTCGACTCAACCTCCATCGCCAAATTAACGGCGTAGGTCTGTTTTTTGGTATCGATATCCGTTACCACAGAAACCGTCGTCACCTTGTGAGCGCTC
This sequence comes from uncultured Verrucomicrobiales bacterium, assembly GCA_937891465.1. Classification (GTDB taxonomy): domain Bacteria; phylum Verrucomicrobiota; class Verrucomicrobiia; order Verrucomicrobiales; family DEV007; genus JABDJT01. The sequence continues at coordinate 3,534 of CALAHF010000089.1, read as the reverse complement.
GCAGAACCGGCGAAAAACAAGACAAGAAGATAAAAGAAACACTGAAAGCGAAAGTGAAGCATTGCTGAAATTTCGACGAGGTCAGTAGAATTCCAATCGAATAATCGCGGCCCGAATTGTGGTTGGAAAAACCAGCTCCATTTCCTATACTGACTTTAAATGAAACATCTGTTTTTAATCTCGACTCTCACCTTCGCCGCCACCGTAGCAACGGCTCAAAACCGTCCTGACGTCAATATTGACGAGGCCAAAGTGCCGAAATTCGAATTACCGGATCCACTGGTTTTTGAAGATGGAAGCGCCGTAAAAACACCGGATGATTGGAAAAAACGTCGCGCTGAAACGCTCGGGTTATTCGCGAACGAAATGTATGGAAACGCTCCAACTGCAGCAAAAATCACCTCCAAGATAACCAAAACGATTCCTGACTTCATGGACGGAAAAGCGCTGATGCGCGAAGTCGAGGTTTATCTCGTCGGCGACGAAGCGGGCCCCTCATTGACCATGCTGCTTATCACCCCGAAGTCGGTCGAAAAAGCCCCCACGTTTCTGACACTGAATTTTTCAGGAAATCACACCGTTCATTCGTCTCCTGAAATCACGATTCCAACCTCGTGGATGCGAATGTCCGGCGATGATAAAAAGTCCGGCCGAGTCATCAAAAACAAAGCTCAAGAGTCCGCTCGCGGCTTTAAAGTAAATCGTTGGCCGATCGAAAAAATCATCGATTCCGGCGTTGGAATCGCCACGATTTATTACGGCGATATCGATCCCGATTTCGACGACGGATTCAAAAACGGGCTTCATGCTCATTTCGGAAAGCCGGACGGTCCCAAAGCATGGGGATCAATCGCAAGCTGGGCCTGGGGCTTGAGCCGCGCGATGGATTTTCTTGAAACTGCCGACGGAGTCGATCCAAAAAAAGTAGCCGTTTTCGGACATTCACGACTTGGAAAAACCTCCCTGTGGGCAGGAGCTACTGATGAGCGCTTTGCACTGACCATCTCAAACGATTCCGGGTGCGGAGGAGCCGCATTGAATCGTCGGCGGTTCGGCGAAAAAGTGAAACGAATCAACACGAGTTTCCCCCATTGGTTCTGCGACAATTTTTTAAAATACAACGACAAGGAAAACGACCTGCCGATCGATCAGCATCAGCTCATTTCGCTGATCGCTCCACGAATGGTTTATGTCGCCAGCGCTGAAGAAGATACTTGGGCTGATCCCAAGGGAGAATTCCTCTCAGCTACACTCGCCAGCCCCGTCTACGAATTGCTCGGCAAACCCGGGATTGGCGGCCTTTCCGAGCAGCCTGCCGTAAACACCCCCGTCGGCGAAACTATTCGGTATCACGTGAGAACCGGAAAACATGACGTGACCGATTTCGACTGGGAGCAATATCTCAAGGCAATCAAGTCACTCTGATTTTACGAAGTAATTGGGTGCGTTCGACGAACCAACCCTATTGGTTCGTTGAACCCTGTTTTGCCTCGGCTTCGGCCTCCACTGGCGGATCGGACGGCTGAGTTTTATTCGCTTCGTTGAGCGCATTTCCGAAGCTCTGCAATACGTCGAGCATGCTTGAATCTTCGCTCAGGAGATTTTGAAAAAACTGACTCGAAGCAGTGCCTGATCCCTTTTTGGGAGGTCCGATATCCCATGCAGTTGCCCAACTGACGTTCTTTTTCACAAATTCGTCTGCGATGAGGCGATCTTCCAAATCAGGCATGTGGCCGGCCCCATAAAAAATCGCGAGCTTCGATTTTTTGGCCGTGATCTCGGACTTCAGCTTTTTCATGACGACCTTGTTTCGCTCAGACACGAGAACGGTTCCGTCTTCGCCCTCCAATTGGGTGATCAGCGTTTCCGCTTCCGCCAAAAACGGTCCGATGGTTCGTTTCAAACCCGACGAATCTCCGCTCGCGAGCGAACCGATCAGTGAAATCAACATGGCGTTGGAATCTTTTTCCGAAGTCGGCATCCCTTCGATTTCTCCCTTGGAAGCAAGCTCCATAGCACGCGCGAACATCGTCGCCATGCTTTGATTTTTCGCGACCATGAGTTGATTAAACTCATCCCACAGCACATCGGCATGGACAAAGTTCTTCGCTTCGTAATCGACCGAATCGAGCTGAAATTTGAGACCAAGCAAACTCTTGGCCATCCCCTGCATTCCACGAACGCCGCCCATTTCCTCAGGCGGAGGATTCACGGCTCGCTGGGAAAATTCACCGCCAACCAGCTCGTATAAAACCGCGTCATAGTTTTTCAGTAATAGATCGATCTGATCGTAATAACTCTGACCGCCAATGTGAACGACCGCAACAAGATCAACGACTTTGCCATCCGATTTTCGCTCAAAACACGCAATCGCCGTTTGTAACACATCCGATTTGCCGATGCTTACTTTTGAGGAAGCCCGTGTTTTGGGCTGCTTGCTGGAAAAAGAAATGTCCACCCCGGAACAATATCCGCTGACACTCAATCAACTTCATTCGGCGTGTAATCAGAAAAGCTCGCGGGAACCAGTCGTCGATTTTGGGACGGACACAGTGGAAGAAGCGATGGAGGGGCTTCGCTAAAAAAAGCTATCGCTTCTGGTGCATCAGGCCGGGGCACGTGTTCCAAAAAACAAACACACGCTCGAAAATGAGTTCGTGTATCTCGACAAGGCTGAACGAGCGTTGCTTTGTGTTCTCTTGCTTCGCGGACAGCAAACCTTGGGCGAATTGCGACAGCGAACTGAGAGAATGCACTCCTTTCCGGACTTGGACCGAGCCCAAAAATCGCTCGATAAGCTGATAAATTACGAACACGAGCCCTTGGTAAAAATGGTTCCTGCCGGTGGCGGTCGCCGCGCGGTGACGTATGTGCATATGCTGTCCGGCGATGTTTCTCCGGCACACGCTGAAGATGTGATTTCGAGTTCAGCCGCTCCGGTGCAAGCAACCACCGTGAGCAGCGCCAGTTGGCGTGAAGAAATGGAAACAGCGATGGCTGAGATGCGGACCGAGATTTCCACCCTCGAAACCGGGCTCTCCGGCGTAAAGGCTGAGCTTTCAGCCGTAAAATCGGAGTTGGGCATTTGAGGGAGCGATGAAAATACCCACGTTGAGGGATTGAATATTGAACAAATCCAGCTACCGTCGGTCTATTAAATTGTGACAGATTTATCTGGGGGCGTACTGGTTTCGACTGGTGGTTTGAAAGATAGACTGCATGCCGAGGTTGATCAGTTGGCCTCGTAAAAAGCTGATCAAACAAACAAAAGCAAACGAAGAACCTGAACTTGCAATGGCGGCCTAATTAGGCCTCCCGTAGATTGTCCGACGCCTGCTGAGGCAATCTATGACTACTTTAGCAGGCTGGCGTCATGGCGGGTGTCCGGCCGTTGACGCGAGAGGTTACAGTGGCAATCGGAGGTGATGGATTCTGTCGTTCGAAGCCACGACTCCTAAATTAAAAGATCGAATATGCATGTAGACGTTTATTTAGACGGCCATTAGGACAGGGGTTCAACTCCCCTCGCCTCCA
>CALAHF010000088.1 GCA_937891465.1 uncultured Verrucomicrobiales bacterium | reverse complement strand
CTCTCTCTCTCTCTCTCTCTCTCCGCCACTCAATCCAACGCAATCTCGACCATCAAATCCTGCGCAATGGCTTCGAGGGATTGACGCAATTCATCAAGGCTGGAATCATCAGTGCCGGACAACGTCGCGGTCGCTTTGAATAGCATTTCTCCAGACATCGGGGCGCTTTCACGTTCCGTTTCGAGCGATTCGACATTGAGTCCATGCCCCGCGATGACGCTGGAAACCTGACTAACGATACCAGATCGATCCTGCCCTACGAGTTGCAGCGTCCAGTTATTTAAGCCCTCCGAATCGATGGTTTCTGTGTCGTCTGCTACAACGGAAACGGTGAGACCACTTCCAGAAAGCGCGGCGAGATCGGCTGTCAGTGCTTCAACAGCATTGCGTCCGATCTCGATTTGAACCATCCCCGCAAAATGACCTGAGAGGCGTGCCATCCGGCTTTCGGTCCAGTTCCCGCCGTGTTGAGAAACTGTTTCGGAGAGCGATTCGACAAGCCCGGGGCGGTCGGGGCCGATGATGGTGGCGATGAGGTTCATGGTCGTCGAAAAGGGAAGGAGTTAGGAGAACAAATTTCAGGTTAACCGCAGGGAATGGCGATGCGATGCTTTGGAATCTTAAATTTTAAAAGGTAAATTTTGAAGTTTAAATCCGATTATCGAAATTTGCTACTACCTGACTCCTGACTCCTGACTTCTTTAATAAGGCAGATCGCGGATATACATGTTTTTGAAAAACAGCTCGCTGCCGTGATGCTGAAGCTCGATCTGATCGGCGCGGGGCAGAGGAACCGTCCCCGTTTTGTCCCAGTAGTTTTCCAGCTCGGTGCGATTGACGATGAGTTTGTCGTTCAGCCAAATGGTGACTTTGTTTCCTACCATGCGGATGAGAAAAGTGTTCCACTCACCTGGTTTTTTATCTGCCAAAACCAGCGGGGCATTGCGAGTGCGCTTGTTGTTCCACAGACCGCCGGAACCCAAATTGCGTCCGTTTTTGTAGGCCGTCACCCAATCTTCAGACGTTGCCGGAATAGATTTGTCTTTGGTGCGCGGATCCCACGGGTCCCAAATTTGAACTTGTGGCGTGCCGCGCAAGTAGATGCCGCTGTCTGCGCCGGGTGGGATTTTCCAGTCGCAATAGAATTCGAAATCGCCGTAGTCCTTGTCGGTGCAGAGGCTCATGCCTTTTCCGTCGTAGGTGAGAATGCCCTCGACCACGCTCCAGTGCTCGTTCATGTTCTTGTCGGCCGTTTTCTGGGCTTCGGCCAGCGCGGCGCCTTTCAAAGCCATACGTTCATTGGCGTTTTTGTGGGCGAGGCCTTTCCAACCGGTGAGGTCTTTGCCGTTGAACATCGCTTTAAAACCTGCTGGCGGTGTGTTGTCCGCATCGGATGCCGCTTTCGTCGGGCTCGGAGTATATTCAGCGACTTTAAGGTTTTTGAACTCCATCCGATCGCTATGACCGGCGAGCGTGATGTGGCCGGATTTGTTGAGCATACCAGGGTGAGGCTTGCCATCGACTGGAGTGACGTCTTCGAGAAATACGTCGACAATGACGGCTCCGTTCAGGATGACTTTGATGTGATCTTCGATGCAAATGATGGTCTGCTGATTCCATTGGTCGAGTGGCTTCAGGTAACCGGTCGCTGCTGGCATAATGCCGTAGATTGAACCGTGAACCTGCCAGGGCTTCAGCCAGGTCAGCGTTTTTCCTTCATCTGTTTTGTGATTGTATTTCGTGCCGCGATGATCGAGCACTTGGATTTCCATTCCGCCGGAGGCCGCGTGGCCGTCTTTGGGGACACGAATGCCGATGCCATTGTTGCCGCTTTCGTTGAGCTTGAATTCAAATTGCAGAACGAAATCGGAATATTCCTTTTCAGAAATCAGGTTTTTGGCTCCTTTTTGACAAACCAAAACGCCGTCTTCGACGACATACATTTTGGTGTCACCAATCCATCCAGTCAGGTCTTTGCCATTGAAGAGGTCCGACCAACTTTCAATCGCATCGATTCGAGCCATCGATTCAGCGCCTTCGACTTTGCGAGGGTCTGCCTTTTTAGGTTTTTTATCCTGAGCATGTCCTGCAGTGACAAGTCCCGCAAAGGCAAACAGGGCGACGGCTGTGTGAAATAGGGTGATCCGTTTCATTGTGACATCAGTCTGAGCTGCTGGATCAAAACTGGCAATGACGCTTTCGCGGATGGAGGCTCAGAGTGGCTAATTTACGCCAATTGCATTTGGTGCGATTTTTGCGTCAGTTTAAACATCATGAAATCTCGCCGTCAATTCATCCGAAACCTTGGTGTTTCCGCTGCAGCAGCTCCCTTTTTGTCTGGACTGCCGGGTATTCAGGCGCTTGCCGCTTCTGGCGCGCCTAAACAGCGGTTGATCGTGCTTTTTTCGCCAAATGGAACGGTTCCCCCCGAGTTCTGGCCGCATGGAAAGGAAGACGGGAGTTTTCAACTGAAACGAATTCTAAAACCGCTCGAACCGTATCAGGATCGGCTAACGATTCTCCGTGGTGTGTGGAACAAGGTGAAAGGCGATGGCGACCGTCACATGCGGGGCATGAGTTGTTTGCTCACGGGGACCGAGTTGTTCCCGGGAAATATTCAGGGCGGCTCTGATAGCCCGGCGGGGTGGGCCAGTGGGATTTCGATTGATCAGGAAATGCGCAATTTTTTCCAGAAAAACGAAGCAACCAAAACGCGATTTGGATCGCTTGAATTTGGTGTGGCGGTTCCTAACCGGGCGGACCCGTGGACGCGGATGAGTTATGCGGGGCCAAATCAGCCGGTAGCGCCCGTGATCGATCCCGAGCAAATGCTGGGCAAATTGTATGGCAAGATGAAGGATAAGGAATCGCTCGTCAGCATTATCGATGTGGTTCGTGAAGACTTGCAGCGCGTTTCGAAAAACCTCGGGGCGGAGGACAAAGTGTTGTTAGATCAACATCTCACGCTGGTTCGCGAAATGGAGACCGAATTGAAGCGCGAAGACAAAGGAGATGCCGAACTGGCTCACGCCGTTCCAGAAATCGATCCCAACGTCGAGCTCGTTAATGCCAATACGCCCGTGATCAGCCGGATGCAAATCGATCTGATGGTCAATGCGATGGCGAATGACATGACGCGCATTGGATCATTGCAATACATGCGTTCAGTGGGGCAGGCCCGCATGGAATGGCTCGGGATTAAAGAAGGCCACCACGGGCTTTCTCACGAGCCTGACAAGAATGCAGAGGCTGTCGAAAAGCTCACCAAAATCAACGAGTGGTTCGCTGGTGAAGTCGCTTATTTGACCAAAAAACTCGCCGAGACTCCTGAGCCCGGCGGCGATGGTGTGATGCTCGATAACACACTCGTCGTATGGCTGAACGAGCTAGGCAAAGGCAATAGTCATTCGCTTGAAGACATTCCGTTCCTTCTCATTGGTGGTCAAAAGTCGCACGGTTTGAAAGGCGGCACGTATCAGAAGCTGGACAAGGCTGAGCACAATCGGCTGTGGCTCAAGATTGCTCACGAAATGGGGCATCAGATGGAAACCTTCGGCACAGCGAAGTATTGTGAAGGTGGCGCGTTAGATATCGCGTGATCAGTCCGATCAAACGCCATCTGGCAATCGCGCAGCTATTTTTGAATCTGCTTTCGCGCGTGCGAAGGCGTCTTTGATCTGAGCTTTCATGTTCGGGCTGCAGCCGTCGCCTTTGTGCCATTCAGCAAGAACTCGCCATGAAAATTTCGCGAGCGATTCGTTCGGCGAGAAACCATGTTCGATCAGGGCCGAATACCTATTTTCAAGGCTGGAGTTGTTGACCAGAGAATCCCACAGCTTCTTTTTAGTCGCAGCCGATGCATTGATTTTATCGTCAACGGCAGCGGTTTCCATTGCCATATCGAGAGCCATTGCGTCTTTAGATTTTGCTAATGAAAGCGCCGCCTTCAGACGCATTTCGCCATCGTAATTCGTAGCTGACGCAATGAACGTCAGAAAGGGCAGTGATTCCGGCGGCGGTTCGGAGCGCTCGAGAATTAGGTTCACTGCCGTTTCTTCCATCTCTCGTTTGTCGATCAGGAGTTTCAGAAGCGAGCTCAAATTGTCGAGCTGGATGTGATTCCGTCCCATTTCAGCGACGACGAGATCTTTGTGAGCTGATTTCCCTTTGGTAACGGACTGCAAATAGTCGCCGATTGTGGAGCTCCCGCCCCACGGTTCACGATTGAAATGCGGGCCGGTTACATCAGGTCGATTGCCCCAACTTTCGCCGCTCCAGGTGCCTTCACGATGGTAAAGGCGAGCGAGAGAACGCAAACCGCCGCGCTTGATGGTCGATGACGTGGTCGTTTCAATCCGCGTTTTCAGGCCGTAGACAACGCTCATCGAATGCAGACGTGAGAGGGCTCGAAGAGCGCCGGGCCATTGACTGGATCTTGCTGGGTCATCCAACACGCTCAGGCTGGTGCGTTGCGCATCGAGTGAAACAAGCGCTTCCACGGCAGTGTGAGAAATCAGCGGATCACGATTCGCGGTGTGCTTTAAGATTCCGCGAACGAGATCTGATTCGCGCGTCCGAGTGCGGTCGATCGCCACGATGATTTCACGGATCAAAACAGGATCGGTGACATTCGGCAGCACGTTGAAAATTGCGTTGTCAGTTGTCTTTTTACGATCTCCTAACGCCCGGAACGCGGCGGCCCGGGCGGGCATTTTGGCGGATTTTGCGATGCTGAGTAGCTCGGTGAACGCTGCATCCTCTTTCATCTGGGCAATGGCAAAAAGTGCCGGGAACGAAGCAATAGGGTTTGTTTGTTGAGCAGACCCTGTTGCTTCGTCAAAAGCCTTTTTCAGATCGGCCACGGTTTCAGTGTCGCGGCGCAACAGCTCCTGCTGGGCATGGAGCCGAGTGAGATGACTGTCAGAGTGGAATAGCGCAATCAACTCGCTGTTCGTCATCTGTTTGAATTTTGGAACGTCGGGCTGCTTCCATTTCGGAGGCGTGATTTGGGCGATGAACCCGACGGCTTCACTATCATATTTGAAATCTCCACCCGTCCAGCTGGACACAAGCAATTGCCCCGAAGTAGCGATTTCGATATCGGTTGGCTTGGGGATGCCTATAAATTCATGTTGGGCTTTTTCGACAAACGAGGCGCCATGCGCTTCGATTTCGTGGCGATAAATCATGCCGCGTTCCCAATCCGCCGTGAGAGGCACATTAGTTTCTGATTCAGGAAAGCCGGGTTCATCCAGCCATGCAGCGCCGGTTCCTGAGCCGGTTTTTAATTCCGAAAGTGGAGCTACCGCATCGCGTGGGAAATGACGGAAAAGCGCGGGATAGCCGTGGTTCTCCAACCCTGTGAAATGATGAAAACGAACACCCCAGCCTCCGCCGTCATTGGAATTTCCCCGCGCAAAAACGTCGAGTCGCGGGGAAACGGCAAGGTCGTAAATGTTGCGAACGCCATGTGAGAAAACGTGAAGCCCCGAACCGTCAGGACGAACCCGCACGACGCACCCGCCGCGATGGCTCAGTGTGGTTTCGTCCGCGCCCACAGCTTTGTAGATTCCCAAATCGCCGACGGCAATGTAGAGCCACCCGTCGATTCCGAGGGTGATTCCATTTGCGGTGTGATCGGTCGCGCGGTCGCGAAACCCAAATCCCAAATTGGTGATGAGACGTCGATTTTCGTCAGCGACGTTGTCTGCATTAGTGTCGCGATAAGCGGTTAAAAACGGAGGATGAAGGACATAAAGCCATTCGCCATCCCATTCGAGACCACGCGGCGAATCGAGATCGGGAATGAAATCGTGGAACTCGTCAGCGACGCCGTCGCCATCAGAATCAACGAGTTTTTGGACTTTCCCACGCTTTGCTTCGCGGCCGAGCGATCCATTTTTATCTGAGGAAACAAACACTTCACCCGTCGGTGCAGCTTTCACAAACGTCGGATAACACACCAGCGGCGGACGCGCAAAAATCGTTGCGTAGTAGCCCTCAGGAACGCAAACAGAGGCCAGTAGCGGATCGTCCGTATCCGGGGAGGCCAGTTTTCGAGTCACGATTTTTGATGAAGGGGCAGGGCGTGGGCCGGACTTCGGCTTTTTGACAGGAACAGGCCCGAGCTTCGGATTCGCCTCAGGCATAGGATCGGGAACCGGCGGCTTCGGCTCCATTTTGGTCATTTTCTCGGGACCCGGCTTTGGCTCCGGCTTTGGTTTGGGAATAATCCCTTTAGCGGCATCTTGGACCGCTTTAGGAATTCGTTTGGGATCTTCGTAAATAGCCCATTCTCGCAAACCGGCCGCGTTCTCACCATGCGAACTGGTGATTGTCAGCCGAAAATACTGAGTGGATTTGGTATCGACCTCGTGACGCACCACGAGGACACCTTCGTCATTTCCAGTGGCGTCGAGAATTTCGTCCCACTCGATTCCATCGGTGGACGCTTCGATTTTATACTGCTGAGGAATGTCGGTATCCCATTGGATGACAACGGCTTTGGCGTCTAATTCACGCTTCACATTCATCCGCAGCCATTGCGGGAACTCGGCGTCAGGCTTAGAGAGCCACTTAGTCGAAGATTTGCCGTCGGTCGCGTTGGCAGCCCAATTCTTGCCTGCGGAATCATCCGACGAAGCGACAACGAGTTTTGCTTTTGCCGTATTGTAAATTCCCCGACCAAAATCGAATTCAGGAGCCGCCTCAGCCTTATTTTCCTGCGAGAAAACAATGCCGCTAACTGCCAATGCGCTTAGCAGGGAAAAAGTTCTGACAATCGCAGAAACGCGAGTTGAAACCGACGGCATCTTATAAACTATGCCAGAAAGCGGGACTTGGGAAGGGGGCGGAATGTGAGGGTTTTACTCTGCCAAAGTCACCAATTTGTCGCCTGGATTTTCGCTCAGGACCAATCCACGCCAGCGATATTCCTGGGGCTTTTGATTGGCGTGAATTTGCAGACCGATTGGCGACTTCTGCAGCATCTCCGGTTTGTCAGTGAAATCGAAAACAAGTTCTCCATTGGCAACGAAACGGATGCGATTGCCTTTTACCAAAACCTCGCAGCGGTTCCAATCACCAACCCGTTCGGTTTTGATTTTGAGCTGACCTTTGTGTCCTTCAGGAACCGTCCGGTTGCGGCGATACGCGTCCCAGATCCCCCAGTCGTTGCAGAACATCAGGAGCGGGCCTTTAAAACCAAATTCGTTGTCGCCCTTGTCGGTGAATTGTTCGCCGAGAGCGCACACCGCCGAGTGCATCGTGGAATGCTCAGGAGAGACGGTCTGCTTCACATCAAAAATGAGCCGAAAATCGCGGTAGGATTTTTCAGTGAAAAGGTAGGTGCTCGACGCAACCGGCGTTGCGTTTCGGCCAACGATCATGCCGTCTTCAACAGAGAAAATCGAGGTGTCGCCTTTCCAACCGCTCAGGCTGCTCGTATTGAAAAGCGAAACCGGTTTTTCGGTGCCAATCAGTTTCGCGGCGATTTTTGCAGTTTCCAAAGGCAGGCCGGGGATCATTTGCGGTCGCGTGTGGCCGACATGACTGAGCCACGCACTGTGCATTAGCATCTGGCGTTTGTGAATCGTGGCGATGACTGCAGGATCGATTGAGTCGAGCTTTTTCGCATCGTAGCCCAGCGCATCCAGAATAGCTTTCGCCAATAATTTATGGCCCTCTGCATTGACGTGAACGCCGTCGTTTGAAAGCGTGAAATCGGGAGTCGTCTTCCGCTTTTCAGTTGTGAAACTGATCACTGGCTCCCGGAAATCAATCACGCCATCGACGCGGTCTCGTTGCTCGAGAATCCATTCGCTGTATTTTGCGATGACGTCGGCGTCGTAGTTTTCGTAGATCGCTTTCCACGAGAATTTTGGTGCGCCCGCGGGCAGGAGTTTCCCTTTTGCCCGAAGTGGCTCGGGATCGAATGGAGGCGGCGTCATCAGAATCAGCTTCGCGCCCGACGCCTCCACCTTTTCGATGATGCCATTGATCCCCTGTTGATAGGCTGCAAAACGCTTTTCGCTGAACGGGTAATAAATGCCGTCGTTCATCCCATAGCAGGCGAATACGAGATCCGGGTTTACTTTTTCAAGAGCTGAATAGATCCGGTCGTGAACATTCGGTCTAGGGAAAGGATGCTCTGGTTCTGAAAGCCCCGTGCAGGTCTCGCTCGGCAGTCCGAGGTTGATCAGCGTTGTGTTTTCGTCGGCGATCACCGCTTCAATATCGGAAATGAAATGGCCCGCGTGCGTGATGGAATCGCCCAGAAAAAGCACCGTGCCCTCGAGCTTGGCCGAGATGGGGCCGGGCGCGGGTTGTGGAACAACCAGGTCTGTAGCGGCATCCGGGGCAGAATCGGAGCAGCCAACCAAACCGAGCCCTATCAGCGCGAAAAGTGAAACAAATAATTTCATGATGTGGAGTCTTTCACGGATACCGGAAAAAGAAAAGCCCCGCAGGCTTGCCTATCAGCGCCACTTTTCGCTAACGTCGCACTGTGAAAACTCGTCTGCTTCTCCTCGTTTGCATCATTCTGTCCGCCTCTGCATTCAGTGCCGACCGCCCGAATTTTGTGATCGTTCTGGCCGATGATATGGGCTGGGGAGATCCGCAATGTTATCAGGCCGACTCCAAAATCCCCACACCGGCAATCGATCGGTTGGCGGCAGAAGGATTGAAATTTAGCGATGTGCACACGCCGTCATCCGTTTGCACGCCGACTCGATATACGCTGCTTACGGGGCGCTATACGTGGCGGACACGGTTGAAATCTCACGTGTTGGACGGCTTTGATCCTCCTTTGATTGGCGAAGGTGAAGATACCATCGCAACGCTTTTAAAGCGCGTTGGTTACAAAACCCATTGCATTGGGAAATGGCATCTAGGAGCTGAATGGACGCGAAAAGATGGTTCGAAAATGCCCAACCGCGATATGGCAAGTGGCTTTCGGCAGGGGCTTGATATCGATTTCACCAAGCCATTTCAGGGCAGACCCATCGATGTCGGTTTTGATTCTTATTTCGGAATTTCCGCGTCGCTCGACGTGAGCCCGTATTGCTACCTCCGAGGCAATCGTGTGGTTTCAATTCCGGAAACCCCGACGGAGAAAAAACGCGACGGCGTCTTGATGAATCAAGTCGCCGGAGTTGCCTCACCGGGTTTTAAACTCGACGAGGTACTTCCCAAAATCGGGGCCGAAGCCGCCAAAATTATTCGCGAATCGAAAGACGATCCAACTCCGTTTTCTGCTACATCCCGCTGACATCGCCGCATCTTCCGGTCGTGCCGACGCCCGATTCGATTGGAAAAAGTGGAGCTGGGCCTTACGGTGATTTTGTCGTCGCAACGGACAACGCACTCGGTGAAATCCTCGATGCGCTTGACGAAACGGATCAGACCAAAGACACATTTGTTCTTTTCACCAGCGACAACGGCGGGCTCTTTCACTACTGGGATTTCCGGGCGTCGGACGATGGCGGAAAGGCTCCCAAAGCCAAGCGCGGCGGGCAGAATCGGAAGTTTAATCACCCAAGCAATGCTGACTGGCGCGGGACCAAAGCTGATATTTTTGAAGGCGGTCATCGCGTGCCATTCCTGATTCGCTGGCCGGGGAAAGCAGCTGCTGGCGACGTGATCGACACCACCATCGAACTCACCGATACCTTTGCGACCATCGCCGAAATCGTTGGAGAAAAAGGTGAGGGAACATCAGGCACGGACAGCTTTTCGATTCTCAGTTTGATCAAAAATACCCAGCCAAAAAGCAGTCGGCCGTTCGCGATTCATCATTCATTGTTCGGCATGTTTGCAATTCGAAAAGGCGATTGGAAGCTTGTTGAAGGTCGAGGCTCCGGCGGTTTCACCCAACCGAGGACACTCGACGCAAACGGCATTGGCGGTTAGCTCTACAATCTGAAAGACGACCCGCAGGAAACCACCAGTCGATTCAGCGATGAGTCGGAGGTCGTAGCAGAATTGATGAAAATTCTCGAAGCCACGAAAGCAACCAATGCTCGAGAGGTGGCGGGGAAATAGGAGCCGTTTTTCGATCCAATAGGGTTGGTTCATCGAACATACCCTATCACTTCGAAAAGCCGTTTCGAACGAATAGAGTTGATTCATCGAACAGACCCTGTTGATTCGTAAAATGCCAGGTAACGGATATTTCGATCACAATGCTACGACCCCGATTTGCGCGGCTGCCCGGGAGGCGTGGATCGAAACGTCGGAGCGGATGTGGCACAATTCGTCGAGTCTGTATCGGGAGGCGGGAATGGCAAAATTACGGCTCGAAGATCTGCGTGAAGAACTGGCAGATGCCCTCGGAATCGACGAGCCGGAACGGGTCATTTTTACGTCCGGAGCGACGGAAGCGAACAACGCGGTGATGCGCTATTTTGAGAACGTGGCGATTTCAGAAATCGAGCACCCGTGTGTTCGAGAAACGGCACACGCGCTCTCAATTTTGCCGGTTTCTGAAACAACAGGAGTTGTTGAATTGGAAATGGTTGAAGCGCTTTTTTTAACAAAAGAAGAACTTAGCCTAATTTCGGTCATGGCAGCGAATAACGAAACGGGATCGATCCAGCCATGGCAGGAAATTGGAGTGAAATGTCGCGAAGCCGGGGTGCTGTTTCACTGTGATGCCGCGCAGTGGTTTGGTAAAATGGACGAGCTCGAATCGTTCGGTGAATCTTGCGATTTCGTGACTGGATCGGCCCACAAATTTGGGGGTCCAAAGGGTGTCGGATTTCTTACCATTCCCGAAGATTTTGATCCGGATTTCGCGCTCGCATCGGGTGGTCCACAGGAACATCAGCGCCGTGCTGGAACGGAAGATTTGCCGGGAATCGCGGCGATGATGGCGGCTTTTCGTGAAAAACGACTGGAGCCGAATTCGGGACTTCGGGATCAATTCGAAACGGATTTGGCTGAGAAAATCGAGGGTGTGAAATTTGTCGGACAAGCCGGTCAGCGTTTGTGGAACACCTCCATGTTTGTCGTTCCGCGTGAGTCAAATTTGAAGTGGCTGGTTCGTTTGAGCCGTGCCGGATTTTCGGTTTCGACGGGATCAGCCTGCAGCGCGGGGAAGGGGAATCCTTCGCACGTGATGGAAGCGATGGGGCTGGATTTTGACTCAATGAGCCGAGTTATCCGCGTGAGCAGCGGTCACGACACAACCGCCGACGATTGGTCGGCGCTACTCGGTGCATTGGTCGAGTGCGACCGCGAGTTTCTCAGCCTCGAATAAATTCGAGTTTACTTTCCGGTGGCGCTTGGCTTTTCGCCATTGATCAGCTTCACGCTTTGCTGCGCGAGGCGCTCGCCGAAAAGCTTGTAGCCTTCTTTGGTGTAATGCAGATCGTTGTGGAGCTTTTCTTTTTTGGTCTTGTTGTTGAGGTCGTCGGTATCGACCCAGGCACCGTGTTTGTCTTCGGTCGCGACCGCCACCAAAATATCACGAACCGCTTCCCATTCAGGTGCTTTGCCATCGCCATAATCGCTGAGGCGCCCGATCACGATATTCATTTTCGGAGCTTTTAAATCGCGACGCAAATTGGCGATGAGCGTTTTCATGGCCTCTTTGTAAGGCGCTGAAAGTTTCTCCTTCGCGTCACGTTCGCCCTGCATCCAGCTGAAACTGATTGAAGCGAATCCCTGCGGATACTTAGCCTGCAACGTTTTGAATTGTGCCAGAATCTGATCGTAGTAGGGCGTTTTATCCACTGTCACTTTGATGTCGTGCTTCGCCGCGATCTCGTTCCACTCTTTCACCCACAATCGAATGGGCTGCCCTCCGCGAGCGACTTTCATGTGAACGACTTCACCTTCAGGAAGTAGCTTTTTAGCTTCGGGGAGAAATCCGATCTCAGGTTTCAGGCCTGCCATATTAGATTGACCCGAGAGAATAAACAGGTGGACCGGTTTGGCTTTGTCCTGAGCGGAAAGGGTGGTCGTCGCAATAGACAAAAGCGCAGCAGCAATGGAAAGGAAGTTCTTCATGATTCGAGAATGCAGGGAAATCCCGGGGATGGCAATAGCGCGAAAGAGAGCGCCTTCTGCTACGCTTGGGCTTCGACACGTCGCATTGCTTCGCAATTCGAGCGCAGGTGCTCGGGATTGATGGTTCCGGCGATCACGGCGGTTGCGCCAGGATGTTTGAAGATGAAATCGAACGCTTCAAAAACGGGATCGTCGCCCGTATCGCCGCTTCCAAACCAGCCGCTGCCTAAGGCCTTTTTTAGAAAGACGGATTTCCCGATTTCAGCGGCGGTATCGAGAACGGGTTCTTCCTCGGTGTGCCACGGATTGTAGGTCGTCATCACGGCATCGAGCCCCATTTCAAGGGCTAATTTTCCACCTTCGACCGTTTTTGTGGAAATCCCGATCGCGCGAATCTTCCCGGCTGCTTTCAGCTCAAAAAGCGCTTCGACGGCTCCCGTGTTTTGCAAGATATCGACGTCTTCGCCGCTGGAATGAAGCAACACGGCCTCGATGCGATCAGTGTTCAGCCGGGTCAGGGTTCGTTCCACGCTTTTGGTGATGGCTTCGTTTGAAAAATCAAAAATAGAGCCGCCGTCGACAAATTCTTCACCGGCTTTGGTCACGATTGCCCAGTTTTCCCGCTCAGCAGGCGCCAGCAGCTTGCCGATTCGTTCCTCGCTGGTTCCATAGGCTGGGGCGGTGTCGAGCAGGTTGATGCCTTCCGATTGAGCAACTTCCAGCAGGTTCAGAATGTCCTGATCGGATGGGAGGTCGAATGGCTCCGGGTATTTGACCTGAGCATTGCGTCCGAACTTCACCGTGCCCAGACCGAGGCTGGAGACAGAGATTTCAGGGGTGGTTCCGGATAGGGGGCGACGTTTCACTTCGGGAAAGAAACATGATTTTTCGAAGTTAAAAACCAGAATTCTCTTGAGAACAGCTGAGCCAATTTGTTATGCCATTCTCCTTGTCACGGCGAGCACGGAGTTCGATGGACGGAACTTAAAATAAAAATCATGAAAAGAATCGGTAGTTTTCTCGCAATCGCAGGCCTCGCATCTGTCATTTTTAATCTTTTAGGGAGGGAACTCATGATTTTCGCATGGATTGGCACGTGGGGGCCAACCGTTGCGTGGGCGATTCGAATTGGAGCTATTGTTCTCGGGGCAATTATGTTTTTTATGGGAAAAAGCCGCGAGTGAGTGTGGAAAGCTGGTGTAATTCGGGCAAGAGCTATGGCATGGGGATTATCAGATAATCAAAAAATACATCGATTGTTCGCAAAACGTGAGAGATGACTCAGCCATGCGATTACAAATGAATTTGATCGGCCCAAGCTGGTCAGGGCAGCGGAGAGTTTTCGTGATGCAAAGCTGAATATTTTGAAATTTAATTTCTCGAAATCCACAAGCTCTGTATACGAGCCCAGCGCGGAGGCTTTAGAATGGAAGGGAAAACCAGTCGATGATATTATTGGGCTCTACGATGATCATGAAGGAGAGCAGCCTGAAAGCTGACTTTGATGGGTCCAAACTCCAGAACTGGCTTTCTTACGTTTGGGCTATGTTAAAACTGTTTGGCGCAGCGTGGCTTCAAGGAATGGGATGGCTCATCGTCTTTGGAGGAGCGGTCCTTCTGATTGAACGATTCGCAGGTTTTGAAACAACCTTGGGTCAGGTCCTGTTGCTCTTACTGATTCCGCTTGGGTTGATCGTCTCCTTGCTGATGTTGGTGAAATTCGATTCGAAATTCCGTGCCGCGGACGAAAAAAGGCGAAGCAAATCGAATGAATCTGAAATCTGACGCGAACCGATGTTGCGAATTTGAGTTGACCGGTTCACATTCTGTCGCAAATCATACGGCGAATGGCGATCACTTATCTCGAAGCAATCCGCGAAGCTCAATCGAAGGCCCTGGCCGAGAATGAGTCTGTCTACATCTATGGCCAGGACGTTGCCGAATTCGGCGGCGCTTTCAAGGCGACGAAAGGCCTCGCCGAGAAATTTCCCGGTCGGGTCATCGATTCTCCGATCAGTGAGGATGCGATGATTGGTTCGGCCATTGGCGCTGCGATCGAGGGCATGCGTCCGATTGTGGAAATGCAGTTTGCGGATTTCTCATCGATTGCGTTCAACCAGATCATCAATCAGGCGGCGACCCATTTTTGGCGCACGGGCGTTCCGTGTCCGATCACGGTGAGGCTTCCTTCGGGCGGCACGGAAGGCTCCGGGCCGTTTCACAGTCAGTCGATGGAGTCGATCTACGCTCATTACCCCGGAATCATTGTGATGACGCCGGCGACGGTTGAAGACGCTTACACGATGTTGTTGGAGGCTATCGAGATTGATGACCCCGTCATTTTCTGCGAGCACAAATTTCTCTATTACCACCTGAAAGCCGACAAGCTTCCGACAGAAAATTTGCCGGTTGGAAAAGCGCGGATCGCACGAGCGGGGCGTCATGCCACCGTCGTTGCGAATTCCGCGATGGTTCATGAAGCCCTGAAAAGTGCCCGTGAGCTTGCTGAACAGGGCTGGGAGATTGAAGTGGTCGATCTTCGAACCGCAAAGCCGATCGATACCGACACAATTTTGGCTTCAATTGCTCGGACCGGTCGCTTGTTGTGTGTTTGTGAAGGTTTTCCGTGGGGCGGTCTTAATGCCGAAGTGGTTTCGCGTGTGGTTGCCGAAGGGTTTCATTTGCTCGATGCTCCACCGCAACGATTAAATTCGAAAGACACGCCGATTCCGTATCATCCGAATTTGTGGAAGGCCCATCGTCCGACTCACCAGAGCATTTCGGCCGCGACGCGCGATTTGTTGTCGTTGTGATTTTGTTGGGGAGATCGACCGAAGATTGTTGTCTTCCGCTACATGAGAAGTGGCGTGGTGAACTTAATTACAAATCTTCTCGCTTCCGTAAATCAAATCTCTCTGAGAACTAGCCACCCAAAGAAAACAATGGCGAGGACAAGAAGTGTCAAAGCTTATACCAACATCATTCTTTTAAAGCGCGTGAGCTCAGGAGGCTTTGTTTTTTTGAAAACAGTTTTCGACAAGCGTCGTAGTCAGAATACGGACCGTTTCTGCTCCACCACGATGACACTTCTTGACCATGTGTCTCCAAGATCCGCCTGACTGTTAGCCAGACCCAAATCGTTGAAATCACATAGCCTGCGAAAATCAGAAATATTGAGTATCGGATTGCCATTGCGACTAATATTTGAGTCCTTACTTTTTACCCATTGCAAAATGCGCTAATTTTTGGATCACCCCTGATGGTCTCTGTAGCGGAACTTGCCAAAGGTTCCGGATGTTCGGTTTCACGAACCAACCCTATTGACTCATTGAACAGACCCTATTGGATCGTGGATCTCCAAATCGTCTCGCAGGATGGTAACGGGAATTGGAAGGAATTTTTTGGAAAGAACGGGAATTGCTTTTGCCCGAATCAAATCACCGCAATTCCTCAATCGCCGCTTCGCAATCGGCGAGGGTGATGGCGTCTGAGACAAAGGCTTCGCCCAATCCACGGAGCAACACGAAACGGATCTGGCCGTCTTTGAATTTCTTGTCGCGGGTCATTTTTTCTAAAATGGTCGCGGTGGGAACCTCGGCGTCGAGCTTCGTTGGCAACTGGAATTGCTCCAGCGTTGCGATGATTCGCTCGCTCTCTGCTTCGCTGAGTCCGCTGTGCTTTACGGATAGACGACAGGCGGCAACGAGGCCGAGGCTGATCGCTTCGCCGTGGAAATATTTGCCGTATCCACCGGCGGCTTCGATGCCGTGGCCGATGGTGTGGCCGAAGTTTAAAAGCACGCGAGTGCCGGTGGTCTCGCGTTCGTCTTCTTCGACGACACGCGCTTTGATGCCGACGTTGCGGGCGATGAGCGGCGCTAAATTGTCGCGGCTGAGTCCTTGTGCTTCGACCAAACCCAGTAGCTCGGCATCACGAATCGCGGCGTGTTTGATGACCTCCGCGTAGCCTTCGTTGTATTCTTGATCGGGGAGGGTCTTGAGCGTTTCGACGTCGGCGATGACGAGTTTGGGCTGATGAAACGCGCCGACGAGGTTTTTGCCTTCGGGTGTGTTCACGCCGGTTTTTCCGCCAACGGAGGAGTCAACTTGGCTGACAACCGTTGTCGGAATCTGAACGCAGGGAATTCCACGTTGAAAAATAGCGGCAGCAAATCCTGCAAGATCACCGATGACGCCGCCGCCGAGAGCGACGAGGAACGATTTGCGATCGAGACCGGCCTGCAACATTTGGCGGCAGATATCGGTAACCTGATCCATCGATTTCGACGCTTCTCCCGCGGGAACCGTAATCTGAAACACCTTAATCCCAGCGTCTTCGAGCGATTTTTGCACTGCGTCGGCATAAAGCGGGCCGACGTTTGAATCCGTCACTAAAGCTGCCTGTTTTCCAAAATGTCCCGCCTCGCCGATGAGCGTGCCGGATTGATCAAGAAGGTCGGAGCCGACAAGAACTTCGTAGTCGTCGTTGGCCAGGATGAGTTGCGTTCGAATCATGATGGGTGGATTTCGGAAACAGGTAACACGGGTTTTCCGGCGCGGGAAATCACGATTTCAGAGAAATTTGATCTGTAATCTGAGTGGCAGTCTCGGATTTGCTGATTTCGATGCTCTCAAATCCCTTTTCCCGCTTGAACCAGGTCCGTTGGCGTTTGGAATATTTGCGGGTGGCTTGCTGAATCAGCTCGATGCAGCCGGCCTTGCTCAGGTCGCCCGCAATCAGATGCTGGATTTCGCGCACGCCGATGGCTTTTTCCGCAGTGGTGGAAAGTTCTCCTGCGTTTTTCACTTCATCGACAACGCCTTCAGCAAACATTTCGTGGGTGCGCTGATTGATGCGTTCGTAGAGCAATTCGCGGTCGCGCGTCAGGAAAATTCCATTGAACTTGGGAGCTGAATTTTCGAAATCCCGCTTCAAGGTCGAGGCGGGAACGCCCGATAGAATGGAGATCTCGAGGTTTCGTGTTACGTAGCGGCGGTTTTTCCGATTGGTTTCAGCCGCACCGATAGGATCGACTTTTTCAAGCCAGGCGAAAAGTTCATCGAGTTCGAGAAGGTCGAGTTCGGCGCGTAATTCAGGATCGCCCGGAGGTGTCGGGCCAAGCCCATGGGTCAGCGCTTTGATGTAAAGTCCGCTGCCGCCGACTACGATGGGGAAGCAGTCGTTCGCCACGAGTTCAGCGATCTTTTCCTCGGCAAGACAGGCATATCTCGCTGCGTCACAGTTCTCGGACGGATCGAGGATTCCATACAGCTCGTGTGGAACCCGCACTTGATCTGCAGATGACGGAGCAGCAGTAAGGATGTCGAGGTGTTGGTAAATTTGAAAGGCGTCTGCGTTTACGATCACAGCATGAGGCCCGATTTTCTCAGCCAGAGCAATCGCCACCGACGATTTTCCACAACCGGTGGGACCGGCGAGGAAAAGGGCAGAAGTGGCGGCTTTTGTAGACATCGTTTTGTGCGAGACGATGAAATAGCCGCAGAATTGGTCAAAAGTCGCGAGGATTCTTTACGAATTTGGTGGCGTGTTTTTCAGCGCAAACTCGATCACTTCCTTCGCAACCGGCGCGGCTGTCGCATTTCCTGAAACGCCATCTTTCACAAAAACGGTGACCGCAACCGTCGGGTTTTCGAAAGGGGCAAAACCACAGAACCACGCGTTGACGGGTATTTTGGGGTTGCCGGTTAGAACGGTTCCGGTTTGGCCAGCGATCACAAAGTTTGCTGAATTTGCGTTGGCTCCAGTTCCGCCGGGGTCGTTGACTGATGCTCGCAAGCCTTCATGAATTAGTTCAAATGTCGCTGGCTTGTAATCCGGAAGATCCGCAAAATCAGAGATCACATTGGGCGCGGCGGTAAGCTCCCAATTCGGTTCGTGAACAAATTGTCCATTCGCAAACGTGGAATATATCGTCGCCATTTGAAGCGGAGAAATTTCGACTGCGCCTTGACCAATCCCAACCAGCGAGGTGAACGCGGGGGACCATTGCAATCCCTGCATTTTCAGCCATTCAGGATTAGGAATGCTCGACTGGTTTCGAGCTGCGAGACGGGATTTTCGACCCAGTCCGAAGTGATCGGAGGTAATCAAAATATCGGAGACTCCCGCCTCAGTGGAATATCGGTAGATAAAGCCGTTGCAGCTGTTTTTAATTGCATCGGCCATCCCGAGTTTGCCGTGCGTTTTTTCCGGTCTGTTGGCGATTCAGCACTTCATAAGTTTGGCGCCGAACTTTTTTCCGCCGCCGCAGTGGAATATTTTTGCATCAATTCTCATGGGTGAACCAGACAATGCCACAATTGGGAACAAACTGACTCCAGGTTTCGTCGGAGTTTCGGACAGTTCACGCTGATCTTCCGCGGTGGGATCAGGAGTGCTGAAATCTGCGAGGACATGGCCGTTTCGGGGATCAATCACCACAATTGCTCTGAACTTTCCTTTTGGAAAAGCCACCTGACAGGCGTTCATCAACTTTGGATCGATTGTTGATTTCCCTGAAGGCGTGCCGATGTCTCCTGGCTTTTGGGAAGGACGGGACATGAAAAATCCGCCCATTAGGAGACTGCAGAGAATCAAACCAATGCCGAGTTTACGATTGTTCATCAACTAAGAATACGGCTTACGAATCGATGTCTATCAGAATAATTCAGGCCAGCAACCTAGTCGGATTGCGGATTGAAAATATGGTAATTAGATGTTGGTTAGTCGGGATGACAGTGGAGTTGCAGTTGAATTTTGGCAGTTTCATTCGAACGGTGATCTTCGCGATCGCCTTCGGATTGGGAGTAAACGGGCATGCTCAGGGTGGGAACTCGCTTTTTTTCGGGAAAAAGACGGATTTGAATCCAACAACTACGACCACGTCAGGTGGCTCGGGACATCAAGGAATGGTTTCTTCGGCCGATGTCGAGATCAAACCGAACGATCCTGCCGATTTGAAGGTTTCGAAGGAAAAGTATCGCGAGAGAGTGAAAGATCTGACGCAGCCGCTTTCGGACCTGCTTGCCAAATATGAGGAACAGCTCGTAAAAATGAGGGATGTTTTTCAAAAAGCGGATGATTCGGAGAATACGCTTGAAGCGAAAAAGGAAATTATCGCGATTGAGGCAACCGGGAAAGTAGCCGATAAATACGTGGAAACGTCGAAAGTGGCCGCTTACCGCAAGATTTATGATGCTGAGAATGCACGCATTGAAGTTGTTGTTTTGAACAAAATTGGTCAGCTGAATGTGGCCTACAAAGCGAGTCTTGATGAGATGAAGACAGCCTATCTAAAGGCGGATCGTTTGGACGACGCGATCATCGTAATGGAAGTCGTAAAATCCATTCCGGATATGCCTGAAATCTTGCCGGTTGTATTCGCCAAACCTGAACCGGTGGTGAATCCGCCAGGATCGATTCGAATTCGGGTTCAGGTCGAGGGAATGAGTGTCGTTTGTATTTCAGGAGACAAGATTTGGTTCGATCATAGCGGGGGAAGTGGTTCGGCACCTGGTCTTCACAAAGGGGAGTTTGCCACCAGATTGAATGGCGAAGACTGGACTCCTGAATGGGAGGGGAAGGTGTCGCGGAAATTTGACGCGGAAGTCGGTCTGCCGGCTGCCGGAATCGTGGAGATGAGCTGCAACCACAAGAAGGGGCGTGGGCATGCTAAAGTGCTAGAGCAGCCTTCTCTTGAAAATGATTATACCGCGAAGGTTGGTCTTTATGACGTAGGTAAAAAGGGAAAGAAATTTTCCTCGGCGCAATTCATCGATTTTGAGTTGAGCTGGTAAAAGCAATAAAAACGATCCACCCCTGTTCGATCATCGAACAGACCATGTTGAATCGTATGACTCGATTGTGAAGACTGTTTTCTTCGACATTTTTCATGTTTTCACGCACTGTAAACGACTTATGAAATCGGCCTGCCTTCGAATTATTGCGCTTTCCACCATCTGCCTGCTGGGCTCGCCCGCGGCGTATTCGCAGCAGAAGGAAAACAAGAAGAGGCCAACTCCCGATGCGAGGCCACTTAAGATTACGTTGCCGACCTATCCTTCGTTTTCGCCAGACGGCTCGAAGATTGTATTCGGTTGGGCTGGGGATATTTGGACGGCGCGTGCAAAAGGTGGTGCGGCCCGGCGATTCACCACCCACGCAGGAGATGAGAATCGACCTCTGTTTTCGCCCGACGGCACTCAAATCGCATTTAACCGCTCGGTTGGAGGGCAAATTCATGTCTTTGTTTCGAATGCAAGAGGAGGCATTCCCAAACAGGTGACATTCAATAGCTACGGGTCGAAATTGATTGGTTGGTATCCTGACGGAAAGTCAGTTCTGATCGCGGGAACGCGTGATTTTGGAACTCGTAGCCCCAGCCGATTTTACCGAGTCAGCTTGGAAAAGCGTGATGGCGAAAAGTTGTTGTTCGATGCGGAGGGTGTCAGCGGGGCGATTTCTCCGGACGGAAAGAAGCTGTTGTTCACTCGTGAGGGGTTTGATCTATATCGGAAAGGCTACGTTGGTGCGAAGTCCTCTCAAATTTGGCTGGCGGAAAATCTGGAGACTGGTGAGCCTAAATTCACCAAACTGATTGCCCGCGAATTTGGGGCGCGCGATCCGATGTGGAAGCCGGATGGAAAAGGATTCTATTTCACCGGAAATCACGGAGACGACAGGCAATTCAACGTGTGGGCGTACGATCTTGAGTCGAAAAAAGAGAAGCAAATCACGAAGTTCGATGACGACCCGGCGATCATTCCTTCAATTTCGGCCGATGGGAAAAAGATGATTTTTCGCAAGGAGTTTGATCTGACCGAAATCGAATTGGCCAGCGAAAAAGCAGGTCAGCCCCGGAAGATCAAGCTGACCACGAATGAGGAGTCGTTCCGAAATACTATGGTGAAACGTATTCTGACGAAGGCCACCAACATGAGTGTTTCCAAAGATGGATTGGAAGTTGCCTTTTCCACAGGTGGCGATATTTGGGTGATGGACACGGTTTTGAAAGAGCCCAAACAAGTTACGAATACGCCATTCGAAGAGCGCGAGCCGGTTTTTGCGCCCGATGGGAAGTCGATCTATTACATTCGGGAGTCCGTTGGAAATATGGACATTTGGCATTCCAAACGTGCTGATGAAAAAAAGTATTTCTGGCAGAACGACAGCTTTGTCGCGACTCAGCTGACGAAAACAAAATTACCGAAAAATGATCTTCAGTTTTTGCCGGACGAAAAGCGGTTTAGCTATGTCGAAGGGCAGGGAACTTTGAAAACGGCGGCCCCCAATGGGAGTGATGTGAAAACTCATCTCGAATCGTGGAATCAGCCGGATTACGATTTCTCCCCCGATGGAAAGTGGCTCGCCTACTCGCTCAGCGACAATGATTTCAACCGCGATATTTGGATTAAACCGCTCGATGGGCATCGGAAGCCATTTAATTTGTCGCGGCATCCTGACAATGACTCGTCACCGCGCTGGTCGCCGGACGGAAAGATTCTCGCCTTTGTGGGACGGCGTTTTGAGACTGAAACCGATGTTTATTTCGTGCACCTCACTCGTGAAGCTGAGGAGGTCAACAAGCGTGAAAAAACAGTGAAGTCTGCGCTCGAGAAAATGAAGAAGGAGCGGAAGCCGCCAGCGCCGAAAAAGGAAGAGCCGAAGAAGGACATTCCGAAGGCAGGCGATCCAAAAAAAGCGGAGCCAGCCAAAAAGGCTGAACCGAAGAAGCCGGTGCCCAAAGCTGAGCCGAAGAAAGAAACGCCTAAGCCGAAACCGGCGGCGGATCCGAAAATGGCGGCGGGAAAAACAGAGGCTAAAAAGGAGCCCGGGCCGAAAAAGCCCGAGCCAAAGAAAGTCGAGCCCAAGAAACCGGACCCCAAGCCTCCGGTGGTCGTGAAAAAGCCGACTGAGCCAAAGAAGGAAGACCCTAAAAAAGCTGAACCGAAAAAAGAAGATCCGAAGGTTGCTGAAGCGAAGAAGCCTGAACCGGACAAAAGCATCAAAATCGATTTCGATAAACTTTATGAAAGGATTCGGCGCATTTCGATTCCGAACTCGACTGAGGAAAGTTTGTTGTGGGCTCACGATTCAAAGCGGCTCGCATTTTCTGCTGTCGTTAAAGGCGCAAAAGGCACCTACTACGTGACATTCCCTGACAAACTGACTCCGACGCTTCTGACTACGCAGATGGGTGGGTTGGCACGCTGGGATGCGAAAAACGATACGATTTTCTGGTTGGTGAGCGGAAATCCTATGTCATTTTCGCGCGGAAAAGGAGTCGCCTACGGAGTGAAAGCCAAGCAGGAATTTGATCGCCGCGAATATCAGAAGGCCGCGTTCCACCAGATTTGGCGGACGATGCGGGACAAATGGTACGATGAAAACCTCAACAACAAAGATTGGGTAGCGGTCCGTAAAAAATACGAAAACGTCGCTGCGAACGCGATTGATCGCACCGCCTTTGACCGAGTTGCCGCGATGCTGTTGGGCGAACTGAATGGTTCTCACGTTGGATACAAAAGCACGTCGTCGGTTCTGCTGTCGAGGACGAGTAATTCGATTCCGGGAGTCTCATGGGTGGATTCGACGCGACATCTTGGGCTGAAATTTGATCCCCATCACCAAGGTCCCGGTTTGAAAATCGACTTCGTGATTCCAGGCAGCACCACAGATCAGACCGATATCGATTTGAAGTCGGGTGACGTCCTTTTGAAGATCGATGGCAAGCCTGTCAAAAATCAGATGGATCTGACGACGGTTCTAAACGGCCCGAGCGGCGAAGTGAAATTAACTCTGAAAGCGCGGAAAGATGCCAAGGAGAAAAAGGAACGCGATGTGACGATTGTGAGCACGACCTACAGCATGGCTACTTCGTTGTTGCAGAAAGACCGGCTCAAAAAGAATCGCGACATGGTTGATAAACTCAGTAAAGGGCAGCTGGGCTATATCAATGTTTCGCGGATGCAGTGGAATGAATTCATCAAATTCGAAGAGGAGATTTTCGCACGTGGAGCGGGGAAAGAAGGACTCATCATTGATGTCCGTGACAACGGCGGCGGCTTCACGGCTGACCATTTGCTGACGGTGCTGACTCCACCACGACACGCCGTCACCATTCCACGCGGGGGCGGTGCCGGATACCCGCAGGACCGGCTCGTTTACGCGACATGGACCAAGCCGATCATCGTTTTGTGCAATCAGAACAGTTTTTCAAACGCCGAGATTTTTGCTCATGCGATCAAAGAACTTGGTCGTGGACAGGTTGTCGGAGTGACAACCGCAGGTGGCGTGATTTCGACCGGAATGACCTCGATCATGGATGTCGGCACTCTTCGATTGCCATTCCGCGGGTGGTTTCGCTTGAGCGACGGTGCAGACATGGAGCTCAACGGAGCCGTGCCCGATCACATCGTCTGGCCAGAGCCCGGTGATTGGGCTGCAGGGAAAGATCGTCAGATCGAAAAAGCCGTCGTAGAGCTTCTCAAAGACGTCGCGTCAAAAGACGAGGCTGATCAAAAAGCCCCGAAACTGGTGCCCTTTAGCGAGCGTGCTGCGAAGTGAGGTGAAGTGTTGATTCTCGCAAATTTCGACAGGGTATAACTTGAGGCATTGTTACGACACAATCTCCTTTATGTTCGGCAAAAAATAGAATGCGTCCATTTACACCGAGCCAAATTGTTTGGCTCCCTTTCACATCTGCGGACGATTTTGCTGAAAAAACAGGTGACGAGCTCTTGAAAAGCGGCTCAAAAATTCGGTGTGAAAATAAAAAAGCTTCCAAGCCGTTTATTCGTTCAAGAGCTACGTCACTGAGAGTGTAAGCTGCACCGGGGTGGGAATTCAAATCAATTTGAGGAGGGATGGTCGGCGCACGCTTAAATGCCGACACTGGAGAACTCCTCCACCTACATGAGGGTAAAAAGAAAGCCAGCCTGGAAGCGTTTTGCTTATCGTTCAGAACGATGCTGAAGGCCAGGGATATCCAACTTGCAGTGTTCGAAGAGCAGGTTGGATGGGAGGTTGGTGGCTTCATTGAAGAGCCTCACAGGCTCTGCGACATTGTGAACTGGGACTGCCTTATGGACTTGGCTTCATCAGTCGGGATCGATCCGATAGCGACCCTACCACCCGGAAACCAACTCAGCGAACAAGCCGTGGATGGCAACCCCCGCTAGCCTCATTGTCAGCGATGCTCACACGTAATTTCAACCTTCACACCGCGATCAACGCTAGCTCTCGCTAGCGGGGGTGCTATCACTCTAACGTTTTCTCCTTTGGTTCAGGCTCAATCTCTTTGTTCACGCCTTCCAGGATGGTCAGGTTTTCCTGATAGAGATCCTTGTTGCTCGCTTGGAACTCCGCTTTGAGTCGAACGCGGAATTCGCCAAGATCGATGAGATGCCATTTTAGGAATTTCCAATTACCGGTGTTTCCGTCGTGCTCGATACCGACGAGTAGATGGTGGGCGTCCTCAAGGACTTTATTGGTCTCATTCTTGGGAGTGAAATAGAAGGTGCGGAGACTGGATTTCAGGGAGCCTGTTTCGACGAGCTTGGGATCCAGATAAGCGACGCGACCCGTTGCTTCATGTTCGATTCGGAGGTCGGGGTAACCGGATCGCTGAACTTTACCCGCCTCGGTTTTGGGGTAATCGCAGGTGAGTCCGGGAACGTTGTTGAGCCGGTGTCTCAGGGCTTCCTCGAAGTGTGAACTCACTTCGTTGATCCGCTTTTCGTCGTTGGTGAGGCTGGTTTCGAGGCTGAATTTCACCAGAATGACATCGAGCGCAGAGGTGATACCTTCGAGGATTTCTTTGTCTGCTGAGTCGCTCGGATCGAATGGCAAAATTTCATGTCCGGTCGAAGACTTGATCACTTTGCGAAAGCTCATGTCCGAGAATTTTCCATCGCTTGAAAGAATCGTATCGATAAAGGAATCGACAGTCGGCTTGGGGGTATAAACGATCGGGGATGCCGGAGGCTCAACCGTTTCGCGATCGCAGCTGCACGCGAAAAACACACAAACGATGGCTGAGAGTCGTGGAATCATTCGAGAAACCTACCTCACTTCCACGATCTTCATTTCAGAATTTTCGAGAGTTTCACCGGACTTCTTTTCGGAAAGCCGCTGGGTCAGGGGTGATTTGGGGCCGAGAATGGTAGCCACGTCCCCATCAGAGGCGGTGCATTCGAGACCACCGCCTCCGCCGGGGGCGATGAGATACCAGTCCTGATCGCCTTCGAAATCAATACAGACAAGGGCACCGATATCGATCGGATCCGTTTCAGAAAAATCGCGGAATTCATAGCGTTCAACAACTCCGATGATGCGAGCGATTTCATCCGCCACTTCAGCTTGTCCGGCTGCGAGGTAAGAGGACTCCAAGCCGCGCGTGTCGTATTTGGACTCAGCTTTGGCGTCATCTCCGGTAGCGCCTTCTGCCGCACTGGCGACCGCGGCAAGGGCACGCTGATGCTGGCTTTGGAGCTGATCTTTGAAAGACTGAATGGCGGAGGGCTTGTCCATGAGTGACGTGGCAAAGGCTGAGATACCGCTTGATTGGTTTTTTTTCAAGATCGGCAGCCAACCGTTTTTGCTGAAAACGAAACAACCCTATTGATTCGATGAAGCAATAGGGTTGGATCGCAAAAAAATGCGTTTCGGTAAATTACATGATTTACTATTTTGCTGCCTTCGGCGTTTCGGGACCCGATGCAGGAAGCTCCGGCTTTTTAACTTAATCGGCAGGGATTTCGCCTTTGAGGGCTTCGAGGAAGTTAATAATCAGTCCAGTCTCTTCGTCTGTGAGGATGTGGCCCTGCTGGTGTTCGGCCATTTTTTTGACGATTTCCTCAATCGCGGTAACGGATCCACCGTGAAGGTAGGGAGCTGTTTCAGTGATGTTCCGGAAACTTGGAACTTTGAAAAATCCTTCCATTAATTCGAAGCCTTCAACCTCAGCGCGACCTTTGTCCTTGGTCGGCCAGGGCTTCACGAGCCCGAGTTTTTGATACATGTGCCCGCCAACGCCAGCGCCCTGGTGGCAGGTGATGCAACCTTTGGTCATGAAAAGGTTCAGTCCTTTTTTCTGATTATCGGTCAGAGCCTTTTCATCGCCCTTGAGATAGGCATCCCACGGCGCAGGGGTCAAAAGACCGCGTTCGAAAACACCGGTCGCGTTGCCGACGCTTTCGTAGGTGACAGGTTCTTTCGAATCAGGAAAAGCGGTTTTGAACATTTCGACGTAGTCAGGAATCGATTTCACCACTTTCAAGACATATGCTTCATCGGGCATTCCCATCTCGATGGGATTGGTGATCGGTCCGATCGCCTGAGCTTCGACATCCGCAGCGCGTCCATCCCAAAACTGAGCGATGTGAAGGGCGGCGTTGTATACGGTCGGAGCAGAACGGCCCCCTTTTTGCCCTGCGATACCCGTAGAAACGGGAGCGCCGTCATCGCCGAAGCTATCGAGCTCGTGACATGTGTTGCAGGGCGTCGAGTGATCTTTCGAAAGTCGGGTGTCATAGTAGAGCATCCGGCCGAGATCAATTTTCGCCGGAGAAGACGGGTTTGCAGGATTCTCGACGCTTTCAGGCAGTGGCTAAGACATGCCGAGCATGGCACGGTTCACCGTTGTGTCCTGGGCTTGTGTCTGAGCGCTGCTTCCGATAGTAGCAGCGATGATGATTGCGAGGGAGGTTGATGTGGATCTGATAGTCATGGAATTTAAGTTGCAAATTATAGCAGAAATCGGTTAAAAAGTTCGCCTTTTTTGTACAATAAACACACCCCTCCGAATCGAATCGGACGGGGCGTATTTCAAAAAACGTTGGAGAAAAATCTCTCCGATTGGGTAGAAGGATTAGCCTTTTTTGTCGGCCTTGGCTTTCGCATTGCCGTTTCCTTTTTCACCTGCAGCAGGCGCCGGGGCTTCTGATGCCGCTGCTGGTGCTGCTGCTGCCGTTTCAGGCTTGATGCCTGCTTTCTTCGCTGCGGCGATTACTTCCTGGGTAATGTCAGCTTCATCAGAGAAAACGAATACTGGAGGAGAAACCTTCATCATGACAACGTCGAATCCCTTTGCTTTGGCCGCTGCGAGAGCGACAGGCTTCAACTTTTCCTGAAAAGCGCGGATCTCTTGAACCCGGGTGTTGGTGATCGCCTGGCGAGCTTGAGCAACATACTGGTCATACTGCTGATTGAGCTGGCGATTAAAATCAACCAATTGCTGGCGACCTTGAGCATTTGCCTGCTGACCAACTTGCGCTTCGGCCTGATTCATTTTGCCCTGAAGCTGGCCCTTGGCGTTGTTGAGGTCTTGATTCAGCTGAGTCGAAGCTGCTTGAAGCTTTGCAACAACAGCATCGGAAATGCCGAGTTCTTTAGCAACGGCGTCGATATCTACAATGGCGACGCCGCCTTTGCCTTGGGCGTTCGCAAGTGATGAGCCGGCGAAGATCGCAATGGCAGTAAGAAGGATAGAAAATGATTTCATATATTATGGGGGTTGGCAGTTTTTGCGTAAAAGAGTGAGAGTGTATGAACTTTGAACACAACGTCCATCAAATAATGATGGTGATTGCTTGGTTTCTCACCTTCTGCGAGTTGTCGTAAAGGATTGTGATGTGACAGGATTAATTTGTGTAACCCAAAAGGCCGCGCTTTCGTCTTTCTCAGAGAATGCCTATTCCACCGCCTCTTCCTTCCAAATTGCCGTCAACAGTGCCTTCTGAACCGGTTCCGGATTCTTCCGAAGGAATCGCTGCCCGTCCGATCTGGATCATTCGGTGGTGGCGCAAATTCTGGGACGTTGTGGATTGGTTGATGGGAGCGGTTGCCCTAATTTGCGGCCTGGCGATTCTCGCAGTGATTCCCATTCTCAATTTTTTGAGTCTGGGCTATTTGCTCGAAGTCAGTGGTCGAATTGCGCGGACGGGGCGATTTAAAGCCGGGTTTATTGGAATCCGGAAAGCCTCAGCGGTGGGAAGTTTGGTGGTTGGAACGTGGCTGGTTCTATTGCCGGTTCGGTTTGTCTCCGACCTCTGGAAAGATGCCGAACTGATTTCGCCGGGAAGCGGAAGTGCTCAGGGATTGCGCATAGGGTTGATTGTGATGACGGTTCTGGCGGCCCTTCACATCTCCTGGGCGGCGGTCCGGGGAGGGCGCTTGCGTCACTTTTTCTGGCCTGCTCCGATCGCATTTTTCAAATGGCTTGGGCAGGATGCAAAATTCACACAGGTTCGAAACGGAGTGCTTGGCTACATCAAGGCACTGCGATTCCCTTATTATTTTTGGCTGGGGTTCCGCGGCTTTGTTGGAGCTCTCATTTGGCTGGGGATTCCGGTGCTGGTGCTCTTTGGCGCGGCCCACATTGGGAACGACGGAGTGGCGTTCCTTTGCAATCTTGTAGGAGGTGGCCTGTTGCTCTTTGCTGCGATGTATTTGCCGTTTATTCAGGCTAATTTTGCGAAGACGGGGAAGGTTGAGAGTTTTATCAAACTTCGCGAAGTGCGAAACTATTTCAGTCGCGCGCCCTTTGCGTTCTGGATTTCGCTGTTCGCGACCGTGCTTTTCGCCTTCCCTCTCTACATTCTTAAAGTGGAGCTTCCTCCCCAGGATCTCGCGTGGATTCCGAGTATCTTGTTTGTAGTCTTCATTTTTCCCGCTCGTATGTTGGTCGGCTGGGCGTTGGCTCGCGCGGAAAAACAGGAAAGCCCGCGTCATCCATTTGCCAAATGGTTGAGTCGTCTTGGCGGCATTCCGGCAGTGGGAGCGTATGTATTCATCGTGTGGCTAACTCAGTATTTGAGTTTCAACGGGTCATGGAGCCTGCTTGAGCAACACGCTTTTCTCGTCCCCGCCCCAATGCTGGGCTTGTAATTTCTGGCGAAATTCGTAATGTTCCCGCGCGAGGAACCTGAGGCGCTAAGCCAACTTGCGCAATTTGGAGTTGTGTATTCTAAGATTTGTTAGTATCTTTACTTGGTTCTTATAGAAATTAGAGTAATTCAGACGATCCTTAAACAATTAGTAACTATATATGGATGAATTGAATCGTGTTTTTAAATTGATTGAAGAATCGACTGAACCAGTCTGGATTTGCGATGCCCAGCATAGGGTTGTTTTCAGCAACGAGGCGTTTAACGCAATGATAGAACGAACTTCCGATGAAATCCTTGGCGAGATGCCAAGCTCGTTTCTTGCGGGAGAAAGGACTAGTAAAGCTGAAGTGGAGCGGATTTGGCAGCGGACGGATGAAGGAACGCCTTTTGATTTCGGGCTCGAGGCCTACCGAAGTTCCGGCGAGGTATTCATTTTTAAAAGCTTTGCGATTCCGTTTGTTGATGGCGATAGTTCGGTCCCTTATGTAGTTGCAATTTGCAGTGAGAAGAGTGAACTCGACGCCCCTTTGATGGCGAATGTTTCTCCTGAATTTAAGAAACTAATCGGCGATGTTTTAGCAATGGTTCAGGCTTCCTGAGTCGTTGAAGTAATTCACATTGGAGCAATTCGCTTCGATCCCACGTCTGTTGTAAAATTTACGTGGGCATTGAAGCTCGCCTCCATCAATTCAGTCTTTATTGGCGCTGAATTCGGATCGTCCCACAGATTGTCGTGCTCCCACAGATCTTTTTCCAAGTCGTAAAGCTCGCCTTTTCCGAGGCTGTGATACATCACTAGCTTGTGGGTTGGTGTGCGGTGCATTGTTGCAAAAGTTCCCGTTGCGCCTTCGAGAAAAAACGGTGCCAGCGCATCAAAATATTCACAACGAACAAAGTCACGATGATGATCCGGCTCGATTTCACCAAGCAAAATGGGCAGAAGGCTTTTCCCTTGGTGATGCTCCGGAATTTTCACTCCGGCAATTTCCAACAGGCTCGCTGACATGTCGAGTAGCTCAACGAGGGCAGGGGATTGCACGTTTTCTTTGAAATGTCCCGGCCAGTGAAAAATCAGCGGCACGCGGACTAGTCCTTCGTAAAAACGACAGCCTTTGTAGAGCAATCCGTGGTCGCCCAGGGTTTCTCCGTGATCGCTCGTAAAAATGATCACCGTGTCTTCGGCTTGGCCGCTTTCTTTGAGGAAATCCAACAGGCGCGCCAGCTGATCGTCGATCAATTTGATCATCGCGTAGTATTTGGCCTGCGCGTCCTTCGCCTCGATCTGATCGGGCGATTGGCTTTTCGTCTGAAAATCAGCGCCGTCGAGACCTGCCTGGGTTTCCAGATCGCTTTCGACAAACGACGGCCCCGGCATTGATTCGGCATCGAACTGATCCGCATATTCCTTCGGCGGAATAAACGGCGGATGCGGATCGTAAATATTCACATTCACCATCCACGGCTGATCGTCGTCGCGAACTTTTTCGGCATCCGCGATAAATTGGATCGAGCGATCCACTGCCCACGTCGTTTGATGAAATTCCGCAGGCACGCGTTCCGGCGTTTCCCGCATTGCATTCAAATCGCCGCCCTTTTCACGAACCCAATCAGCATAGTCATGCTCGCCTTCAGGCCAGTTATCACGGGGTGCGTGGCTGAAATTCCACACTCGAAAACCATCACCTTGCGGCAAACGCGGCTCCGTTCGCTTGCCCGAACTCGACAGATGAAACTTCCCAATCTGCGCACAATCGTAGCCCGCATCAGCGATCAGCTGTGAAATTACCGGAACGTCTTCAGGAAACGTCGCATTGCCATTCCGCGTGTTGCGGACCTTTGCCGGATACATCCCCGACATAAACGACGCTCGGCTCGGCGTGCAGATCGGGCTCTGGCAATACGTGTGGGTAAACGCGGTGCCACCACGGACCAAACCATCAATCGTCGGCGTCGATACGTGCGGATTTCCCAGCGCTCCGATCGTGTCGAATCGTTGTTGATCGGTGCAAAACCAAATGATGTTGGGGCGTTTAGACATGGTGATTTTTAGAAAAAGTGGGTTTCACGAATCAACAGGGCTCGTTCGATGAATCAACCCCGTTTGTTCGTCTCAGCATAGCTCGCTTCCAGCGCAGCGATCTGTGCATCAAAGCCGAATTTTGCAGTTACCGAATCGTGAGCTTGTTGCGAGATTTTTTCGAGAGTCTCGGGAGAATCGAGCAGTTTCAAAATGGCATCAGCGAGCGCTTCGTGATCCTTTTCGGGGACGAGATAGCCGTCTTTGTCGTGATCGACCGCTTCGGGGATTCCGCCGTGAGTCGTCGCGAGAATGGGAAGTCCGGCGGCCATTGCTTCGACCATGGCATTGGGAACCCCTTCCTGGTCTTCGGTTTCGGTCAGCTCACTGGGATGGAGAAAGGCGTGGGATTTTGCCAGCTCGTCGCGCAGTCGATCCTGATCAACCCAGCCAACCATTTCGACATTGTTTTCGAGTCCGGCTTCGGCAACCGCAGCACGAAAGCGCTCTTCGTCCGGGCCAACCCCGGCGAGCACAAACTTAAGGTCCGGCCAACGTTCCACGACTTTGGGTAGTGCTTTGAGTGTGGTGAAAAGTCCCTTTTTCGGAATCAAACGGCAGGCCTGAAGCAAGCGCCATTTCCCACCTTCGGGTGGCTTTCGGAGTGAAAAATCAATTGTGTCGAGCGGAACGGGAGTGCGATTCAAACGGAGTTTTTTCTCGGGGCAGCCCAAATCACGTAATCGATCGAGCAACGATTCTGACCGCGCCAGGACGACTTTTGCGTCGCGAAAAACCTTCGTCAAACCTTCGCGATATCCCGGCGCGTCGAGAAACTTTACGACATCGACGCCGTGAAACGAGACTAACCACGGAACGCCCGAGTCTTGCAGCATTTTGTGATATTTCACCGCTTTGTGGCCGTAATAGACGTGAACCAAATCC
Source organism: uncultured Verrucomicrobiales bacterium (assembly GCA_937891465.1). Classification (GTDB taxonomy): domain Bacteria; phylum Verrucomicrobiota; class Verrucomicrobiia; order Verrucomicrobiales; family DEV007; genus JABDJT01. The sequence goes on along the minus strand of CALAHF010000088.1, from coordinate 27,767 downwards.
GGCTCGTGTTTCTCAAGCAGTTCCACGAGGTCATACGGGGCATAGTATTCGTTCTCGCGGCCTTCCATTCCGATATTCATCGGTGGCGGCCATTGTTTGATCACATGCTTGAACCAAAATCGGAGCAGGAAATTGCCTCGGAATCGAGGTCGTTCCTGCTTTTCCATATGAACGATCTCCGCATCTTCGAGCGGGAATTCATCGACGTTTTCCAATCGCTCCGCAAAGACAACCGTGCGGTGCTCGCGCAGATTCGCAATCTGCCGGTAGAGTGACTGCATTTCGCGCTTCAAATACGTGCCGCAGAGCGATACGACGAGCGGTTTGGCGGGTGCTTCTTCCTGATCGCTCATAATCGCTTTCCGGTTTTCCAAATATCGATCGCTTCGAGATAAATCGCTTCCAGATTCTCGATGCCTTTTTTGGAATCAAACATCTCGCGAATACTCGCTGCCGCGTCGGAGCTCATTTGCTGCCAGGTTTCCTGACGATTTAGAATCTTTCGCAAATTGTTGAGCAAGGCGTCTTCGTCGTTTTCCTCGCAAAGCAGGCCCGTTTTGCCATCGATCACTGCTTCGGGAATCCCGCCGTGCAGGGTCGAAACTACTGGAAGACCGGTCGACATCGCTTCGAGCATCGAATTCGGGACGCCCTCCTGATTCTGATCGCCCGTCATCCGGCTTGGATGAATGAAAACGTGAGAGTCGTTGTAGAGCGCCTTCAGCTCTTTTGTATTAAGAAATCCAGCGAGGGTGACCTTGTCTGAAATTCCCAATCGTTCGGCGTGAGCGAGAACGGATTCATCCAGTGGCCCTGTCCCGGCGATCGTCAGCCGTGCGGTCGGGCAGTCTTCGAGGAATTTGTGAAAGACGTTCACCGTGTTATCAAGGCCCTTCTTTTCGATCAAACGACAGGCCTGAACGAGGTGCCAGGCGGAGCCGTCTTCCGGTGCTTTTCGCTGAATAAACGGGAAATCTTCGGTTGGAATCGAGGTCCGATTCATCCGGATTTTATCCTCGGGGCAGCCGAGATCCCGCAACCGATCCAAAAGCGAATCTGAGCGGGCCATGACCAATGTGGCCGACTGCAGCAGCTCTCGCAGCCGAGGCTCGTAATCCGGCTGGCGCTCCCGAGTCTGCACATCCATTCCGTGGAATGAGACGACCGTAGGATTTCCCCAGCGCTGGATAAATGGCAGCAAATGAACCCCTGTATGGCCAAAATAGACATGCATCAGGTCCGTCTTGCGCCGCTTATCGAGAATCTTTGCGAGAACGCCGTATTCGCCGCGATAGACAATCGCTGGCTCTTTCTTGATGTATTTCAGCCAAAAGCGCCGCACAAAATTCGACCGGTGATTCCGGTGTAATTCGATATCAGGGAAGGGGAATTGATCCTCATTCATCCGTTCCTTCGTCACGACAAAGGTGTCAAAACGACGAAGATTCGCGACCTGACGGTAGATGTGGCGCATCTCCGGTTTCAGGAAGGTAGTACAATAGCTGGCGACGACAGGTTTCTTGGGCACGATTTGACGAACAAACAGGGTTTGATCGTCGAGTCAATAGCAATAAGAGGCCAGCTTTCGCCTGACTAATCCTCACCCATTCGCGACAACGTTTTTTCTGAAATCCAATGGCTGATCCCTGACGCGATTGGGCTGCGGTTGGAACGTTTTTGCGGTTTGAAGCGGTGGGAGCGCCTTTAAAATAGATTTGCCGAAGCCTGATAATTCACGAGGATTTCACTTCAATTTCACGGTTACCGCATATTCTTACTGCAGGATTCAACATGTCATCAAACTCAGCTCCGCAACGCACCTCGGGTCTCTCCGTCGGCAGTCTCATTCTCGGGATTCTCAGCGTGGTCGCATTCTGGTTCACTTCGATTGCCGCGATCATTTGTGGTCACATCGCGCTTTCCAAAATCAAAAAGTCCAATGATCACCTTCGTGGAAAAACGGCGGCGATTTGGGGGCTGATTCTGGGTTATTTCTTTACGATTCTGGCTCCGGTGCTGCTGGTCACGGCGGTTGTGAATCCCAGCCTGATTTTCGCAACGATCGAAGGGAAATCGATTCGGGAATATAATACGGAACGATTTGCGAAGCGGGCGGGTTTGGTGAATCCAGCCTCAGCTACCGCAGTGGATTACCGCTCGGTCTTTTCGATGGATGGAATGGAATTCCTTTGCCTGGAAATGCCGACCACAGATTTGCCTGAGTTTCTTATCCAGTCGGGGCTCGATAACGATTTGAGCAACACAACCTACAGCGCATCTTTCGAAAGGATGTTCGGCAATTTTTTACCCAGCGTTCCCACGAAATTTCGTGAAGGACAAAAAAGTTTGCCTAATGAAGATTGGTTGAACGTGTTGGTCGATCTCGATTCGCAGGAAACCGCCGTGATTTTCATGTGCTTGTTTGGAACGTAAGAGTGACCGTGGACACAATCAGTCGTTGAAATTTCGGAACGGTAAATTTGTCTAATCCATTGGCCAGGCCATCGTTTACGATGGCAACGAGGCTTGCCTTGAACCTATGAAATCTGCCAACAAAATCATCATACTCCTCGTCGCGGTGGCGGTTGTCGCTGCGGTGCTACTTCACCAAACGAGTCGTGGCAAGGCCGAGGTGAAAGTGACTCTGGAAACGAAATTTGGTGCTCAATTCAGCGCGGTTCTGGATGGGATCGAGCTTGGCGAGCGATTGCCTGACACTGCAGAACTCGAGGTTTCGGTGACCGGTGGAGATCTTTTTGATGAGGAAGGCGAGATCGTTCCGAATTCCCACACGGCGACGTTGGAAATGACCAATCTGAAGGAGCTGGGTCGACTGTTAGCAAAATCGGGAAACATCGAAGTGCTGGACCTTCAAAGCTGCCCTGAATTAACGTCGCTTGAAGGCATCGAACAGATTCCTAGTTTGAAAAGTCTCAACATTGTGGATTGTCCGAAATTCGCCGATGCCAAGGGGATTGGAAGCCTGAAGAGTGTGGAGTCGCTCGTGGTGGTGGCTTGCAAAGCGCTCTCCGATGTTAGCGAGCTGGGCGGCATGACAGCATTGAATTCGATGGATTTGAGCGGTTGTGAAAAACTTACCGCGCTGCCGGATTTGTCTGAAATTTCGAAATTGGAATACATCTACCTCAGTGGCTGTTTCGATTTGGAATCGGCTGATTTTTCAGGAAACACCAGTCTCCGGCAGCTTCTCGTAGATGGCTGCCGCTCGCTGAAGGCAGTGGGTGGTTTGCAAAATCTCAGCCAATTAACCGATTTGAATGTGAGCTCCTGTCACTCTTTGAAAAGCGTCGATGGCCTTGATGCATTGAAATCGCTAATCGTTTTGGACGCACGAAACATCGACGCCATCAAAATGGAAGCGGTTGGAAAACTTCAAAATCTTGAAACACTCCGGCTGGCCGGGCAGATGGGCGTGACCGATCTGACTCCGTTCACGGGTATGAAATCGCTTGCTGAGATGCATCTGGAAGCCATGCCGGATCTCGAATCGCTTGCCGGAATGCCAACAACTATCAGTCAGTTCGCAGGGTTTCCTCACTGCGTAAAACTGAAGTCGCTCGATGGCATTGAGGCTGCTGAAAATCTGCAAAGTTTGAGCATGGCGGGGTGTTTGGGCCTGCGTGATATTTCAGCCGTTTCAGCCTGCAAAATAATGGTTCAGATCGATCTCATGGGTTGTCGGGGCGTCACGGATGTATCCGGATTGAGCGAACTGGAAGACCTCAGCTTCATCCTTCTCGGCGGTTCGGGCGTGGCTGAAGCAACCGTCGGCGATTTGCAAAAAGCGTTGCCCGAGGCCGCGTTTGATTTCACTTTAGGGCAGTGAATTGTGGAAGGATGAAACCAATCATGCCATACCGCATTGAGCGTTCGCTCGCGGTGGTGTTGGCGGTTGGGGGATCCTTTTTTGCAATCTTGCTTCTGATTTCAATTCTGTTTCCGCCCCACGGATTTCTCATCAACTTGGTGTTTGTTCCGGGTTGGATGATCTATGCCGGTTGGTGCAAGATCGCACTCGATCGGCTGCTCGGGATCCGTCATCCGAGTTTTTGGATCTGCTCGGTGGTGGTCCACGTCGTTTATTTCACCATCAACTGGTTCTACCCTTCACGGCCACTGTTTAGTGACGTTGTGTCATGGTGGTTTGTCGCCGTAGTCTGTCTTTCGATGGTTTGCTCTGTGCTCTGCCGATTGAAAAAGGAACCCCCGAAACGACTTTTGTTCTGCTTAGGGTAAATCGAGTGCTGCATGCTCAGTTTCAGTTGATTGAAGTTGCTCAACGGCATTCGCCACGAACGTAGTTGCGAACGAAAGCAGGCCAAGGCGACTTCATTCCGAAAATTCACCCTCCTCAGAAACCAGTCCGACGAATTTTTTTGCTTAACTTGGCATGACCGATCGTCTCATTTTCGACCAGCAGCAAAACCACGCGGGACGACGGACATCGCCTCGCACTACCTCGGGGAAAATATAAAATATTGTTTTTATGATAATTGCACTTGTTAATTATTCGTGATTGCAATAATTATTCACAAATAAGGTTTGTTTCTGACATGAGTTTTCGTTTTTCCACTCTTTGTGCGCTCGTTCTGGTTTCTGCGTTTTTATCGCAGGAATCTGCCGCAGCGAAAAATCGTCACAGTCTTTGGAGTAAAGTGAAAAGCACTTTTTCGTCATCGACTCCTTCTTCCACGCCTCGGCAGTCTGAGGCGATGGCTGTCCGCAATGCACCCGTTCGCCATCAGATGCCGGCGGCGGCCCCAACACCGCCACAGCGGGCGCCTCAGGGGGCAAATACAGAGCTGTTCGAGATCCGTCGCCGTGCGAATATCATTTCAAAGGTCGGTCTCGATTACAAATTTGGCGGTTTCAGCCCGAGTCAGGGAGGGATGGATTGTTCGGGAACGATGCAACACCTCATTCAAGGCATGGGTATTTCGAGTATTCCCCGGACCAGCCACGAGCAGTATACGTGGGTGAAAAATAATGGAAAACTTCGTCGTCGTGCCTGGGGATCGAGCGAAAAGGCCTATCTCAACCTGAAGCCGGGCGACCTTATTTTCTGGGGCGGGACCTACAATTCAGGCAGCAAAGTGTCTCATGTGATGCTCTATCTCGGGAAAGCCAAAGATGGACGCCATTACATGTTCGGTGCTAGAAGCAAGAAGAGCCGCGGCATGAATGGTTCGGGCGTCGATGTTTTCGAAATGAAGCCCGGAAGTCAGGGGAATCTGGTCGGATACGGCAGTATCCCCGGCCTTCGGATTTGAATTCACGCAGGGCCTGCGATTACGACATCGTCGGATAATCAGTATATCCCTCGGGGCCGGTGGAATAGAACGTCGCCGGATCGGGATCATTCAAATCAGCTCCCGCAGCAATTCGCTCCGGCAAATCCGGATTGGCGAGAAACGGAGCGCCAAACGCAACTGCATCGACCGAACCTGATGCCACGGCTTCGGCGGCTTCGTCGGGTGCGTAACCCATGTTGGAGATCTAAACGCCGTTCCACGCTACGCGGATAGGAGTGAGAATATCACCGTCTTGTTGTTGGATAAAATCGAAACGAGCCACCGTATTTGCCGTCGCGTTGGTTCGCGCTGTCGCGCAAAAATTCATCGATGAGATAGCCTTTCGCTCCGTGAATTTCGATTCCGTCAAACCTAGCGTCTTTGGCGTGTTGCGCTGCCTTTTTAAAACCCGCAACGATTTCAGGAATCTCCTCATCCGTCAGCGCGCGCGGCGTCACGTAGGGCTTTTTGCCTTCTGGCGTGTGAACTTCATCTCCGGTGATCGGTATTGCACTTGGGGCGACCGGCTGCCGACCATTGTTCAGAATCGGGTGGCAAGCACGTCGGCCGTGCCAGAGCTGAAGCAGGATTTTGCCGTCTTTTTCGTGAACGGCATCCGTCACTTTTTTCCAACCAACTGCGTGTTCATCGGAGTAAATTCCCGGTTCGGTGATAAACTACGAGTTGCCTCCATAACCATGGTGGCTTCGGCGATGAGCAGCCCACCGCTGGCGCGCTGCGCGTAGCATTCTGCCATCAGATCGTTCGCCACGTGGTTGTCGACTGCACGGCAACGTGTGAGCGGTGCCAATAGGATTCGATTTTTCGCGTCGATAGCCCCAATCTGGAGCGGTTTGAAAAGAGATTCGTTCTTCATTATTTTTCTAAGCGCGGTGGGGCGATGAAAGGTCTTGCACTTTACGATTTCACGAACGAACAGGGTGCGTTCGATGACCCAATAGGGTTGGTTCGTGAAGGCGTTTCGATCGAACAGGGTGCGTTCGATGAATCAACCCTGTTGGATCGTGGGAGAATAAATTCGTGCCAAAACTTCCTTCGGCCTATGGAATCGGCGTGCCTTTGGCGGCGCTCCACAACGCATACCAATCCTGGCGCTCGAGCTTAATTGCCGCAGCGGAGGCCTGACTGCGGATGCGGTCTTCTTTGTTCGTTCCGATAATGGTGAGCGGCTGGCTCGGGTGATTCATGACCCAGGCAAAAGCGAGGGCGTCATCGCTGGCGCCATCGTAGCGCCTGCGAATTTCGTCCATGCATTTGCGAATGCGGACTCCGGCTTTGTTTTTGGGATCAAAAAGGCGACCGCCGGCGAGGGGAGACCAGGCCATCGGTCTGATACGCTGTTCTTCAAGCTGAGCAAGGGTTCCGTCGAAAAGTGTCGCCATTTCGAGAAGGCTGATTTCGACCTGATTGGTGACGAGTTTGCCGTCCACCCGGCTTTGCAAGAGATCGAACTGACTCGGCAGGTAGTTGGAAACGCCGGTGTGAAGGACTTTCCCGTCTGCGACGACTTTTTGAAGGCCCTCCGCAGTGTCATCGGCGGAGGAAAACCAATCGGGACGATGAACGAGTAGTAGATCGATCCGATCGGTATTCATCAGTTGGAGTGCTTTTTCGGTGCACTCGATGATGTTTTCAGTGGAGCTGTTGTAGTGGGGCAGGCGAGCGGTCGATTTCGTGTCCGAGGGAACGTCGATCCCGCATTTGGTGATGAGTTGAAACTGATCACGCAGCTCAGGTTTGGCTTTGAAAACTTCCCCAATGCCTGCTTCCACGGTGTAGAGCCCGTAGATCTCAGCGGTGTCGAGGGTAGTGATCCCGAGTTCGAGCAGCATTTCAAAACGAGCTACGAGGGAATCGACCGACGGTTTGGGATCATCGTCGAGCATCCGCCAGGTACCGTAAACCACGTCGGAAACCGTGGGGCCGTGCGGAGAGAGAGAAACTTGATTTGGCATAGCTTTGGGTAGCAAAACCTTGTGGGTGGTGCAAGGAATCAAAACCGGAATCGTCCGACTTGCGTATCACCTTTGCCACTCCACTGTTTCTTTTTTGAGCGCCGCCATTCATCATCTCGAAACGCTGGTCCCAGCGAATGCCTATTCCCAGTCTCGCATTTGCGACGGGATGAAGGAATGGCTCTCCGAAAAGCGGACCCGCCGCCTGCTGGACAAGCTGTATCAGCGATCGAGCATCGAAACACGCTATTCGGTCGTGGCGGATATTTTTGAGGAAGATGAAGAGGGGCGGCATTTTGGTCATTTCTCGACGGCCGAACGGAATGACATTTATTGCGAGGCTTCGAAGCGACTCGCGATTGAGCTAGGGCGGAAATTGTTCGCTGGGTGCGCCGACTTTTCTCCGAAAGAAGTGACACACGTCATTTTTGCCAGTTGCACGGGGTTTTGTAATCCGGGGCCGGAGTATCATCTGATGCGGGCGTTCGGAATTCCGAAAACGGCGGAGCGCTACACGTTGGGATTTATGGGCTGTTATGCGGCTTTTCCTGCGTTGCGGATGGCGTCACAATTCTGTGCGGCCGACCCCGATGCAGTTGTTTTGGTGATGTGTCTGGAGCTTTCCAGCCTTCACATGCAGGTTGGGGATTCGCAGGATTCGTTGCTGGGGAATTCGCTTTTTTCCGATGGCGCAGCGGCTGCAATCGTTTCAGCCCGCGAGTTGGCGATTGATCAGGCGGGTTTTAAACTTCACGATTTCACGTCTTCGATTGTTGAAGCGGGCGAAGAAGACATGGCGTGGACGATCGGCGATCGTGGCTTTGATCTGGTGCTTTCCAGTTATGTGCCGAAGATTCTGGGAGCCACGATTCGCGATCTGGTGCCAGATGCGCATTCCATCGATAAGTGGGCCATTCATCCCGGCGGTCGGGCAATCCTGGATAATGTTATCGAAGCTCTGGAGCTTCCTGAGGATGCCGTCGATGCGTCACGCGAAGTATTGCGCGACTATGGAAATATGAGCAGTGCAACGGTGCTTTTTGTGCTGAAGGCGTTGCTGGAAAATACGGATGAACCGGGAGATTTTCGAACCAAGGCGATCGCGTTTGGACCTGGATTAACAGTGGAGTTGGCGGATTTGATCATGCGAATTCCGGCGGGGAAAGACATTGGCGAATTACTCCGGGCGCGGCGAACGCGTAAGGCTGCTGCCTAGCGTCCATGTGGCGCAGGCGTGGGGTGGTGTTTTTCGAAATAGGCGCGAATTTCGAGTGATGAATCTCCGAATTTTACCACTCGTTTGCGGCCTGACCTTTGTATCTTCAGCGATGGCGGCTCCGCCCGAGTTTTCGTGGGAGGAAAAGGAAATCGACCAGATTGAAATCGGTTATGGCGTTCAGCTAACGGATGTCGATGGCGATGGGAAGACCGACATTGTGTTGGCGGATAAGCGGACGATTCAATGGTATCAAAATCCGTCGTGGACGAAGCATGTCATCGCGAAAAACCTGACGTTGCGGGATAACGTGTGCGTGACGGCGCGGGATATCGATGGCGATGGGAAATGTGAAATCGCAGTTGGTGGTCAGTGGAATTTTAAAGAAACGCAGAAAGACGGAGCTGTATTTTATCTGGTTCCGCCAGAGGACGGCGATCGAACGAAGCTATGGATGCCGGTCAAGCTCTACAACGAGCCGAACACGCATCGAATGCATTGGTTAAAGGGCGCAGGCGGTGATTTCACACTGATCGTGAAGCCGTTGCGCGGGCGTGGGGCGCTTGATGGTGTCGGGCCGGGGTTCAAGATGATGGAGTATTTCATGCCGGAGAATCCGACTGCGTCAGAAGATTGGAAAACCGAAGTGGTGAGTGATTTTCTGAATCTGTCCCACAATTTTCACCCGGTGAACTGGGATTCTGATCCAGAGGACGAACTCATCATCGCGGCGAAGCAGGGCGTCTGGCATTTTGATCGATCGGCCGATGGAAAGTGGAGTTCGTCCCAGCTGACGGAGAATTTTTCAGGAGAAATCCGCGATGGAAAATTACCGAGCGGGAAGCGGTTTTTTGCGACCGTTGAGCCGATGCACGGAACGCGGTCTGCTGTCTATGTTCAGCCCGAAAGCGGGCAGGGGATGTGGCCCGAAGTCTCTGTGCTGAGTGATGCTTTAATTGACGGTCATGCCCTTGCCGTTGCGGACTACTTGGGCGTTGGATCGGATCAGGTGGTGGTTGGGTGGCGGGCGATGCATCCGAAAGGAGTCCCAGGTATCAGGCTGTTTACCCCGCTGGATGAAGACGGCACCGAATGGCGCGAAACAGTGGTTTCAGGTGAAGCGCTTGCGGTTGAAGATATCAAAGCGGCCGACCTGGATGGCGATGGCAAAGCTGATATCGTGGCAGCAGCTAGACAGACCAAAAACCTCAAAATATTCTTCAGTAAGTAATCAAATACCTGACTTAATCACTTTATGAAAATGAATCTTATTTCCAAAATCACTCTTCTTTCGGCTGTTTGCGGCGGCTTGCTCAGCCCGGGCGCGAATGCTCAGGAGGAAAAGCCCGTTTTTTCCTCGGTTACCGTCGATCTCGGGATCGTCGTCGGCGACATGGATGCTTCGGTGAAATTTTATACGGAAGCACTCGGTGTGAAGGAAGTAAAAGGCTTCACCGCCTCAGCTGAAAAGGCATCTGCCTTTGGTCTGACGGATAATCTCGAGGCAGTCATCCGCGTCCTTGTCTTGGGTGAAGGGCCCGGCGCCACGAAGTTGAAGCTGATGTCGTTTCCTGAATCCAAGCCTGCCAAGCCGGATCAGAAGTTCATTCATTCCACGATTGGAGTGAGCTATCTCACCATTCGGGTGACGGATATGGATGTGGCTTTGAAGCGGCTTGCGGATTCAAAAGTGAAGCTGATGGGAAAGACACCCGCGAATTTGAGTGGGAAAACCTATCTCACAACCGTTCAGGATCCTGACGGTAACTTTATCGAGTTGATCGGACCGCGGGCGGAGTGATCGATTCTTCTTTCAGAATAGAATCGCGGACCCGCCACTCATGAGAGAGGTCTGGCGGATCGCGCGAATTTTATTCTGGGGGTAGGAGAGGACTGCCGTGTGAACAAAAGACCGTTGGGAATAACTGAATTTTGTTCTCACAACGCGGGCTTGGGATTCCTTCGAAAAGTAACCCATCCCGAAGAGGTAGGGTTGGAGCTGGCACTTTGTCACAAGGTTAGGTGGTTTTTTTGAAAAAGTTCATTTCGAGTGTTTTTGATCTGGTTTTCGTGACAAAACCGAGGTTCTACCCCTACCTTTATGACCGTAGATTTTTTTGTCTGAATAGTTTCCTGTTTCGTCAGTACCTGAAAAAATATGAATGACGATGATCTGAGTGAATGGGTCGATCTATTTCTGGATCGGATTCTTTCTGACGCTCAGGCGAAAACACTATTGGATTGCTTTGCGGAAGCGCCGGAGCTGAAAGTCCAGTTTGTTGAAGAGGTCGTGCTTTCCGCGTTGACTCATGGACGTGACTAAAGACCCGGGGAAGAACTCAATGAGGTTATGGAAACGATTCAGCTGGGTGCATCTGCTCCCGACGTGTTGGAGTTGGTCATGACGGATCTCCATGAAAGGCAGGAAAATGTGAACGCTGTTGATTTTAGAAGTCAGAAAAAAACGTGGGTTGGGCGGAAAGTGTTGGGCGGACTCGTGGCTGCGGGCGTGGCAATTTTGCTGATTTCTTTCGTCAGCCGAGACTATTTGGCTGATCGAGAAAAGGTAGAGGGTGGTTTCACAGCCTTCAGTCAATTGAGCGGTGCGGAATGGCTGGGTGGAGAACAATTTTCAATTGGGGAAGCAGTTCCCTTGGGGAGGTTGAAGCTGAAGTCTGGCAGGGCCGTCTTGAACTTTGAGGAAGGCGTTCAAGTGCTTTATTGATGGGCCCGCTGTTTTTCGGACGGCTTCTCCGAAGCGAATCAAGCTGATGAAAGGTGTTTTGACTGGCCACGTGAGGCCTTCAGGAATTGGATTTCAGGTCGAGACGCAGCACTGAATCGTGACTGATTTTGGGACTACATTTGAAGTGACTCAAATTGATCAAATTCGTGTTCTGGTCGAGTCCGACTGATCGAAACTGCTTTTTTCGAATCAACAGGGTCTGTTCATCGAACGTTCCCTATTGAATCGTGGGGTTCGACCTTGTTTAACAGCGCAGTCATTCGAAATCGGGTGTGGCGCTGCAAAATCGTACAGGGGAAATTCGAGAGCAGGGCGTAAACGATGATAACAAGGTTCGCCGGCCAGGGATTCCAGAGCAGGAGAAGCATCAGCACTGCAAATTGAGTGAGGTGGGCCATTTCTCCACGGCAAGTTTCGATGATGAAATCGCGAATGTAATTGGGATCAGAACTGGTGAATTTTTTTTTGGAAAATCCACCATTGAACCAGGCCGCGCCGTCCGGCATGGCGTTTTTCCAGCTGCGGATGGCAAAGAGCGATTCGTAAATTAAGCCGCCATTTTCTCCCGGTTTTTCTCGAAAGAGAAGCGCCTTGGGGCGAAACCAATGGCCCGGCATTTGCACAAAAAGCCAGGAAACCCCGAGATGAATCAAAGGGATCGTAACGACGTTGAGAATAACAATCCAAATGTCCGGGAGTTCAATCGGAGACATCGCGTCCTTTCCAGTGGATGGCTTCGCCTCTTTTTTTCCGTCTGAGTGACTGGAAGAACAAGATCTGATAAAACGTCTGTCCAATTGGGTAAAACAGCGCAGTGAAGATCGAAAAGGATCCGATTTTTCGAAACAAAAACAACGTCTGGAGCGCAAAGGCAAGGTAGAGCGCCGCAATTCCCCAAAGCACTTGCATCGGGGCCAACGGAATGAAGGTGAGGGCGATTGTGGACATGATTTGGCCTGAGATCCAAATCGAGATTCCGATGAGCGTGCCTCTTGGAGTGCTGTCGGCTCCTGAAACAATGCCTTTCGCCCAGCTGGCCTTGAGGTCGGAGAGATTCGTCTGAAACATCCGCATTCCGATTGTGCCTCGACCGAGGTAGCACCGTGGTTCGACTCCAGCCTCGCGAAAGCTGCTGCTCAGTTGGAGGTTTTCCAGGATGTGATGTTTTACCGATTCGTGACCGCCGACGGCGAGGTAGTTTGCTTTGGAGACAAAGAGTGACTGGCCAAAAAGGGCAATGCCATTTGCCTTATCACCCTTGAGGCTGAAGGCGTTCGTCCCCAGGACCATGGTGGCATTGGGGAATGCGGAAAATTCCTCAAACGGCTCCTCGATTTTATGAAACGGACAAATTGAATGCACCACGTTCGGGCTGTTTGCCAGGTAGGCGATTCTTTCCAACCCATCCGGTTCAAGCCAGGTATCAGCGTCGAGAAACAACAACCAATCGCCCGTGGCGCATTTACCCCCTTGTGTGCAGGCCCACGATTTCCCTTTCCAACCATCGGGCAGCGGGAGTCCGTTGATTACAGTTGCTCCGTGCTTTTCCGCCATGGATGCCGTCTCGTCGCTGGACTGATCGTTGATGACGAGAACTTCGTGAACGGGAAAGCTTTGCTCGAAAATCGAAGGCAGCAGCCGGGCGAGGTTCGATTCCTCATCCCGCGCAGGAATAATCACCGAAATTTTCGACAAAGAATCCTGAGGGCGAGTGGACTGGGGGACTTCCGGGACAGTTTTGAACTTTGCAAACAGCGCCCAGGAAATGAACCAGGAGCCGGCTGTCAGCGCAAGAAATGTCCAGTAAAAAACGGTCATCCCCGTCGTTTGGTTTCAGCCGCAACCAGCCGGTCGGAGACTTTCTGACCACATAAAACCGCCATCGGCATTCCGCCACCGGGATTGACTGAACCGCCGGTGAAAAAGAGGTTCTTGAATCGGGATGACTGCTTGGGAGCTTTAAATCCGAAGTTCTTTTTCCAATCGGTAACAACTCCGTAAATCGATCCACCGTTCGAATTATACATTTCCTCGATATCGACCGGAGTGAGGGTGTCTTCAACGATGGTGTGCTTTCGTAAATCAGTCAGCCCCATTCGCTCCAGCTTATCAATGACGCGGTCTTTCAGAGCCATGTAATCTTCATGGCTCACTGGTTTGTCCGGATTGATGGGTGGGATGTGAGGCAAAATCTTGATGTTATCACAGCCTTCGGGCGCTTTTGAAGGATCGCTCCGAGTCGGGGCTACAAGATAGATCGTCGGGTCATCCGGTAACTTGCCTTCGTTAAAGACCGTGTTGAAATGCTTACTCTGATCCTTGGAATAGAAGAAGTTATGATGGGCGAGCTGAGGGTAAACGCGATCCGTTCCGAGGTGAACGACAATGCCTGAACAGGCGGGAATAAACCTTTTGCTGAGCTTTTTGACGAATCGTTTCGGAGTATCGAGGAGGCGCTCATAAGCGGGGATGACCTCCATATTGCAGACCACATAGTCAGCCGCGATCGTTTCACCGTTTTCCAATGTGATTCCGGAGACTTGCTTGCCACTTGCTGGATTGATTGATGCCACAGGAGCATTCAATTCAACAGCGATCCCCAAATCATCGCATAATTTTCCTAGCCCACGGGCAAGGTTATACATTCCGCCCTTCACATACCACAAACCGTAGTCGAACTGAATAATCGGCATCAGGTTCATGTATCCCGGAGCCGCATGGGCGGATGAACCCACGTATTTGATGAAGTATTCGAAAATTCGGCGCATCGGCTCGCTGTCGAATCGCTCAGAAATCGATTCGGCCATGGTATTCTTGTAGTCGATCTCGTTTCCGAGACGCTTGAAGCCGTAATAGCGAATGAACTCCCAGAGGTTGTCTAATCCTTTGTCGAAATAGCCTTCGTCGACGATTTCATACTGCTTGCGGGCGTATTGGAGGAAATCCTGAAGTTGTTTCCAGTGCTTTTCGATATCGCCATCGAGTTTGCCAAGCTCGGCTTTCATCAAATCGGGCTCTTCGTGAAGATCGAGGGTTAATCCGTCTTCGAAAAAATTCCTCCAATGAGGGACAACTGATTGAAGTTCAACGTAGTCATCCATTTCTTTACCTGCCCGGTCAAACAAGTCGCGGAAGATCTGTGGCAAGGTGAAAATGGACGGCCCGAGATCGAATCCAAATCCTTCTCTCTCCAGAAAATTCAGCTTACCGCCAATTTGAGTATTTTTTTCTACGATTCGGACATCAAATCCTTCAGCGCGAAGTGAAATCGCAGCGGAAAGTCCTCCGAGGCCGGCGCCGACGACGACGACCGATTTGTTCCGTTTTTCACCTTTAATCATAGAGCGATTTCAGTTCGTTCGTAGGACGCTCCGAACCGGTCTGAGATCAAATTCGATGAAATTCTCGCCGATTCAAAAATCGTGGGCAATCCACTTCCAGGATGTGTTCCGCCGCCTACGAGATAGCAATTCTTGAATTCTTCAAATTTGTTTTGCGGCCGGAGAAACGCCATCTGGCTCAGGCAGTGGGACAAATTGAAGGTCGCGCCTTTATGGACATCGAGCTCCTTTTCCCAGGTCAACGGAGTATAGATCTTCTCGACTTCAATATTCTCTTCCAAATCATCAATCCCAAGACGGTCAGCGATCGCTGCGATGGTCCGGTCGCGATAGGTTTTCTGTTTCGCTTCCCAATCGATATCCGCATCGAGATTCGGTGTCGGAACGAGGACGTAGAGGCTGGATTTGCCCTCCGGCGCGAGAGTCGGGTCGGTTATGCTTGCATTTCGAACATAAAACGACAGGTCGTCAGATTCTTTGAAGCTGGTAAAAATTTCGTCGACGTTCTTTTTGTAATCTTTCGCAAAGACGATGCTGTGATGAGGAAGGTCCGTGTAAAGTTTCTTCAAGCCGAGATGCATCATGAACGTCGAGCAGCTGTATTTCATGCCGTCGACTTTCTTGGGGGTGTATTTTTTCAACTTGCCCTCAGGAACGAGGTTTGTCATGGCGTGTGCGAAGTCCGCATTCATGATCACGCTGTCGCCCATGAATTTTTCACCATCGGCAGTCTCGATTCCCACGACATTTCGGCCATCGAGAATCAATTCTTTGATCGGAGTGTTGAGGTGAATCTTGGCACCACATTCTTCGGCGGCTTTTCCCAGGGCGACGGGGATTTCTGCGAGGCCTCCTTGAGTATGATAAATTCCATGTTCATGCTCCATGTAGGAGAGCATCGAAAACGCCCCGGGGCAGCTCCAGGCTGACATCCCCAGATACTTGCTTTGAAACGAGAAAAGCAGGGCGAGTTCCTTATTGGGAAAATATTTGGACAGCTCACCGAAAACGGTGCTGCCAAGAGATAAATGCGGCAATGCCGGCAGAAGTGATGGGGAAAGCATGCTCCTCACACCGGAAAACGGCCGCTGCAGTGCTGGCAGCAATTTTTTAAGGCGGGCTTTCTCCCGTTTCAAAAATTTGGTGAGACCACCAGATTGACCGGGAAAAAGGCGTTCGATCTCTACTTTGGTGTCTTCCGGATCAGCAAATGCGCGAAACCGCTCGTCGCGGAAGCGCAGTTCATACATCGGATCCAGCCGAACGAAATCGAGGTAGTCTTCTGATTTCTTTCCGGACTCCTCGAAGATCCGATCGAGGAGCGACTTCATCATCAAAAACGTCGGCCCAAGATCAAACTTGAAGCCGTCAATCTCAAGGGCACCCGTCCGCCCGCCAAGGCGTTTGTGTTTCTCGAACAGATGAACGTCGAATCCACGGGAAGCCAATAGCAAAGCGCTGGCTACGCCACCGGGACCTCCACCAACAATGATGATTTTCCTTGGAGATGATTCGTTTTTTGAGGTCACGGCAGAACGTGGGGGGCTGGTTGTTTCAAGTGGCATTTGGGCCGCGGTATGCATCGTATTGAAAGATTGCGAAGTCGAACGGAATATCTTCCGATCGAACTCAAGGTTTTCGAGATTTTACGACTGGAATGGAAAAACAGATCTGGATTACTTGATTTGAATTTCGCCGTAACTCTCTCAAATTGAACAATGCAAAAAACACAGGCAAAAAAGTGACTGGTTTCCCCGCTGACATTTGCGTGAAATACAGTGTTGGTCATTGATTTTCACGCGGCGGTGCGGGTGCCGGCGTTTGCTCAGGAGCCGGTTCCGGAGGTGTTGGTTCTGATTGCTTTTTCAGTCCAAGTCCACCCAATAATTTTTTCCCCACGCCCTCCAGGGCATCTTTTGCCGCAGAACCGGCGTTCCCCAAGGTGTCTTTTGTGGCCGATCCTACGTCCTGAATCAATTTCCCGGGCTTGGCGGCTCCCTTCAGTGTATTTTTCAAAAAATCCCCTGGAAGCGTCGCGATGTCTTTCAACGTACCAATTCCGGGAGCGTTTTTCAGCTTCCAATTGATGTCATCAAAGGGGCCGGAAGCTTCGACTTCGAGGATCTTTCCTACGATCTCTGTTAATACCCGGGTTGCGCCGGTCGTTGACAGAGCGCCGTCTGCGGACATCGATTGGGTCTGAATATTGACATTCATCTTCGATTTTACTTTGTAGAAATCCCCGAGGAGCTCAATGTTGTCGCTGGTTAAAATCCCCTGATCGTAGACATAATTGCAGGTGATCGCCGCACCTGAATCCTCTGATTTCCATTCACCGAGGTTGA
Source organism: uncultured Verrucomicrobiales bacterium (assembly GCA_937891465.1). Classification (GTDB taxonomy): domain Bacteria; phylum Verrucomicrobiota; class Verrucomicrobiia; order Verrucomicrobiales; family DEV007; genus JABDJT01. The sequence goes on along the minus strand of CALAHF010000088.1, from coordinate 10,831 downwards.
TTGCGAGGAGAAGAGGCCGCAGACCGCGGAAAAATGGCAAGTTGATCAATTTAGCTTCACTCACCGAGAACGCTCCGGCTCCCTGCATGCCTTCGATCGTAGCTGATCCGCCTCCGCTGAAGTCAACTGATAGCAATCCAGTTCGTTTTTCACCCACATCAAAGAATCCTGTAATCTGTTCCAACCTCAGATTAGTCAGTCGCAAGGCCGTCTCAAACTGCATCGGGCTGGACGCGGGTTTGAGTTTGAGGTTTGCTTGAATGACTCCTCCAAACGTCTCCGCAACCAGTTTTGGGGTTGCAATGATACCACCGCCGATTCCAAAGGTCGTCTCCAGAGAATTGATCTCCAGAACCTTGTTCTCTTCGATCGGAATCAGCAGGCCGTCTGGAGCTTTGATGGATCCCTTTAGATTACTGAGGTTTAAAACGTCGGCGAGAGCGAGTTGACCTGTGGCTGAGATGGTTGGTGGTGATTTGAATGAAACCTTTCCGGCGGTCGGATCGCCAATGCCGAAATCAGCCATCGCAGCCAAAATATCGATATTCGAATTCAATTCAGTCAGCGTGATTTCGCTGATGGGTAATGGCATTGAGGCGATCAAAGACAGGCTTCGTTCTGCTCTTGAAATCAATAGTTTGCTGAGGTCCAACTTACCTTCAGGGCCGGTTTTCAGGCTCACTTCGGCATCCAGCGTGATCGGTGACTCCGCCGGTCCCGTAGTCGCGAGAATTTTAGGGATCGAAATATTGTTGCCATTGATTGAAAACTCCGGTACCTCGAACCGGCTGACTGAAATTGCAGACGTTTCGCCGATGGGCACCGAAAGGCCGGTTTCTGAAACGATCCGTCCTTTCAACTTTGTTGCTTCAGGGGCGGTGAAGGCAATTGCACCAACCAGGGAAATCGCGGGCGGGGTGGCAAACACGACCTTTCCATCCAACATATCCGGCGCTCCAAATTCTCCGAGCAATGCCATGATATCGAGATTGGATTCCATCTTCGCGATCGTTAGCGTTTGAGAAACGGCATCGAAATGGCCTTCCCCATCGAGCTTGCCGCTGCCCTGCTCCACATGAAGTGGCTTGAAATGCAGCGTTGTCATTTCAAGCTCAGTTTTCTTGTTTTCGTCGCCGGAAACGGCTTCGTTGGCTTGAAAATTCAGCGTCAGATCTGTCTGGATCGAAGTTGGCGCTTCAGGATCACCCACGGTTGCTGTGGCCTGAAAAACCGTCATCAGTGGCCCTTTGAACGAAAGTTTTTCCACATCGAATGACCGGAACACCAGTGGCTTTTTCCCTTCCGGCATTTCGACGATGGTGTCACCGCTTATTGACAGCGTTGCCGTGATATCATTCCCGAGCGGATTTTCCAATGCCACGATCCCTTGAACGCTTACCTCAGGAGGTCGCGTGTAGCGGACTTTGCCCTTCATTGGATCGTCGAGTCCCAGATCGACCAGTACTTTTACAAAATTGATGTCGGAGTTGAGTTGCTTAATCGTCAGTTGTTTTTGCAACGGGTCGAGAACGCCCAGAACCTCAACGCTGCCTCCGTCTCGCTCAATCGAAATTCCATCGAGGAAAATTGACGTGGGTTGTCCTTTTTCATCGAGAGAGATCGCCGCTTTTCCTGAGACGAGGACTGGATCGCTCAGGGTTTGCAGCTCTGCATACAAATCCGAAATTCCCGCAACGCCCTGATTAAGAGTGAAACCCGTTTTCATGGATTGCAAAGCAATGGGCGCCTTGTCTTCGATTGGAATCAGAAATGTATCGAAGGTCTCCAACGTGCCGCGAATCGAACTGTTCAGCGGATTTTCCAATTCGATCAGGCCTACCGCTGTAATTCGATGTGAGGGAATAGCAGGCAGGGGAGGCTCCAGGGGGGCGTCTATAACCGCCGCGATAATTTCTTTTGGATTCAGGGTCGATTCAAGCCGGGCGAGCGAAACCTGTTTTAGGACCGGATTGTAGGCGCCTGCCATCGAAAACGCGCGATCTGCCATTTTGAATCTGACATCTTTAATTTCGATTGCCGTCTCGTTTCGACCGACCTGAGCGGTGTCTAAAACGATGCTCAAATCATTCAACGTCAATCGCTTCCAGTTCACGGTTCGTCCGGAAATGGTCCCTTCAACGGACGGTGATTTGGCATTGCCGACGTAACTGTAGGCCAAATTAATGACGATCTCGCCATCCGGCGTGTCGGGAACTTGTTTCAGGACAGCGATTGCCTCCGTTAAGTCGATCCCTTTTTTTCTCTTCTTTTTTTCATCCTCGGCTTTTTTATCCGGATCTTCCTTTTCTTCTTTGGCTTTTCTCTCTGCTTTCCGGCGTTTGTCGTCGGCTTCGACTTTCTTTATTTCCACATCGGCCACTAGATCGACCCGAATGTCGCCACAAGTAGCCTCGAGTTGGTCCAGCTTGATTCGGTTTCGGCTGATCCGGACATCGGTACTGATGTCGGCAATGGTGTAGCTTTCTTCGTTCTCCCAAAGTGTCAGATCTGAATTCTTTGTCGTTAGGTGAACGGCCGAACTGCCTCCGCTGAAAATCAGGCCGATGAGATCGTATTTTACCACGATTTTGCTGAGAGCGAGAATCGGGATTTCTTTCTTCTCTGTCTCAAAAGCCGTGACATCACTCAGAATCAGGCCTCGCATCAAATTGAACTTTGAAACCGTGTAGGTGGCGTGAATGCCTTCTTTGATCAGTTGAGCCTCCAGCTGCTTGCTCATTTCAGCTTTGATCGGCCCCCTGAAAATATAGCCGAGGATCGGGAGTAAAAGCAGCAGAATGCCAAAAACAGCGAAGACACGTTTGATTCGTCGGCGCATTCTCAGGCGCGAGCGGCGAACGTTCTTCGTGTTGGACTGTCTGGAGGGGAAATCACTCAAGGATTTGATTTTAAGCGAGGTTAACGAAGGTGTCCGTAGATTATCTAACGAGTTTGACGCGGAAAAAATAGGTTTATTTCACAGGAAAGCGATGGAGGGAATTGACGAATTAATAGGGTTGGTTCGTCGAATCAACCCTATAGACTCGTAAAAGCTGGATGAGAGCCACAATCTTTTAAAAGTCGGTTGTGTCCGACAATGTTCACGGTCACGATAGGACATGAATCGACGTCATTTTCTTCGAAACAGCTCGTTCACAATTCTGGCTGGCGCAGGTGGTAATTTCCAATCCCTGCGTGCTCTGGAGGCTGACAATGTATATCGAAATGCGATTGGACTCCAGCTATATACGTTGCGCAACGAATTGAAAGCAGACACCGTCGGTATGATCAAGGCAGTGGCCAAATTGGGGTACAAACAGGTAGAGCCTTTCGGGTTTCCCAATGCGTCGGACATGATATCCGCCGCCAAAGATTCAGGGTTGGCAGTCAATTCGAGCCACTTTGAATGGAAATCGGTTCTCGATGCTGGAAAGGAGGGCGTTTTGCCGTTTGAGGAAATTCTAACGGCCGCTAAAGAAGCCGGGCTTTCCCACCTGGTGGTGCCTTACCTGGAAGACTTTCGCCGAAAGGATTTGGATGGGTATAAAAACGTGGCTGAAAAATGCAATCTCGCGGCTGAACAAGCGAAGGCGGCTGGAATTCAGCTGTCGTATCACAACCACGCCTTCGAGTTCGAGCCGATGGACGGCGGGAAGAGCGGATTTGATACGCTGATCGATGAATTTTCTCCCGACATGCAGTTTGAGCTGGATGTGTTTTGGGTGAAAGTCGGTGGGCAGGAGCCAACGGAGATCATCAAGAAGTTGAAGGGACGGGTTTCTCAACTTCATCTCAAGGATTTGAAAAAAGACGTCTCGGTTCCAGAATACGGACAACTGGACAAGGATGCCTTTCAGGAACTGGGGGATGGAATGATCGATATGGAGCCAATCATCGTGGCCGCCAAGGACGCCGGTGTGAAGTTGTGCCACGTCGAGCAGGATCATTCGCCCGATCCACTGGCGAGCCTGGAGCAAAGCATGGCGTTCCTGAAAGCCCTTTAAATTTAGGACTATGAATCGCTATCGAATCGAAAAACAGGACGACGGAGAATTGGCTCCGGTGATGAAATCTGCCGAAATTCCAGGCCCACCCGCTGCGGGTGAGGTTTTGGTGAAAATGCGGGCATGTTCGCTGAACTACCGTGATTTGCTGATGAAAAGCGGCAAGTCTGCTTCCGGCGGAGACGATCCGGTAGTGCCGTTATCGGATGGGGCAGGGGAGATCGAGGCGATTGGTTCAGGTGTCACTGAATTTTCGGTTGGGGATCGCGTCGCTCTGACTTTTTTTGTTGAGTGGCAGGACGGTCCCTTCGCTATGAAATATCATAAAGCTGCACGGGGAGGTTCTTGCGATGGTGTTCTGGCTGAATACGTGCTCGCTCCCGCTTATTCAATGGTGAAACTGCCAGATTACCTGAGTTTTGCCGAAGGCGCGTGCTTGCCATGTGCTGCCGTTACTGCCTGGCAAGGGCTTTTCGAGCGGGGCGCGCCGCTTTCAGCGGATCAAAGCGTTCTGTGCCTTGGAACAGGCGGGGTGTCGATTTTTGCGCTGCAAATGGCAAAAGCCGTGGGCGCAAAAGTAATCGTGACATCAAGCTCCGAAGAGAAATTACAGCGAGCCCGGGATGAATTCGCCGCAGATGAAACGATCAATTATCGAGAAAATGAGGATTGGGACAAAGCGGTGTTTTCTTTGACTGAAAAGCGCGGGGTCGATCACGTGATTGAAGTCGGCGGACCGGGAACTCTGGAAAAATCGATGAACTCTATTGCTGCAGGGGGTCGGATCTCCATGATTGGTGTCCTGACCGGCTTCGAGGCACCGGATATCAGTTTGTTTCCGCTGGTTGCGCGCGCAGTGGATTTGTGCGGCATCTATGTGGGAAATCGGGCGATGTTCGAGCGCATGTTGGCATTTTTCTCAGAACATCAGATTCGCCCTGTGATTGATCGCACCTTTACCTTGGAGGAGGCGACGGAGGCCTACGCGCATCTTGAAAGCGGGGCGCATTTTGGCAAAGTGGTCATTGAAATGGGTGCATAGAGTGGCCGGAATTCATTGAGTTGGTTTCCCGGGCAGGCTCGCTTTTTGAATTTGTGCTCTCAGTCGAGCTTGCGCTTGTTTCACGAGTGCGAGCCGCTTTTTCACAATTTGATCGTGAAACTCGGGATATTCTTGTGTAATCGCCCGAAAGATTGGCTCCACCTGATTGTATTTATTAAGGGCCTCCAAAAGCTTTCCTTCTGACTCTAACTTTTCGGCCATTTTTACATCCATGTAGGCTTTGCACTAGATGTCGGAGGGATCTATTTCTGGTTTTTTAGGCGGGGAAGGAATTGATCCAAAGTCCTTTTGTGACTTCTCTCGCTTCGCTTTTAACAACAAATCGTTTTTTGATCTTTGTGAATCAGCATCGGCCATTGCCTTTAGGCGCAGTCGATTGCCTTTGATTTCTTCGATCCGATTTTGAACGACTTCGGGATGGAAATTAGGGGTGTGTTCGCGGACATGATAAAGCAGGAATTCGGCGTCATTAAATTACTTCAAGGCTTCTGCCAAATTGCCTTGCTCCATCTTTTCCTGACCGAGTTTGTTCAGCATGTAGCTGCGATACCAGATGTCGCTAACTCCCTCTCCTTCACTGATGGTCGTATCGGTGGGGAAGTTTTCGGAGTGATCTCCAACATCAGAAGGCTTCCCCCAAGTAGGGAGTTCAATACCGTCGTTGGACGTGGTTGATTGAGGTGGATAATTACGAGCAATGCCGCCCGGACTCCAACGTCAACTCTCGGGAAACAGACCTTCACCAAGAGCGGTTGGCTGCCAAGGGGTGCCATTCCGGTTCCGGCCAGCAAATCGATCCGAATCAGGGAACACAGCATTTTGCTGCAATGAAGTTTCTAGATCGAGGAAGCGGTGATCTTCCAATCTGCTATTGGCCTCCGATCGAATCCACAATGCGATTACCATCGCAAAGGTCAGGAAATTTGACGTGACCAATAATCGCTCCACCCGCTTCGCCATTCCAAAGGCTACGGCACACCAATGTCTGGGAACAAGAAAAAAGAGCATTAAAAAAGCCGAAGCGAATGAACGCTTCGGCTTTTAGCAAGGATACCTAAAATATCCTAAAAGTATTTTCTTAACTGAATCAGTTTAGAAAGGAACGCGAAATCCGAGACGAACGAGCGTGAAATCCTGTTCGTCTGAAAGCCAGTTGTAAGTAGCATCAGTGAAAACGCCTAGGCAACCCCAAGAGTCAAAACGCATGTCAAGTCCAGCACCTACGTCGTAGAGGCCGGCAGTTGAAGCGTTTGTCTTAACACCACCACCAACGAGAATATAAGGTGCGATGCAAGCATCTTTGATTGGGAAACGGTAAACGAGGTTACCAGTAACAACGTGCTCAGCTGAGTCAGTTGCGAGAATGCTGTAGCTCAACTCAACTCCAACGTTTTCAGTGAGGAAGTAGCCGAGACTTGCGCCGCCGCCGAGTTCTCCACCTGACTCTTCAGGGATGATTCCAGCAAGAAAACCGCTGAATTCGAAACCAGGATCGTAGCAGTTGCAGCCGAGTGGGACTTTGTCTACGTATGTGTCAACAGTCTTTCCGCCTGCATCTGCGACTACGAGAGTCGAAGACGCTGCGAGAGCTGTGAATGCAATGAGTAGCTTTTTCATAAGTTTGTTTCCTAAATTGTGTGTGTCTAATGCTGCACTTTAATGCTAACAAGTTGCGATTGTTTGGCAAACATTTTTTTCGAAAAATTCACATGAGTTGATTTTTTTACAGGAATGCCTCTCAACAATGAAAGGACTCGAAAACTGAACCAATTCAGCCGATTTCGGGTTGAAGATTGTAGAAACTGTATCATTTTACACCGCTCTCATTTAAAGGACAGATGTCTGAGTGGTTTAAGGAGCACGCTTGGAAAGCGTGTGTAGGGGCAACTCTACCGTGGGTTCGAATCCCACTCTGTCTGCCATACTTGCAATCAACGAGTTATGGGGATTAAATCAGCCTGCTGACAACGTTACTGACAACAAGGCAAGCCAAGTAGGTGTGGTAAACAAAGGAAATTAATCGAAATATTGAGGCACTTTTGCTCAATTCTTTTCCCGCCTGAACAAAAAATCCCGTTTCATGTCGTTTAACGAAGATTCCAGAGTCAAAATTCCGGCGATTCTTCATCTTGTTAGGCTCGGGTTCTCATATGTTTCACTCCGCAATATCGAATGGGACTCGGAAACGAATATTGTAGGCGATAGCTTTGCCGATGGAATTAAGGCTCTCAACCCCTACGCCAGTGCCGAAGACGTTAAAAGAGCGCTCGCTGAAATCGAATTGAATCTCGATAACGAGGATCTAGGAAAGAAATTCTATGAAAGGATTTCAAAGACTTCAGGGATACGGCTCATCGATTTTGAGGATTTCTCCCGAAACAAGCTCGAAGTGGTTACGGAGTTCACTTGCAAGAACGAAGACGAAGAGTTCCGCCCGGATATCACGCTTTTAGTCAATGGGATGCCGCTGGCGTTTATCGAGGTTAAAAAACCCAATAACAAAGACGGCGTGATTGCAGAGCGAAACCGCATTGAGACGCGTTTCGAAAATCCGAAGTTCAGACGGTTCATGAATATCACGCAGTTCATGGTGTTTTCGAACAACAAGGACTCACTGAGATCACCACTCGAAGCCAACCCTCGCCGTCCCGAAGTGGCCAATCGCGTTGTTGCGTCCATACATGCCTTCATAATCGAAGCTTATGTTCCAGCTTTCGCCAAGATCACAACGCACCCCGGCTCCAAGTTCCAGCCATTCTTGGCCGACGTGGGCTCCCCCACCCTTGGCGCTGAACCCGCCCACTCTCCGACTACTGTTCCCGTTCACCAGGAGAAAAGGACTCGTCGCCAAGGTAGCAGTATAGGTATCGGACTCGGGCATGAACTCGTGCGCCCACCCGGTTCGAAGTTGCGTCGTTATCTTTGCAAAGAACCCAGTCTCGCCGACGTGGGTCACTGTCCAACCGATCCGGCCCACCATTGAATCAAAGGTGTTGGCGTCGAAGATGAGGTTGGCGTTCCCACCACCACTCTCCTCATAGCCACCCACCTCGCCATTGCCGTAATCCAAGCCCAGCACAGGCCCGCCGACGAGGTGTTTTCCGAGAGCGTAATTATGACCCGTGTTGATGGCGATGTTGTGAGTGCGGCTGTCTGCAAATCCGTTGGCCTGCCCCCACGAAGTCAGGGTATTGCGACTGATCTCATGCTCGAAATCACCGTAGCTATAGAGGAGATCGAGCCACGAGTTGCCACGGAAGGTGGTAGCGTAGGCTGAAAGCATCGTGCCCTCCAGATCGGTGCTTCCGAGATTGGCTTTCAGTTCAGCATCGCTCCGGGCATAGGTGAAAGCACCTCCGACGGTCATCCATGGTTTAAACCGGTATTCCCCGCCGATGGACCCAGAGTAGCTATCCACTTCAAAACCTCTCATGGTTTGGGTGAGACGATCTTGATTATAGTAGCCGTAATCGAACTCGGAAAAGAACTCGAAGCGCCGGAAAGCCGTGTCGTCGATGACGGTTTTGTCATTGGAAGCGGAAGCCATCTTGCCGGCGGGAGCGGCCACCACAGCAGTAATGGTGGCGTCTCTAACAAGTGGAATCCGACCACCGAGTAGAGCGAAAGGACCCGCCATGTGAATGCTACCAGCCAAAGTATCGGTGATGGTAACCTCCTCCCCTTCGCGTAGCCCTAGAGCCACGCGGTAATCGATGTAATTATTCTGTGCGAATTGAAGGTAATTTATGAGAGAGGAATCTGAGCTGCCTAGAGTGGAGGTGAGAGCAGCGTCGTTCGCCGCCTGATTAACGAGATGAACGTGAGCTCGAAAGAGCCGGTCATTGAGGTCCCCGATGGCTGCGCGTTGGATGAACTGGATCATCGAGGTCTGCATAGCAGGCATCATTAGACCCGTTGTAAGCAGAGAGTGTATTGCTTCGTTGTCAGTCTGCAAAATGGGTTCCGCTGCAGCTGCAGCTGGAATCCTGACCGCGGGATTTGGGAGGGTTCCCCTCAATCGCAGAACCAAATGCAAAGTTGCCTCCTTTTGAATATTGTAGTCTGCCAAGGTTCGATTGGCTTCCAACTGTTTCCCGGCAAAAATTAATCGCTGTTGGTCAGGCGGGATGCCCTCCTTATCCTCAATTTTTTGCATAACGGCAGCAAGCTTGTCAGAGGGTTCTACATCAAGGGTAATTGTCTTCCCAGTCAGGGTCTTGACAAAGATTTGCATCGCATGTGAGGCAGGCGCAATGCATAATCCAAGGATCAAAATAGCTATGTAGAATATATTTTTCATAAACTTGATTATCGTTCAAATTGAAGCACCTAGTCAACACTTGCTGATAGGAATTTGCTTATTCAAAGATTTTTTATCGGGGCGTCGGTCCGGCCGGGTTTGAGGGGGTGCAAGCTGGATCCGTCAACTTGTTGTCTATTCGGTGTCGCCTTTGGTCCCGTTGAATGGCAACCCCAATAGAAAGGCTTGATCGGCGGCACTAAATTTCTCAAGCGCCACATCATCAAACCGCTTCCCCTCATCAGTTTCGACATCGACGGCGTTATTGTCTGGGTCGAATCGAGTGATTCGACCGTTGAAGTTGCGTCCGTCAGTGCTTGTCCACATTCGACTAACGGTTGGAATTTCTATCGCCTCAATCACGTCGGGCTTGGTTGGCTCTGGGCTGGGCGAATTTGGCGTTATTGGCAACGATTCAGTTTTCACGCTCTTCTTTAGTTGAGATGCTGGCTTCCGAAATACCGATTTACCAATTTCTTCTCCTCCAAAAAAAGCAATTATCAGGAGAATCCAAATTAGGCAGCCAAAGACCTCTTTGGCCACAGTGTTTTCGCTACCGCCCTGCATATGATGGAAAATTCTGATATCTTTTCTCTTATGGCCACCAGGGTTTCCGCCGCCTTCTCGGCTTTGCACCGGCAAGTAAACCCGATAAGAAGGCACCCACAATGATCAACGCCAGGTTAATCAAAAACAGGAAAATTTTCGCCGAAACGCCTATGATCACAACCGCGACTTTCAACATGATTTTCAAAGCGGCGACCGTGATCAACGAAAGAAAAATGACCACCTCAGCGGGAAAGCGGGCAATCGGTCGGAAGACCGAGTGAAACAAAAACGAAAGAAATGACCAAGTTTCGCCGACTTCTGAATTCACTGCTTGGCGGCAGGGCGCTGGTTGAAAACCGCCAAAAAAGCTCGATTTTTGCCTTGCTTGACTGACGGCAATTTTGGCTGCGCTTATCGCTTCAGACAGTTCGATATCAAAAAATTCCCTGCGCGGATTTGTCCGGCAATAGGCGAGGCGTTGGTGAACGATTCTCTCTGCAAGAACGCAATCGTCTGTGCGAGAACTCCAAGCGACAAAAAACGGTGAAGGAACTCCGGTTGATCTAGAGATCTCCTCGGCCCGCCCATGCGGATCAACAGTAGTCCGGCCAATTTTCAGGTGCGTTTCAGCTAGGGCCTCGTTCTGGAGAATGTAAATATAACCCGGTGTCACAGGATTCTGAGTAAGTCGAGAAAGGGGCGGTAGACGGCGACTGGTATCTCTGAAAACATATCGGTCATGCCGCAAGGGAAGGCTATATGGTTTGGTCGGTCAAGCTTGTTCTCAACTGATAGGAATTTGCTTATTCAAAGATTTTTTATCGGGGCGTCGGTCCTGCCGGTCTGGAAGTAACAGGTATATCGCGCGTTTTTCACCAACGATTCTCCTGATAGCGGTGGCCTGATTGTGGGCTG
>CALAHF010000087.1 GCA_937891465.1 uncultured Verrucomicrobiales bacterium | reverse complement strand
AGAATGAAAATTGGATTTACGCTGCCCATTTCAGCATAAAACGGAATCGGCTGGGGCCGCGCATTGGCGACATCAAAAAGCGCTCGCCCGCCGCCAAGCGATCCGGTAAATGCCGCCGCTTTGATTTCTGGATGCGAAACCAAATTCGTGCCGACTTCATGCCCGAGGCCATGGACCATTGAGAAAATTTCTGGAGGAAGTCCGCATTTTTCGATCGCAGAATAAATCGCCCGAGCAGCGAATTCACACGTCCCAGGATGAGCGGGATGCGCTTTCACGATGACAGGACAACCGGCGGCAAAGGCGGAAATCGTGTCGGAGCCTAGAACTGAAATTGCGATCGGAAAATTACTCGCGCCAAAAACGGCAATCGGCCCGACCGGCAACATCATACTCCGAACATCCGGCGCGGGCATCGGCTGGCGATCTGGCTGAGCGGAATTAATTCGGGCATCGACCCACGATCCTTCGCGAAGAAATGCTGCAAACAAGCGGGCCTGAGCAACCGCCCTCCCCCGTTCCATCTCGCAGCGCGGACGAGGATGCCCTGTTTCCGCCTGAGTCCGCTCGAGGAATTCATCGCCGAGCGCCATGGTTTCATCCGCAATCGTTTCGAGAAATACAGCCCGCTCTTCCGGTGTGGATTTTCGAAAGGCATCGAAAACGCCCGCTGCAGCCGTGGCCGCGCGATCAATTTCAGCTGATGTCGATTCGCAAAATTCCGGCGAAAGCGTTTCGCCGGTCGCGGGGTTTTTGGCCGAGAAAAATTCGCTCGATTCCGATGAAGATTGATTGGCGATGAGATTGTGACCTTTGATTGTCATGAGATCCTTTTAGATTGTAAAGTTTTCGGTTACTGAGTTTCTTTAATCATTACCACCGCTTAAAGCAAGATACTGGACTCTGCAAAAAATGAACGCCGACGACAATCGGACGTTACAAAGCGAAACTCCGTTTCTAATTTTGCATCGCGCTCGATTCCGTCTAAGGTTCGAGCATGATTCGAATTCAAATTGGAAAGGACGTCCATGAAATCCCGACGCCTGATTTTGGCGGAGTTGGGGTCGCCGTGATTCTCGGGGCAATTGTGCTCATCGGAGCAGTGCTGACCTCGTTTTACACCATTCAACAAGACGAACAGGGCGTGGTTCTGCGTTTTGGAAAAGAGATCAAAACGGTTGACAACGGCCTGCATTTCAGGGCTCCGTTCTGGATCGATACGGTCGAAAAAGTCGCCGTGAAACGCCAAATGAAGCAGGAATTCGGCTTCGGGACCACGGGTGGTTCAAACTACTCGCAAATGAGCTCGCGGACCGAGCAGGAGGAGGAAAAATCAATGGTGACCGGCGATTTAAATGCCGCTCTTGTTGAGTGGGTCATTCAGTATCGAATCGAAAATCCTTCGCAGTATCTCTTCAACGTTCGGAACGCGGACGACACGCTGCGAGATGCGTCGGAGTCAGTCATGCGCGAAGTCGTCGGAGACCGCACGGTTGATGAGGTCATCACTTTTGGTCGTCAGGATATCGAAAGCGAGGCGAAACAAAAGCTATCGGACTTGGCTAAAAAATTCGAAATGGGAATCAGCATCGATCAGGTGCAGCTCAAAAATGTGAACCCACCACAGAAAGTTCAGTCTTCCTTTAACGAAGTGAACCAGGCCCAGCAGGATCGGGAAAAAACAATCAACGTCTCGCTAGGTGAGGCAAACAAAGTGGTTCCGAAAGCGAGTGGTGAAGCGGAACAGAAAATCAGTGAGGCGGAAGGTTACGCCCTGCAACGCGTGAATGAAGCGGAAGGTGATGCTGCAAAATTCAACGCCCTTTTTACCGAATACCAGAAGGCCCCCGAAGTTACCAAACGACGCTTGTATCTCGAAACGATGCAGAAAGTCATGCCTCAGCTGGGTAAGAAAATTATCATTGATGAAGGAGCCACCGGCATTCTGCCACTTCTGAATCTCAACGAAAACGCAACTCCAACACTTTCCAAATAATGAGCAAAGTTAAACAAGCATCAGGATGCGTCGTAGGCGTCATCGTTATAGCGCTCGCATTTGTTGGGTGGAACTCGATTTACACGGTTAACGAGAAGGAGCAGGTTATCATTACTCAGTTCGGTAAGCCGGTTGGCGAGCCCGTCACTGAAGCAGGTCTCAAGTTCAAAACACCGTTCATCCAAGTGGTGAACCGTTTTGAAAAGCGAGTCCTGGAGTGGGACGGTCGCGCCGTGGAAATGCCGACGAAAGACAAAACCTACATCGCGGTCGATACGTTTGCGCGCTGGCAAATTGTTGATTCACTCAAGTATTTCAATCGTCTCCGTGATGAAAGAAGCGCTCAGTCCCGGCTTGATGACATCCTCGGCAGTGAGACCCGAAATACAATTGCGAAGCATGAACTGATTGAAGCGATTCGGACAACCAAAGATCGTAAACCTGAGCAAGCTGAAGAGCTGGCTGAAGCGGACCAATCAGGAACCATCGGAAAACTGCTTCCAATTCGAAGCGGCCGGACGGTTTTGGAATCTGAAATTCTCGAGAAAAGTCGCCAGAAACTTCGCGAGTTCGGGATCGAGTTACTCGACGTGCGCTTTAAGCGAATTCACTACAATGCGTCCGTTCAAGAGCGCATTTTCGAACGGATGATTTCTGAGCGTCAGCAGATCGCTGAGCGATTTCGCTCAGAAGGTGAAGGAGAGGCTGCAAAAATTCTCGGAAACATGGAGAAAGAGCTGCTTTCAATTACCTCAACTGCCTACAAAGAAGTTCAGGAAATCGAAGGTGCTGCGGATGCGAAGGCGACTGAGATTTATGCGAATGCCTACAATCAAAGCCCTGAGGCCGTCGAGTTTTACGAATTCATCAAAATGATGGAACTGTATCCTGAAATGCTTTCCAGCGACACGACCGTAATTTTATCGACCGGCAGCGATTTATTCAAACCGCTCAAAGGAATCGACACTCCGAATTCGAAGCCCGCAAAATCACAGACTCGACCAGCAGCGCCCGCGCTCCGGGTAGTTGAGTAATAAAGTCGCTTTACACATTGAGCAGCGCAACCGCAGCTGCTTTAACCAGCACTTGCTGATCGGCATCCAGTCGAGTCAGCAAGGGCAATGCGGGACCGGTTTTACCGATTCCGGCGAGTTCGACGGCATCGTGCAAAACACGAACCGGATTGATCTCATTCCGCAAATCTTCGAGGGGAAGAAAGATCTTACGAATCTCTTCCGCACGATCAAAATTGCCAGCCTGAATCGCGACCAGCATTTTCTGGCTCAGGTCGGGACGCACACAAACGCAGCCGGCAGTGAAGCCGACCACACCGAAATCTCGCATGTGAATGATGGCCGGTTGCTCGCCGATACCACTGATGATCATATTGGGATCGACTGCATCGACCAAGGCACTGAGATAAGCATCTTCAGATGGATCATCCCGAACCGTGGCGTATTTAATCCACGAAACGAGCCCGTCATCGACAAGACGCTTCACGTTTTCCACTTCGATAAATCCATCGTGCTTAATGTAAACCACGATCGGTTTTCCAACTTTTTCAGCCAAATGCCGAAGCCCGATTTCAATGCCATCTGGAGTCGTCAACGCCTGCTGCGGCAGCGCCATCACCGTTGGGTAATCGAATTGCGCAAAGATCGCGGCCTGATCCATCATTGTTCCGTAAGCAGGTCCGACTGCCGGAATAATCAGCGAATCCGGTCCTGCCAGCTCGGCCAAACCACCGAGAATTTCTTCGTATTCGCTCAACGCGATGTGATAGAAATTCGCATTTCCGCCATAAAGCAGAGTGGTCACTCCACCGTTTTCGATGTGACGAATGATCTTCTTATTCTCCGCCGGACAGAATTTTAAATCTGAATTGCGGGCCATCGGAGGAACCGATATTACCGATTTTGCCAAATCGTCACGAGTAATGGGAGTGGTCTGCATGATTAAAAAAGTGTTACGAATCAATAATAAATAAGACCGGCGATACCGCCTGTCAAAAGCCCACCAGATCGCGATAACGTTTTTTTTATTCAATGAGTCAACCCTGACGCAATTTGGTAGGGTATGTTCAACGAATCAACAGGGTATGATCGAAAATCTGATCATTTCCCAGTCTGGATCACGCCATAAAAAACTGCCAAAAAATGACAAATGCTTCCGGCCAATACGAACACATGCCAGACAGCGTGCATGTATTTGATCCGATCGAGGATGAAAAAGATGATTCCTATTGAATAACACAACCCGCCCGCGACTAACCAGCGAATGGCGAGTGGTGAGTGGTGAGTGGTGAGTGGTGACAAATTCTCTGAAATTTCCCCGGCCGCGAAAACGATCAGCCATCCCATCACCAAATACAAAAACGAGGTCGGTTTCGCAAAATGCGGCAGGTAAATCGCCTTTAAAACAAACCCAAGGATCGCAAGCCCCCAAACGATTCGAAACAGCGCCCAGCCGATAGGGCTCCGCAGCGGTGCCGTGAGCAACTGCTTTCATCACTAAAAAAATGAGTCCACCAATGCTGAAAATCACTCCGATGCCGTGCGTGACGGTATTTGCGAGTTCTTCTGGAGGTGTTTGCTGACGGACGTTAGCGATGTCGGAGTTTGGCACCGGAAGCCGCAATTCGCCACCAATCAATCGGTCACAACCTCCGCTGCCTGGTTCTGAAACGGATAGCTCTCGACAATCGATTTCACCAAGTCGGCACCACGAAATTCAGTCGCTTCGCCGCGTTTCAGAATTTCACGAATCGCAGCTTCGTCTGGCATTTTCAGATCGCGCCCGAGGGCAAACTTCATGAGCCGCTCGGTCACGTTTCGGAGGAAATCATCGCGACGATCATTCAACAAATAATTCCGCAGATCGTTGATGCCTTTGAACGTCGTGCCATCAGGCAAAGTGCCGGTCGCATCGATTGTTTTTCTTCCTTCTTTGGTTCGGTAACGGCCAATCGCATCAAAATTTTCCAGACCAAACCCGAGCGGATCGATCTTATCGTGGCAGCTCGCGCAGTCTTCCCGATCACGATGAATCTCCAATTCCTCTCGCAGGGTTTTGCCGCGATTCGGTCCCGCATTTCCCGGAAGGTCCCCAGCATCGGCAGGTGGCTCACCGGGCTCTTCTCCGAGAAGACGTTCCATCACAAAAACGCCACGAAGCACCGGGCTGGTTCTCACCGGTGTCGACGTCGCAGTCAAGATCGAGCCCATTCCCAAAATCCCACCGCGCTGATCGGTCTCGAGCGCCACCTTCTGCAACGTATCCCCTGCGACGCCCTTAATTCCGTAATGTCGCGCCAGTTGTGCGTTCATCACCGTTTCGCGCGCCGTGATCAAATCCGTCATCGGCCGATTTTCCCGAAAAACCGATGCAAAAAGCCAATTAATTTCCCCCTTCATCGCCTCGGCAAGTTCGGGACTGAATTCTTTAAATGCCTTCGAATCCGGCATGAGCGTTTTTCCCAAACGGGAATACCCCAACCACTGTCCGCCAAACGTTTCGTAGAAAATGCTCGCCTTTTCATCCGCCAATAGGCGCTCAACCTGTACCCCTAGATTTTTCCGCAGGGTCCCGTTTGCCGCCTCGGCGAAAAGCTCGTCGTCAGGCATCGTCTGCCACAGGAAATACGACAGCCGCGAGGCCAGCTGCCAGTCATCCAGTTGAAATTCCTTTCCCTCACCAAGCTCGACTCGATACAGGAAGTTCGGCGAAACCAACGCCGCCACCAGCATCTGCTTCATCGATTCCGCGTGATCCAGCCCGTTTTTCCGCGAGGCATCATAAACGGCGCGGAACTTAGCCAGTTCCGGCTCCGAAACCGGACGTCGGAACGCTCTCCTAATCAACTCAGCTGCGCCAGCTTTCCTGCCTTTATTGTTCCTGAAAAGCGCAGCAACCGATTTTTCCAATTCAACATCACCAACCGCAATCGGCCCGTCCACCTTAATCCAATCAACCGCAAAACTCCCCGGCTGCGCTTTGCCTTTGACCACTTCCACCTGAGACATTTTGAAAAGCTTCTCGCGGGCCGCCATTTTTTTCGGATTGGCCGCGAGCACCTTGTTATCGAATTCCGCTTCAGTCATTTCAAGGGCTTTCGAAATTTCGGTGCGCAACTGATTCGGGACTCGGCTACGGTCAACAACGTAAGCGTTGAATCGTTTCAGCTCCGACGGATCCCCATTTTCGCCGTGCAATCGCAGCCACTCGTAGGGACGCTGGACATTTGATTGATTCGCATCCCAGCGCTGAATCTTTTTCCGCAGCACCTCCGGCTCATCACCGCTCGCCGGGAAAACCGGAGACTGCTTCTTCGATTCGCGATTGATGATGTCCCCGGCATTTTTCGGCACAACTGTATAGCGCTTCTTCGGGGTCTTCTTTGCCGGTTTGGGCAGCCCTTCCAAATTGATATTCCACGCCATTTGATGGCTTCCTTTCGGCAGAAACACATCAAGTTCAGCCACCTCCGGTTCACAGCCGGAAATATCCGCGACTCCTTTTTTAACATCATTGAGCCGCATCACGCCGCTGGTCGGGCCATTCGTCGTGGAACGCGCCCGCACGCTGAACTTGTAAAATCCGTCCGCCGGAACATCGACCGAATCATACAACGTCATCTGCCCACGGCTGAGAATATATCCGAGCGCCTCGTCATCATCGACCTTCGACTTCGCTATTTTAGTCTCCGTCATGAACATCTCCTCAGCCTCAAACTTCTTGGAAAACGGTTCCAAATTTAGCGCCATCACCGCATCGACCGATTTCTCCGCCGCTTCGAAATATTTCTCCATCTGCGACGCCGTGATAAAAAGCGCGTCACGATCATTGTTAAAACCACTCTTCCCCTCCCCGTCTTCAGAGAAAACATCTCCCGGTTTCGAATCAAGCCCGAACAAGTCCCGAATCGTCCGATTGTATTCACTCTTCGTGAGTCGTGGAATCGTCACATGCCCCGGATTTTTGATCTTTTCCCAATCCAGCTGATTCACCGCCTGATCGACCCACGCGATCATCGCCTCGTATTCCGCCTCACTCGGCAGCGGCTTTTTCGTCGGCATCTCCCGCGTCTCCAGCTGTTCCAGCACATGCCGCCACGTCTTCCGCACCCGCAGAACCGCCTTCGTTGACTCAAACACATCCAACCGCAAATCCCCCTTCTGCACATCCGCGTCGTGGCATTTATAGCAATACTGTTCCAGCATCGGCTGGATTGTCGCGAAATCCGGCGATGAAGCAGCAGATTCCTGTGCAGGGACCTCGGCGGAACCCACAAGGAACAAAAGGAAAAAGGCGGTGAGGCGTGTGTTCACGAAGAAACGGTGGCATTGTCGGTCCGAAAAGCGATGCCGTGATAGGAGTAGCAGATCAATCCCCATCAGCCTGATGACAGCGCCCCTTCTTGGAAAGCCCGTTGCCGAATCCGAATGCGGTGTCCCGTGTATCACTCAGATCGCGGAAAAACCGGGCTGCAAAGGCGATCGGAAATTCATCCATCACTACGACAAAACATCCGGTCCCAGCGATGACAAAGTCGAACTCTTTAACCTCAGCCAAGATCGCGACGAGTCTCACAACCTCGCATCGACCCAGCCGGAAAAGCTTGCTGAGATGATGCAGGCCATGAATGCGGCACTGGAAGATGCAGATGCTCAGTATCCGACGACGGGGGATGGTGAGTCTCCGGAGAGGCCCGAGCTATAGGGGTTCAGCCCCAACCGGGATTTTACGTTCCCGATTCTGCTACGCTTCCTCAAGCTCGCAAAAACCGAAATAACAGCGGTCTTTGATGACCTTGACGACCGCTTTGGGAACCATCGTCTCCCAGGATGCATCTTCTTTCTTGATGAGTTCGAGGACCCTGCCGGAGTGGATATCGAGGCAGCGTTCGTCGTAGTCAACGATCGGGACAATGCCACCGCGTTCCAAAAGGTACTTGTAGAGGTTTTTCAGTTCGGAGGCGACGCGGATGTTCCTGGTGGTGGTTAGCTTGCCGGATTCCTCATCTTTCGCCGGGTAAACATAGCAGGTGAGGTCGTTCTTGAAGAGCCGCCCGAAGGCTTCGAGGATTCCGCCGTCAAGCTCGGTGTAATATTTCTCATCGAAGAGTTCGAGTAGGCTGCCGGCACCGAGAGTGAGCCCGATTTTTTGGTCGGTATAGCGGTTGAAGTAGGCGGCCAGGCGGAAGTATTCAAAATAGTTCGAGATCAGGACGGTCTTGCCTGCTGCGGCGATGAGGTCGGCGCGTGCCAGGAAGTCCCGGTGATCGAGTTTTCCGTCACGCGTGAGATCGTGCATCGTGATCTCCATGATCTCGATGACTTTTTCACCATCAACAGACTCCTCGGAGCAGAACTGTTTCGCGGCGCACTCAAGGATGTCGATGTTGGTGTCCGTGACCGGGTTGAAGGTGCCGCGCTCGACGAGGATCGGCCGTTTGCGCAGGGCGGCGGACGGCTGGAGCATCTCGCCCTGCGGGCTGAACATGGCAGCGTCCGTAAGCCCCAGTTCGACGAGTTGAAGACTTTTAAGGCGGTTATCGACATTGCGAAATTCGATGCCGTTGAACTCGATCATGTCGATCTCGATACGCTTCGTCGTCAGGCCGTCGACGAGCGACTCTACGAGCCTGTCCGTATCATGGTGGAGGAAGCAAGATCCGTAGACGAGATTAACGCCCACAATTCCGAGCGCCTCCTGTTGCAGCTCGTTGGTCTTGTCCCACATGCGCACGTGAATGATGATCTGTGAAGACTCATCTCCCGGATGCGCTTGGAATTTAACACCCATCCAGCCGTGGCATTCGTTGGTGCCTTTGTAATTCCGCGCAGAGACGGTATTGGCGAACGCGAAAAAGGCGGTGGTATCGCCGCGGCCAGTGGTGAGGCGTTCGATGTTCAGATTCTGCTCGTAGTCGAGCATGTCCTCGAGTCGCTCACGGCAGACGTAGCGCGGAGTTTTGCCGTAGATGGCATCACTGACCTGCATGTCGTAGGCGGAAATGCTTTTTGCGATGGTGCCAGCCGCACCACCGACGCGGAAAAACCAGCGGGCGACTTCCTGCCCGGCGCCGATCTCTGCGAATGTCCCGTAGCGACGCTGGTCGAGATTAGTTTGGAGGGCTTTATCTCGGGTGGAGATGACTGGGGAATCGGGCATGATTTCGGCACTATGCGTTGAATCGATGCGGCTTCAAGCATGGATGAAAAATGGCTTCATTGGGCCCCTATTCCCTTCGAAAAACGAGAACTCATTTCAGCTGAAACAGCGCCCGATACTTCCGCATTTCGTCCCAGATCGCGTGATCGGTTTTTTGCGGCGAAACTGCAAAATACAACACGGGGCGCTCGCCGTTTTTCCACAGGTGAATTTCTAAATTCAGGGTCTGGCCTTTTTTGGTCTTGAATGGCTCAACCCATTCCAATGTGCCGGTCCATCCTGTAATCTTCTTCTTTTCCGCATCGGCGGGTGGAGAGGTTGGCTCACCGGCTTTTGATTTCTGAAGCGTTAGTTTAAAGGCATCCGTCACGTCTTTCCCCGCGCCCATCACCGCTGATGCAAGACCTTGGTAATAGGTCAGAACCTGTACCTTAACGGCCTTGTCGGTTAAATCGTCATCTTTGCTGAGAAGAAAAACGAGGACGTAGGAAAAGAACGATTCGGAGTCGGCATCGAACATGCCGGGGGCAAATCGAATACTTTCCGTGCCGTGCCATTTCAGATCCTTCGCGAAACCGGGAGGAAGCTTGATGACCTCCCCGCGCCATTCCGCCGGCGTATTGAACTGGAACCGTTCGCCGTCTCCCGCTTCCTGACCTCGGGCGGAAATCGTCAGCAGAACGGCAGTGCAGGCAACAAGCGGAATCATTTTCATAAGTAAGATGATCGGAAATTGGATTGGTTACGGCAAGCCAGCATGTTAGTTTTTTGCGCTATGGGAAAAGCAAAAGTGATCTGGGGATTTTTTCTGATGATGGGTTTGGCGGCGGTCGCTTTTTCCGGCGAACACGATTGGCCATCCTTTCGCGGCCCTTCGGCAACCGGACTGGCTCCTGATGGGCAACACCTTTCGCTGAAGTGGAATGCTGAAACGGGCGAAAACGTCCTCTACAAAGTCAAGATCCCGGGGCTCGCGCATTCCAGCCCGATCATTTGGGGTGATCGGATTTTCCTGACGACGGCAGTGAACACAGCCGGTGATTCCACCTTCAAACCGGGGCTCTATGGCGCAGGTGACGCGGCGGAGGATCGCAAGGAAGTTCACGATTTTCAGATTCTGTGTCTCGAAAAATCGACGGGGAAAGTGCTCTGGACCCAAACGGCAGCTTCAGAAAAACCGATCGATAAACGTCACGTCAAAGCGACTTACGCTAACTCGACTCCGGCAACTGACGGCAAACATGTGGCGGCGTTTTTTGGATCGAACGGACTGTTTGTCTACACGGTCGAGGGGAAGTTTTTATGGAAACAAGAACTCGGTCGGCTCGATGTCGGAGCCTACGATTTGCCGAGCTACGAATGGGGCACCGCAAGTTCGCCGATCATGTGGGACGGAAAAGTCATCGTGCAATGCGACACCCAAAAAGACTCATTCATCGTTGCGTTTGATGTCGCCACCGGAAAAGAAATCTGGCGCACGCCACGCGACGAATTGCCTTCCTGGGGAACCCCGACGGTTTACGAAGGCAAAAACCGCACCGAACTGATCACCAACGGATCGAACTTTATTCGTGGCTATGACCCGGCGACGGGCAAAGAACTGTGGCGTCTCGGCGGCAGTTCAAAAATCACCGCCCCGACTCCCTTTGTCGCGGATGATTTGATCGTCGTGGCGAGCGGGCGTGCTCCCGAGCGCCCCATTTTCGTGATCAAACCCGGTGCAAACGGCGACCTTGGCCCTGACGACATCGCGTGGTCCATCAATCGGCGCGGCCCCTACATGCCGACTCCCATCGCGGTCGGCGGCTCGCTATTCTCCCTAAACAATGACGGCCCGTTTGCCTGTTTCGACCTTGCGACCGGTCTCGAACATTTTTACCTGCGGATTCCTCACGGCGGCAACGGGTTCAGCGCGTCCCCCATCGCCGCCGATGGGAAAATCTATCTCACCGGCGAATCCGGAAACATTCACGTGATCGAAGCCACCACCGAATTCAAACTCCTCGCCACCAATCCGATCGGCGAACCACTCATGGCAACACCCGCGATTTCCGAAGGCGTCATTTACGTTCGCGGGGCAGAGCATTTGTTTGCGATCGGAGAGAAGAAACAGCCATGAATGAAGTCGAGATCTCAGCGTTTGAAGAAAAATGGAGTCGTTGGAAACGACCGATCCAATATGTAACCGGAGCTGCGTTTATTCTTATTCTCTACGTTTTCATCTACCCCGCCATTTTATTGTATTTCGATAACAACGAAACAATCGTGGATGAAGCACCTGAAGTGATTTCGGACACTATTTATTTTCCGGCCATTCCAATCGAATATCTTTATGAACATTCGAAGACTTACAAAACATACATCGATTGGCTCGACGAAATGATAAGCCGCCCGTGATGATCGAAGACGTTTTTGATCGAACTGGGTCGGTTCGGCGATCAGATACTGTTGAATCGTGGAATGATGGCGAGCTGAACCAGGAACGAGCCTCGGCGTGAGGTTTCTCCAATATCTGAGCACAGAGTTCAGGCTTGAACCGCTCGCAAAACGGCATCTATTCCACGCTCTACCTTTTATGAGCGATTCCACACCTGCCGCGAACGATTTTTCAGAATGGGCTAACCAATTTTCGGATTCCGAAAATCCGGTTCGCATTCATCTCATCGGCGTTGCCGGCTCAGGCATGAGCGGTCTCGCATCGCTGTTTATCGGCATGGGACATACGGTTTCAGGATCAGATCGCGTGACGACGACCGAAACGGAGCGCCTCGAAGGCGTCGGGCTTAAATTTTCCTCGCCCAATCACCCAGATGAAGTCAACGGAGCGGACGTCGTCGTTTACACCTCAGCGGTTAAGAAGGGCAAGAATGTAGCGCTCGATGCAGCCATCACAGCTGGAATCCCTCTGTTGCGGCGTGCTGAAGCACTTGCGGCTATTATGACCGGCCGGAAGGGCGTCGTCGTTGCCGGAACCCACGGAAAGACAACGACTTCAGCGTTGGCTGCCCACGTTTTACGAACGGGTGGGCGCTCGCCTTCGCATTATGTCGGCGCAGAAATCCCGATCCTGGGGACAAATGCAAACTTCGAGCCGGAAGGCGAATATTTCATCGCTGAGGGCGACGAAAGCGATGGAACCTTGGTGAATTTTCACTCAGAACACGCTATTTTGCTCAATGTCGAAGCTGAGCACATCGACCACTACCAAGGTGGTTTGGAAGAAATTTGCGGGGTTTTCAAACAGTTCTGCGATCAGACGCGCGGATCCGTGATTTACTGCGGTGAATGCCCGAACGCGACGAAAATTCTTGCAGGACGAGAGACTGCGATCAGCTACGGATTGAATCCAGAGTTCAACTATTCAGCGACCAAACTCGTTCAAAAAGGCGCAGGAACGGAATTTACTGTGGTAAAAAACGGCAAAGAACTCGGCCGCGTGCGTCTAGGGATTCCTGGTGATCACAATGTACTGAACGCCCTTGCTGCGATTGCACTGGGAACAGAAATCGGGATTTCAATCGATCAAATCGATGAAGCGCTCGGCAGTTTTCGTGGAGCCAAACGTCGCTTTGAACTGAAACGTCAGTCTGATTTTGTGACAATCGTCGATGATTACGGGCATCACCCCACAGAAGTCGCGGCGACCCTTCAGACCACCCGAACCCAGCATCAGGGCCGCCTCATTTGCCTTTTCCAACCGCATCGCTTCACGCGGACGCAGCTGTTGCGCGATGAATTTGGCGCGGCTTTTGATGAAGTCGATGAACTCTGGGTCACCGATATTTACCCTGCCAGCGAGCAGCCGATTCCCGGAATTACCGGTCAGACCATCGTCGACGCCGTTAAAGAACGCGGTAAAACCGAGAAAGCGTTTTCCCATCCCGATCTCGCGACACTTCATCTTGAAATCGGAAATCAACTCAAGCCCGGCGATTGGGTGATCACGCTCGGCGCGGGAAACATTCACGAAGTCGGAACGCGCTTGACGACCGATTTGGCCACCATCGATCAGCTCCGCAGCGTTATCGACGAAGAAGATGCCGTCATCAAACTTTACGAACCGATGCGGAAACACACCACGATGAAGGTCGGTGGCCCCGCCCAATTTTGGGCCGAGCCCACCACTGAACCTGGTTTTGCACGACTCGTAAAACATTGCGCGGCAACGGGATTACCCCTGCGCGTCGTCGGCCGTGGATCGAACTTGCTCGTGCGTGATGGTGGAATTCCCGGAGTGGTTTGTTGCCCCGTTCGCGGCGAATTTTCCGAAATCCATGTCGATGGCAATACCATTCGTGCCGGCGCAGGCGTGAAATACAAAGCCCTCGCGGCAGCCGCCCTCGGCGCGGAACTTGGAGGGTTCGAGTGGATGGAAGGCATTCCCGGAGCGGTCGGCGGTAGTTTGCGCATGAACGCCGGAGCCATGGGAACCGAGACGTTTGATCAAGTCGTCAGCGTGCGAATGATCGACAGCGACGGTGATATTCTCGAGAAAGCCGCGACCTCAATGCAGGTTCACTACCGCAACGTCCCCGAGCTGGCGCACAACGTCGCCGTTTCCGCCGTTTTCGAAGGCGAGCCTGCCCCCGCAGCAGAAATTGCCGAGAAAATTGAAGCGTCAAAAAACAAGCGCAAGACCTCTCAACCGATCGCCGCGAGTGCCGGCTGTATTTTCAAAAATCCAACGACCTCACTCGGAGCGGGGCAGCTGGTCGACGAGCTCGGCTTGAAAGAAACTGGCGTTGGCAAAGCAATCGTCTCGCCAATTCACGGAAATTTCATCATCAACAGCGACAACACCGCTACCGCTCAGGAAGTGCTCGAATTGATTGCAAACATCAAAGCCAAAGCCCGCGCTGAGCGCGATATTGAACTCGAGACCGAGGTTCAAATCGTTGGACAGGACGAGGCTGTTTGAATTCTAAATTTTTCGATCAATCAGAAATATACGACCGGCGATACCGCCTGTCAGGCCCCCACTAATTTGCGACGACGTTTTTATTGAAATACAACGAGTTAACCCGGACGCGATTTGGTAGGGTTGATTCATCGAACACACCCTATTGGATTGCAAAAACTCTACTACTTATTTTGCCCCACGCGGGACCGACTTTAGGAGCCGCCGATTCCGAGTAGTGTCGCTTTTTTTACCTCGCTCACCGGCTTCTAGAGCTGGCTCCGATTGAGGTGCTCCACCATCAAGAGCACGATTCAGACTGGGTAAATCTCGCGTCATTTCTTCGCGATTCATGTCCGCTGGCGTGCGGACGCGGGCTCCTCCGCGCGAGCGTAATGCGGCAGCTTTTGCAGCTGCTCGTGGATCAACTTTTTCAGCGACAGGATTTTCTGCTGCGCGCTTGGCTGCCACCTCTTTTGCTCGGGCAGCGGTCATCTTCGGGTCAAATTTCACGGTCGCTTCTCTGCCGCCTTTTTTAATCACGGCAGTCACCTTAGTGCGATCAGGATTCAACGCGATACTGACGAGGCTGAATCCGTTCCCGTTTTCATCACCACTGTAAACAGTTTCGTAGGCCTTGGTTTTGCGATTCACGAGAAGGACACGTTTTTTTTCTCCAATCACCGAAACTCCCGCCAGCGTAAAATCACGGGCGAACGACTGATCGACCGGGCCGTCTTCAGGTGCGGTATCGAGATTGAACGGATTTCGCTCCCAGGCAGCTTCGTAGCGACTTTCGGGAAACGAAATCGGTTCCCACGGCTCACTTGATTCCTGAGCACAAATGACGATCGAACTACAAATCAGCCCCAATAAAATCGATTCGGAATTTTTCATAACGTCGCGACTCCTTCCTCAGTCTGATACCAACGTAGCAGTAAAAATTCGCAGATCACGCTGGTTTCATCTTCTTTGTCAGGGAGAATTTTGAGCTGGCGGACGACTCGGAATTTCTTCGGACTCTGCAGCGAATATAGCCATCGAAGAACACTTTCGAGATCCCCTCTCGTTTTCACAAACATGCCCACTTGGGTTGCAGAGGGCAAATCTTCCTGCTCCAACAAATCGCGGCCAAGAATCTCGAGACCGAATTCATCGGAAGAATCGACAATCTTGAGTAATTCCTGTCCGGCCGATTCATTGCCCGGAAATACGGGCTGATTGACCGCCAACCACGCCTCATACTTCATCCACTCATCTTTCTCCTCGATAAGTGTCTCGATTTCGACACGACGAAGTTCAAGCGCATGCGATTCTTGATCGAGCGCGTTTTTCTTTTTAGAAATCCGAACGCCGAGAATGAAATTGGCACCGATGAACAGGACCACAATCAACAAACCAGCGAGCAATTTTTCGGAGCGTTTCATTGTCGTCTTACTGCTTCAAATTTGCCTCCGCGTTAAAGGTTGCCCGGTTGTCAGCCTGAATATCCGGGGCCGGAAACTCCCACTCGTATTCGATGAAATCCGGACTTTTCATCAACGTCGCCTTCCAGGAAATCGCGGCACTCACACTGCTAGCTTCTCCAGATAGAAGAATCTTTGGACCATTCGCTTCGAATCGGGTAATGCGAATCCCTTCTTCCGGTAACATTTTTGCAACCCGATAAAAAAGCTCGAGAGGATACCCCTCAGCGTTGATAGCCGGCTGCAACTCATCCCATCGCGCTTGGGTTTCTGCAACGATTGCAGCTTCCGATTCATGTTGCGCAATCCAGTTTCGCTCGGCTGCATTCGCTCGTTGATCCATCATGATGCCGAACATCACGACCGCCATGATCACCATGTAGACAACCAAGCCAAGGACCGCGAGCCGCATCCAATTTTTCTGACGCGCCGATGATTTTTCGCGAAGCGCAAACGATTCGGGCATCAATGCCGTTTCCTCAAGAGGCAACATAGGCATTGGACGATCCGACACGGTTGCCGTCGCTTGCAGCCGTTCACCAAGTTCAGTCACCGCGACCGGATCGGTCATTGGTTCCCACACGACCACTGAATTTATTTTTTCGACAAACCCGGCACCGCGCAACCATTCGCGAATGCATTCGATTTCGCTGATCAAATCTTCATCAAAATCACGCGCCGAAAGCGCCTGAAAATAAGCCAAATTCCCCTGACGATAAAACGCGGCAACCCACCGCTGATTTTCGCGCCACAAGCCAATCGCGTTTTCTTTCAGCGAGAAAAAACGAGGAGCGAGTTCAAACCCGCCGAGATTTCCGTTTAGACCATAAGTTTCCGGTTCACCTGCTAAAACAGTCGCCAAAATCTGAGTCCGCGATCCATCTTCAGCCACGTTGAAATAGTCAAAATGTTGACCCTCATCGACTGAAAAATCACCAATATGGCGATTTTCCAACTGCATCCGAACCGCCCCTTCGATCACATTGGGATCGGTTGAACTGACCCACAGCGGCACAGCAAACAGCGCACGGCTCCCAAAACAATAGGTGCAATCGCCCGACGGCTTGCGCAACGATTTCGCTCCCGGACCAGTTCCATTGGCAGGAAATTCCCAGAACTCCTGCTCCGTTTCACCGGGCAAAAGGCAGGTCACTGTTCGTTTTCGGCTCAAAAATGTCTATCTGGTTTCGTCGTTCAGATACAGGAGTGTCGGCGCAGCTTCGTTGCGACGCAAGACCATCTCGCGGCGAAATTGCGCATCTCCGGCAACACCAATGCTCGAAATTCGCACGGTCGGATCTTCAAATGAAATTCGCCGGGCGACAAGCGTTTGTGCGTCCCCACCAAGCCCCAAAATTTGTATCACCTCTGGTATCCCTCGAATCGTCAAATCATCCTGCGTGTTCTCAATTTTATCCTGTCCGCGACGAATTGAAATCCACTGCTGCGCGGTCTCGATTGTGCAACCACACGCTAGCGAAATCAACTCTTCCGGCGCTTCATTGATATCCAGTTTCCCGCTCCCACTCCACAGCGTAAAATAATTCCGCCACCCTGGAAAAATCGCGTCCACCTCCGCCATTCCCGCGACCAGCCTCACTTCGTCGAGCGAACGAAACGCGCGATTAAAAGGCTGATTTTGGTAGCCCTGTTCTTCATAGAAATCTCGCTCCGCTCCGTTGATTCGCTCCAGTTTATCGGGATCTATCCAATCCTGCATCGCATCCATCAGCGCCTGCGATTGCTGCAAATCGAGCCCCCATTGAGCGAAAATCCGCTGTATTAGATCGACATCATTTCCCAGCAAAATGGCGTTCAAATTTAATCGCGCTCCCTCGCTCATGATTTGCACGGTAAATCCTTCTCCGTTTTCTGTCTGCTGCCGCAAAATTGGATCCCACGGTTTCACCAGTGGATGAGCCGCGATCGCAACTCCCTTCTCGGCCCACTGCTGAGCCTCAAATTGCTGTTTCGAGTTCAACTCCAACTCCACATCTGTCAGAACCAGTGCGACACACGTCACCACCGCGAAAGAAAGCACCGCAATCACCCAGAACACCGCAAGCAGAATCGAGCCTCGATTTTTTGATATGGGGCGAACTTTCATGGTTCAATCTCACCCCCCGGTGCGACCTCCCCATTTGGTTCCTCCCCTGGCACGCCACCGTTCGCATCCGTTTGGGTAAATCCGCGAGTCAACTGCTCCGCCTGCTCGTATTTCGGAATCCAGAAGACATGACGCAACGGCGTCTCCTGATCCACTCCGAGACTCAAATCCACCAGCGACGGGCGTTCCGCTCCGGGTTCCCACACGTTCGACCATTCCCCGGTCACCCGATTAAAAAATCGCCACTCAAAAGCTGACACATTTCCAAGCAATCGAAGATCCGTTCCCAGCCCTTTCCATTCGCCGTTGTCCATTGCTTCGACCTCCTCTTGATTCAAATATTTCAGCCAAACTGCGAGATCTCCTCCCGCCATTGACTGCGAATACAACACCACCCGCGACGCCCCCGGAGGCATCGCACTGAACGAAAACGCCAACGGATCGCGATCAATAATCAGCTTCGATAAATACCCACCACGCCGCCCCGAAACCGTATCCAGTTGAAGCTGCGCTTCCGCTCCAAGCCCTTTCAAGGTTCGTCGACACAGTTGGGTAAACGCCTGCTTTTGAGTCTCCCGGCTTTGAAACTTGCTGATCTCATCCGTGATCTGCGTCGTTCCCGTGGCCACCGCAAAAATACCAACGAGCAACATCATCGCCAGCACCATCGCCATCGTCACCTCCAGCAGCGTAAAACCGCCCCGACCATTTTCGGCTGAAAATTTACTGTCTGAACATCGGTGCATAGCGATACGTTTCTGCAGTCAATTCCTGCTTCGTTCCATTTTCCATCCACAATCCGCGTGTTTTGATCACAAACATTTGCGGCAGCAAAAAATCCTCCGCCGTCCGAATTTCGATCGGTTCCACCGTTGTTTCAAAAACCACCCCGCGATCATCCGGCTTCGTTTTCAATTCCCCCTCGCGAATATCCGGCACCTTGCTGTTTTCCTCCAAAATCGATTGCAGCCGCGTCGATACATAAACCTCCTTATGAACTTCCAGCGAGAGCTTCCCGATTTCATTAACCGCAATGACGAGAGCAGTGCCGACCGTCGCAAACACCGTCGTCGCTATCACCACTTCCAGTAGCGCCGCTCCGATTTGATTTGTGATGTGTCGCCCAATTTGCATAGTTCTCTCCGCTCACGCTAGCACACCCCGCCACGATCGGACAGGGTCTGTTCGAAGATTCAATAGGGTATGTTCGTGAAGCAGTTTCGAAGCAACAGGGTAAGTTCGATGAATCAACCCTTTTGGTTCGAAAAATCGTTCATTTCGCTCGTGCTAGCCCGACTGCCTTCGCCGCGCGTTTGAGGCATTTTGAGCCGCGGACAAATCCGCTGAGCAAAAACAAATCGGGGAAGAACAGCGCGGCCCAACCGGTGATTCCAGCGAGAGAAAAAAGGTCGCCGTTTTTCCACAAAAAGATTAACCCTATGATCGCTGCGATTCGCCAAATGACGGTCAACAACGTCGGTCGGGATTCGAGTTTGCAACGTGTCAGCTGATCTTTGGCTGCATGATATTCGGTGACGGTGCGAAGATGGAGCGCCCAGAAAAGCCCAACGGGAAGATCGATGTCCCAATTTTCCCAACCGGTTCCCGCGCGAACAGGAATCGAATTGGGACGTTCTTCACCATGGAGGATTTCATGAAGTAGCTCGTCGCGACCGACGCCGGATTCGCTCCAAAATCGGTAACGCTTCCACCGGGTCAGGAACTTGAACTCAGGGAAGAAAAATGGGCCGATCGAATCAGGAAAACGGGATGGCAAATGAGCGTGTTTCAGACTTCCTGTGAAGCGCTTAAAACTGCGAACAAACGGTTGAGCAAAGGCTAAAAGGGAAAGGCAAATCCGCGACGCGAAACGCGATTGGCTAATTGGGATTGGTGCGTTGAAACCGCTTTGCAACGCGTGGAAAACACTTGTTCCGAGCATCAAAATCCCGATCACTCCGACACTGGGGAACAACCAACCAAGCGCAGCTAGAGCAACGCCAAGCGCAAGCCATTGCACGGTTCCTACGATGTACCCGAACACGGAACTGCCTCCGCCGTAGATCATTTGGTAGGGTTCGTAGCCGAAAACGCCTTGGTAAATTCGTGAAAAACTGCCCGACATATTTTGCCGAGCGGGCTCGTAAATCGAGCCATGCCATCGTGCCCCACCGATCTCGCCAAACTTATCAGGGTGCAGCGGGATCAGCATCGCTTCGGCTTTTCCGTATCCGCTTTGCTGCTTCAGGTAGGTATTAAAACTGAACCGCCGGTGATGCCACACGAACGCTGCCGGGTGAAAGCCGATCACAAATCCGGCATCCTCGAGTCGCCAGCAAAAATCGACGTCGTCGCCTGCTGTCCAAAAAACAGGATTGAACCCGCCGATAGCCTCGAAAGCCTCACGACGAACGGTCAAATTGCAGCCGGGAACGTGCTCGGCGATCTGATCAGTCAGCAAAACATGAGCCGGGCCTCCTGGAGAAGCGGCTACGCATGCTTGCTCAAAATTTTGAGGCGGCGGCGGAATATTGGGCCCGCCAAGACAGAAAAACTCAGGGTTCTGCTCGTAGGCAAACGCCAGCCACGACAGCCAATCCGGCGGCGCCACGCAGTCGTCATCGGTGTAGGCAAAAATCTCACCACTTGCGATTTGGGCACCTAAATTACGCGCATTGCTCAAACCGCCGTGATCGATGTTTTTGAGAATGAATTCGGGGAATTTTTCCGCAATCGCCGTCACTTCAGGATCTGAACCATCGTTGACGACGACAACTTCGTAATCGGGATACCGTAATTTTTCGAGCGATTCCAAACAGCCCCGCAAGGTCGCTGATCCGCAATAGGTGCAGACGATGACTGAGATTTTTGGAGTCTCAGTGAGTCTAATTCCATCGGCTGGGGATTTGAGTTCCTCCCATTTTTTCGACAAATCAAGGAGTGCTGGTTTGGCCGTTCCATCTCGCCGAATCAGCCCAAAATCCCAGCCCGTGACTGATTCGCCACCGCGCTTCCAATTATCAGACCACGCAAATATCGTGGTTCCCGCCAACCCCGCAGCGCAAACTTCATCGAGATGCCAGCTCAGCATTTCCGTCTGTTTTTCATCGCCGCTCGCCTTTGTGTTGACTCCGAACTCGGCAAGAAACAGCGGTTTGTCGCCCGCTAAATTTTGCAACCGCCGTAGATACTTCCCAAAGGTTTCAGACGATTCGAGATAGATGTTGAAAGCCACAAAATCCTGGTTAGACGGCTGCAAATACTCGGTTGTCGGGTAATTTGCGTAACTGAAAAGCGCAGCGGGATCTGCTTTTTTTCCAGTATCGATGAGTGATTCGAGAGCCCGCTTCACCCGAGCCGGCCCCATCCAGCGGACGAGGGTTGATTGAATTTCATTCGCTACAAAATAACCACCAACCGCCGGGTGACCGCGAAATCGAGTCGCCGCATCACGAATCGTTTCATGAGCCGCTTTTAGTGCGGACCGTTCGCTGAGGAAATCGACATGCTGCGTCCACGGAATCGTAATGAAAACCCGCAGTCCAGCTTCCGCCGCCTTGTGGAGAAAATCGATCAACGGAACTTCATAAATCCGGATCGCATTGGCCCCCAATTTGTCGCGCACCCGAGCCAATTCCGTGGCGTGATCGACGGATTCAGCAAACGGCCCGTAGGTCACCGCTTTGACAAAAAACGCCGCATCCCCAACTGCAAACTGCTTTCCAGCAATGCAGAGGCGTTCGTCTTCGAGATTTGAAATGGGAAAATCGTCAGTCACAGGTGAGTCCACAAAGATAGACGCATAGCCCAGCCGAATAGGTAGCGGATTTTTGAGAAGTTGGAATTTTTTACCCCCAATCACAAACCCGCCTTCAACTTCGCCGCACGGATCGTATTCGCCATCAGCATCGCGATCGTCATCACGCCCACTCCGCCGGGAACGGGGGTAATCGCTTCGCATTTCTCAGCCACGGCATCAAAATCGACATCACCGACGAGACGATATCCACGCTTGGCAGTGGCGTCTTCAACGCGGTTGATCCCCACATCGATCACGACGGCGCCATCTTTCACCATGTCGGCTGTAATAAAATGCGGCACGCCAATGGCTGCCACGAGAATGTCGGCTTCGCGAGTCACTGCGGCCAAATCTTTCGTGCGGGAATGCGCAACCGTCACGGTGGCATTTGCGCCGGGGCCTTTGCCCATCATCAACAGGGCGAGCGACTTTCCAACAAGCAAACTACGGCCAACAATAACGACGCTTTTTCCCGATGTCTCGATGCCGGATTCGATCAACATGCGCTGACTGCCGAACGGGGTACACGGGGCAAATCCCGTCGGGTCTTCACTGGCGATTTTCCCGAGATTCTGCGGGTGCAGTCCATCGACATCCTTTTCGGGTGCGATTTTTTTGATGACCGCGTCTGCGTCCAAATCACCAGGCAACGGCATTTGCACCAAAATCCCGTGAATCGAATCGTCCGTGTTCAGTTCTTCAACAAGGGCTTCTAGATCCCTCTGAGATATAGTGGCAGGCCGCTCAAGCTTCACCGAATGCAAGCCGAGTTCCTTGCATTTTTTATCCTTCATCCCAACGTAGGCTTGCGATGCAGGATCTTCGCCCACCAGAACGACAGCCAGACCAGGCGTTACGCCCGCAGCTTTTAACAATTCAAGTTCGCGCGCGCATTCTTCGTAAACTGCGGCGGCGATTGGTTTTCCTTCAATCAGTTTCATTCGTGGGATTTAAAATCTGTTGGACTCGTTTTCTTTCGGCTTCAAAAGAATCACCTTCGACGGCAGGGTCAATCATTTCCAGTGGTTCAAAAATAACCGTCACACGTGAAAATGGTTTGGGAACGCGAAATTTGTCCCAGCTCCGAAAACTCCAAAACGAGCTGTATTCGATCCGAACCGGCAAAATGGAAGCTCCAGTTGTCTGCGCGAGTTTGATCAACCCGGGCGCCAGTCGATAACGTGGCCCACGAGGACCATCGGGCGTAATCGCGACATCGAATCCGCCTTTCACCCACTCAACCAAACCCAGCAAAGCGGCCACTCCCCGACGTGAAGTCGATCCGCGAACAGCATCTGCCCCAAAGCATTTTACAGTCGCGGCGATGATCGCGCCGTCGTTGCTCGCGCTGGTCAATACCGCCCCGCTCCGGGATTTCAAGTATTTCCGATAGGCGACCGGCACCACGAAAATTCGATTGTGCCAGAAAACCCAGATCATCTGACCTTCCGGCGGATTCTCTGAAATCTTCGCCCGATCCTCCATTCGCCAACGCAGGGTCAGCGACACAACGCGAATCAGCGTCGCAGCCGCCCAGCCGATCATGACGGCTTTAAACGGAAGCGGCGGTTGTTCGCGAGTCATTCGGGAATCGGCCATCGTGTATTGGTAAAAAGGAACCTGTCGTCGCAATTTGGAAATCTCAAATCTGAAATCGACTAAGAAATCGCTTCTCTTATCGTTTTGAATACTGAACCCTTTCAAATCATGAAATCCATTTTTACCATCCTTGCCCTTAGCTTTGCGGCCATTACGACATCCGTATTTGCCGCCGATGAAGAATATCCTGACATCAGCATCAAGGATCTGAAAAAGGCCATCGCCGAAGGCACCGTATTGCTGATCGATGTGAACGGCACCAAATCCTATTCCAAGGGTCATCTCCCCGGCGCGATCGATTTTAGGAAAAACGAAGACCAACTCGCCGCGGTACTGCCCAAAGATAAAAAGATGCTCATCGTCGCTTATTGCGGCGGCCCGTCGTGCACCGCGTATCAAGCCGGGATCAATGAAGTCCGTAAACTTGGGTTCACAAACGTAGTCCACTTCTCAGGTGGTATTTCTGGCTGGATCGGTGCCGGAGAAAAAATCGATGACGCGAAGTCAAAATCGGATCCGGAGGTGTAAACATTGCAATTCCCCAATCCTCTCCAGCAAAGCGACTCCGATATTCAATCGGGCCCGCTTTTTTGTTTCTGATTAGAAGGTTTTCGATCTTAGGATCCAATCTTCAAAATTTACCTTTCAAAATCGGAGCACCGCGCCCTAATTCTCCATCATTCTGGCTCCTAGCTTCCAGCTCCTTTTTGTTAAATGTCTTCAAACACCATCATCGGCATCGATCTCGGCACCACGCACTCGCTTGTTGGCGTCGTTGATTCCGGATTTCCCATTCTACTAGCCGATGAGAATGGCAATCGGATCCTACCTTCGATCGTTCATTTTCCAGAAAAAGGAGACGTCCTCGTTGGCGAACCCGCCCGGCGAATGGCAGCGGTCGCTCCCAAACGGACGTTTGCCTCGATCAAACGCCTGGTCGGTCGACGATTTGATGAAATTCCCGCCGAGGAAAAATCAAAAAGCCCGTTTGAGATCACCCGATTAAATGATGGCTGGGCTGCAATTTCGGCGAACGGAGAGACGCTTCTACCCGAAGACGTTTCGGCAAAAATTCTGGCAAAATTGAAGGTTACCGCCGAATACGCCCTCGAAGAATCGATTACACGTGCCGTGATCACCGTTCCTGCCTATTTTAATGATGCCCAACGGAATGCAACGAAACGAGCCGGAGAAATCGCCGGGCTGACCGTTGAACGAATCATCAACGAACCCACCGCAGCCGCCCTCGCCTACGGACTCGATAAACTCGACGAGAATGCCCGTGTCGCCGTTTACGATTTCGGCGGAGGGACGTTTGATTTGTCGTTGCTCGAAATGCGCGACGGCGTTTTTCAAGTCGTCGCGACTGCAGGTGACACCCACCTCGGTGGAGACGACATCGATGACGCCGTAACCGATTTCATTGCCGAAAAACTCGAGCTGGGATCCGATTTCACCGGCGAAGAACGCACCAAAATTCTCGCGGCAGCTCGAACTGCGAAAGAGCAGCTCTCCGACACCGAGACCGCAAAAATTTTACTGCCATTTTTTGACGGCGAACACAGTTTCGAACTCGAAATCAGCCGCCCCGAATTTGAAAAAATCGCTCGTCCCGTGATCGAACTGACCCGCACGTTTTGCAAACGCACCACGATCGAACAGGGTTGGATCGATGAATCAACAGGGTTGGATCGTGTAATCCTTGTCGGCGGTTCGACGCGGATTCCGTTAGTACGAAAACTCGTTGCTGAATGGTTTGGGATTGAGCCTGACATTTCGCAGAATCCTGACGAGGCGATCGCCCTTGGCGCAGCGATTCAGGCAGGGATTTTGTGCGGTCGAGTTCAGCAAGTTGTCCTCCTTGATGTGACGCCACTTTCGCTCGGCATCGAAACCTTTGGTGGGTTGATGAATGTGATCATTCCCCGTAACACAACGATTCCGGCAAAAGCCGGCGAGCTCTTCACCAATGCCGTTGGTGACCAAAAATCGATGTTGGTTCGTGTCTTGCAGGGCGAGCGCGAAATCGCAAAAGACAACTGGGAACTCGGACGAATCGAACTCGATTTTGAGCCCGGTGCAAAAGGGTCCGCGCGTGTCGGCGTTCAATTCTCCATCGATGAAAACGGAATTCTGAGTGTCCTGACCAGAGATACAAATACCGGCGAAGATCGCGTTCTAGAAATCGAAAACTCTGCCGTCGATGTCGATGATGAAGCGGTCGAGGCGATGATCAGCGAATCTGTCGATTACGCGTTCGACGACATGAACGCGCGGATTTGGACCGAAGCGAAACTGAAAAGCGACGAACTGATTCCCGCGGTTGTGCAAGCCATTTCGATGGCTGGCGATGAACTTTCTGCCGATGAATTGGCGTCGATTCAATCCGCAGTCGACGAAGTCAAAACAGCTGTCGCTGACGAAGCTCAGGACGTCGCAAAACTAAAGGCCGCGAATAAAGTTCTCGACGAAGCCACCGAAGAACTTGCTGCAATTTTAGTGGAGAAGGCGATGCTGAAGGCGCTGGGGTGAAATACACTGAACTGCCGCTCGCAATATTTTATAATGGAATCAAATTCGATTCTGAGTCACAATTTTTTCATGTAGGACAATTCGAGGTTGATGGAGGACACACGGGCGGAACTTCGTGCAAAACGAGCGGCGCGCCCTTCTCCCTGGACATGGACTTTTTGCTATCTTGGCTGCATTTTGATTCTCTGCACTCTCGGCCTCGTTTGGTTTTTCATCGCCGTGTTGATCATGCACCTGCTCCTCTTTCGGTAAACGAAAAAGCGGATACTGGAACTGCGACGCGAGGAATTAAAATTACGCTTTTCACGCCATTGACGAGCGTGTGAATTTTCATTTACGCTTCAAACATGTCAGTTAAGAATAATTCACGACGCAACTTTCTCAAAACCGCCACCGCAGGAGCAATTGCGGCTCCCTACATTGGTTGGAAAACAACCGCAAACGGCGCTCCAAGCGGCAATATCCGTTACGTGGCTTTTGGAACCAATGGCCGGGCCTGGGGAAATATTTCTTCCATGGCCGGTGTGAACAACGCAACATTGGTGGCAGCAGCCGAAATCGACCTTCGCCGTGCCGACAAAGTGGGCAAAGGATTCCCTGAAGCAAAAATCTATCAAGACTGGCGTGAGCTTTTGGAAAAAGAGGCAAATAATTTTGACGTCGCCGTGGTCGCAACGCCGGATCACATGCACGCGCCGATTTCGATGAGCGCAATGCAGCTTGGCAAACATTGCTACTGCGAAAAGCCTCTTACTAGGACCCTTCATGAAGCACGGACGCTCCGTGAATATGCAGCAGCGAACAACATCACAACGCAGATGGGAATTCAGGTCGGCTCGGGCCAAGGCAACAAAACCTCGGTAAAATGGCTGCGCGAAGGCATCGTCGGGAAAGTAAAATCCGTCCACAGCATGATCGGGAAATCGTGGGGCTCAATGAAGCCTCTTCCAGATCGCGTCGATGAAGTTCCCGGCACACTGGATTGGGATGGTTGGATTGGAGTTGGCAAAAAGCGTAGCTACATCACGGGAGAATTTCACCCGAGCCAGTGGCGGAAGCGCATCGGTTTTGGAACGGGAACCCTCGGTGACATGGGTTGTCATATTTATCATCCGTGGTTTCAGGGATTGAATCAGCCCGTAACACTTTCTGTAACGAGTCATGGCGTTGGAATCGTCGATGGCGATTCTTGGCCCGTGAACGGCAAGGTTCATCATAAGATGAAAGGCAACGATCAGTCCGATGGTGATTTCGATTTTACATGGTATGACGGCAACCAGTTCCCTGATCAATGGGTGATTGATGCACTCGGCGGCGTTACGAAAAATGGCGACGGGAAAGACGTTCACAACGTTCCGCGAAACGGAAGTGTCGTCATTGGAACGACGGGCGCACTGGTAATTCCTCACGGGGGAATGCCAACGTTGTTTCGCGACGGTAAAAAAGTCGATGAGACTCCGGATCCTGCCGAAGCAGGAAGTCACCACAAAGATTTCGTGGCTCACATTCGGGGGGAGACTTCAGAAAAGCCGGTCGCAAACTGGGATTATGCCGGTCCGATGAGCGAAGCCGTATTACTCGGAACCGTCGCCCAGCAGCTCGCAGGCAAAGAACTCGTCTGGGATGATGCTACTGCAAAATTCACGAATTCGGAAGAAGCCAACGCGCTCGTCCACGACACCTATCGTGAAGGCTGGGAAGTGAAAGGCATCTAAGAACACATTCCGCATTTCTACGAGTCAACAGGGTTCATTCGATGAACTAACCCTGTTGGCTCGTTTTGTTTAAATCATTTCCGAACCGAACTCCACCTCCTCAACGCCCGGAATTTTCATGAAAAACGCACTTCCGTTTCAAATTTATACCCTCATTTTTTCGACTATTTTGCTGGTTGCATCGGCGACGGGGTTCGCTCAGCAAAAATCGCATCTCGCGCTCGATTCTCCCTGGGGTTCGTATATTGAGAGCGATTTCCCGTTTTTCTCCCACACGCTCGATGCGCGTCATCTCGGCGGTGATTGGCCTAAAGATAATCTGACGCCGCGTAGCATTATTTTGAAACTCGGCCACGGCTACTACGCCTGTTTCGATACCGATTTACTTCGGGTCGCGCTGATTTGGAAGGAGAACGAAGACGGCGAATATTTGACAATGGATGCGATGAGCACAGGAAGCTATCGTTTGCCAAATCGAAAAGCTTCAGCAGGCCAAAAAAGTTTGCCGCGTATTATCGGGACACCACTCGTAGCAACCAAATGTGTTCCGGGTTGGTATCTCGGCAGTGCTCCTGATAAACCGGAAGATCCTCGTGAGCGATCAGTTGATTTGGATGAGCACGGACTTGGCCCGATCGATGGGCTCCACTGGAAAGGCATTCGCATCCATGAAGATACGATTGCGCTCGAATACGAAGTCTACGGAGTCGAAGTGGTGGAACGGCTTTCGGTTGATGCAAAAAATGGCGTTGTCATTCGGCGGATTGCTCTTGGAGAAGTTGATAAAAAAATCACGATGCTGCAGCCGGGGACAAACGGGGAGCCTACGTTCAAAGAATTCAGCCCAAAGGAAAGCAGTGCGATTTGGGGGGAAGCCGTTTTTGGAGACGGTGAGAAAACCGTATTCGACCTGGTGCACCATTGGGAAAAACCCGCTTCCGCGATTTGGTCCGAAAAACTGAAAACAACTAAGCTCACAAATGATTTGGCAGAGAATGGGTTCGACCTTCAAGAAATAGCACTCCCGCTCGACAACCCTTGGAAGCGAAACGTCCGCCTTTCCGCCTTCGATTTTTTCTCTGATGGTCGGGCCGCTTTTTCCACATTTGATGGCGATGTCTGGATTGTCGAAAACCTTGTAGGCGATCTCCAAAACGTGACTTGGAAACGCTTCGCGTCCGGCCTTCACGACCCGATCGGACTCGAAATTTCGGACGAAAAAATTTACGTTTTTGATCGAAATGGGATCGTTCGACTGCATGACGAGAACGGAGATGGCGAAGCCGATTTTTACGAAAACTTCTGCAATCTCGTTTCACAAACAGCCGAGACGCGGGAGTTCGCGAATGACATTTGGGAAAAACCAGGTGGCGGATTCTACATCGCAAAAGGCGGGCAGGTTTCGACAACGCGCGGGAAACACAACGGCACGGTGGTTGAAATCGCGAAAGATGGAAAGTCTTTTGAAGTCATCGCCACAGGATTTCGAATGCCTTACATCGGGGTTGACCCTAAAACGGGCGTTGTCACAGCAAGTGACCAACAAGGGCATTGGAAGCCGGCAACGCCGATTCATATCGTGCGAAAAGGCGATTACTACGGATTTCAGCCAGCGCAATTTAAGGAAAAAGCCGTTCATCCGGCACCGATTGATCAGCCTGAAATTCACATTCCACATTTCGTAAATCAAAGTGGCGCGAGCCAAATTTGGACTCGAAACGCGAAGCTGGGACCTTTGAATAATTCGCTGATTCACGTCGGTTACAACCGGCCTGAGATTTTCAAAGTTTACTTCGACGCCGCGCCAGATGATCTCTCGCCTCCAACAAATCCCAAAAAATCGCCTCCAATAAACGGCGCCGTTTCATCCATCATGCATGGCTTTCCTTCGGGCATCATGAAGCCGCGGATTCACCCGATCGATGGCTCACTTTGGCTGACGGGATTCAAGATTTGGGGCACAGCGGCGGACCAAATTTCAGGACTTTACCGAGTGACTCATGACGGCGGTCCATCGTGGATTCCCCAAGACGTCCGTTCATCAGAAAAAGGAATCTTACTGAAATTTGATCAGCTCGTTGATGAAGCCACCGCGACAAATTTGGCAAACTACACGGTGGATTGCTGGAATTACAAACAGACCCACAGCTACGGCTCGGGGAATTACAAACTCGATGGCACACCTGGTCAGGAGACAATGCCGGTTGCCAGCGCGATGCTTTCTTCTGATAAAAAATCGGTTTTCATCGGCCTGCCAAACATGAAGCCGGTTCACTCGATTCGAATGACTTATCGCGTGCCAAATCCGAAAGCCGAGACACCTCAAATCGCGAGCACCTATTTGACGGTCAATTCACTGAATAAAATTGATCTGAAAGCGGAAGGCTTCGATTCCAACAAAGTTGATCTGACGCTAAAAGCAGGAGCGACCGAAGCGATGAAAAAGATCGAACCGACCGTGGCGACCGGAAAAGAAACCGCCACAAGATACGGCTGCGTTGTCTGTCACAGCGTCGATGGGAAAGCGCTAAAGCAAACGGTGGGCGCAGCGGCGGCAGCGGTCGCTGTTGGCCCAAGTTGGCTTGGTTTGTGGGGTTCAAAACGCGAATTCACTGACGGTGTCGTTTTAAGAAGCGTCGACGAAGTCTATCTCCGCGAATCAATTGTCGACCCCGCCCGCAATGTTCAAAAGGGATTCGAAACTGAAAAAACCGGAGTTGGAATGCCATCGTATCTCGGCGTGCTAAAAGATCACGAAATCGATTCAATCATTCTCTACATCAAGTCGCTCGCATCTAAGAAGAAAAAATAGCGCTGCGTGAAAAAAGAACAATTCCGACGCCCCTTGCCCAGCTCGATCTTACAAATGAAAATTCTGACAATTCTCGCCATCGCTTTGGCCGCCTCAGTCAACGCCCAAAATCTCGACCGGGTTCCAAAAATTTGGGAAGAACCGGCACCGCATCGCCTCACTGAAGCTGAATACGAAGCGACGCTGAAGTTTTGGGACGAAAAATACGGCGCGATGCTCGAAGTCGAGCGGTCAGGGGAAAACACGAACGGTCAGGGAGTTTATACGATTACGATCACCGATCACAAATCTCCTGCTGAAAACAAACAGCACAGCCTGATCACCGCAATGCACGGCGGGCCGGAGCGATCGGGAACCACAGCGGCATTTCACCTGATTGAATGGCTCGTGAGCGACAACGCGATGGCCGTGGAAACACGAAAGAAGCAGGTGGTGAAGGTAATGCCAATTCTGAACCCACATGGGTATTTCGTGACGGATCGATTTGGCAATGAGCAGAAATTCGATCCCTATACCGGCGGCGGAACAAACGCGTGGGACATCGAAAACCTGAAGTTGAAGGAGCCCGAAAAAGCCCCTGAACTGATGGCATTTCTAAAACTCGTGGATGAATTCCAGCCCGAGGCGCATCTCGATCTGCACGGCACGGGGCTGCAGGAATACGGCGAAAGTCAGCTAGGAACACGAGAGCGGTATCAAGGGCAAACCATGACGGAAATAACGGCGTCAGCGTATTCAAATTATTCGCTGCGTCCATGGGATTGGCGGATCACGGAGAAAATGATCGCCGCTGGAAATGCGGCAGGTTTTCCGAGCGATCGGTTTGAAGCCGATGCCCAGCGTGCATTCTGGGGGCTTCCATTAAATCCCGTCGCCGGTCAAGTGTGGCGCGGCCGCCCATTTTTTTATTCAGCTCAATATGGGTATTTGAAATATCACACCGTCATTGCCGCTCTCGAAATCGGTTGGGAAAAAAGCGGTGTCGAGCGTTCCAAAGGCTGGCTCGCGATGGGAAATGAAGTTTGGATCGGGGAGAAAAACGAAGGTTACCCAGTCGATCGGATGAACGCATTCATCGGGCATTTTGTGACGGCGGCTGGAAAAAATATGGCGGAACGACGCCTTTCCCGAGTGGCAATTTGGCAACGTCAGGCCGCGTTTTCACACGGTGTTTTGTATCCGCAAACCGATGGCCGATCGCTGTTTCTGATCACGACAATGAAGGAAGCAACAGACCTTTTGGACAACGATAAGAAAGGATTTCTCGATCGGCTCGAAGAACGTCCACATTTTAATACCGAAGCGATTCGAGAATTTGTTAATGCAGGCCCAGAGATCAAGTTTGCTTTTGAAAAAGGCAAAAAGCCACTCGATGCCACTCCCCTCCCCGCTGATTGCGCGATGGGATTTCGAGTTCGACTTCCCTACCAAAAACCTGAACTCGTCGACGTTCGTCTCAACGGAAACGTTTTGAAAAAGTCCGAATGGAACGGCTACGAAACTTGGCTTGGCAACGGATACACTCAGGTTCAGGTGAATCTAGAACCCGAGACAATCGCCGAAGCCAATGGAATGTTCATTCTCTCGATCGGATATATACCCGACGAAAAACGGCGCATCGGGTGGAAACCTCCATCCAAAGTCATGGAGAGCCTGAAGCGTTAAAATCGCTTATCGAAATAGCTGCGTGTAGTGGCGCCCTTTAATCCCAAGGCCAATATACGTGTGGCCGGAAAACATATTTTTGTGGTGCCCCGGGCTGTAAAACCATGCCTTGTTTGCTCCGGGGGTCGACCCATTAATCGCGATGTTTTCAGCGCGAGCCGTCGTTCCAAAATTCTTCGCCCGATCCCACGGCTGTTTTTTGCCTTCGACCGGACTTTCATGGGCGAAAAATCCCATCGACGCCATGTCGCTCGAATGATCGCGCGACGCCTCACAAAGTTTAGGATCGATCAAAAGCGCGTTTAATCCCATTGAAATCCGCCACTGATTCACTTCAAGAATGCCCTCATATTCTCCCTTTGGAATGTCTCCTTTCATTTTCTCATTCGCAGCCAGAACAGACTTCGCTTTTCTGTCGCCTTCGATTGAATCAACCGCAGCGACCTCAACTTCGGACGAATCTACACTCGGATCCGCCACGCCCAATTCCTTATATGGCTCGGTAAAAGACTCCCCCCGGTTTCTCCGAATGGTGGAACGAAAATCGCCGATGACGAAAAGCTCCTTCAGCAACCGGTCTGATTTTTGAGAACTCCCGGCAGGTGCCGCGGACTGACCTCCGGATCGTTTCGTCAAACGCAACAGCGCGTCCAATGCGTCCCAGCCCTTTTCCTTGAGCTTCTTTTTCATCTCATCTTCACTTCCAATTTTCCGAATCTCCTCGAGCAATTTCCGGTTTTCCTGAATCTGCTTTTTCTGCATCGGTGAAGGCCCGCCGCTGGACGAGCTTCCGCCAGTTGCCCGGTCGTGTTCACGTCGCATTTCCGCCCACTGCGTATCAAGCCAAATCTGGAGACGCTTCTGCATTGCGTCCGGCATTTTCAAAAACGGATCGAACGACTTCTTCGCTTTCTCCGGATCCGAAAGCATCGTTTTCTGGAATTCAGGAAATAGCTTCCTCGCTTGATCTAAACTTTCCGCCGCTTCA
Organism: uncultured Verrucomicrobiales bacterium; assembly: GCA_937891465.1. Taxonomy (GTDB): domain Bacteria; phylum Verrucomicrobiota; class Verrucomicrobiia; order Verrucomicrobiales; family DEV007; genus JABDJT01. The sequence goes on along the minus strand of CALAHF010000087.1, from coordinate 25,592 downwards.
TCTTTTTCCTGAGCGGAAGCCATCTCGCACACACTAACCAGAGCGTAGAAAAAGTAGGTGGGGAATTTCATAAATTGGAATTTTCGGGTGAACCTACGGATATAACCTCACATTATGCCACAAGTTTCGACCAGCAGTCTGTCATCAAATCAATTCGAGCGAAGTGAAACTGGGGACAAAAAGTTCCGCGCTCGATAGCGTTTCCACCAATCGCCGGATTTTCGTCGTTCTTCTCGCGTCGTAAATTCATAATCAAATTGCCGCATTCGAATGTACTTCGGCGGGGTATTCGGAAACGGATTTTCGTAAAAAAGAACCTGCACCGCTTCGTCGCCTTTTAGCAATTTCATCACCAGATTACTGATCCACCCAGCATTGCGCCCTCGCGGACTGTAACCTTGTTCCAACGCAGCAAACCACAGTTGCCACGCCACCCGAGGTTGATGCGGAGCGACAAATCGCGGCTTTTCATCAAAGCGATCAGTCTTCCATTTAAAATCATAGGCCGTCCACAATTGACCATCACGACTGCCTTCCACGATGATTTCAGGACGCGTCGTCGTCATTGTTCGAAACAAGCCGTAGCCAGAAACGAGATGCCACCCACCGACTTTTTGCGAAAAAGAATCCAAAACCTCCGGCGTAAAATCAATTGTTGTCACCGGATTTGGAGCGTTTCGTAAATCGGAAAAAACACTCTGAAAATTCAGCAGAGCGATTACCAGCAACGGAAGCGTCCGGATGCCGAACCCGACCCACCCGATTTTCGAACCAACAGGGTTCGTTCGTCGAACCAATAGGGTTGGTTCGTGAAAACTGATTTTGAGTTTTTCGAAAATCCGCCGTGGCCAGAATCGGTCGGGAATGAGCGGGATGCAGAGAACAATCGTCAACCAATTAAAATAGGTGTAATTGCCGGTCAGCGAAATGAGCACCATCAGGCCGGTAAAACCGATTGCTGCGATTTGCCGACATCGTGGTCCGAGAAAAATAAAAAACGGGAGCACGAGTTCGACGAGATACATCGGCCATAAACTAAATTTTTGAATGCCTTCAGGAAGCTGGTGGGCCCACCATGCGGTCCACGTCGGCAAGGGTTGGGTGAAATAATGAAAGCTCATCGCCGTGTGATTTGGCGACCACTCGGGATAATTCGGGCCTGCCCAGGCGAGTTTTACCCAGCCGGAGAAAAACATGAGTTTCGCAATAAGAACCCAGAAAAAGATGAGAACGACACGATGAGAAGTTCCAAGTGGCACGGGAGTTTTCCACCCCAGCGAAAGCAGTCGCCATGGCGCAAACCAAATCGCGAGGAAACCGGTTTCAAGCAGCAAAATGTCCCACTGAAAAGACATGAAAACGCTGCCGGTGTTCAGGAATGAAAGGTAGAGAATCCACAATCCCGCGAGGGCTGGACCGGGGAAAAATCCGGCGATGAGGCTAATGGCCAAAATGCAGCCGATCGCGCACGTAAAGTGAATTGCGAGGTCGCTGGCTCCAGTGATCCGAAACAGGGTAGGATAGTCAAAAAATCCGACCTGACCGTCGATTTGCGCCAAAAAGCTGCTGGCGGGAACGAGCCCGTTTTCGCCGACCAAGAGATGAACCTGAACCCACCACGATAAAATCGCGATGAGGTAAATCACCCCCAGCCCCCGCAAAAACAGCATTCGGGCGATAGAGTGATGGGCGAGAGACGCGCTCTCTTTTGGAAAAAACCAGTGATAAATGCTCTGAAACACGGGGGGAATTATCGCACGGGATCGCATTTTACTGAACGGGAAAAATAGCGTAAATTCGACACCGATATGGCATCGTCTGACTACGACTGGCATCCGGCTCCCGGAGTCTCAACTTTCAAAGTGGAATCAACCCGTAACTTGGGCTGGTGGATTTTGTTGGCGCTTTTGGTCTCGGTTATCGCGCACATGGGACTCTACATGGTGCTCGGTGGAATGGATTGGATGGCGGGTGGCCCCGCTGCTGGAACGGAACCGATTCAGCTCGCTCCAAAAGAGCGTTTGATCATGGACAGTGACAAGTTGGATGCATTGTTACCGGAAAACGAGGCGATTCTTGAGGAAGTTTCCAAGCCTGAAAAGCTGAGCGACACGGAAGATTTGAAGCTCGATGAGTTCGACGTTTTTGAAAAATTGAAGGACGAAGTTTTAAGGATGTCACCGGTGGAAACGCCGCAGCTTTTCAATGCAGAATCTCCGCAAATGGCCGCGGTTTCACTTGGTGGACCGGAAGCTGGTTCGCTCGATGTTTCGACCGCAAAGGTTCTTGCGAATGATCTCGCGCAGATGCGTGAAAAACTTGTTGAGACATCCAACGTGGTTTCAAACGCGCAAGCGGTAATGACCGTGAATTCAGATGAGATTAATACAGGGCTGGATACGGACGAATTTTTCAAAGACGCCGTCGCCAAGGCAAAGGGTAACAGCAAAAACGGTGACAGCGCATTGAAAGGCTTAACGACGCTTGGTGATTTGATCGGAAATACCGGGGGTAAGCTACCCTCTGGAGAGAAGACAGTTGTGATGCCGACTGATATTTTATTTGAATACAACGAATACAAATTGAAGGAAATGGCACGGATCAGCATGATGAAATTGGCATTTATTGTACAGACCAATCCGGACGCTGAATTCATTATCGAAGGGCATACCGACTCGTTCGGTGCCGATGAATACAACAACACGTTGAGCATGAATCGGGCTCGCGCAGTGCGGGAATGGCTGGTGGAAAAACTTCAGCTGCCGGTAAAAAACGTCCGCGTTGTTGGTCTTGGAAAAAACCGCCCGCTCGTTTCCGTCGAAGGTACAGCGGAAGAGCAGGCCTTGAATCGGCGAGTGGAAATTGTGATTAAAAAGAAGTAACGCCGTCATCTCACTGATACCGCTAGGCTCGAAAGTCTGAAATAAGCATCTTGCGTTATTCTACGTTCCGCTCAAATTTCTATCATGAAACTCGCCCGTTTCCTTCTCGTTTTGCTAACCCTTTCGTTTCTCGCAAACTGTGCCTCGGCCCGTTTTGAGAAAGACTGGAAAACAGCCGTTGCTGGTTTTGAGTCTGAAACAACAGATCCCGTTTCCGGCCCGTGGACAGGAAAATGGACAACTGAAACCAATGGACATACGGGAGACCTTCGCTGTCTCGTTTCTCCGGCGAAAGCGAGCGATGATGCGTATCAATTCCGTTATCATGCAACCTGGAGTAAAATTTTCAAAGGCGGTTACACCACAGAATACGACGTGAAAAAATCAGGGAGTGGCTACACGGTGAAAGGCTCCAAAGATCTCGGAATTTTCGGTGATTTTTCACACGACGGCAAAATCAAAGGCGACACGTTCAATGCGCAATACGAAGCCTCGACCGGTGACAAAGGTGGTTTCTTTATGAAACGCCCCCAGTGATATTTCACGAATCAGCAGAGTCTCATCGTGATTGATTTTTTATTTCACCGTCCTACTATGGGCGCGAATGAATTCCGATCTTGCCGCTACTCTCCAATCCGCTCTCGACAACGGTCAGTTGACCACTGAGAGCCACAAAAACATCACCGATTTGCTGGGGAATTCAGCAGATCCAATCAATGAGTTGTCGGTAACTCAGCTGGCGGACGCTGAAGAGTGGGGAGAGTTGAACAACCGTTTCTTCACGACGTTAAAATTCGGAACGGGTGGACTTCGCGGGCGTTCGATGGGAGCCATCGTCACCGCAGCAGAACGAGGATCTGCGTCAGCTGATGATCGCCCTGAACACCCGTGCGTCGGAACGAACTCGCTGAACGGATACAACATCACTCGTGCAACTCTTGGATTGGTTCGCTACGTTGTGAAGTCTCATACTGGAGAGGGTAAACCCTCAATTGCACTGGCACGAGACACTCGTCTTTTCGGAAAAGAATTCGCAGAAATAGTTGGTCGCGTTGCGACGGAAAACGGCTGTGATTTGCATCTTTTTGTCGAACCACGAAGCACGCCACAACTCAGTTTTTCCGTGCGACATCTGAACGCGAGTGCTGGTATCGTTTTGACCGCCAGCCACAACCCTCCCCATGACAATGGTTACAAAGTTTACGGAAACGCCGGGGCGCAAATCGTCGAGCCCGCCGCGGGGCAAATTGTTGCGGAAGTGAACTCGATTTCCGGTGATTCCTACGAGGCACTTTCTGAAAGCGAGCGCGGCACAGTTCTCGAGATCAACGATGAACTCGACGGCGTTTACATGGATCGCTTGGAATCATTGCTGCTCGATCCCGAGATGGTGAAAGCCCAGAGCGATCTGAAAATTGTCTTCACCAACATCCACGGAACCGGTGGTCGCATTTCGCCAACGATGCTTCGCCGACTTGGATTTCATTGCGATACGGTTGCTGTTCAGGATGAAGAAAACGGCTGGTTTCCGAGCGTAAAATCACCGAACCCTGAAAACGCCGAGGCCCTGCAAATGGCAATGGATCAGGCCGAAGAAAGCGGAGCCGACATCGTGATTGGAACCGACCCTGATTGCGACCGAATGGCGGTGGCGGTTCGCGACGGAGCTGGAAAAATGACGTTACTCACTGGAAACCAAATTGGTTCGCTGATGGCGTTTCATCGGCTAAAAGTCATGTTCGATCGGGGAATTTTGACTGCCGTCAACAAAGATCACGCGACGATTGTGAAAACGTTCGTAACGACTGAATTGCAAACTTCGATCGCTAAAAAATTCGGAGTGAACATCGTTAATACCCTGACTGGGTTCAAATACATCGGCGGAAAACTTGGCAAGTACGAGCAGCAGATTCCAGCCGACGAACGTGGTGATTACCGGGCGAAGTCTGATGCTGAGACGCGCGCGCTTCGATTGAAGTATTCGCAGTTTTTCGTTTTTGGAGGAGAAGAAAGTTACGGATATCTCGGTGCGGATTTCCTTCGTGATAAAGACGGCAATGGTGCGGTCGTAATGTTTGCCGAGGTGGCAGCTTACGCGAAATCACAGGGACAAACACCCGTTGAACTTCTCGACGAACTTTTCTATGAATTCGGAGTTTTCCTCGAAGGTCAGCACGCCGAAGTTCTCGCCGGAGCAGACGGGGCTGCCCAGATCCAGGCGTTGGCGAAAGATTACAGTGAAAACCCGCCGAAAGAAGCCGATGGCTCAGCGGTTACCAATGTCCGCGATTTTTCGAATGACGATTTCATCGATGAAGAAGGTGATGAAATTCCAAAAGAAAAAATGTTGATCGTGGATCTAGCTGATGGCCGAGCCTTCGCGATGCGCCCATCCGGGACTGAGCCGAAGATTAAGTTTTACATTTATCAGCGGCCTGAGCCGGGAAGTGATCCAACGATCGCTCCAGAAGGTTTGGCTGATGCGAAAGTCGCCGCTCAAACGACTTTTGATTCATTAAAGTCATGGATTGTCGGTGACATGAAAGACCGGCTCGCGAATTTTTCGTAAGCAGCCATCAATGAGCAATCGTAAAAACTTTCCCAAACTCTGGCCGCATGCCGCCGCTCTCATGAGCGGTGTCGAGTTGGCGTTCTGCTTTCCGACCTGGAATGTAGGAAATTTGGTGTGGGTTGCGCTGACGCCGTTGCTCGCCGCATTGTGGTTTTCCGAACCGCAGAAGTCGAAAAAGGGAAAGACGATACCCCGCTGGCGTCACGGATTTTTGCTCGGCTACATCGCAGGATTGGGATTTTTCCTGACAAATCTGTGGTGGCTGTGGTCCATGGCGAAAGTTGCCGAGTCCTTCTGGGCGGGACTCGCTTCCTGGATCGCATTACCAGCTTATCTCGCACTCTATTTTGGAGCCTTTGGAGCTTTCGCCGCCACCGTTGGACGCTGGATTTTGAAGGAACCGAGCACCGAGAAATTCACGGCTCTGGCGCCTTCGCTCGATGTTTTGCGAATCGCAGCCTTGAATGGCGCTGCGTGGTGTGGGCTCGAATTGATGCGGGGCTGGTTCATGACCGGCTTTGGCTGGAACGGTCTCGGAGTGGCACTTCACGAATATTTGATGCTGATTCAGATCGCCGACATTATCGGAGTGACCGGTCTTTCAGCGATCATTATGTTCGTAAATTGTATCGCGCTAGCAACGGTCGTTCGTCTGGTGCGTGAATTTCAGGAGCGCAAACGCATGCGACCGCATCTTGATTTTGCTGCGGGCATGGCGGTGATCATCGGTGTATTTCTTTATGGCCTGCAAGCGGTGACGAGCCGTCCCGAAAAGACAATCGATATCCGCACGGCGATTATTCAGCTGAACACACCGATCGATGAAAAATTTGCGGGGGATTCTGCGTCTGCCAGCAAGATAGCGTGGGGATACACCGAGATGACCCACATGTTCGTGGAGAACAGTGAAATCGATCTCGTGCTCTGGCCCGAGACCGCCCTGCCTGGCCGGTTCACATTTCCAGGGATCCAAAAATTTCTCAACGAGACGGTGCTGCCCGCCGCCAATTTCACCCTGATCACTGGGATGGAAGAAGAAACTCTCGGCGGCAAAAAAATCTTTAACTCCATCAGTTTACTCAACGGATCGACCGAGACATTTCAGTCTCACAAAAAGATCCATCTCGTTCCCTTTGGAGAGTATATCCCGTTTCGTGAAAGTCCGTTTCCTGTATTCGAATGGATGTTCGGCGGGATCATTGCGAAAGATTTCACTCCGGGAGACAGCTATGAGCCGCTTACTCTTACGACCTTGAAAGACGAAAAAATCGGGATCGTTCCTCTGGTCTGCTTTGAAGATACCATTCCAGATCACGCCCGCCGATTCGTTCGCGAAGGCCCGCAGTTACTGATCACGGTAACGAACAACGGTTGGTTTTTTGAAACAGCGAACTCCCATCAGCATGTCGCGAATGCTAAATTTCGTTGCGTCGAATTGAAACGTCCCATGGTCCGCGCGGGCAACACCGGGGTGAGTTGTATCATCGATGAAAACGGTAACCTTTACGATCGTTACGCCGAATCAGAATTTCTTCGGGTGGTTCGCGATGAAGTAACTGATTCAACTTTTATTCGAGGATCGATCACTACGAAATTGAAGATCCCGGCGAATCCGCCGATCACGTTTTTTGCCAAACATGGCAATTTGTTCTCTAAAATTCTTGGTGGAGTTGCACTGATCTTTGTGATCGTCGCGGTCGTTCGTGCTCAAGTCGCGAAAAAGGCCTCACGGTAAAATCAGCCATTCAGCTCCCTGCTCTTTGTTGGCAAAACGAAGCGGCTTGCCACCTTCCATCGGATTTTTCACGCGCAATTTGAATGGGCCTTTCGAGTCCGTCTCGGCGGTCCACACATTCGATTGCCCGGGAAGAATTCCACGAAGATCAAACGTCTCAATTTCATTTTCTCCAGCCACCAGTTCCACGGGCCAGTCACGATAAAACGGAGCCACGCCGAGATTTTTAACAGTGATCTCAATCTTACCCCCATCAATTTTCCACTGCGATATGTGAAATTCGTAGCCCATTTTTTGAACCTCGCGAATAGCATTCTGTTTTCGTGACTCTGGCAATTCAAATTGCTTCTGAAACAAACTGGAATCCATCAGCCACGAGACATGGGTCTGCTTCACGCATTCTGAAAAATCTTGCGCCTTTTCATGTGAGGCGTCCGTGAAGCTGGTCTTCCACAGCTCGGGTCGCAACTCGCCTCCGATCGGCTGTGTTTTCCATTTTTCCAACGCCGCGGCCTTTTTTAAAAGAGGAAGAAAAAACCAGTGATCCTCTTTTTTCCCCGATTCCAACGTAGCCCACGCAAAGGAATCGTCATGATACCCCATCCGTCGTGACCCGTTCTCGGCCTGATCCCAGTGATCTTCCCCAGCCGGATAGCGGTGCAAAACAGGCGTCTGCTTGAACGATTTTTCATACGCGTTCAGCACCACCACTTGAGTTTCTTTTGACGCCCACAAATCATCACGCGGATAGGTATGCCATTCACCCCAGGAACCAAGAAGCCCCGCAGTGATATATCCGATTCGTGGATCTCCGTCGTATTTTTTCCCGAAAGCGGTGATGAGATTCCTAAGAGCCCGGTGCATTTTGGGATCATTGTAGTCAGGCGTATAACTGGTTCCGCCATCGTCACGCTTCACGAACCATTCGGTGACTTTAACTCCGTCGTTGACCAGAAACTCCGGCACCCGATTCCCTGAATCCGGAGATTCGATGCTAATTCGCATCACCAGCTGACAACCACGCCCCTGAGTAATCGCCAGCTTTTCTTCAAGCACTGCCCAGTCGAATTCATCGTAGCCCTTCATCAAATCTTTCAGCGCAAAATACTGAAATTCGAGACTGTGAGGAAATCGATCAACGGCATCCGCGGTGATATAAGGAACCAGCCCTTTCAATGGATTGTTCGCCGGCGCGGCAACGTATTCCAATTTGGTCTGCGCAAAACCAGTCACAGCAAGGAGTGAAGTAAGTAAGAATCTCATCGGAAAGACACTTCCGTCGAAACCATGGCTTCCCGCTCGTCCGTCAGTGTCATGATCCAGGTATTTGCGTCTGCCGGCAATCCTTCAGCAGCTACTTTTCCGTCCAAAATTTCAGCTCCTAGCGTGTGCCACTTCCGTTTTGAGCGCAGCCCATCTTCAGTGGTAAAATGAAGCTCCGCTTTCACGACTTTGGTCTTCGATTCAAACGAGACGCTCACGGTTCCAGCATCATCAACCGTCATTTCACCGACCGTCGCGAGAGGCGTGCCACCTTGCAAAACCGAGTCGACGAAAATCTGAATTTCTTTCGGTGCCCATCCAGGTTGATGCCCGTGCCTCATCCGAGGCTCGATTCGCATGGTCCGCGGTCCCTGAACTTTGGTATACGATCTAGCATAACTATCGAGGACATAGTGGACATCATGCGTGCTGTTTACCCAAAGCGTTGGGATGACACACTTTTGAAGATGACTACCCGGATCATACGCTGCTACCCAGGCATCGCGCCGGTCACCCAATTTATCGATGGACGGCTTCTGAACGGATTCGCCCTCATGCAAAAACCCGCAGCCGTAAACCGGAACAGCCGCCTTAAAGCGGTCGTCATTACTCGCCACCAGACAAGTTGTATAGCCGCCCCAGCTGATTCCCGTCACCGCCGTTTTCTCTGCCTCTACGTCGGGAAAACTCCGAAGCAGTGTATGAGCGCGCATCACATTGGCGACCGCATGAAACGGCCAATCGTCTTCGATGCCTCCCCCAATACTGTCGAATTTTTCACCATGACCATCAGCCACACCCGCTTTATCAAGACGAACACGAGCCTCACGTTTATGGACCGTGTGAGGCTTTAAATTTCCCCCTGAATCAAATTCCGGAACCGGCGGACGACGCCCTCCAAGATCCATCGCGATTGCCGCATAGCCTTGATTCGCCCACAGCCACACCCAATCGGCAAAAGCAGTTCCTCCACCACCGTGAATCAAAACGATCCCGGGAAATTTCTCATCACCATCTGAAATACCAATCGTCTTCGGCGAGGCATAAAATGCGAAAACCTCCGTCGGTTCCCCATCGATTTTCTCCCCCTCGTAGATCAGAGATTGAATTTTTTCGGTCTCGTCTTCGATTCGAAATTTTGGGACTTCCGACTTCAGCCGATCAATGGGCCATACTCCGGCCTGTTGTTCTGATACTTCTGCGACCGATGTGAGTTTGATATCATCGAGATGAAGCTCACCATCGGCGACTGTATATCCAAACTGAGTCTTGGTTTCATGTCCGATGCCGGGGGAAGTGAGTTCCCCCATTGGCCTTCCATTCAAATCGACCGACAACTTATTTCCTGAGATCACAATCCCCACATCATGCCACACATCTGCTGCAATTGCCGTTTTGATCGTTGCGATGGTCGATTTGATTCTAGCTTCGGTCGACTTCCGCTCTTCAGGCGTTCCCTGACGTAGCTTAAAAATTTCATTCTCCATGATCCCCGTTTTGTCGTCGCCGAGCACAATCCGATCAGGAAAAAACCGAACTCGGCAAATATGCCCTGCGTGTGAGCCCTTGTAATTTTTGTCATCGATCACGAAGTTAAAATAAGGACTGCCGGCGAATCGAAATTTGAATCGAATCTCGGCATCTTTGAAATCGATTTTTGTTTTACAAACGGCGCCGTGATTCGTGCCCGGCTGCTGTTGAACCACCAGAAATCCATCACGAATCGTGAACGCATCTTTGTGAGTTTGCCACGATTCGCCGACTTCAGCTCGATCAAAAGAATCGGTAAATCTATCGTCAGCGGCGGCCGAAATCGCAAGACAGAATGGTAGGAAGATGCGGAAGAACATGTTCTACGAATCACCCCTATTGAGTCATCGATCAAACGCTGTTTGATCGTAAAGGCGCTACGATCCAATAGGGTCTGTTCGATGAACGGATACTGTTCGATCGTAAATCCGATTATGGCGCTGCCCCAATATTTGCGAGAAAGAGGAGCAGCTGGATGATCAGAAAACAGGCAAGGCAACACAGTAAAAATCCGATTATGTCTTTGGGCCGAGGCTTTCCAATTTCGATTTCAGAATTCGGAAACAGCTTCTTCGCACGAACGCTTTCAGGATTTGCATACGCGGCTTCGAGTTTCGCGGCGTCCTTTTCGGGATCGGGATCGACCACGGTCTTCATTTTTGCGTAATAGCGATCAAGCGCCTCTTTGCTGTTTCTGGGAGTGAAAAAGCTCGCGACGATCAGGATCAAGAACGGAAAAAGCACGCGAGGTGGAAGCCGTAGCGTTTCAAGCGTTGCTTTAGAAGCATTCGATAAATCCATGCCGACAAGGCGATAAAGGAGAAAATCGATGTTCAGACTTCCCTTCCCTTCCATTTGACCAACTCGACGTTGAACCAGCGTTTTCGTGCCGTTTTCTTCGGTTTCAGAAATCGTTTCGAGCTCAACATTTGAACCAACTTTCTTAACTCCGTCTTTCCAAAAAATCGATTTTCCGCCAAATTTCGTGGTGATTTGAATCGGTTGACCAATTTCCGCAGTTGGTGGCTCCGCTCCGATTTTTTCTAAAACGGCTGCGAGTTTTTCGGGATCACTGGCGTAACGAGAGTTGGCATCTTCAGTCGCGGCAGCCCAGCCTTCGTGGCGGGCGATATCGGCAGCGGTTGCTTCACGACTGAATGTGGTCGTGGTGATTTGAGTGGTCGCTATGAGGCTCTGATTTGATCGCAGCCCGGGAATAACTTTCGGCAAAAGCGGTGGGAGGACGAAGAAAAACAGCACCGAAAATCCAATCGTGATCCATACCGAAGTGCGATTGGCTCGGCGCCAAAACATGCCAATCCAAAACGGAGCGGCAAACAAAATCGGAAGCTCGATCGCCATTTTAAAAAGCCCAAAAACACTGCCACCGGTCATTGCGAGCGTAGCGGCGGCTGCAATCATAATGATTCCGGTAAGCCTAGCGACATTGACGTATTTCTTTTCCGACGCGTTTGGATTGATAAATGGAGCGTAGAAATTCCGAACGATGACGCCGGAAAGAACGATCATATAGCAATCGGCAGAGCTCATCATCGCAGCGAGAAGGCAGGCGAGCATCAGCCCAACAAGACCGAATCCGATTGGCCCTAGAATTTCCCTCGAAGCAACACCCCAAACCCGATCGGGGTCGGCAGCGATCTCCGCATTTCCCGCCAAAAGCGCCAGTGCAATCAACGCGGTGATCGCCCATCCTACGGTGCAGAATCGTTTCAGGAAATTACCAACCACCAGTCCGATGCGGGCTCCATCTTCACTTTTCGCGGAGCCGCCTCCTGTGGCGATGAAATGGGGCTGCACAACGATGCCAACCAGAGCGATCAGGCTCAACGAAATAATATAGCCTACCGGAAATTCGCTGGAATTGGGTCCTCCGAAAAGATTAAAATACTCCGGCGAAACGCGTTCATGCATGATGGTGAATCCATCCATGAAGGTCATCGTTTCAGGGTCGCCGAATTTTTCGACCAACGCATGAAGGCCGAATGGAATGAGCAAAATCGAGAGAACAATGATGCAGATTCCCTGCAACAGATCCGTCCAGTAGGCTGCCGTGAGCCCGCCAAGAACTCCGTAGGCAATCACAATGATCGAAATGGTCGGGATGAGAACAAACTTCAATTCTATTCCCCAAATTTTTTCAACCCCGAGTAAGGGGACTGCGGTATTCGCAATTGCTGAAAAGAATCCCGAGAGATACGCAGAGTAGAAAATCAGCGCAAACAGCGCGTAGGCAGCGCCGAGCTTTTTGGATTCGTAGCGTTCCACAAACCAATCCCCCAATGTGATATGCCGCATCCGACGATACCAAACGGCTGTGATCCAATAAACTGGTGTTACGAAAATCCACATCAAAGCGGACCAGACTCCCGACAATCCACTTTTCCAGGCGGTCGAACCCACACGTACCGGCTCGTCAGCACCGGTTCCAGCTCCAAATGCAGCAAAGGTTTGCAGGAGTTTTCCAAATCCACGACCGCCCATGAAATAATCCTCCTGCCCCTTCACTCGCCGAGCCGACCAAATGCCGATAGCAATGATGATCACAAAATAGAAAACAAGAACGATGATGTCGACGATGCCCATGACCTTGGAGGCTAGGTATTTTCGAAAATTACGTCAATCCCGCGAAACCGGATTTTTTCGTCCAGACACGAAAAAAGCCTCTGGATTTCTCCAGAGGCTTTTCGAAATTTGAATCTTGGATTCGCTTCTAAATTAGAACGAAACGCTCAAGGAAACACCACCGTGGATGATGTCGTCCTGAATGTCTTCGAGAGCATCGAGAGCGAAAAGACCACCAACATATGGCTCAAGAGTTACATTACTGCGAAGAGCGATTGGAAGGGAAGCTTGAACAAAAGCGTGGTTCCATCCGAATCCGTTGGTGAAGTAATCATTCTGTGAGCTAACTCCACCGCTAATTACGAGGTCAACTGAATCGCAAACACCGAAGGCCTTTGAAACACCAGTCTCGTAATACCAACCTTCGATCTCGAAGTCATAAACTACGTTAGCAGACCAATCAACGATTCCGAGGCTGCGACCAACGCTAAGCGAGAGCTCATAGGTGTCATCGCTTCCCAACTCAGGGAAGATGTAATAAGTGAAAGTCAACGCTACGTCGAATCCAGCAAACTCGTCGCCAATCGATGCGTAAAGGTCAAGCTCGTCATCTTGTCCAGGACCGCTGAGTGGATTCACATACCAAACACCAACATCAACAGGGATTGGAAGTTCATTGATCGTGTAATCGATTCCTGTCCAAACTGCATCTTCACCAAAATCCACGCCGTAGAAAACGTAGTTGGTCATGTATCCAGTCGAGATGGTTGCACCGATCTCGGGTTCTGGAGCAAACACTTCCTCCTTACCGGATCCGGCGAAGATAGTAGCGGTAGCTCCAAGCATGCTTATAGCGAAAAGTGTATTTTTCATAGCGATTTTACCTCTCGTAATAATGCGATGAAAGTCAAGTAGCCGTTTTTAATTTTTTAGACCTCTTTTCTATTTTTTTTCAGATTCAGCACTTTTCGCAACCACCACCCTCGGAATCAATTCACGCTCAATGACTTCTAATCGGCGTAAAATTGAAAGAATAATTGGCTCTCCATCTACCATAGTTTCACAGACTGCTGCCAACTCAGGCAGGCTTGAGACGGACTTCTCATCGACTTTAACCACGATATCACCCGGTTGAAGCCCCGCTTTTTCGGCGGGAGAATTCGGCGTAACCGTAACAACTTCAGGAGTTGTTGACTGCCGGTGAAATGATGCGCCGATCCAGATTCGTCCCGTTGGTTTTTCATTTTCGAAATCCGCAATGATCCTGGAGATTCGAGCGGCAGGAACAGCGTGAGCCTCACGTTCATCTGCCAATTCACGATCAGTAAGCAATCCCGCCAGCTTACCCGATGGACAAAAAATTGGCTGACCAATGCAATCGCTGCGTTTCTCAGAGAGGTGCACCCGCAGCATAGAAGTCGGCAACGTTTCACCAAGATATTGGCGATCAATCCCCGCAAGCCGCGCCGTTTCGCCGGGTTTTGCCAGGATTAGCGCCCCTCCTGACGTTAGTTTTTGCCCATCTGAAAGAGCAACAGGCTCCGCAACCTCAGACATGTTGGCTTTCGCCAGACAAACTCGACTGACGGGGTCGATCGATAGGATTTCGCTATCGCGTTCGATCCCATCAATCGTCAACGTCAGGTGATTTTTTCCCTCCGAATCCGTTGGGATCAGGCAAACATAGGAGCCGTCATCCTTTACGCAAACAGCGGTCGTCGTGACGTCTTCACCCAGCGACTCTCCAAACCAATGGGCTGTGGCGATCGTTGATTTTCCGCGGTCAAACGGCACTGACTTTCCGCCTTTCTGCTGCGCTCGCGCCGGTTGGCTCGCACCAGCCCACAAGGCGGCCGATGCAAACGCCAACATCCCAAAAGAGATTGCCGACGCCGGAAAATCAAAGCTCCTGGAGGCTGCTCGCGCTAACGGGTATGAGGCCATATTTGGAAACTCGAGAAGGCATTGCCGGCGGGCGAAGATCGCTCTCACTCGGGGAAGGAAGTTGCAAATTCATTTCAAACGCAGGGGGCTGCGAATTCTCGGAAATTGCAGGTTTATCAGCTGCATTTGGCCGAAAAGCCACTCCCATTGCGATCGCGGCGGTCGCTGCGCCTGCTCCATAAACCCATTTTTTTCCGCCAACGCTCCACCACCACGTTCCGACTCGCTCCATGAGAAGCCCGCGAGCTGACTGTGAAAGCATTTCCGACCGCTGTCGGGTCTGAAATTCAGTTAAAAACGAATCAAAATACGCATCGTCCGGTTTTTCGTGACGTTTTACGGCAAGTAACTGGCGGACCATCGAGATGTCCTGATGATCTTCTGGGAGAGGCGTTTTCGATTCGTCTTCCATAATATTAATAGTTCAGCGAAATGGATTGTAACTGTGATTTCAATTCAGGAAAAAGAGAAATTCAAAACAAGGATTATTTCCGAAAATCTTCGAGGTAAGTCTGCAACTGACGATGCGCGTAAAAAAGCCGCGACCTTACAGTTCCTTCCGAAGCCCCGACGATCTTGGCAATCTCCGCGTGCGGCATGCCTTGTATGTCATACATCGTAACGACTGCACGATGATCTTCAGACAATTGCTGCATCGCTATGTTCAATCTTTCCTGCAATTCGCCAATATTCGCCTCCCGAACGGGATCGCTTTTTGAGGTAGCTTCGATGTAATCCGGATCATTCTCGATCGCAGAGTCGACATCATCCAAGCTCATTGCACGGCGGCGGTTGCGCTTTTTCAGAAAATTCAGCGTCATGTTCGTCGCGATCGAATAAATCCACGTGTAAAACGTCGATTTGCCCTGAAACCGTTTCAACGCTCGATACGCCTTCGCAAAGACATCCTGCAGCACATCGTTCGTGTCCTCGTGATTCGAAGTCATGTGATAAACGAGGCCGTAAAGTTTTGGCGTGAATTTCACGACCAATTCGTCGAAAGCAACCGTGTCACCGTTCTGGGCCCGCGCGACAAGTTCTTTGTCCGGGTCCGGTTTGCGGCGAGTATCCTCCTTAGCTGTTTTCATCGAGTCGGCGGCAACTGCAACGCTTAAAGGTAAGGTAATGTTTGGAGTGACCATTTTGTTATTCAGTAACGTTTCCACAGATTCAACGGACCACGTATTCCAAACAATAGGTGTGTTTGTAATGACTGAAATCCGCCGTCATCGGTGTCTGACCAATGAGACGAACAAACGCTCAAAAAATTCTGCATTTTCCGATCCAATAGGGTCTGTTCGATGAACCAATAGGGTTGGTTCGAAATGACGGAATTTACGATGGCCCTCCAGAGCCGTTCTACGCGCCTTGCTCTGGAATCACAATTTCGAAGTCGAGGAAGCCACGACCGGGATCGACCTTCAAAACGCGAACGGGAATGGTTTTGCCAACTTTGACGGTGGGCAGTTTTTTGTTGCGGGGAACGTAAGCCTTCTGCTTGGTGTCGATGAAATAATCGCCGCCTTCCGGGAAATCCTGTCTGCGAATGAGCCCTTTCAAATTGTAATCGGGTAGCTCAACAAAAGCTCCCATCGGACTGACTTCGTTGATGAGGGCGTCGAAACTGTGGTCAGACTCTTCTTTGGCAAGCATGAGCAAGTATTCGACCATCTTGAGCTGCTGCGATTCTTTTTCAGCATCGGCTGCAACCCGTTCGGTTTCCGAAATGTGCTTACAAACAGAGGCTAAAGCCCCCTGCCCGAGCGTTTGATCTGCCGGAGGCCCGCCCGTTTTGGCAGTGATTTTTCGCAACACACGGTGAACGATCAAATCCGCGTAACGCCGAATCGGACTGGTGAAATGGGTGTAATTCACTTTTGACAAACCGTAGTGACCAATCGGATCGGGCGAGTAAGCGGCACGTTTCAGGCTTTTCAAAAGCGCAATTTTCATAACGTGTTCCTCGGGTCTTCCGCGAACGGATTTGAGCACTTTTTGGAGTTCTTTCCGAATAGTGACGTCGTGAACTTTGTGACCGTAGGCACGAGCTTGTTCAGCGAAATCCATGAGCTTTTCAGGATCGGGATCTTCGTGAATTCGATAAGCGGACGGTGCCTGCTTGTTCTTCGTTTCTTTGGCAACGGCTTCGTTAGCCGCCAGCATAAATTCCTCGATCAGCTGGTGCGATTCATCGTATTCACTGCGCTTCACGCCCGTCGGTTTCCCTGTCACGCGATCGACTTGAACTTTCACCTCGACGAAATCGAGATCGAGTCCGCCGGCTTCAAAACGGAGTTTTCGAAGCATATCAGCGAGCTTCCAGGCGCGCTGAATGTGCTCGGCAAGCTTCCGCTCGCTGCCTTCGAGCCCGGCAATCTCCGCATGCTGCATTTTCAGTAAAACGATCGCCTCTTCGTAGGTGTAGCGGCGTGCCGATTTAATGACTGCACTGCAAAAACGAGCTGATTTGACTGTGCCGGTTGCGGTGAATTTAATCACCGAACAATGGGTCAGGCGCTCTACCTCGGGCTTCAGCGAACAGACGCCGTTACTCAGTTTTTCCGGAAGCATCGGGACCACGCGGTCAGCAAGGTAGCAGGAGTTCCCCCGCTTTTTGGCTTCTTTATCGAGAGCTGTTCCCGGCTTCACGTAGTGGGAAACATCAGCGATATGAACGGCCAACTCCCAGCTGCCATCGTCGTTTTCGACCACCGAAATGGCGTCATCAAAGTCTTTGGCATCTTCAGGATCGATCGTGAAAACTTCACGGTCGCGCCAGTCTTCACGACGGGCGATTTCCTGATCGGAGATACGTTCTTCAATAGCTTCCGCCTCATCCAAAACCGCTTGCGGAAATTCCAGAGGCAGATTGTGAGAGTGAATGATTTTGACGATATCGAGACCTGGATCGCCGGTTTTCCCGAGAATCTCAGTCATGCCAGCAACAGGCGGCAGCTTGGGATCATCCCATTTTTCGAACTTGGCGAGCACGGTGTCGCCGGACTTTGCCTTTTTTAAAACCCGCGAAAGCAGGAATTTTTTCGGCAATCGACTGTTATCAGGAACCAGTGCCGCGCTTTTTCCGCGAGCGTGATAGGTCCCGACAATTTCGATATTTTTCCGCTCGAGAATTTCTACAACGCGCCCTTCGAGCGAATCTTTACCAGTTAGCTTTTCAGGCTTCAACCGTTTGCCCTTCGAGTTTTCAGGTCGCGGACGAGATGCATCTTTTTTGGAAACACGAACGATAACGCGGTCACCGTTCATTGCTGTCGCCGCATTCCGACCGGAGATAAAGACCTCAGGCCACTGTTCGCCTTCGAGCTCGGCAATTTTGCTGGGATCATCCGGCACAAAACGTGCAGATTGCCGTTTCGGATCCGGGTGAAAGTCAATTCGTCCAGGATGATTGGTGCCTTCACGGCTTCCACGACTGTCTCGACTGCGATCGCGCCTGTCCGGAGTATCCGCCTGACTGGCCCCCGGTAGGTAATAGAGCGCTTTTTTTCCGCGAACGATTTTCCCGAATTTTTCGAGGTTTTTCAGTGCGTCCCGCAAGAGGGGACGTTGTTTGGGGGCCACACCGAGCATTTTCGCAAAATCGGATTTGTTGGCGGGTCGATATCCTTCTCCGGCCATGCGGGAGAGGATCTGTTTTTCAAAAGGGTTTTTCATTTCTATCTAAAATTTAAATTAATTTACAATGTAACTACAAATTTTCTGGACTTCGTTTCGTGGACGTGTTTACAATGTATTCACGAACAAGTTCAATTTGTAAGGTTTTATGTGACGTGACCTTCATTGAAAAAATGCCTTGGAAGAGGAGACGTTTAATTATGAGGACTTTGTCGAGTATTCGAAGCAATCGGGTGATCAATGGATTCACATTGGTGGAGCTCCTTGTGGTCATGGCGGTTCTGGCCATCCTTACGGGAATCATGATTCCCGTGATCGGATTGATGGTCCGAAAGGCCGTGGATTCCCGCACTGAGAATACGTGTTTCCGCCTGAAAAGCTCCATTTCGTCGTATTTCACCGATTACCGAAGATTTCCGGTTCGGGTGAGTGATCGAAATCTCGATTCACCATTTTTTTCTGATCATTCATTGATGGACGCGCTTTTAAGCGCTGAGAGCGAATCCGGACCAGAGGGTCTGAATCCAAAACGGATCGCTTATTTCACCGGCAAGCAAGCTCGCTCTGCTGGAAGTGGACGTTACCACAGCGGAGTAAAACTTTTGGAAGGTGGAGCCGGTGAACTATTGGATCCTTTCTCCGAATACTACAGAATCGGCCTTGATTTAGACAATAACAACCGAATTTTTTCGCCAAGCTGGTTTTCAGAGACGTCAAAAGAGTTGTCCGGCAACGTTTTTGTCTGGAGCGGCGGACGTGATCAAGATGAGAATGAGCCGGAGGACAATTTGAAAACGTGGTGAAATCGAAACCTTAAAAATCAAAAAAAAACTGGACGCACCCTTACCTGTTGTGTTTACAATGTCATAACAATAATAACCGGGGCTTTTGCCTCAACATAGAAGCAAATAATAATGAAAACCTACTCCTTAAAACACCGTCGCCTGCAATCGGCCGCCGGTTTTACCCTGATCGAACTTCTCGTTGTGATCACGATTATCAGCGTTCTCGCTGGATTCATGTTTCCTGCCGCGAAAGGCGTCATGGCCAAAGCTGAGCGATCCAATGCTGAGAATACCGCCTACAATTTGAAAAACGCGATTTCCGCCTACAACACCGAGTATCGCAAATTTCCAGTTCGATCTGGATCGAATGACGGCGACACCACGATGTATTCGGATCACGAACTGATGGATGTTCTTCTTGCCGCAGACAATCAGACTCAGCCCGGCGGTTTGAATCCACGCCGTATTTCCTTTTACTCAGGCAAGAAAGCGAAGAGCGCATCCGGCGGTAAATATCGCAAAGGAGTTCACCTCGAAAGCGGCGGCGCTGGCGAACTTTGGGATCCATATACTGAATACTATGAAGTGACCATGGACACTGATTATAACAACCGGGTGAAGGCTCCTGAGTGGGATACCGGTGAATCAACCGACATTCCCGGAACGATTATTGTTTGGAGTAACGGTGCTAAGACCGGAGACTCCGAGATCGCAGACAACATCAAAACCTGGTAATTATTCGTTCTTCGTTCGAATTTATTTAAGACAAAAGCCTCCGATGAAAGTCGGAGGCTTTTTTGTGAATCCGACATTTGTTTTCTCTTTTTCGCATTGAGGTTTTATCTCGCGCATTTCCCGACTCCGTGGTGAAATCTATTCAATGAGCAACCGAAGCTCCAGCCCATTTGCAAACCGAGAAAGCCCTGACTTCAACGTCTCGGCAATGATCGACGTCGCATTTTTACTGCTGATCTACTTTCTGGTCACGATCACCGTAACTAGGCAGGAAGCTGATCTGGCGATGGCGCTACCCGGGATCTCGAATGTGACGGGAGGTCCGGTTCAACTGGATCAGATGAGAATCGAGGTATCTTCCGCTGGAGTCATTTCCATCAATGGAGAAACAGTTCAGGAATCCGTGAACGAGAGGGAAATACCTCAACTGGTAGAACGATTGCAGCGTTATTCAGCCATGGCGCGAATCGCCGGATCAGAACCTGTGGTCGTGGTAAATTGTGCGGGAAAAGTTCCTGAACAACGCTTTGTCGATGTCTTGAATGCGTGCGCCAAAGCTGGAATTTCGAATCTGGGAATCACACAGTGAAGAATAAATCGACAACGAAGAAACGGCTCACTTTTGGGTGGATTCTCTGGAAAGGAATCAAGCTCATCGGACTTGGGCTCGGCATCATCGGGCTGTTTTTGTTCGAAAAGCTGCAGATTCTTTCTCGAATCGCCCATCGCAAATGGAGGCGCCTCACCAAAGACACACGCAAGGCAGTTGCTCTCGCCGTTGTGATTCATCTCGTCATTCTTGTCGTTGCCGCGCTCATTATTGCGGTTCCGGGAAGACGAACTTCGCCAGAAATCGTAGCAACCATCGTTGATCGCCCGACCATTCCAGACATTCAGAAACAACGGCTTTCTGCGATCAAACAGATTCAACAAATTCAACCAAGTGCGGCCTCATCGATTTCAAAAATGATGCTGGCGAACACCCAAGCATCCGTCAGCTTACCGCCTACGAAAATCGATATTCAGTCCCTCTCGATCAATAACAGCGTCGGAAATCTCGGGATGGGAAACAGTTTTGGAAATGGAACGGGCAACGGCATGGGTGGTAGAAGCTCGTTTCCCATGGAAATTCGAGGACGCTGCGTCCCGGGCGAAAGAATTCGGCTCCTGAGAAGAAACGGCGGCAGCGAAGATGTCGAGAAAGCGGTAACCCGAAGTCTCGACTGGCTGAAAAAGTCGCAAAACTTTGACGGCACCTGGGGGAAAAAATATCAGGGGGCAATGACCGGACTGGCTTTGCTCTGTTATCTGGGACACTGCGAAACACCGAATTCAGGAGAATACAAACGCACTGTCACCAAAGGGATTCAAGCCCTCCTCGAGATGGGCGAAGACCATGATGATGGCTATTTCACTGAAATAAAGGACTCCAATTTTGTCTATGAACACGGCATTGCCACCTATGCGTTGGGCGAAGCACTGGCGATGACCAAAGGAAATGAGATCCCCGGACTGCGAACGGGGTTCACTAATGGCGTAAAGAAAATCATTGCCGGCCAGCAGCAGAGTGGCGGTTGGGTATACGGCTACAGTGAGACTTCAAGCGGTGATCTTTCAGTCGCTGGATGGCAGGTTCAGGCCCTCAAAGCCGCCAAACGTCTCAATTTGTCGATCAGTGGATTGGATTCGACAATTGCAAGCGCATCAATATTTGTCTCGCAGCGCCAGGGTGCGGACGGCGGATTCGGATACCGCCAAACCGGAGATAAGGCATCGCTCGCCGGAGTCGGGATTCTCTCGCTTCAATTTCTGGATGCTTCTTATCGTTCCCGCGCCCCGAGGGCCTTTGATTATTGGTTCAAAAAGACTCCTCAGTTCTCCTACAACGACGGGGATTGCGATCTTTATGCCGCTTATTATATCAATCAGGCAACTTTCAATTATGGGGGGAATTATTGGAAGAAATGGAATGAGCAAATGCGGCCGACCCTGCTCAACGCGCAGAGTGAAGACGGTTCATTCCCCATGGAAGCGACCGATCTTGATTCCCAACCAGCGCCCAGCGTCACCTACACAGGCAGAGATTCGACACTGTATCGAACAACGCTTTGCACGCTGATGCTTGAAGTTTATTACCGCTACCTACCAGTGAACAATTCTAAATAAATTCATGTTCCGCCTTGGTCCCAGCTTATTCGCAGCAATCAGCGGCATCGTTTTGATGGCCGGATCTGCAGTGGCACAGCTGGAGGTAAATCCGTCGAACCTGGGGCAGAGCTACGAACTTGTTCATAAAAATTTCGAAGCAGGTAGGTTGGATGTCAGCCTACGGATGATCGATCAAATCGTGGAATATTGGGGCGATCAGGCTCTCAGCACCGCGGGCGATCGCTTCGGCCATTTTTACTACCTGCGAGGCCTGATTTACATGGGGAAATCAAACTATCCCGAGGCAATCGAGGCGTTCGACACCTGTTACGAGGATTTTCCCGAGCCGAAAAGAAACCTGTTTTTGGTTCATGCCATCGTTCAGAAAGGGGTGTGCCAGCTTCTCATCGAAGATTATCGAGACGCCGTAAAAACTCTCAACTTGGCTCTCGAAAAAGCTTCACCAGAGAAAAAAGAACCGGACCGCCATCTGATTTTGCTAAACTTGGCTCGCGCTCATTTTGGAGCCGAAGACCCAAAAAAAGGTCTCCAACTTGTTTATCAGCTTCTCGATGATTCCGAGATCAAACATGAGTATCGCGAAAGCGCCTTCGCCATTCTTGCCGAAAAATGGTCTCCAGAAATCGAATTCGCCAACGTCCGTGAGGCCATCGACAAATATGGACACATCGCTCAGCAGGCTCCTCTGGAGCGCCGTCGACTTCGCAATCCTCTGTTTCACAATCTCGCGCAGCGGGCGATTCAAAAACGAGAGCCACTCCGAGCTCTGTTGTGGTATGCCCAAATCGCTCCGCCGTCTGATGTTCTAGCTTGGCACGAACAAACCGTTGCCGACTTGAATCGTCGAAAACCAATCGCGGGCCATCCCAATACTCAACTGTGGAATTCTCAAATGAAAGCCGCTTTAGCCGATCACGAAAACGCAAAACTTCTCGCCTCCGACATTCTTTTCGGGACAGGCGCCGCCCATTTTCGATTAAAAAATCACGCCGCCAGTTTCGTCGCGTTTCAACAACTCGCAGATCATTATCCCAACTATCCTCGCCATCCGGAAACTCTCTACAACATTGTTGCCAGCGCGGTCCCGATCGAGCGATGGCCCGACATTCGGAAGTACGGAGACCGATTTTTGGACAACTATCCGAAACATGAACTGATTGAGGAAGTCGCCCGAATCATGGTGGAATCGGTGTTCGCGCGGGAAGTCTACGACGAATCCTGGCTGACAACTCAGGACGTCCGTCATCGGCTCACCATTGGTTCAGCCGCCCGCGACGTTCCTGATTTCGTTGCTGGGGCCTCGCTGTTTCACCTCGATCGATTTCAGGAAAGTCGCGTCGAACTCGAAGCCTACACCTACCATTATCCAGACGGCAGCCGCCTCGAACCCATTCGTTATTACTTGGGCGCGGCATACGTAAAAGAGTTTCGGTGGGAGACCGCTACCGAAATTTTCGACGATTTTTTAAGCGATTACCCCAACTCCGGAATGCGCCCTGGCGTGCTTTTTCTAAATGGACTCGCCCACTTCGCTCTCGGCCGCTATGAGCGTTCTCTGGCCATGGTCAGCGAGCTTCAGAAGAAACACCCAAGTGCCGAAGAAATCCCCGCGTCCTGGAATTTAACCGGCGATATTCTCATCAGCCCCACCGAACCTCCGGCTCCCTTTTCCGAGATTGAAAACGCCTACTTAAAAGCCCGTGACTCAGCTTATGAAAACGGAAGCGAAGCCAACCTCGAAGTCGCCGCTTACGCCCTCTGGAAGCTCATCGCGATTCATCACGACGCCAATAACTGGGACAAAGCCGTTGCCTATTTCGATCAATTTCAAACCCGTCACGCTAACAGTTCACATCACCTCAACGCCCTTGCTGCGGCGCTTGAGGGACTTCACCAGAAAGGCCGTGTCACCGAAGCCATTACCCTTCTGGAATCCAATATTCGAGAAATAGACTCCACATCTCCTCAATTCGACGAACTCTTTGGAAGCTACTTTGATTACCTCAAAAAGAATCTCACACCCCCGGAATTCCTCGCCGCTTTGCGAAAATTTTCCAGCTCAATTTCCGCTCCACCGGTCAAAAATTGGCTGACCATCGCCGAGATCGAACACCTGGAAAATCAAGCCACGCTTGCTCCCAACACGGCGCTCATCGAGAAACACTATCTCACCCTCGATGCTGCGGCCAAATCCGAGGCCATGCCCAACTACGGCATTCTCAAACTGGCTCAACGGAACCTCACACAAAAACACATCGCCCGTGCTCGCGAACTCTTCACCGACATCGTCGAAAATCGCCCGGCTCGCGGCTATCTGGAATCTGCCGTCCTTGCTCTAGCCACCCTCGATGCTGCCAGCACCAATCCCGTGATCGTTGCAAACGCATTCCAAAATTTCACCCGAATCATTGATGAATTTGATCAACCTGAACTCTACGAAACAGCAACCATCGGCATTGCTCGCATTCTGTTTGATCAGGAAAATTTCACCGAAGCCGAATCCTATCTCTCCTACTACCTCACCCAAAATCACTGGGTCAAAGCCCGTGCCGAAGCCAATTACAAACTCGCCTGCTGTTACGAAGAATCCGGTCAGATACCACAAGCTATCAAACTATTTGCCATCACCTACGTGAATTTCCCCGGCACTCTCGAATGGTCCACCGCCGCCTATCTCAAAGCCGCCACACTTTTAAAAGAACAAGACCGAGACGGCGATGCCCTGCTCGTTCTCGTCGATTTTTTGAAACGGCTTGGCCATCTCGAACACAAGAACATCACCGAAGGCCGGAAGCTTTTTGCCGAATGGAAAGCTGACTGGATCACTCAACAAAATGCCACCCCATCAAAATCCTGATGCGTTCACTCTTAACTATTTGCTGTTTATTTACGTTCGGAAGCATTGCCTTCGGACAAGGGGAAACGGTGAACGTTTACCTCACCGGAAATCGTGTGATCAACACTCAGGTCATCGCGCTCGACCAAACCTCGATTTCCTTTCAGGCGCAAAACTCGAAAACCACTGCGACCCTTCCCTACAACCAGATCGAATCGATTGAATGGCCCGAACCCGACGCCTGGAAAAATGCGGTGACACTGTTGCAGGAAGAAAAATTCGACGAAGCCATCCAGCTTTTCAGCCAAATCACCCGGGCCCAACAGCGATTTACCAAACATCCCGCTCCCGGAAATTTCTCAACTCGCGCCCGACGAATGCTCATCGAAGCTCATCGTCGAAAAATGGACGGAGCATCCATCAAAACAGAATTCGCCGCCCTGAAGCCGGAACTTCGATTGCTTCCTCCGCTGGAACGAAAGCTTCTACCCATTTATGAAGGATGGATTTATGCATCCGAAAAAAATTGGAATGAGGTCCTCAACCTTGTCGCCAAATATCCACGCGATGCAGATTTGGCCCTTCTTGAAGGCTACGCTCATCTCGCCAAATCCGATTCCAGAGCTGCCGGTCTCGCCTTCACCAAAGCCTACACCCTCGATGGCGGCGGCAATACAGCAGTCGCGGCCCTCGCCCTTCGTGAATCCATTCAGCTTCAACCCACGTCCGTAAAAATTCACACCTGGGCTACCATTTTTGGAAAAGGAAAATTATGGGAAGGCGCGCCTCAATCAGCAATTGAACTGCTCGCCAAGCCCATCGCATCAGGACATGCCGTTCTGGGAGAAGCTGAATCCACCGACGAAGCCGAAAAATTCAATACGCCCGAAGAGAAAGCCAAGCGGATTGAGCCGGTTAAATA
>CALAHF010000086.1 GCA_937891465.1 uncultured Verrucomicrobiales bacterium | reverse complement strand
GCATGGATTCGCAGCCTTCAAGCACGTCGTCATTTTCGTCGTCATTTTCGTCGTCGAGTTCCAGCGAGCAGGAACCGCCGCAGAGCTCGAGCTTCCCATCATCGTCAAGCACAAGTGGATTGTGAGGAATGACGGGATCGGCTGGATTCCAGGCGTTCCGGTCGATCGTGCCTGCCGGCACCGGCAAGGAATACCGGGAGATTTTAAAGGGCAAATTTAGAAGTTTAAATTTCTAAACCGTAGGACCAGACAGCTTCCGTGATTCAAACGATTTACAATTCATGGGCGATTTCGTGTTCCCTCGTTTCAATTAACAATTCAAAATTGAAATTTTACCCTTTAAAATCCTCCTGCATTTCGACACCAAGCAGGTCAGGCGCGAAGGGTTACGCATTGAGATTCGACGATGCGATTCCGAAAAATCGTCGCCACCCACATCCCAAGTTGCGGAATCGCACGCAATTAGTATCGTCCGCCGAATACGATTGATTATGAAACTTTCTATCAAAGACCTTTCGCCCGCAGGGAAACGCGTTCTCATGCGTGTTGATTTTAATGTCCCGCAGGACAAAGAAGGCGCGATCACTGACGATTCACGGATCCAAGGAGCGCTTCCTTCGATCCAGCATCTCGTTGATGCCGGCGCGAAGGTGATCCTGATGTCTCACCTCGGCCGTCCTGATGGCGAGAAAAATCCTAAAGATTCTCTGAAGCCGGTTGCGGATCGTCTCGGTGAGCTGATTTCGGTTCCGGTGAAGTTCGCGGGTGATTGCATCGGTGATGAAGCGGCGGCTGCGGTTGTGGATCTGAACAATGGTGAAGTGTTGCTTCTCGAGAACGTTCGCTTTTACGCGGGTGAAACCAACAACGATCCTGAATTCGCCAAGCAGCTGGCGGCGAATGCTGATATTTTTGTGAACGATGCTTTCGGAACGGCGCACCGCGCGCACGCTTCGACGGCTGGCGTGACGGATCACGTTGAGCAAAGTGCGATGGGATTTCTTATCGAAAAAGAGCTCGAATACTTGGTCGATAAACTCGAAGTGCCGCCACGTCCGTTCGTCGTGATCATGGGTGGAGCGAAGGTTTCGGATAAAATCAAAATCCTCGAGCGCCTCATGGAAAAAGCCGATGCGTTTATCATCGGTGGTGCCATGGCAAACACGTTTCGTCTCGCGCAGGGCTATGACATGGGCAAATCGTTCGCTGAACGCACCGATGAAGCGATGGAAATGGCACGCGGCATTTTGGCTACGGCTGAGAAAAACAACACGCCGTTTCACCTTCCAGCGGACACGCGTCACACGCTTGATTTCTGCGATGATGCGGAGACTGAGTGCACCGGCATTTGGGGCGAAGAAGGCACGGCGGTTCCTGCGGATCGTGAAGGCATCGACATCGGCGACGTCGCTTGCAAAGATTTCGCTGAAGTCATCGCAAGTGCTGGCACCGTGATTTGGAATGGCCCGATGGGTGTTTTCGAAAAACGCGGCTTCGACATCGGCACCAAAGCGGTCGGTAAAGCAATGGCTGAAAACGAGAAAGCGATCACGATTGTCGGCGGTGGTGATTCGGTTACGGCAGCGAACCAATTTGGATTCGGTGACAAGATGGATCACATGTCGACCGGCGGTGGCGCATCGCTTGAGTTGCTTGAAGGCAAAGAGTTGCCAGGCATCGCAGCGCTTGACAACAAGTAAGATTCTCCGATTTTTAAGATCAGATTTCTTTTCGAAAAAGGCGAGTTGGCTTGGTGCTGACTCGCCTTTTTTCGTGTGACGGGAAGCCCGATGATTTTCGAAAACCAAACACCGCTTCCCCATCTCCAAAAAATAAAATTACCGTCATCCTGAGGCGGAGGCACGACAACGAAGGATCCCTGCCGGAATCAGTGATTTTCGGAAAATAAAACCATCTTCCCGATTCCCTAAGTCAGCGGATGGAACGGCCCGATGCTCCAGACCGGAGCCACTGCAGGCTGTCCGGCGATGTTGGCGTTCTCAACTTGGGAAAATTTTTACTCCGAACGGGCTCCTTCGGCGTCGTGCCTCCTTCTCAGGATGACAAGCAAGATCTTGGAGCGTCTTGGTTATGCGACCGGCGCCGCGCGTCGTTGGCGAAATTGAATTGTCAGACCGATGATCACGTAAGCGACGATACCAATTACGAAGAAAATGAAACCGCATGGTATTTTCAATGGTCCAATAACTTTAGTCGCAGGTTTTGTTTCTTCTTTCAGCCCGGGCTTCAGCGCAAAAAACTGAGGAAGATCAGCAAAAAGATCATCCGCTTTGTTAATGCCTTTCACCGTGGTAACTGCAGGCAACGGAACGAGTTCGAGGCGAACTTCGTCACCGACTTGAAGTTTAGTTTCAGCAATGAATTTTCGATCCTTAAATCCCCAGAGAAAAACCATCGCTTCGGATTCAGCGTATTTACCTTTCTCAACTTTCACGACATCAAAGAGCGCCGAATACAGCGATTCCGCATAAGGCGTTTGCTTGGGATCATCGAGTGATGAACGCTCTTTCAGCTTTCCGGTTAAAATCAACGTCGGCTCCAGTTTAGGGGCATTTTCATCTACCGGATTTTCTGGAATAGCGACGTCCCGCTTTGAAAACTGAGCATCACGCCACATCACCCCGGCTTTATTCCCCGGCGTTTCAGACAACAACAAATCGCGAGAAGCAATCGTCCATATCACGAGTTTTTTGTTTTCCACGACGTTCTTTCCGCTCCCCGCAAACGCCTTCCGCACGTCTGTCGCACCACCGCCATTAGCTGTGTGGACTTGGAGATGCGTTCCGAGTAATTTCGCCAGCGTTGCGGCAAATCCGGCCCCGATCGCTGTTTCTCCGTCTTTCCCGAAACCAATGCTCGGGGTGTCGAAAACGTTCACGAAGGAATCTCCCAACAAAGCAATTGGTGACCCCAAATCTGAGGCTGGTGGGGCGCCAGTTTTCGAATCGAGCACGCGGACTATCTTTTGGGTTTCCGCAGAATAATTTTCGCCCGGTGAATCCTCGGTCAGCATGTTGACCATATCCCCCACCCATTCTCGTTTTACCGACTCCGTTTTCACTTCGAGATTTTTCGCGACATCGCCATACCAGGATTTTGCTTTCACTCGCTCGGCCACAACTGCTGCAACTCGTTCCATCGTGTCGTGAGTCCAATGGGTGTCCTGTTTCAAATAAAGTGCTTCGCCTTCGTTTAAATCGGCCTTCCACATCATCAAGTCATCGGTCAGATCCACCAGATCAATTCCCATTCCCCGAAGCTTTTCATAAAGCGCCTCCTGATCCCTATGGCGCAACGGAGCTTTGATTCCCTCGCTCAAAAACTCAGGATGAATCATCGGTTTCACCGGAACCGGGACAAGCATCAGTTCGATGCCACGTTCTCTCAGCTGCTTTGTGAATTTCTCAATCACCGGCAGCTGAGCGAACCACTCTGGGCGATCAGGATCTTTCGTCACGCTATCAGGCTCAGCTTTTAGCGGACCATATCCAGCCAACCCGTCGATTCCCGGCTGATAAAAATACCATCCGTCACGACCAACTGTGACCTTCAAATTTCCTTCATTAAAAACCGACGTGATGATTTTCTGATCATTCTTCGCGATACTTTTGCAAAAACCAGCCGCTTTGATTTCATTTTCAACCGCTCCCAAGTGATCCCGCAAACTTGGCTCCGTTCGTTTAATTTTGCTGCTCTTCTTCTTTTTCGCTGCCAGGGCATCGTCGTCTTTTGCATTAGGAAAATTCCAGAATTCGAGCACCGGCACCCAACGGCTTTCCGTTTTTTTCGCGTCGTTTACGTTTCGCAGAATCGGCGGAATTGAAATTCCCAACAAAAACAGAATCGAGAAAATCCACAACGACACCCGGCCCGCAGTCACCTTGCAGGGATGCGCGCCAAATTTGTCGTAGGGGTTTTCCATTTTCTGTTCACTCATGATTTTTCAATCCCAATACCGTTTGTTTACAATTTTTGCGACATTACCCGCTTCATCTAACCCGATCTTACGCTGATGATAATTATCACTACTCGGCGAGCGCGAGTAAATCAGCCCGCGCACCACGGTCGATTCAAAAAACTCAGCTGGCTTTCCATACTTGGCCTCAATCACAGCCTGCGTTGCTCCCGTTTTTTTTAGAGCCTCTATTTCCGAATTTTTAATTCCCAAAAAATTCTGCGCATCTCCCATTTGAAAAGTTATTTCTATATTGCTCATTCCGCCGCCAGTACGGGATATGAATTTCTGGCCATGAGCCGACTTCAAAGTCCCATCTGTGGAAAAAGTGAACGTTGTGTAGTCCACATCCCCGCGAACGATTCCTTCCTTTCGAAATTCTGGATTCGGCGCCCCCGCAAAAGCAATTTTGGTGTAGGCCTCTGACTTGTATTCCGAAATAGGTTTTCCGACGGCTGAAATAACCGCTGATTCCGGATCGCCAATTTTGATTTTATCGAACTCATCTTGGGAAAATCCCGGGGCGAATTCCGTATCATTCGACAGTGAAAAGAGGATCGAAGACAGAACTTCCTTCGGCCCGACCAAAACAAATACCCCAACGATCGCGATCACGAAAACCGCGCAGCCGATCAGGGAGTATTTCACCGGAGTGCTCATTTAGAATTGAAAGTAGAGGAACGGATTCGCTCCCTGCGTATATAGGAGTCGCACGCTGACGGCCAATAAAATCAGGCTCAACGCGATCTTCCACCCACTGGTTTTTTCCAAAAATTTCGCGGTGTGCGGCATGAACCAAGTCACCACCGAGCAGAGCACGAGATAAAAAATTGTCGCTGGTCGGATTTGAGTGGCCTGCAATAAGTCAGCCGCCGGCGCATCGCCGCCGAAGCCGAACATCGAGCCCAAATAGTGCGTCGCGACTTCGAAAGTCTCCGCACGGAAAAACACCCACGTAATTAAAACGACGCCAAATGTGATCACAACGCGGAGCTGTCCCGGCATTTTTCCAAACCACGATTTTTTCCCCATCAAACGCTCCAGCGCCAGCATCCCGCCGTGAATTGCCCCCCAGGCGATGAACGTCCACTGCGATCCATGCCAGAGGCCTCCAATCAACATAACGAGCATCAAATTAATATAAGTCCGCGCCTCGCCTTTCCGGTTTCCACCGAGCGGGATGTAGAGATAGTCACGCAGGAAACTCGACAGCGAGATGTGCCAGCGACGCCAGAATTCGGTGATCGATTTCGATTTGTAAGGCGAATCAAAGTTCTCCGGAAAACGGAAGCCGAACATGCGCCCGAGACCAATCGCCATGTCTGAATACGCTGAGAAGTCGAAGTAAATCTGGAATGCGTAAGCCATCACCCCGACCCAGGCCATTGGGGTATTCAGAACGCCCTCACCCGCGCCGAAACAGGCATCAGCGATATTTCCCACTGGGTTGGCGAGAATGATTTTTTTGGCAAAACCAAAATTGAATCTGGTGAAACCCTCAACAAATCCGGGCAGCGTGTGATCGCGCTGCCGAAGCTGATCCGCAACGCTTCCATAACGAACGATCGGCCCCGCCACGAGCTGGGGAAACATCGAAACATAACAGGCAAAATCGATAAAATTTCTCGCGGGAACCGCATGACCCCGGTACAAATCGATCGAGTAACTCATCGACTGAAACGTATAAAACGAGATCCCGACCGGCAGCACAATGTTATAGAAAAACTCTGGCAGCTCCGCCGTGCCCATCCCCAGCATTTCAGAAAGTCCGCTGACATTTCCTGCAAAAAACGTCGTGTATTTAAAAAAGGCGAGCACCCCCAGGTTCATAAAAACTGAGATCAACATCCCTGTTTTCCGTTTTTTATGCGACGCCCCTTCGGCCGTGATCATCTTCCCGCAGCCGTAATCAATGATCGTAGAGCCCAGCATCAACAGGGTGAACCACGGATTCCACCAGCCGTAAAAGACATAACTCACCAACGTGAGTATGAGGTGCTTCATCACCCGCGGAGACGCGTAGTAGAGCAACAACGCGATGGGTAAAAAGTAGAAAAGGAAGATGTGGGACGAGAAAACCACGGCAGTAAAAAAGTGAGGCGAATCCTGTCGCGAGACCGCTCACGATGCAAGAGGCGATTTCACGATTCAACAGGGTCTATCTACGAGCCAACAGGGTTGGATCGTAGAGGTTTTTCGAACCAATAGGGTCTGTTCGGCGAATGAACCCTATTGATTCGTGAAATCTCACTCACGATTAATCTTTATTCGGCCACCGTATCCATTTTCGGAAACTGCTGAGATGTTGGAAAGTTCATCGCCGCCCATCAGCGCTTTCCACTCTTCTGATGAAACGGTGACTTTTTTCTGCTCTCCGGTGAACTCTTTGAATTTCGCGACATTGTCTTTTTTCCACAATCCAAGCCAACGAATGGGAAATTTTGATTCGACGATAATTTCGCCGGTCGTGCCATCGAATTGAATTTGGGGGCGGGCTTTGTCTTCGATCGCTGGCTTATCAAGCTGAAACCACGGACTCCATTGCAAATATGAACCGCTGACCGGCGCAAAATAACCAACCTGATCGTCACGAAAAACACGCTCGGTCAAATTCTGACGGCTGGGAGGATCAACGAAGGTGAAAGCCCGATTGATGCGATCAAACCCACGCGTCATGATGCCAAATCCATCGGTGCAATGAGGCAAACCAAATGCATGCCCCATTTCGTGAAGCGTTGCCCCGAGCGTTGTTGCTGCCAGCCCCCAGATGGTGTGACGCCCCGCTGAATCATCGTGCACTTGCTTCGGATCGACAATTTCATCACTGAGAAAAGTCGTCGTGATGTCTTGTAGATTATCCGGCCAGCTGAAAACAGACGCTCCACCAAACAGTCCTTGATTTCCGCCACCGAGAGCGGTGTGAGCTTTCATCTTTCCCGTTTCAGGATCTTTTCGCGTGTAGGCCGCGATCACGATATTTTTGGCAAATGGATCGGGATATTTTTTATTAATCCACTGATTGATCTCACGGTACCACTGCTGATCGCCGATTTTGTAATAATGAGACGCTCCCTTCGGAGCGGCCAGCGTATGGATTTTCGTTTTGCCGGAGTCATCAAGCTCCAGCCGGAAGGTCTTGCGTCCGTATCCGGTATCAAAAAGCCGTTCAGCGGTGAAGGTTTGCAACATTTTCGCCGCGACATCGAGTTTCTCTTCGTAGTTTTGAGGATCGTTTTCATAGCTGGTCGCGTAGTCGGTCGCGCCCGATTTATCTGTCATCCAGATGACGCGGACGTAATACGGATTGGTCTGCTTTTTAAAATTAAGAACCCATTCAGTTTTTTTTCCTGAATCGGAAGTGAGCTCAATTTTGTTTTCCCCGGGAGCCAGTTCGGCAAGAACTTTGAATTTTCCATCGCGAACGCGACCTTCGATTTTTCCACGCTCTGTCTTGGCGGTGATCTCGGTCGCCTTCTCATCGATCGTCCCACGCAACAACACGACGGGATACCGAACTTCGGAGTCGGGTTCGTGGTTGGTGACGACAGGTTCCGCCAACGCGAGCATCGGCAGAAGAAAAAGCAGGAGTGCAAATCGCATTCTAACTTGTAGCGGCGACAGCGAATCCAAGTCAAGCCGCCGACGTGTCAGTATCCGCAAAAATCGGCTTTTTCCAAATCGGCACGCTCGCCTTGATTCGGCGTAAATATTCGGCGGTAATCCGAAACGCATCAGCACTGTGCGGAGTCTGCACCCGAATGACGATCGAAGCTTCGCCGTTAGAGACAAATCCGATTTTATGGTGAATCGCAACGAGATGCGCAATTTCTGAATCCGCCATTTCCCGGGCGATCTTCTCCAACTCCACCAACGCCATGCCTTCGTAGTGGCTGTATTCGATCCCTGAGATGGGACGTTCATCCTCAGAATCCCGCACTGCCCCATGGAATCGGATATCGGCGCCGTGTTTCTCCGATGGGAGGAACGCGGCCTCGACTTCCGCGATCGATTGTTCTGAGATGGAGACGCCCACGAATTCTCTCTGCTTAGGTTTTAAGCTGAAACCGGATCGGCAACAGAGTGGGCACTTACCCGAATATCCTGAATTATTCGTACTGGAGTAAAAGAAATTTTATCCATGCAATTTGCCGGAATCGCAGACTTTAATTCGATCTCCCAAATATCGTGATTGCCGTCGATCAGCTTATGAAGCTTCACCGTTCCTTTAGGGATCATAGGGTTTTCTTCAAGGCGGAAATAATCTGGGCCCAAGTGGGTAATTTTGAACAGCTCACCATTGACATCGAGTTTCAGGTGAATGATTGAAGTGTGTCCGCTCATGGTTAAAACAAATGAATTCTGATCAAGAAGTCAACCTCGCTTCTTATCTTCAAATTTCCACTCTGGAAGTTGTCAGAAAGATCGGATTCGGAATTCATGGCTCCGTTTTTGAAGTCTCGTCTGGTCCAATGTCCACGAGCGTGGTGAAGGTTTTTGAGGATGATTCCGCCTTCGCTCGCGAAAAAGCAGTCTATCTGAGGCTTCAAGATAAAAACATCTCGAAGATAAACGAATTCTCTGTTCCTGAATTATTGAACGCAGATGACGAACTTTTGATTCTCCAGATTTCACTCGTTCCCCGCCCCTTCGTCCTCGGTTTCGCGAGCGCCTACCTCGACGAACTCCCTGCGTGGTTTCCTCCTTTCAGCCGCGAATGGTGGGCCGATAAAGAGAACTAATTCGGCTCTGAAGACTTCGAAAAAGTCCGCGAAGTCCTGACCGAGCTCGAAGTTCTTGGGATTTTCCAAACCGACGTTTCTCCAAGCAATATTGCCGTGCGGGACAAGCCTCAACCGGAGCCAGAATAACAAAAAATCCGGCCATTCCCACCAGTCAAACATGAAAGGATCGCGGGTTTTTCATGAATGAATTGTAGAAAGGAGTGACGGCGACGTCGGTTGACGTGCTGGCTTTCCCGCCTACCGTCGCGACAAACATTTCACAAAATATGAGTGATAAAAAAAGCGATTTCGGTTTGATTGGTTTGGCTGTGATGGGCCAGAATTTGGTTCTTAACGTTGAGAGCCGCGGGTTTCAGGTTTCGGTTTATAACCGGACAACCGCGACGATGACGGATTTCATCAACGAAAATCCGGGCCGGAATTTGGTTGGCGCTGAGACGCTGGAAGAGTTCATCGAGAGCCTCGAGCGTCCGCGCAAGGTGATGATCATGGTTAAATCAACGGCAGCGACTGATCCTGGTGATCGCGATGCGGTGGATACTGTGATCGACTCGCTTGTGCCGCTTTTGGACAAAGGCGACCTCATCATCGATGGCGGTAACACCTACTTTATTCACACCGAGCGCCGTTCCAAAGCACTCGAAGAAAAAGGGCTCCTCTTCATCGGTTCCGGCGTTTCCGGTGGTGAAGAAGGCGCGCTCAAAGGTCCGGCAATTATGCCCGGTGGCCCCGCTAAGAGCTGGGAAATCATCAAGCCTATTTTTGAAGCAATCTGCGCCAATGCAGGTCCGAACAATGACGAGCCTTGCGTGACTCACATTGGTCCCGGCGGTGCTGGTCACTACGTGAAAATGGTTCACAACGGCATCGAATACGGCGACATGCAGCTCATCTGCGAAGCTTACGAGATCTTCAAAGCGGCTGGATTTACCACCGATGAAATGGCCGAGGTCTTCACCGAATGGAACGGCGGTGAGCTGGAAAGTTACCTCATCGAGATCACCAGCGAGATTTTCAAACAAACCGATCCCGAGACTGGCAAGCCTGTTATCGACATCATTCTCGACCGCGCAGGTCAGAAAGGAACCGGTCGCTGGACCATCATGAACGCAGTCGACAACGGCATCGTTGCTTCCACGATCAATGCCGCTGTTGAAGCCCGCATTTTGTCATCCCTGAAAGATCAGCGTCTTGAAGCTGCTCCCCATTTCCCACGTCCGGCGGCGAACATCACCCTCGATAAGAAAGACCTCATCGCTAAAGTTCACGACGCGCTTTACGCCTCGAAGGTTGTGAGTTACGCGCAGGGCATGGATCTCATCAAAAACGTCGGCAACAAGCACGACTGGGATCTCAAGCTCGGCGAGATCGCAAAAATCTGGCGCGGAGGTTGTATCATTCGCGCCAAATTTCTCAACCGCATCACCGAAGCTTACGAGCGCAATCCGGACCTCACGAACCTGATGCTCGATCCGTTTTTCAAGGACATCCTCACCCGCGGTCAAGACGCATGGCGCGAAATCATCTGCCTCGCAGTGAGCAACTCGATTTCCGTTCCTGCGTTCAGCGCATCCCTCAGCTACTTCGACGGATATCGTTCCGAGCGTTTGCCAGCTAACTTGCTGCAAGCCCAGCGCGACTTCTTCGGTGCTCACACCTACCAGCGTGTTGATAAGCCAGCCGACGAGTCATTCCACACCGATTGGCCTGATTTGCTCGATTGATAGATCGGTTCAATTTTTTGGAACACGTATTTAAGAAGGGCGATTCTCCGGAATCGCCCTTTTGCTTATCTATTTCCCTGAATCACCTTTTGATTTCCGGCGTTTTCCCGCGAAAATTGCCACGCTATGCTCGACATTCGCTTACTCCGTGAAAATCCCGACCTCGTAAAAGAACGCCTCAACGCCCGCGGTTCTGATGTGTCGGCGACGATTGATGAAATCCTCGAGTGCGATGTGACGCGTCGTGCTGCTGAGACCTCAAAGCAGGAGCTTCAGGCAGAGCGGAAATCGACTTCGAAACAAATCGGTGCGCTCAAACAAAAGGGCGAAAACACCAGCGAGATCGAAACGCAGGTTCGTGAAATCGGCGACAAAATCAAAGCGATCGGCGAAGATGCAGATGCAGCGGACGCTCGACAGCGGGAATTGCTGCTGGCGCTCCCCAATTTGCCACACGCTGACTGCCCCGTTGGCGACAGCGAAGACGACAATCCGACGATTCGTGAGTGGGGCGAGCAGCCAACGTTCGATGGTTTTGAACCGAAAGATCACGTCGCCCTGGGCGAAGAACTGGGACTTTTCAGCTTCGATTTGGCGACGAAAATCAGTTCATCTGGCTTCATTGCATTCACCGGGGCCGGCGCAAAGCTGCAGCGGTCACTGATCCAATTTCTGCTAAATTTGCACACCAATGAGCACGGCTACAATGAAGTCGCGCCGCCCGTGATCGTGAATCGCGATTGCATGTATGGAACCGGCCAGCTTCCGAAATTCGAAGACGACATGTACGGCATCGAGGACAATCAGCATTTCCTCGTTCCTACGGCTGAGGTGCCGGTCACGAATTTGTTTCGTGAGCAAATCGTCGATCCCAAAGAATTTCCGATCAAAACAACGGCTTACACTCCCTGTTTCCGTCGCGAAGCAGGTTCGGCTGGTCGCGAGAGCCGCGGGATGATTCGGATGCACCAGTTTGATAAAGTCGAACTCGTGAACATCGTGCATCCCGACGACTCGATGGCACAACTCGAAAAGCTCACCGCCGAAGCTGAAAAGGTGCTGCAACTCCTCGGCCTTCATTACCGGACGATCGAACTCTGCACGGGTGATTTAGGGAACAGCTCAGTGAAAACATACGACATTGAAGTGTGGGCGCCGGGTCACGGCGGCTACCTCGAAGTCTCAAGTTGCTCGAATTTCAATGACTGGCAGGCACGTCGAATGAACCTCCGTTACAAAGACGCTGAGACCGGCAAGAACGCGCCAGCGCATACACTGAATGGTTCAGGAACGGCGTTGCCACGACTTTACGTGGCCTTTATCGAAACGTATCAGCAAGCTGATGGATCGATTTCAATTCCTGAAATCCTCCAGCCTTACATGGGCACGGACCGGATTTCGGCGTGATGGATTCATCACTTAAAACGATCTTCGGATCGTTTTAAACGATATAGGGAAAGGGCGTTTTCACAGGTTACATTGTGTGATGAAGAATTTACTCTGCGCACTTCTCCCGATCTCCGCTGCAATTCTATCCTCGTGCAGTCCCGTTCGCACGCAGACTCCGGTCACAAATGAAACGGAAATTTCGCTGCGTGAGGAATTTGTAGGTTCGTGGAAACTTGACGAGGGGATTGTTCATGTCGCATTCGATGAAGATGGCTTTGGGCGGTTCGCCTCCACCTATTGGGAGGACAACGAGTTCGAGACGGCTCATGGAAAATTTAATGCCCTGAGATCAGAAAAGGACAAAGAGATGGGATTCATATCGATCCAAGTGGAGGAGGATGATCCCGAAAACAGAACCTACCAGTTTTGTGCATTCAAACTCGTTGAATCAGGCGAGATTTTGATCTGGCAGACCAATTCGATACGCGATTACGAGCCATTTCTTTCTGACAACAAAATGGTCGGTGAAATCGAGCGCAATAAATTTGGCGACTCAATTCTCTTCATGGACGGTGCTGAACTGGCTACCAAGACTGAGAAGTTTGGGAAATATTTTGATTTGGAAGATCCGATAGTTTTGACACGGGTACTTCCGAAAAAGGAGCCGGAACCGAAAGAGGACGACGACGTCGAAAAGTGAATTCCACGAATCAACAGCGAACCATGCGCGGACGCATTATTGCCTTCGCAACAAAAAGAAGCCCCGCAACAAAGTTGAGGAAGAACCAATCACTACAATGAAAGCAACGAATTACGATAAAATCACTCTTTTTGTTACTCAGGAGGGTTGATTCGATGAACAGACCCTGTTGATTTGTAAATGAATGCCCAAACCTCGTGTCAGTCTCGATTCGACATTTCTCTACCAGCTTTCTGCTGAGTTTTCTCCGGAAACGCCTGCCCTGATCGGCGTGAGCGGCGGCCGGGATTCGATGGTGCTGCTGCATTTGCTGAAATTAGCTGGTTTCGAGAATTTGGTCGTATGTCATGTGAATCATGGTTTGCGCGGCAGCGAGTCAGAAGCAGATGCCGATTTGGTGGCAAAAGTTGCTGCTGAACTTGAGTTTAAATGCGAATCAAAAACGGCAGATGTTGCCAAATACGCGGCGGAAACGAAACAATCGCTCGAACTCGCGGCGCGGCAGGTGCGGCATGATTTCTTCGCTGAAATGGCGTTGAAACACGATTGCACCGGCATTTTTCTGGCTCACCACGCCGATGATCAGGTGGAAACCGTCCTGATGAATTTCTTTCGCGGAAGCGGGCTTCGCGGTTTAGGCGGAATGCGGCGATCCAGTGAATTTCGACACGGTGCCCGCGACCTGATTTTTAATCGTCCCCTGCTGGAAGTCTGGGGTGAAGCGATTGATCTTTATTGCTCAGAAAATTCGATTCCGTTTCGGGAGGATCGGTCGAATTTTGATCCTGAATTTGCGGTGCGAAATCGGGTTCGTCAGCAGCTGATCCCCGATCTCGCAGACATCTTCGGGCGCGATATTCGCGGCGCGGTCGAACGCCTGTCGCGAGTTTTAAAAATGGAAGAAGCCGTCCGCGAATCGCAAATCGACTCGGTGTTTGCCGATCTGATTGATGACAACGGTGCTCTCGATTCGAAAAAACTCGCCGAAATGGCCGAGGCCGATCAGTTTCGAATCGTTGCCCGTTGGTTGTCAGAAAGCGGAGTTCCCGACTGCGGATTTTCTGAAATTCAGCGAGTCCTCGATTTGTTGTCCGAATCGGGTGACCCAGCGAAAATCAATCTCCCGGCTGATGTGCATGCCCGCCGTCGAGCGGGTCGAATTTTTCTCGAAAAATGAGCGGCCATTCCGACATTCTTATCATTGGTGGCGGTATCGTGGGGCTTTCAACAGCCTACAACGTTCTGCTGCAAAACCCTGATTGCTCAGTCACGGTCCTCGAAAAAGAATCAGTGCTGGCCCAACATCAAACCGGCCATAACTCAGGCGTTCTGCATTCAGGGATTTATTACAAACCGGGATCGTTGAAGGCCGATAATTGCCGCAAAGGAAAACGGGCGATGGAGGAGTTTTGCGCGGCCGAAGGAATTGATTTCGAAATTTGTGGAAAGGTAATCGTTGCCCTAAACGATTCTGAAATTCCAGCGATGAATCAGATTTTTGAACGTGGGCAGGCCAATGGGGTGGACTGCACCCTTATTGATCAAGAACGACTTCGGGAGATCGAGCCCCACGCAGCGGGGATTGCAGCAATTCATGTTCCTGAGGCCGGAATCGTGAATTACCGCCAGGTGTGCGAACGTTTGGGCGAACAAATCGCGGCGATGGGCGGGAAGATCCTGCTCGATGAGAAAGTCGAAGACATCACCCTTTTTCCAACAGAGGTCGCGGTCGATACAGCACGCAACACATTCGTGGGACGCCATGTGGTGAATTGCGGCGGGTTGTATTCGGATAGACTCGCACGGCTTTCGGGGCGAGATCCGAATGTTAAAATCGTGCCGTTTCGGGGCGAATATTTCGAATTGAAATCCGAGGCACAATCGCTCGTGAATCACCTGATTTATCCCGTTCCCGATCCGGCATTTCCTTTTCTAGGCGTCCATTTCACGCGAATGATCGAGGGCGGCATCGAATGCGGGCCAAACGCGGTGTTGGCTTTCGCGCGGGAAGGCTACGAAAAATACAAGATTAACGTCGGCGAGCTGTTTGAATCACTGACCTATCCGGGCTTTATCAAAATCGCCGCAAAATATTGGAAAACCGGTGCGGGCGAAATGTGGCGTTCGATCAGCAAACCTGCCTTTGTGAAGGCGCTCGCGCGGCTGTTGCCGGAGATTCACGAAGACGATCTTGTGGCCGTCCCAGCCGGTGTTCGCGCTCAGGCAATTTCACCGGACGGGCAAATGGTCGATGACTTTTTGATCGTCGAGCACCAGCGCATCATCAACGTCTGCAACGCTCCCAGTCCTGCGGCGACGGCGGCTTTGAATATTGGAAAAACGATCGCTGAGAAGATCAAATTGTGATCGTCACAACTCGGTGATTTTTTGAATCAACGCGACGCCGAGGTCAGCTTTGGACTGCATCGGAATACGTTCATCACGGCCATCAGCGAAGAACAAACGCACTTCATTTTCGTCCCGATCAAACCCGATGTCTTTGCGGCTGACGTCATTTGCCACCAGCAGGTCGCACCCTTTCCGCTGCATTTTTTCAACCGCATGTTTTTCGAGATCGTGCGTTTCAGCAGCAAACCCAACAAGCGTTCCTTTGAATCCAAAAACAGAACGAGCACTCCCCAAAATATCCTCGGTTTTCTCCATTTCGAGAGTCATCGAATCGGAGTTCTTTTTGATCTTTTCGGCGGCGATATTTTTGGGTCGGTAATCAGCAACCGCGGCACAAAAAATTGCTGCATCAACAGAATCACCAATTCGATCGCGAACGGCCTCAAACATCTCGTGACTCGATTCTACAGCAATTGTTTCGACTCCCGCAGGAGGCGCAAGATTGACCGGACCGGACACAAGAATCACCTCATGGCCCGCTTTTTCAGCCGCCTCAGCGAGGGCATAGCCCATTTTTCCCGATGACTGATTCGAAATGTATCGAACAGGATCGATTGCCTCGCGCGTCGGGCCGGCTGTGATGAGAATTCGCATGTGAAATTAAATTTTTCGAACCAATAGGGTCTGTTCGTCGAACTTACCCTGTCTGATCGAAATGGCTTCACGAACCAATAGGGTACGTTCGATGAATCAACCCTGTTGGTTCGTAAAAATCGTTTTTTAAATAATCTGCATTCGCGTGAGATCCTGGGTATCAATCACTCCTACAGGCTTGCCTGCGTCATCGATGACTACAAGATCGTCGATTCGGGCTTCTTCGAGCATGTGAAGAACTTCTCCGGCGAGTTTGTTTTCGGTAACTGAAATCGGATTTTTCGTCATGAAATCGGAGACGGGGCGTTCGCCGATTCCGCCTTTTTCGTTGGAAAACGCACGGGCAAAATCGCCTTGAGTAAAAATTCCTTCCATTCGGCCTTCAGAATCGATCACGACAACTGCTCCGGCTCGGGCCGCTGACATTTTCTCGAGTGCTTGAAAAATCGTTGCATCACCGGCGAGACGAACAAATCCTTCGCCTGTTCGCATGATGTCGCGAGCCCGGGTAAGCAGCGCTTTTCCGAGAGAACCACCTGGATGGAGGTCGGCGAAGTCTTCTTTTTTAAAGCCACGTGCTTCCAGCAATACCATCGCGAGCGCATCGCCCATCACGAGCATGTTCGTCGTACTGGAAGTCGGGGCAAGATTAAGCGGGCAGGCTTCGCGCTGAACATTGACGTCGAGGACGTGATCAGATGTTTTTGCCAATGTGGATGCCGATTTTCCCGTCATTCCGACGATCGTGGCGCCAAGACGCTTCAAATGCGGAAGCACCGCGAGGAGCTCGGCAGTCTCACCGGAATAGCTCATGGCGAGGACGACATCACCTTCATCGATCAGGCCAAGATCGCCGTGAAGGGCATCCTGACAGTTTAAAATGGCGGCGGTAGCGCCGGTGGAATTGAGCGTCGCGGCAAGCTTGTTGCCGATATTTCCGGATTTCCCGACCCCGACGATGATGATTTTGTGGCCGGAATCGATTGCGATGCGCATTGCGTCGACGCAATCACAGAACGGCTGACCGACGCGATCGAGCAATCGGGTGAGTTCTTCGATTTCGAGCGTGATGACACGCCGGGCTTTTTCGAGGTAATCCATGGACGTTGAAACGATAGCACCGCAGGGAAATTCGAAAACTCCATTTTCCACGGTGGTGA
The DNA here is from genome assembly GCA_937891465.1 of uncultured Verrucomicrobiales bacterium. Lineage (GTDB taxonomy): Bacteria > Verrucomicrobiota > Verrucomicrobiia > Verrucomicrobiales > DEV007 > JABDJT01. The sequence continues at coordinate 25,178 of CALAHF010000086.1, read as the reverse complement.
GACGTGGTATGCGTTGGGTGTATTTGCAAACTGAAGTGTCATCCCCCAAACCGATTGTCGGCTGTTTCTGCTCCACTTTTCTGGCGGCGGAAATGCTGCATGTCTATCGTCAAATCACGGGCTTGGCGAATGTTGAGCCGGTGGTGTTCACGCAAAAGCGACAACACGCGGATCGTTTCCCATTTCCTGATGGCAACGTGGTGGAGCTGTCTCGCCCCCCGGGACTGCTGCGCGAGTGGCGGCGGTTCGCATCGCGGCGGCTTTCGAAAAGCCCGCCGGTGATGTTTCGTTCTGAGCTGGCGGAATTGGAATCGGGGCTGCGGGATCGCAATGTGGCGGTGCTGCACGCTTATTTTGGAAACAGCGGTCCGTTTTTGCTGCCGCTACTGAAATCGCCAACGAAGCCGTGTCCAGTGATCGTGAGTTTTCACGGAGCGGATGCCGGAGTGGATTTGGAAAAACCGCGTTATCGAGAGGCGATGCTGGAAGTTTTTGCCAATGCAGATGCGATTTTGGCGCGCTCGGATTCGTTGCTCCAGGAATTGGAATCGTTGGGATGTCCGGCAGAAAATCTGCATCTTTCGCGAACGGGGATTCCGATGGAGGACTGGCCGTTTTGCGAAGCGCGAATTTTTCCTGAAGATGGCGCGTGGCGAATTGTGCAGGCGGGGCGTTTAATCGAAAAAAAGGCCTACGATGTGTCGTTGCGGGCGTTTGCGAGATTTCGGAAAGATTTCCCGCAGGCAACGTTTGAACTGGTCGGAGATGGCCCTTTTCGAGAAAACCTCGAAGCGCTCGCGGATGAATTAGGCATTACTGAAGCGGTTTCGTTTCGCGGATTTTTGGATCAAGACGAATTGCGTTCGACTTACGAAAACGCCCATCTTTTTCTACACCCCAGCCGAACAGGAGCCGACGGAAATCGCGAGGGCGTTCCCAATGCGATGCTTGAAGCCATGGCGACGGGGTTGCCGGTGGTAGCGACCGATCACGGCGGAATTCCAGAAGCGGTCGATGACGGTGCCAGCGGATTTTTAGTCGCTGAAGATGACGAGAATGCTGTTTTGCAGCGAATGCAAGAAATCGCGGGAAACGCGATGCTGTGGACCGAACTTGGAAAAACAGCTACTCAACACGTGCGTGAACGATTCGAGCGTGGGGCGCAAATCGCAGCGCTGGAAGCCGTTTATGACAGCGTGATTTGACCTCCAGCGAGAAGCCTTACCGCAGGCCGCTCAAGTGCAGATCAAACACAACTGAAACGGGCTCGCCATCAGCGTAGCCGATGTATCCGCCGGCCATGCCATCGCCGTTGTTGTCGCTTTGACCTAATGAAACAAAGCCATCGATTCGGTTGTCGTAGACTTTCACATCGCAATCGTCATCCCAGGAAACGTTCTTTTTCTTGGTCTGACTCGTTGCAAGTCTCACCTCGTTGTCGGAATAAATTTTCTCCTGAAGGTTGCGGTCAATGATCGTGAACCAGCGAGCATACGCGACATTGAAATTGCGTGACGTTTTGGTGCGCGCTCGTTTCCATTCGGTCACGGGCGTCATTGAAATATTGATGCGTATGAATGCCGGAAAGCGGCGGAAACGGTCGGATGCGGTTGCCACATGGATTTCGAATTCACCTGTCGGCAATTCGCAATCGAGCGTGTAGGCATCGAGATCTTCTTCCAGCTTAGGCTGAATACACATGGTTCCCGAGCTGGAGAGGAGCGTGCCAATCCATTGCGTTTCAAATGAAACATATTCGGAATCGACAAGCGCTCGATCATTCTCTTTGAACGCGGCTTCCATCATCTCAACGACGTCGTTGGTCTCCATGGCTTTTTAAAAAACAGATGAATTTAGTGTGGCAGGCGGGAACTGAAATCAGCAGTAGAATTTCATTTTGAGTTCCCTTTTCTCCCAGAATTTAGGGGTGCGCCGCATTCTGTCATCTATTTTTCGTGATGTTTTAAACACGTTTTTCCGCCAATCCGATCAGACTCGCTCAAGCTTAATCGGATAAGTATTTCCGGAAGCCCACTGGGGAACGTAAACACTTTCGTCTTGATCGATCCAGATACCGTGCGGCTTCTGAAAAGGACTATCGGCTGCTTTTTTCATCTTCGTGAGATTGAAGCTCGCATCCTGAGCCGGTGCTTCGCCGCCGGGATTCGAAACGACTTGGTTGTTTTTATCCACGACAGTGATCAAGCCATCAAGGTGCGGAGCAATCATGTAATCGCCGTGATTTGCGACCTGACAAACTTTCATCCCTGGAACGGGAATCGTCTGCAAATGAATCCCCGACAAGGTGAAGCGCTTCAATGCGCTGTCCGATCGTGAACAGATCATCAAGGTGTGATTTTCCGGATCACGCGTGTCGACGATACCACCGTGGGGCGTATTCAAACTCTCGGGGCTGCCGCCCTTTCCTCCGAAAATATTGAGGATCTCGCCATCCGCTGCATGATGCATCACCCAGCTGCTTCCGTAACCGTCCCCGACGTAGAACGTGCCATCCGGCGCGGGCATGATGTTTGTTGGAGCCCATTTAATCTTCGCATTCTTTCCCCGGTACTGCGGCAGATCGGGACGGCCCAGTTCCATGATGACCTTGCCCTTCATGTCGGTTTTGAAAACCTTGCCCAGCTTTGTATCACTCAGAAAAAGGAAATCCGTTCCGTTTTCATTCACCAAATCCAACCCGTGCGCTCCAGGAAACGTCGTGCCCCATGAATCAACGAGCTTGCCACTTTTATCGTAAATGATGACGTTGTTCTTCACGTTGGTTTGAAAAAGAATCAGCCGCCCCTTTGAATCACCCGCCATTTCGTGGCAATTCGCGACCGGCGTTTGGGCTGGATCCAAATTTCCCCAGCCCTCGACGACTTTGTATTTAAAATCCCCATGCCCAATGATCTTCGGCGCCTGAGCGCGAGACTTTGAGGTCAGCGCGAAAAAACCGGAGACTCCTGCAATCGCAGCTCCGGTTGAGGTCGAAACAAAACGGCGCCGACTGGGGCTTTCTGAAAGATTCTGTAATTTTTGCATAAGATCAGGCTACCAATCCGCATTACCGGTGTGAAGCACACAAATCCGCCATTCGGCATCATAATTGCGCAGGAAAAAAGATTGAGTGCGAACAGTGCGGGCGTTAGTCTCGCAATTCTGAATTTTGAATTCGGCTACAGTCCGGATTTAAGTAAAACCAAATAAAAAATACGACTATGAGCGACATCATTCCAATGATCAGTTCCGGCACGACCGGCCCACTCGGCGTTCTTCACCTTCCTCGTTTGTGGCTCAAGGCCTCACTCGGTGCAGCTGGAAAACTCCACTCTGACTACCCTGCAATCGGCGCTGGCTACGACCAGATGGTTCTCGACGGCCTCGGTATCGACAAAGCAGCTTTCGAAAGCTTTATCGCTGGCAAGCCAACTTACGTTGAGACCGAAGCATGGATTCTTGAGCAAAAAGGCGGTTCCCTCGATCAGGGTGCTGTCACAGCGCTGAATGATTCCATCATCGGCTACAACCACGACGACGACACGCGTGCGGGCATCTGCTCAACTGCAGGTCGTGCTGACGACGGATCCGTAAAAGACGCGATTCACCTCAACAACCTTGAAGATTGGGCTGATTTCCATAGCCAGAATCTCAAGTAAGTGGTGCTGAGATTTCCGACCCGAATTTTTGTTCGCATCGAAATCCAAATCATTTCAAAAACCCGGTTTCGCGCAAGCGAAGTCGGGTTTTTTTGTTTTGCCGATGCCGCTTCGATTTGCGAGACTTCGTAGGAAAAGTAATCGAGAATTTCGAAACTCATGTCTTCTGAAAAAAATAGCCTGTCCGCCGCTCTCATCGCCGGCGGGGAATCCTCCCGTTTTGGCGAGGACAAGGCCTTTTACCAATGGCGCGGGCAGCCGCTGTTTGCGTTTCAGTTGGCGAAATTGGCGCAGCTTGAGCCGGAGCAAATTTATCTCTCGGCGAATCAAAATCAGCCGTTCCCCGATTTCATAGAGGGGATTTCTATCGTCCATGATCTAGATGGCAATCTCGGTCCCATCGGCGGTTTGGCTGCGTGTTTAGAACAATGCGAAACGGATTTCCTCGTCGTTCTCGCTGTCGATTTACCGAATCTTTCCCCCGATTTTCTGAAACAACTCGTCGACACAGGAAAAGGCATCGTTCCTCGAATCGATGGGCGTTTCGAACCGCTGGCTGCGGTTTATCCAAAATCAATCCTGCAGCTCGTTCGCGAACAAATCGCAGCGGGTGAACTCTCGCTTCAGAAATTAATCGCGAAAGCCGGTCTGGAAGCGCTGGAAATCGAATCGGAAGCAGATCGAGCTTTGTTTGCGAATTTGAATCGGCCGGAAGACCTCGCCACGATCCAACAGGGTCTATTCGACAAACCAACCCTATTGGATCGTTTTAAAGCCGGAAAAGGATTTGCTGCAGTCGAAGATTTTGTTGCTGCTGAAGAACCGCTCGAAATCCGAATCGAAGACCGCAGCATTGCCGTGATGATGCGGACGCCCGGGCATGACGACGAATTGACCGCGGGATTCCTGCTGACGGAGAGCGTGATTAAATCCGGCGACGAGATTTTCGAAATTTCAGCCTGCCCTGATGTCGATCCCGAAGGGATTGGGAATACGATTCAGGCAAAATTGGCACCGGGCCATTCCGTTGATTTGGAATCGCTTACCCGACACGTTTTTACATCGAGCAGTTGTGGCGTCTGCGGGAAAGCCACGATCGATTCCATTTTTCAGCAATACGATTCAATTCCGGCTGAAACCGGCGGAGTTGTTTCTGAAAAGGTGCTGCTTTCGCTTTCAGGAACATTGCGTGCCGCTCAGGAAACGTTCGACCGAACCGGTGGATTGCACGCCAGTGCGATTTTTGACCGCGAGGGAAATCTGCAGTGGCTTCGCGAAGATGTCGGCCGTCACAACGCGCTCGACAAGGTGATTGGTCGCGCCGTTCTCGACGGCAAAATTCCACTTTCCAATTCAATTTTACTCGTCAGTGGTCGAATTTCATTCGAGCTGATGCAGAAAGCCCTCGCCGCTGGAATTCCCATCGTGGCAGGTATTTCAGCGCCAAGCAGTTTGGCAGTTGAAGTCGCCAAAGAGAGCGGCCAGACCCTCATCGGCTTTTTGCGGGAGCGAAGTTTCAATGTTTACGCGAATGCATTTCGGGTGCAGAAGTCTGAGCCATGATGATTATTCCTATCGAAGATTTTTTTGACGACATCATTACAAAAATGATGCGCGGTCACAGAATCACGGAAGCTGAGCTTTCAGCGAAAACCGGAGTCCCGACTGACGTGTTGGCTCGACTGTGCCGAGGTGAATTCTGCGATGCAGATGCGTTGAAAAAAGTCGCACGAGCGCTCGATCTGGATGTCGATGCCCTGACTATTGCGGCTTCAAAAGCATGGGCTCCACGAATGGTTTCGCTGGATGGGTTGGAGATTTTCAACGCCGCCTACCGCGACATGCGGGTGAACTCGTTTCTGATTTGGGATCCGGAAACCAAGGTCGCGGCGATTTTTGATACGGGCACGAATTCACTACCGATGGTTGAACGGGCAAAGCAGCTTGGGCTGACGATCGAGTCGATTTTTCTAACGCACACGCACAACGATCACGTCGCGGATTTGCAGCGGCTTGATGCAGCGCTCGATTCTAATGTCCGCAAATATTGTAACAGCACCGAGCCATGGCCGGGAACAGAACCTTTTGATGAAGGCGCTGAATTTTCGATTGGCAATTTGAAAGTCGAAACGCGAACCACATGGGGTCACTCCCCCGGCGGAACGACGTATGTAATTTCCGGTCTCGCCGAGCCGGTCGCGGTTGTTGGCGATGCCATGTTCGCCGGATCAATGGGCGGGGGACTTGTTTCATGGGACGACGCGTGGAAAACGAATCGCGAAAAAATCATGACGCTGCCGGATGAAACTATTTTGTGTCCTGGTCACGGCCCGATGACGACGGTTGGGGAAGAAAAACGCCACAATCCGTTTTTTGCGGGTGAGTTTTAAGATCACTTTAAAAATTGTACCACCTTTGATGTCCTTTTCGAAACGCTTTCAACTGTGAAAGTATCTTTCCTGCAGAATAACGCTCATGAGGCCCACTATTCATGGCCTCTAGGGTCGTGACGACTTCTTCAGAATCCATCGCAATTGACGAGTCTTCGATATACGGTCTGCAGATTTCGAGCCTCGGATCCCCTAGAAGAATCTTAGAAAGATTTTGAAAATTACGTTCGAAGTTATTGTGCAAAGTTCCTCCGAAATTGATAATCCACACCTCAATCTCCTGTTGGTTACTTCCTACAGTGAAGTATTCAGGAAATTCCGAATTGTTGGAGAGCCTTTTAAAAACTTTGGCGGAAATCTCCGAGGAAAACTCTCTGTCTTCGCCAAACGGCCCTGCTGGTATCGGGCATTGTTCCATCAAGTGAACCGTAATTTGCAGATTCAAAGCCCATTCACCCTCGAAATTCGAAGGCGTAACAGTCACGCACTCATAAACTCCTTTGATTCGGTTTCTCCTGACGGAATCAATATAGCATTTTCCTTGGCGCAATTTGAACCGTTTCGAATCACCCAGTTCGATTTGCTGGAACAAGTTTTCATCCAATAGTTCAACTAACTCTCCTTTTCTCATTTCGAATATTATTCAATCTTCACCGGAATCGCTTCGCACGCTTTTTGCCAGCCCTCAAAATTCCAGCGATTGGGAAATCCGGAGCACTGGTAGGGCTTCACGTCGTTGATCTGACAGTGATTTTTTCCTTCGAGAAAAATGCACTCGCCGTTTGGCTTTTCGGTCAGGGTCAGGCCGCCGCGATTGAGCCGGAGGTCGGTGTATTCAGCCACAAAATCGTAGAGGGGCATTTTTAGATAGTCCGCGATTTTTTGCATTTCGGCATCATCGACGGGCACTTCTCCGGGCCAACGGCAACAATTGCCGCAACGCTGACATTGGTAGTGAATTTTCTCTTCGTTGTCGGTGCCTTCGGACATCGGCCCCACCTTCGTGTGGAAAGTCGTTCGGGCAATTCCCAAATTCGTTTCAGGGGTTCCACAAAACTTTTAGCAAGTTCGGCTACCGTTTGGATTTTCCGAGAGGACGCGATCCGTTTATTTGCGATCAATAATGCGAAAATTTCGTTCGAAGAGAAAGAAAAGGGATCTCTCGAAGTGGGAAAGCGGGCCAATTTCATTGCGCTTGAGGAGGACATTCTGACCTGCGACGTTGATAAAATCCGCAGCATTAAAGTGTCACAAACCAACGTAGGCGGGGCAATGATTTATCCAGAGTTGCCGCAAAAGTGACTTTTAGAAGCTGGGAAGAGTCTCTTCTTTGCGATGCAACATTGATATTGTATTTAAAAGCAGGGTGCTTAACTTGGTTAGGAAACACACGACACTGAATGAGACATGAGACGGCAAGCGCTTCCCTGATTGGGAGGAAGGTTTGCGGGACATGGCTGCGAATTGCGGCTGTGCTCTCGGTCGTAGTTGTGCAGCTCACGGCTTTTTCCAACGATCAAGTTTCTGTCTCTCAGCAGCATTCCCGGGGAGTTTGCATTGGAATGCGGCCAAATGGCATCGTGCAGGTGGAAGGAGTGCTTCGTTCCGAGAGTGAAGCACGCGGCATTCTGTTGGCGATCCGTTCAGTTCGGCCGGATCTCCGGGTTTCGGTCGAAAAACTGATGATTGATCCTTCCGCGCCTGCAGTCCCGGTATTGAATCAAATTCCTGATTTCATTGAAGAACTGTCGCTCACCACTCACGAATGGGATTTGTGCGTCAAACCAAGTGAATTTCTCGTTTCAGGCCAGACTGACAGTTTGGTAACCCACGCCACCTTTGAAGCGATGTTAAATATTGTGCGTTTTGAAAGTGACTCTTTGAAAACTCGTAATCTTATTTGCCTGGTTGCGACGGCAGACCTCCCCGAAGTTCCCCGTAACTTGCCGAATGCGCTCACAGAACACGAAGAGTTTTTCAAAAATATGCCAACTGCGGAGCGCATGGCGAATTCATTAGTTGCTGCAGCGGCGCAATCGAACCCAGCCGATATTTCTTTCGCCGGCAGTCTTGCAACTCCCCCCAGCCTCATGTCAAGACTGCTGAATCTTGAACTTGCAGGGCTCGGGAAGAAAATAACGAACAGTGCGGATGCGGGACTTTTGGTTCCAGACCGGTTGAACTGGCTTTTTCTGGAAGCCGATCGCGCATTGCACACTCCGCCGCCGCTCATCGCTACCATTATTGCGACGCCACTCTCTGATGAAGGTGCTGAAGCGCAGGAGGATTCGACGCCGGTATTTGTTGCAAGCCTCGTTCAAGTTGAGCCCGCCGAGCCAGCTCGCCCATCACTTTCGAAACGTTTTTTGATGCGCGCTAAGCCCAAAAATAAGCGCAATCTCAAAGTGCTGGGAAGGGTGCCGTTTGGCAGCCAGAGCTTCATGCTTCAAACGACGCAAATGACCGCCGTGGACAAATTTGCAGGGGAATTGCTCACCGATCTGCGAATCAATGACGATGTCATTCTCCTGGCACGAGTTGGTGGGACCGGCACGGATGCCTTCAATGAATGGGTCAGCAATAAGCGAGTTGAGGAAGTGAAAAGAAGCCTTCTGAGTTCCGGGATCGCAAAAGAAAGAATCTCGGTGGAATTAAAAGCAGCCCGTTCGGATGATGAAAATTTAAATACGGTTGAAATTCGTGTGCCTATTCAGGCAGAAGCAACCGCATCGATTTTCCGAAAACCCACAGTGGCGGGAACGAAAAATCCCGAAACGCCGAACGCTCCAACGACTTCGGAAATCACCGCACCTGCGATAACCGATCAATCTCCGATTGCGGCACCGGCTTCAATTTTCAAAACGCCGGAAAATTTGCCAACGATTGATGCGCCGATTTCCACTCCAATCGCCGTTCCGGTTCCCGAAACGGGCGTAGTCTTGAGGGTTGAATGAGAGCGCAAAGCGAGCGAAGACTTCTCTACGCATCATGGATCCGCTCGTTTCTCTGAAAAATATCTCGATCGATACCGGCTCTCGGCGGCGCTGGTTTCGCTATCGGATGTCTGAAGAAAAGCTCGTCGACGACGTGTCATTCGATATTGCGCCGGGACAATGCTTCGGCCTGGTTGGTGGCGAAGCCAGTGGAAAATTACCAGTTACCTTCGCCCTTTTAGGGCTTCATCAGGTGTCTGATGGTGAAATTCATTTTGATGGGCAATCCATCGAATCAATGACTCGACGAAAGTTCCACCCATTGCGAAAACATATCCAAGCCGTGTTTTGGGATGAGCTCGGTCAAATGAATCCCCGTTTGACGCTCGATCAGGCTTTTCGCCAAGTAATTCGAGTTTGGAATGTGAACGCTGATAAATTCGAAATTCTGAGCCGTATTGAAAAGGTGATGGACTCCGTAAAACTTCCGGCTTCAACCCGATATCAAACTCCGCTCGAACTTGATCCGGCTGATCGCCAGCTCGCAGCGATTGCCCGGGCGCTGCTTCCTGAGCCCAAATTTCTCATCGCACACGAGGTGACGCGCGGGCTCGATGTCGTCGAACAAGCCCAAATTTTGAATCGAATTTGCGACATTCGCGACGATTCAAACCTCAGCATTATGGTGGTAACAGACGATCTTGCAGTTGCAGAACATATGAGCGATAGTATCGGCGTGCTGCATCATGGTCGGCTCCTTGAGACAGGGCCAACCAATCAGATCGTGATGCATCCCGAGCACGATTACACACGCAGGCTGGTGGGTTCCACCGTGACATATTTCCCATCCTGATGACCCCACTTCTTCGCAAATTTTTTGGCATGAATTGGCTGCTTTTCGTAGCCATGATGGCGCTTCTCATTTTTGGCTGCAGCGCAATTTACAGCGCCAGCGGCCAGCGCGACCCCGAGCTCGCCGGCAAATGGCGTGACCAGGTCGTTTTCGGCGTGATCGGATTGATCCCGTTCTTCATCGCTTCACTCATTGATTACAAGTGGGTCAAATGGCTCGGACTTCCCTTTTACATTGCCGGCCTCGGACTGCTCGTTTACACGCAATTTTTCGGTGTAGACATTTATGGCACGAAAGGCTGGGTCGATCTCGGATTCATATCGATTCAGAGTTCTCAGGTAGCTATCGCAAGCGGAATCATCGTCATGGCGCTGATTCTTGCGCATTTACACAAGCTGCATCCCGTTTTCCGAAATCCCTTCATGCGTTTGGCCATCACTGGAATTGCCGGAATTATTCCCTGCGGCCTCGTTTTGCTTCAGGGCGACTTTGGATCGGCCATGGTGTGGATTCCAGTGATCGCCGCAATGGTTTTAGTGGGAAACATTCCGTTTCGCTACTTAACCGTCATCGTTCTCTGCGGCACCATGTTTTTGCCGTATGCGTTCTTTTTTGGCCTGAAAGAATACCAAAAAAAGCGGATCACGGTTCAATTCGAGATGTTGATGGGTAAAAAAGTCGACATTCTCGGTGACGCTTATTCGGCCCACAATAATCTACTCGCCATCGGTTCAGGTGGCTGGGACGGCAAAGGATTTGCCAATAAAAACACGGTGAATAACAAGGGTTTCATTTCGAACAAGACAGCGATCAATGACTTTATTTTTGCGGTTCTTGCCGAGGAGCACGGGTTTCGCGGATCTCTCATGATGATGTCCGGATTCCTCGTGATGCTTTTGCTTTGCCTGTTTGTCGCGTTTTACAGTCGAGATATGCTCGGACGACTCATAGTGGTTGGCGTTTTAACGCTGATGTTGTCCCACATTTTTCAGAATATCGGAATGAACCTCCTCATCATGCCGATCACGGGTATTCCACTGCCTTTGATCAGCTACGGGGGAACCTTTGTGGTCACCGTCATGTCCATGCTCGGCTTGGTGCAAAGCGTTTGGATTCATCGCGTTGATGTCGAAGAAGAGCAAGTTCGCCCCGGCCAACTTGAGGTCGATCATTTGGACTGATCCCGGCGATCAATTCGCTGTTATTTCCTTCTCAAAAACGATCAAATAAGGTCTGATCAATAGCCTCCAATAATATGGTGCGGAATGTAGGTTCGGCTTTAGCGGACAAGACAACGAATTTCATAAAAAAAAACCCACTTCCGACGTAAACATCAGAAGCGAGGTCTCCTTTTCCTCATGAGAAACAAGGGGAAACCAGCCCACGAGGAGGGGAAATACTGTGCTGTCGGCTGTTTTTGTTACAAAACAAAGCCGACAGCCCTAGCTGGCATGTTAGGAATACATTGTGACGGCTAATTCCACAAAAAGTTCGAACGCCGCATTGAGCAGCCCTTGCCGAAATTAGATCAGCCTTTCTACGATCCAATAGCAGGGTGTTGAAAAAGTAGCCAAGGCGTTTTTCATGGATAAAATGTGAGATGCGAGGAAAGAGCAACGGCCAACCTGAGTTTCTGACGATTTGTAATTTAGAGAGCTTGATCCCGAAGCGGCATCCGATTCGGGCAATCAAGCGACGGGTCGATGAGGTGTTGCGTCGGTTCAGTTCCAGGTTCGAGGCGTTTTACAGCCAAACAACCGGACGCCCCAGCATCCCGCCAGAGCAGTTGTTTAAAGCCAAGATTTTGATGGCGCTTTTCTCAGTCCGGAGCGAACGGCTTTTCGCCGAACAACTCGCCTACAATCTGATGTGGCAGTGGTTCCTTGATCGCGATCTGGAGGAGGGAACCTTCAATCACAGCACCTTTAGCAAAAATTATGATCGCCTTTTTGCTGAGCCAATCGCCGCAGCTTTTTTCGCGGAAGTTTACCAACTCTCGCGTGAGGAAAACTGGGCCAGTGATGAACACTTCAGCGCCGATGGCACGTTGATCGAGGCGTGGGCAAGCGTGAAAAGCTTTCGTCCCAAAGATGAAGATCTCGACGGCGATGACAATGATCGAGATACCGACGGCTGTGACAGCAACGGGTTTAAACCGAGCAATCCCGATGTGGATTTCAAAGGGGAAAAGCGCAGCAATAAAACGCACCGGAGCCGGACGGATCCGGAGTCGGTGCTGTATCGAAAAGGCCCCTACAAAGAGGCTAAAATGTGTTTTGGTCTGCACGGGGTGATGGAAAATCGCAACGGATTGCTCAGCGAAATCGCCGTTTACAATCCAGTCACCACACAGGAGCCCGCGATGGCTTTAGAGCAAATCGAGCGGATCGAAAGTCGCAGACATGGGCGCGTTGAAACGCTCGGGGCGGACAAGGGGTATCACACCAAAGCGTTCGTGAGCGGTTGCCGGAAACGGCGAACCAAACCACATGTTGCAGAGGTGAAAAACCGAACGACGCCCGGGTTGGATGGCCATACCACAAGTTCACGAGGCTACGAAACCAGCCAGCGCATCCGCAAGCGGATCGAGGAGATCTTCGGTTGGATGAAAACTGTGGGCATCTTTTGAAAGACTCGTTATCGAGGGGAAAGTAAAGTTCAGAGTGAGGCGTATTTTACCGGCGCAACATTCAATCTGATTCGCATGGCGAATCTGGAGCTGGCCGCTACCTGACCCATCTCAAACAGGCAAATCGAAGCTGAATTTGGGCAGCAAAATCGTCCCAAACCTAGTTCTCTGCACTGATAGGGTTGATTCATTCAACCAACCCTATCGGATCGTAAATCTGCTCACCTTGCAATTCCGGCGGGACAGGCTACCGACTCCCCTGAACATGACTCAGGAAAAGAAAACGATTCTCGCATTGGTGATTCTGATCGCAGCAGTTGCCTTCATCTATCTAAAATTTGGTCAGCTCGGCCCGAGTCCTGTCGCGACGATGATTTCGCGGCTCAACGCGCTCGAAACAACGGTGATTGATTGGTCAAAAACGAACGGGAAAATTCCTGCTTCGCTTGCAGATTTGGATCTTCCTGAAGAGCAAACGAACGATCACAAAGGTGAGCCCTTCATTTTTTCAGCGGAAGGCCGCGCGATCACGATTTCATCGCTCGGAGCCGATGGAAAAACCGGCGGCAACATGTTCAATGCTGATCAAAAGGTGGAATTCACCATTCCAGAGTAATTTTAGGGTCTCCCCTCACGCGTTCCCGCCCGCAGCCTCCTTGCGCAGCGTAGGATTGTGCTTAAATTTTCGGTTCACCCCGCATGTCTTCACTTTCCCCGAACCGACGTCCCATCATCGAACTCCGAGATGTGGAGAAGCATTACCAGATGGGCAGCATTCTCGTGAAAGCGCTTCGGGGAATCTCACTGACGGTTTTTGAAGGCGATTACATCTCGATTCTCGGCCCCTCGGGCTGCGGGAAATCGACGCTGTTAAATATTCTGGGATGTCTCGATCAGCCGACGATTGGCGATTATTTGCTCGAAGGAAAAGATGTCTCGGAGCTGGCAGACGATGATCTATCGAAAGTTCGCGGAAAGCGTCTCGGTTTCATTTTTCAAAGCTACAATTTGATCCAGCAGCTCAGCGTCGTCGAAAATATTGAAGTGCCCCTCTATTATCAGGGAATGCCTGAAGCGGAATCTCACGCGCGTGCGGCGCACCTTGCTGATCAAGTCGGGCTGGGCGATCGGCTTGATCATCGGCCGACAGAGCTTTCAGGCGGACAACAGCAACGCGTCGCGATCGCCCGCGCTCTGGCGAATGATCCAGCGGTGATTCTTGCGGACGAAGCAACGGGGAATCTCGATTCAAAGTCCGGCGGCGATATCCTGAAAATTTTCGACGATCTCAATACGGAAGGAAAGACGCTGATCATGATCACCCATGACGAGGAAATGGCAGAACGCACGCCACGGGTCATTCGCTTAAAAGATGGTGAGGTCGGCTTTGATACGATGGGTGAGGATGGAAAAGCGCCGCCTGCACGAAAAACGGAGGCCGCTAAATAATCAGCCCGATGTTCAATTCTCCTATCCAGATTCTCCAACTGTTCTCCCCGTGGCGCTTAAAACGCTCCATCGTATTGGGGATGAAGAGTCTGTGGATGCACAAACTACGATCTCTGCTGACAGCAATGGGAATCGTTTTTGGTGTCGCGTCGGTGATTGCCATGCTCGCAATCGGCGAAGGAGCGAGCTATGAAGCACAGCAGCAGATCAAAAATCTGGGCTCGCAAAACATCATTTTAACGAGCGAAAAGCCAACCAACACCAAAACCGCTGGCGAGCAGGAGCGCTCACTCGTTCTCGAATACGGTATCACCTATCGTGATCTCGATCAGATCCGCGCCACCATTCCCGGCGTCGAAATCGCAGTTCCCGGCCGCCGAATCAAAGACTTTTTGTGGCATCAATCGTTATCGGTCGATGCCACCTTGCTTGGAACTGTTCCCTGGTATCCAGAAATGCGAAATCGGCGGCTTTTGAAAGGCCGATTTTTCACCCAAATCGAAATGAAAGGTCGCGATCCGGTTTGCGTGATCAACGAAGAACTTGCCCGTAAACTCTTCCCGCTGAGCAGCCCGGTTGGCAAAGAAATTCGACTGCAACGCAATTATTTCCGAGTCGTTGGGATCATTGAAACCAAAGCTTCGGGAGCAGATTCCGATCAACTGGGCGGCAAGGGAGATGCGACCGTCAAAAAACCAAGCGGAGACGAAAGCGAATTGCCAATGGAGGCTATGATTCCGCTTTCCACGCTGATTGATCGATTCGGAGAAGTGCTTTTCAAATACCGCTCTGGCTCATTTGAAGCTGAAAAAGTGGACTTCCACGAGGTTACAATCAAAATCGGAGATGCGGACCAAGTCGTTCCCGCTGCCGAAGCGATTCGTCACATATTGAAACGGAACCACGAAGATGTGGACTACAAAATGACAGTCCCGCTGGAATTGTTGCGGCGTGCTGAGCGCACCAAGCAAATCTTCAACATCGTTCTCGGTTCGATCGCTGCCATTTCCCTTCTCGTGGGTGGAATTGGCATCATGAACATCATGCTGGCGACTGTTACCGAGCGAACTCGAGAAATCGGAATTCGTCGCGCGATGGGAGCCAAACAACGCGACATCGTCATGCAATTTCTCATTGAAACGATCCTGCTTTCCGGCGCTGGCGGTTTAATTGGAGTTGTAGTTGGAATGGCTGTCCCGCTGATCATTGAGCGCTTCGCGAACATGATGACGATTACGCAAATTTGGGCGCCAACCCTGGCGTTTTCCATCTCGGTTCTCACCGGGGTCATTTTTGGAATTTATCCGGCGATCCGCGCGGCGGGGATGAATCCTGTTGATGCCCTCCGGCACGAATAATACCGATTCCCGCTCTTACGCGCCAGTTTCTTTCTCGTTCCCAGCGTCGTATTCTTTGTAATGACGACCAACAGACGAACATTTCTTCAGGGAATCGGAGCCACCATTGGCCTGCCGGTTTTTGAGACGTTTGCCGCTGCTACTCCTGCTGCCAGGATCGAAATCCCCCGCCGCATGGCCGCGTTATACTTGCCTAACGGGGTCAATTTGGAAAAATGGAAGGTGAGCGGAACCGGGACCGATTATCAATTCAGCCCGAGTTTGAAACCGGTCGAAAAATTTCGCAACGACTTCACAATCATCGAAGGTCTTGAGCAAAGAAACGGCACGGCCGGGCCCGATGGCGGGGGCGATCACGCACGAGCAAACGCGAGCTACCTCACGGGCGTTCGACCACGCAAAACTGCCGGTGCAGACATCCAGCTGGGAATTTCGATGGACCAAGTTGCCGCGGCGGCTCTCAGTGACCACACCCGTTTCAGCTCTCTGGAGCTTTCAACGGAAGGAGTTCGCAAATCGGGAGTTTGTGATTCGGGCTATTCCTGTGCGTATCAATTCAACCTCAGTTGGAGAAGCGCCACTCAACCGGTCGCGCCGGAATCCAACCCCCGACTCGTTTTTGAGCGGCTGTTCGGCAGTGGAAAAGGCGAAGAACGAGAAAAGAATCGTGAACGACGCAACGCGATGCGAAAATCGATTTTGGATTTTGTAAATGACGAAGCCAAATCCCTTCATCGCCAGATGGGCCGCAACGATCAGCAAAAACTCGATGAATATCTAACCGGCGTTCGCGAAATCGAGCAGCGTATTGAGAAAGCAGAAAAATTCGGGCTGCCTGATCCAAATCGTGATGCTCCGGCAGGAGTTCCATCAAAATTCGAGGATCACATCCGAATTCTGATGGATATGCAGATTCTCGCGTTTCAGACCGATTCCACACGGGTTTCCACATTCGCACTCGCACACGATGGCTCAAATCGCAGCTTCAGCGACATTGGAGTTCCCGAAGGCCATCACTCGCTGTCGCACCACCAGGATAACGCTGAAAAACTCACGAAAATCGCCAAAATCGACGAATTTTATTCGCGCCAGCTTGCCTATTATTTGGAGAAAATGTCCGAAGTAAAAGAAGCCGACGGAAAATCTCTGCTCGATCATTCAATGGTCCTTTGGGGTGGCGGATTGTCGGATGGAAATCGCCATCGACACAACGATTTGCCGATTATTCTAGCCGGACGAGGCGGCGGAGGCTTGAAACCCGGACATCACATCAATCTCGGAAAAGACACTCCGATGTGTAATCTCTATCTGCGGATGCTGGAAGAGCTCGGCGTGAAAGAAGAGACGTTCGCCGATTCAAACGGCCGACTTGATGTCGTCTAATTTCAGGATCGGAACCGAGATCAACGATTTCAGCGCGGCTTGATTTCCCGCGCGCGATCCGTCGTCCTCATCTTCGGGCAGATCATTCAAAATTACGCTGCGACAGGCCAAACCATCCCACGCAATCTGCCGGACCGTCAATGCCGTGTGATTGAGGCATCCCAGGCGATTTGCGGCAACTACGACAACCGGCAATCCGATTTTTGACGCTAAATCAGAGACAAGAAAATTGTCCGCGATCGGAACCAACCAACCGCCAGCGCCCTCCACGAGAACGACGTCGTGTTCGGATTTCAGCTTTTCAAAAGTCACTAACACACGATCCAAATCCCAATTGGGGCCTTCAATTTCCGCTGCCACGGAAGGCGCGACCGGTTTCTGAAACCAAACCGGATTGATTTCATCGATCGTCACTCCAGCTTCCTCACAAATCTCGAAGATCGCAGTCGAGTCAGTTCGTTTTTCGCCACACTCGACTGGTTTAAAACCGACCGCATCGATCCCCTGCGTGCGAAACGCCTTCAGCATTTTACACAAGACCCAAGTTTTCCCGACGTTCGTGTCCGTTCCGGTGATAAAGAGCGATTCGGCCATTTTTTTCTACGATCCAACAGGATCCGTTCGACGAGTATACCCTATTGGATCGTGGAAAAGTAAATCACGGAAAACCGATTACTATTTGGAGATGCCCAACTTCTCTTTGACGTCGTCTTTATCCACGTTCTGTGAAATGTAATATCCTGCGGCGGCGGCGAGCGCAAGACCTAGTAATCCGCCGCCCCTTTGTCTCCCGGCTTCGGTGTGCTTCAATTCTTTGAAATCTTCTTCCTGCTCTTCGAAAAGTTGAACAGCTTGCTCAATTTTCAAAGGCTGCTTTTTCACTTCGCCACCAGATGCAGCAGGCGCGAGCGCAAAGCTCGTAATCGCAACGAGGGACAGAAATTTGTGAAAAAGTTTCATGGAGGGCGCGAATGTGGTGTTTATTTTAGAGAAGTCAATCCTTTCCCATTCAATAGCGGAAAGGACGATCAATGCGATTGGATTTTAAAATCGCTTATGAAAGGGAAAACATTAGGCCGGCAGGGCAACTTCGGCAGCTTCTGAATTTGTGCGTTCGGAAGCAGGCTTAGTGTCGCGAACTCCTTCAGCCTCGTCGTCCAATTCTACCGGTGTCGTGTCGAAAAGATCATAGCGGATGGCTTTCATCATTTTTCCGCAAACCTTCTGAATTTGATCAATCTGATCGACGGTCAGTTCATCATTCCTGGGCTTCGTTTGCGGAGCGTCTTTGATCCGGAGTGAAAGCCTGCCAAAATGCTGACATTCTTTGTCTTTCCCCAAATTTCCGTAGCAGTGTGCCAAACCATCGCAAATGTTGGCTTTTTCGGGAGCCATTTTGTGGGCTTTGAGCAAATATTGAACTGAAGCGGTCAAATTTCCGCTCTGTCGCATCATGATTCCAATATTTTCAGGGATCTCAGAACCTTTGGGAGCAAGAGGTTCGATTAACTTTAGAATTTCAATCGCCGCGCCATAGTCGCCCGCAGAATACAAATAAAGTCCGAGTAATTTACGTTCAGTAAGGGGCCCCTTCTCCGCTAGTGATCATGTCGCTCACAATTGCCATCTGCAAATTGATGGCTTTGCTATAATTACCTTGGAGATAGGCCTGTTGAGCAGGTGACTTCGAAAGAGGAAGCGAACGTTTAGCGGCTTTCATGAGAAATTGTGATGTTGTAATACCACGATCCTATGAAAATTACGATTCTCATTAAAATTACATAATTTACTTATCCATAATTTCACTGAAAACTAATCAAAAGAGAGCGAAATAGATCACACGTCGAACGTCAACCGCATCGGAATCATGTGCGAATGCTGAAATCCAAGCTTTTGGAAGAAGCGCTGACTTTCTGCGCTGATCTTATCTGTCAGCAAAGTGATGCGGAGAAAATCTTTCCGTTTCGCAAATTTGATGACGTATTCTAGAAGCTGCGTTCCATAATTATTATTCCGATAATCGGGATGAATAATGACGTCTTCTAAAAGGAGAGCGAATCCTCCCATGGCGGTTGAAATGGTGAACTGGATGTTGATCATCCCGATGATCTCGTAATCGGTTCGCAGAACAAAGATGCGCCCCCGGTTGGGCTGCTCCAAAATACAGCGGAGACCTCGTTCTTGTTTTTCGCGATTGGGATTGAAGTCTTCCTCCATATCGAAGAGCGCCATCGTAAGGTCCACGAGGCGAGGAAGATCATCAAGTGTGGCAGGCTCAATCCGAACATTCGGATTGAGCGGCATGATTGGAGCTGTAAATGATGGATCTTGCACGATTCTGAACGATGGTAGCAGAAAGCAAGCCAATGAAAAGCGTCGAATTGACAAGCTGGATTTACGCTCTACTTTTGCCGCCTCTCAAAAAAGTGAGGGAAAACACAATTTCTCAGATAGAAGACGATGAAACGCACTTATCAGCCATCAAAACGCTCCCGCAAAAATCAGCACGGGTTCCGCGCTCGTATGAAAACGAAGGCAGGACGTGATTTGATCAAGCGCCGCCGCCAAAAAGGTCGCAAGCGCCTCATTCCTAAGGGAGCTGAGTTGCAGTACAAGCGCCATACGGTGCAGCACGGCGAATAATTTCTCAGTGCGATTTTGCGCATTGAATTCGATTTTTCACGATCAAACAGGGCCTGTTCACTGAACTACCCCCTGTTCGATCGTGTCTGCGCTTCTGAGCGGGAAGCCCTCCATTGCCCATGAAATTCCCCCGAACCAGACGAATCACGAATCGTGGGGAGTTTCAGAAAGTTCGCACGGAAGGGAAGTCAATTCAGGGCCATTTTTTAGTATTGGGATACCTTTCTGATCAAGAACGAGTAACCGATCACATGAAAGTCGGCTACATCACAACGAAACGGATTGGCAATGCCGTGGTGCGAAACGCCGTCCGTCGACGGATGCGTGGAATTTTGCAGAGAACCGGTGCAGAAATTCGCGAAGGGTATTATTTGGTCGTAATTGCTCGCAATCAGGCGGCGAACGCTTCGTCCGAGCGTTTGGAAAAGGAGTGGAAATGGTTGCTCCACAAGGCTGACCTGTTTTTGCCCAAAGAAAAAGCCGAGGCTGCTGCAGATGACACGAAGCTCAACGAGGGTGCGAAATCATGAAGCTGATCCTCGTCATTCTGGTGCGTTTGTATCAGGTTTTCATTTCCGCACCGCTTCATTTTTTGACCGGTCCGATGAGCGGGTGTCGATACATGCCGACGTGTTCGCAGTATTTCATTGACGCAGTGAAGGTTCATGGTTCGGTGCGCGGTGCCTGGATGGGCATAAAACGTGTACTCAGCTGCAACCCCTGGGGCGGAGTCGGATATGATCCGGTGCCCGGTTGGGAGGAGTATGTGAATTCTGATCCATCAGGGGCAAGCCTCACCAAGGCGCTTTTATCAACTACAAAAAACGCTGAGGATTAAACCGCGAGTCGTGATCAGAACCACCGAGAATCGGCTCAAACAGACTTACGAAAGGAATTTTTATTGTGAAAATGGACCGCACATCTTGGATTGCTGTAATCATCTGCACCGGACTTTTGTTCGCGTGGGGATGGAAGCAGCAGAAGGACACAAAGGCTTACAATGAGGCGCAGAAAATTGCGGCTGTTGAAGCGGCAAGAAAAGCTGAGGAGGATAAAGCGAACAATCCTGAGCCTGCTGTGACACCAGAGGAGGGCTCCCCTGCCCCGGTCGTTCCGGAAATAGATCCCAACGCAGTGAAGGTTGAGACGGTTGAGCTTTCGAATGACAAGCTCGTTTACCAATTTACGAATCAGGGCGCTGGAATCGCGACTGTTCAGCTCAAGGATTTCAATCTGAAGCTTAATGAAGACGCCGAGAAAGTGGTGATCAATGAGAGTTCGAAGTATCCGATTGGAGCATTTTCATCGGGACCCAAGCAATTTGATCAAACGGTGTGGTCGGTTTCTGAGAGGACGGAAGATTCTGTGGCATTCACAACGACGACAGCTGCCAATCTGACGATCACAAAGACCTACACCCTCGCAAGCGAAGGACAGGCCCCCTATGAGGTCAATCTCGATATTTCAATCGAGAACAACAACGCAGGAACCTTCCAGACTGGTGAGGCTTGGTATCTTTACCTGGGGGCGATGGCGCCCTTGCATAAAGGCGAGTGGGCGATGCAGTTAGGATATTTCTGGAAAGAGAAAGACGGAGGATTTGAATATAAGAACGTCGATAAATTCAAAAAAGGATTTTTTAGTAGAGGCGGGGATAAACCTTCCATAATTGAAGCGATCTCATCGCCGGACTGGGCTGGCGTGAATGGTCAGTTTTTCACGACGATGCTGAAATTGGACGAGGCCACGCCTCCCGGCACAAGCAGCATTTGGGGCGCACGCTTCCCCGTCCAATTGGAAGGAGTCGATCCCGAAAGCAAGAGTAAGTTTAATGCGATCGAGGCCGCTTTCGCGATGCCGAACATTTCGATGAATCCCGGGAACGTGGAAACGCGCCGTTATCGGATTTTTACGGGGCCAAAGCAGTATACGTTGCTAAAAGATTTCGATGATGAGCGGGAATTGGCGATGAATTACGACCAAATTCCGATTTTTGGCTTTTTATTCGGTTGGGCTATTCGACCACTCGCATCGGTTTTGACTTCCGCACTCCACTGGATGCACGGCCTCGGGATGATGTACGGGGTGGCGATTATTTTAATTACGATCGCAATTCGAATTCTGATTTGGCCTGTCTACGCGAAATCGACCCGGACCATGAAACGGATGTCTAAGCTGACTCCGAAAATGACCGAGCTGAAGGAGAAGTATAAGGACAATCCTCAGAAAATGAATGAGGAGACAATGAAGCTGTATCGCAACTACGGCGTGAACCCGCTGGGAGGCTGCCTACCGATGTTCATTCAGTTGCCGGTCTTCCTGTCGTTCTACCGCATGCTGTGGAGTGAAGTGGACCTGCGCCACGAAGGATTCCTCTGGGTGGACGACCTTTCCATGCCGGACACTCAATTTGAGATTCCGTTCCCATTTTTCGGGTTTTCTTCAATTCCGATCAATCCGCTGCCAATTCTGATGGCGTTTACGAGTTTCCTCCAAATGGCTTTAACTCCAAAAACGGGAGACAAAACGCAGCGTATGTTGTTCATGCTGATGCCGTTCATCTTCCTCGTGATTTGTTATAATTTCGCGGCCGGCCTTTCGCTTTATTGGACGACTCAGAATATTTTCTCAATTTTCCAAACCTGGCTGATGAATAAGCTGCCAGAGCCGGAGTTGAAGAAGAAAAAAGGCGGCGGCTTCATGTCGAAACTCCAAGAGCAGGCAGCTGCGCAACAGAAAGCGAAGCAAGGAGGTGGTCAAGGCGCTCAGGGGCCCGGCAGCCGCACTAAGCTAGCCAGCGAGAAGGGCGACCGCCACACTCAATCAAAGAAGCGAAAAAAGCGTTGAGCGATTTGCCTGAATTAGGCAAGATGCTGGTGAATTCAGCATTTTAACGCCTAATCACTGGAAATGGATCACGCCGACCACGCACACGAGATTTTAGACACGTTGCTGGGTTATTTGGGTTTCGTCACAGAGATCGCAATCGACCGCAGCGGCAAGGAAATCAGTCTACAAGTCGCTACGGGAGAACCGAAGCCTCTTATCGGCCATCGCGGAGAAAGGCTGGATGACATCCAGTATCTCGTGATACCGGATGCTTCAGTCTCGCATCCAGAATGCGCCTCGGGTGGCAGTTGATATCGATAATTATCGAGCCACGCAAGAGTTTCAAATGATAGAAGAGGCCGAACAGCTAGCTGAACGGGTGATTTCGACCGGGAAACCGATGAAGCTACACCCGATGAACTCCTTTCATCGGCGGATAATTCATTCGCACTTCAAAGAGAACCCCCGGGTTAGCACTTGGAGCCCGCCTGATACCGCCCGATTGAAACAAATCACAATCTCGCCGAAAGGATCTATTTCGTAATTATTTACGACCGAAAAAGAGGAATTTAAAATCTCGGTGAATTCAGACTTTGTGTCGAAATAGGGACACAT
Organism: uncultured Verrucomicrobiales bacterium; assembly: GCA_937891465.1. Taxonomy (GTDB): domain Bacteria; phylum Verrucomicrobiota; class Verrucomicrobiia; order Verrucomicrobiales; family DEV007; genus JABDJT01. The sequence continues at coordinate 2,437 of CALAHF010000086.1, read as the reverse complement.
TAAAACAAATTCCTTGATTCTTTTAAAAACAATGATATCCGCAGGGGGGACGGTCCGCTTTAGTATGGGTGGATTAACGCGTTTTAGCGTACCCAAATCTAAACCTTTTACTCTAACCGAGAATTAATACCATGGAAGACGCATCGAACATCGTAGCGTTTCCCGGAACCGAAAATAGCTCCCCTCGCACCGCGCCGGGACATGGCTCAATTGATATGAACAGTGATTTAGTCGAAGAAGCACAGAAAGTAATCCCAGAGCCGCCGATTCTCATCAATATGATTTCGCGTCGGGTCAAACAGCTCAACCTAGGCCGGACTCCCCTTGTGGAGACAAATCATCGTATGGGAACCGCTGACATAGCACTTCAAGAGATCATTCAGGGAAAGATTACTCCTGAAGAGGCCAATCCTGAAGTACATTCTTGATCTCGGACTGACGCTTCAAGTCTCATAAGAAGCGGCCAATTTATAAAAACACCCCGAAGTTCTTTTTAGAGACCTTAACGGTAAGCGTAGATCAGCGCCCATTCGACGGGAGTTTGGGTGCTTTTTTCGATCGCTACACGAATATAGTAAACCCCGCTCTTTTTGGGGACCACGCGGACCCCTCCAGTATTTTTGTCTTGGAACATCTCTGCGTCAGCCAGTTTTCCTTCTCCGTCATACACATGCACGGAAACTTCGGCGTCACTCAGTGATGCCCCAAGCCAAAACCAATATTCGTTACGAACGAAGAGCTGGTGTTTGATGATCTTATTTTTTCCGGACTCGAGATCTCCCTTCCACCAATTCTCGCGGAGAGTAAATGGAGCATCATCGAGCTCGAGGAACGGAACCGCTTTCTCGATAGCAAAAGATTTACCATCATGAACATTTGCGTTCGTTGAAGGAACAACCAATCCGAAGACTGCCAGCAGCAAATAGGTAAGTTTACTTCCCTTCATAGATCAATGTGGCTAAACCGTCTGTGAGCTTGTTGATGTCCGTGACCGCACCTTTTTCAATCAAACCCAATTCATTGGCCGTCATCAAAGGTTGAAGTGAATTCAGCACTGAGGTTACCTTCGCAAACATATCGACTCCTTTTGACATTTTCCGTTTAGGAATCGCTTCGTATCTTTTTGAAATTTCCTCAAGGAGAAGAGGCTGATTTAAAAGATCAGATCCCTCTTTAGAATAATTTTCTTTCAGCGCCGATGACAATGCCCGAGTACCACCCAGCCATCCGCCCACGCTGACAAGATCTGCCAACGAATCATCTCGCATCTCTCGCATGGCCTCGATAACCGTCTGACGCGTCTTATCGAACTCACGGCGAACCACTGACCAATTTTCGCGCTCTGCCTCATTAATGATAGCAAACGCATGCTTATCCACCGCAGACTCCACTCCCAAGGCTCCAGCGAGCTTGATCACATCCCGACCAATATCCATCACTCCATCTTTGTCCTTGGCCTGGACCAAAATAAAGCCCTCAGAAATCTGGAATCCGAAGATCAATGCCGTACGGGACCGATTTGTATCCAGTTTGTAGGCCCCCTCAAATGCTTGTTGCTTCCAGTTGTTGTCTCCCAGTTTGTCCAGTGAGTTAAAAATTTCCTGTGGGATTGGAATAATCACGTCCTCGGACTCAGAACCATCCAGATCCCCGAGGTCGATCACTTCAGGAGGAGCTGCATTCGCCATTGAAAAAACGCCGACACCTAAAATTAGGCTAAAGAGAGATTTTTTGAAACTGAATTGGTTCATAGTCAGATTACAGCTGTTGAGACGACTCGTTCTTGCAGATATTTCAAACTTCCCACAGATTTTAAAATTGAGCAATCGCCCAATCGAATCACTTTCTGACAGATCCATAAATTAACTTAACTCCCTATTTTATAATCCTTATCGTCCGCTCAAAATCCGTTCAAAAATTTAAATCTCCGAATTCGATTGACGATTCTGTTGATTTATTCACCCTGATTAGGGACTTGGGATATAGAAATGCGCGTCAAAACCATGCCCATTGCAGCGTGGTTGTTCTCTGCGGGTTAAGAAACTGGACGTGCACCCTACATTAACTTAAAAGAAAAAGATGATGCTATCGGAACCTACTGTCGAAGATCAAACAGCGGGGAAAAAAATCATTTCTGTAATCACAGCCATCGCGATCACTACGAGCACCGCTCTCGTCATGGCTCTAATCGCCGTCAACATAGAGACTAAAACCGAAGCGGAACTGATTGCAAAGGTGGTCACGGCAACGAAAGCCGCCAAACCCAAGATAGAGAAAAAGAGCATCCAGAAAATGGCGAAACAGGCATCAGCTTCGTCAGCTTCCGCAATGAGCACGAAGATGATTCGTGCGAATACGAACGCGGTCATCACGATGCCAAAGTTGACTGTCGTAAATAACGAAATTATGGGAATTGGAGAAGGCGATTTTGGCGACG
>CALAHF010000085.1 GCA_937891465.1 uncultured Verrucomicrobiales bacterium | reverse complement strand
CAAGGCCATTGTCAAGAGTGATCGTGTGCACCTCATACCCCGTGAGCAGCTCGATAGCCTGACCGTCCGCTGCCAATTGCGTTTCAACTCCCGGCTGACGGTGCTCTGCGACGTTCCAATGGTGTCGGCAATGTCCTCCTGCTTTTCCCCCCGTTGCTTCATTCGATAGATTACGTCACGGTCTTTCCGGTACAGATGGCTGTAGGTTTTGGTCTTTTGCATGGCTTTATTTTGAGGCTGGCAACGCAGTAGACCTCATCAGCTCTACACCAATCTCTTTTATGCAATAGAACGTTGAACTTACCGATGAACGGATACTGTTGACTCGTGAACGGGTTCCCCGAAGGTGGCGGTATTTTTCTGAACTGATATGGGAAAACCAAAAACCAAATTTCGCCCCTGCATTGATTTGCACGAAGGGCAGGTGAAGCAAATTGTCGGGGGAACGCTGAATTCGGATGCAGAATCGCTGCGCGAGAATTTTGTCGCAGACGAATCACCTGAATATTTTGCGGAGCTTTATGGAAAGGACGAATTGCGGGGAGGGCACGTCATTAAACTGGGGCCGGGGAATGATGCGGCGGCATGGGCGGCTCTGGGGGCGTATCCGGATGGCATGCAAATTGGAGGTGGAATCACGGCGGAGAATGCGTCGGACTGGCTTAATATGGGGGCCACGCACGTCATCGCGACCTCGTATCTTTTCGAAAAAGACGGGCATTTTCAGGAGGATCGACTCGCTGAATTGCACGCGGAGACTGGCTGGATGCAGCTGGTGATCGATTTGTCATGTCGGCGTTCGGCGGAATCCGGTGAATGGATCGTGGCGATGAACAAATGGCAAACGCCGACGGATTTGAAAGTTACGCACGAAACGCTGGATTCGTTGGCGGGTTCCTGCGCGGAGTTTTTGATTCACGCCGCCGATGTGGAAGGCAAGTGCGAGGGAATCGACGAAGAATTGGTAACGATGCTCGGGGCGTGGGGCAAAAAGCCGGTTACCTATGCCGGTGGTGCCCGTTCATTGGCAGATTTGGAGCGCGTTCACGAGTTAAGCGGCGGAATGGTCGATCTTACGATTGGTAGTGCGCTGGATATTTTTGGCGGATCGCTGGTGACGTATGCGGATTGTGTTGCGTGGAACGCACGGGAGTTGGATTGATTTTGTGCGCCCTCACAGAAACTGAAAGAATCTTGGGGTATAGAGAGCGATGCCCCACGTGTTGAACCAGGCGGCGTAAAGATAGATCACGGTCACGATGACAAAAATGACCCGCGCCCATTTGCGGAACATGATGGTGAAGAGGGTTAAAAACACCAGTTGGCCGATTTTTCCTACTAATGGACCCCAGAACGGGCCGAGCAGGAATGAGATCCATCGGATGATCGGGTGAACTTCGTCGATGATGTTTCCCTCATTCATGAATCTTGAAGTCGAAACAAAATCGAGCGCCGCTGCGATGCTTGCTGCGATCAGAAAGGGCCAGAAGGTTTTCAAAAATCCGTCAAGGTTTGTAAAAAACTGATCTCGATATGATAAAAGCGGACTGTTCGTGGCTGTTTTCAATTCCTTCGCGGCTCGGGGTGGGATTGCTCAAACTCCTCATTATGGACGGTTACTCGGAGGAATTTTCGGTTACGACGTCGTCTCAAAGGCGGGCAGGTCCGGTTGATTTCTATCATATCAAAAATCGTTCAGAAAGTGGCAATAAAAGAGTTGCATCGCGGACGCACGGTCATTCGTAAATTTTCTTAGAAATTTTATCCAAAAAGCGCTTGTGAAATTTTTCACAAAGTCTTAAATAGCCGCCTCGAAACTTTTGTAATGGGAAACATCTTTCCACGCTGGATTAATCTCCTGCCTATAAAATTGATCATCTGCCTCGGTGCATTAGCCACCGTTATCGCAGGTTTGACGTGGTATGTTGCGACGCCAAAGTTTACGCGAGTCGGATACGCGCCGCAGCAGCCAATCCCCTTTGATCATTCGCTTCATGCGGGGCAGTTGAAAATGGATTGTCGTTACTGCCATACTTTCGTGGAAGATTCTCCGCACTCAAATATTCCTGCAGCTCAAACTTGCTGGAATTGCCATGGCCCCGGTAAGGTGAAGGCTGATTCTCCTGCTCTCGAGCCTTTGCGTCAGGCGATGGATACTGATAACGAGAATTACACGGGCGATCCAATTCGTTGGGTTCAAATCCACGAAACTCCTGATTATGCTTACTTTAACCATGCTGCTCACGTAAATCGCGGTGTCAGTTGTGTGGAGTGTCATGGCAAGGTGAATGAAATGTCCGTGGTTTATCACGCGAAAAACCTGAGCATGGGGTTCTGCCTCGATTGTCACAGGAATGTTGATGAACACCTTCGTCCGCTGGATCAGATTACCAATCTTGATTGGGAGGCTGAAGATGAGAACGTGGGTGAATTTTATGCTAGGATCGCTAGTAAGTCCGGCAAGTCTGAGGCGGAGTTGATGGAGGCAGATGGAATTGGTGAAGGTGATTCTTTGACGCAAAAAATCGTGGGTAAGCATCTGCAGGGATTGTGGAATGTGCATCCGCCGCAAGATTGTGCGTCCTGTCACCGATAGTGAATTCTTGATATTTGATATTTTTTAATGAAGCGCAAGTGGATACATCCTGAAGCTCCTGAGACTGGTCGCCAATATTGGCGGAGCCTTGGTGAATTGGAGGATTCCAAGGATTTTAAATCCTGGTTGGAGCGGGAATTTCCTCAGGGTGCTGCTGAATTGGAGTCGGATGATGATTCGCGTCGTAATTTCATTAAGTTGATGGGTGCTGCGACAGCTCTGGCTGGATTTGGTGTGGCGTGCAGTCGTCCGGTTCGAAATTTGGTTCCGTTTAATGATCACGTTGAGTGGTTGGTTCCCGGAAAAGCGCTTTTTTACGCAACGGCAAAGCCTCGTTTGGGTGGTCGCGGTTGTGACCCGTTGGTGGTGACGACTTATGATGGTCGCCCGACGAAGGTGGATGGAAATAAATTGCACCCGAATATGTCGGGTGGGTCGGATGCTTTTACGCAGGCGTCGATTCTGGACATGTATGATCCGGATCGCTCGCGTGGCTATTTGAAGGCTGGTAATCCAACGGTTGCTGCTGATTTTGAAGGCGGATTTCTCAATGGCTTTCGTGAGGCGGCGTCCGGTGATGGGGTTGCGTTTTTGATCTCTGAGAACTCTTCTCCGACGCGGGCTCGCCTGCTTGCGGATGCGGTTGCGAAATACGCGGGATCTAAGGTTTATAGCTACGATGTTCTTGCTGGTGGCAGTCGTGAGGCGGCTGAAAACGAGATATACGGTGAAGGTGGTCGTGCGGTGCCGAATTTTGAAAAGGCCGAGCGGGTTTTGTCACTCGACTGTGATTTCATGGGGCTTGATAAGCAGGGTGAGGATCCTGTAGCTGAATTTGCTCGTGGTCGGAAGGTTGATGATGGTGGTGAAATGAATCGCCTCTACTCCGTTGAGTCAGGTTTTACGCTGACTGGTGGAATGGCTGATCACCGCTATCGTGTTGCTTCGAGTCAGGTGCTGCAGGTTGCCGCGTTGCTTGCTGCTGAGATTTCAGGTTTCAGTGCGGGTGGAATCAATAAGGCGGTTTACAACACCAAATGGATTTCTGAGTGTGCTAAAGATTTACTGGCTGCCAAAGGTAAGTCGCTGGTGGTTGCTGGTTCTGCTCAGCCTAAAGAGGTTCATCATCTCGTCGCTGTTATGAATGCGGCGCTCGGCGCGCCTGTTTCGGTTGTTAATACCGGTCAGAAGACAAATTCAGGGTTAGCTGAGCTGGTTGCGGATATTAATTCTGGAAAAATTAAGACGCTTTTTGTTTCAACTGAGTCGGATCCTGTGTTTGATGCTCCTGCTGATTTGAATGTGGCTGAGGCTTTTGCGAAGGTTCCTCGGGTAGTTCACCATGGGGTTCGCGTTAATTTGACGGCGCGGCAGTCGACGTGGCATGTGCCGGCGACGCATTACTTGGAGGCCTGGGGCGATTTTCGTTCTGAGCTCGGTGTCTATTCTGTTCAGCAGCCTATGATTCGCCCGATGTGGGGTGGGGTTTCTGAAATTAACTTTTTGCAGTCACTTCTTGTGTCTCCTGTTGCGGCTGTGGCTGCGACTCCAGTTTCGGCTGGTGAGCCTGTTAAAGAAGGTGAAAAGGCTGCTGCTCCAGTTGCAGTGGAGGCCAAAGCTGAAGTCAATCTGGTTGCAGATGCCTTGGTTGCGGTTCAAGAGACGTTTAAGCGAGTTGCTGGCGGTGCGGACTGGAATGATGTGGTTCGGATCGGTTTCGCGAAAGATACCAAGTATCCAGCTGCTTCTGGTAGTCCTTCGGCTCCGTCTGGTCTTAAATTCTCCGATCTTCCTCACCCGGAGGCTCTCGAGGTGAATTTGGTTCCCGGGTCATCGACTTACGATGGTCGATTTGTGAACAACGGTTGGATGCAGGAATCTCCTGATCCAATCACAAAGCTCACGTGGGATAATGCTGCGCTCATCGGTTTTGGAACGGCTTCGCGTCTTGGTCTTGAAGATGGGGACATGGTTGAGATTGCTGTTGGTGATCGTTCAATTAAAGCCCCTGTTTTGCGGAGTCCGGGTCAGGCTGATTACACGCTTCAGTTGTCTGTGGGTTACTACGGTGTTGATGAAGAGGTTTCTGTTGGAAACGTCGGAACGGGTGTTGGTTTTGATGTGAATCCATTGCGGACGACTGCGAATCCATTTGTGATTCCTGGTGCGACCGTTAAAAAGCTTGGTTATAAGCATGATTTGGCTCTCACGGCTGAACACTACAGCATGGAGGGGCGTGCTTTGGTTCGCGAAGGAACTAAAGACATGTTCGATGAGCATGATGATTTTGCTCAAACCCAGGGAATGGATGCTCATATTCCTGAAGAGATTTCGCTTTATAAAGGGTACGATTTCACCAGTTCGGATGACCTTAATCCGACGCGGAATGAGGAGAATTCGGATTGGGCTCTTGAAGGTCATGCTTTCCGAGTAGATCCGAATCACCAATGGGCGATGACGATCGATTTGCATTCGTGCATCGGTTGCAATGCTTGTTCGGTGGCGTGTCAGGCTGAGAATAATATTCCAATTGTTGGAAAGCACCAGGTTCTGGCGGGTCGTGAAATGCACTGGATCCGGATGGACCGCTATTTTACGAGCGAAAAAGACCACGAGCTCATTAGTGATCGCGGCGGTGTTACGGATTACGCTTTTGGTGATAAGCTGGAAACTCCCGGTCGTCGGTCGATTGATGACGATGCGGTTGAGATGATTACCCAGCCAGTTGCATGTCAGCAGTGCGAGGCGGCTCCGTGTGAGACGGTTTGCCCAGTGAATGCAACGGTTCACAGTTCCGATGGTTTGAATGCGATGACTTACAATCGCTGTATCGGAACGCGTTATTGCGCGAATAACTGCCCCTATAAGGCGCGTCGCTTCAATTACTTTGATTACAATAAGCGTCCGCTTGATAAGTTGTATCACGGGCCGCTTGCTCCAGCCGAGGGTCACGCGACCACTTCTGAGCAACTTCAGAAGAACCCGAATGTAACGGTTCGGATGCGCGGCGTGATCGAGAAATGCACCTATTGCGTTCAGCGAATCAGCAAGGCGAAGATTGGAGCTAAAGTTGCTGCTCGCGATTCCGCTGATGTTCAGGTTAAGGCGAATTCACTCACAGTCGCTTGTCAGGATGCATGTCCTGCAGGGGCGATTGACTTCGGAAACTTGATGAATGAGAAGGATTCAATTGTTGGAGGTAAGAATAATCCAAGAAATTACGATTTGTTGAAATATATCGGAACCCGTCCACGGACGAGTTATTTGGCCCGCATTAAGAATCCAAATCCGGCAATGCCAGGGGCGGATAAAGTGGGTGTTTCGACTTCAAAAATGCACTAACCCTTTTTCACGATCGGACCCTATTGATTCAACGAACCAACCCTATTTGATCGTAAAACTGATTTAAACCACCAATGGCTAGCGACGCATCAACGACAGACCAACCGATTCACCCTTCTGAAGCAGAAGGCGTGGCTCGTGAGCCGCTTGTGTTGAATAACCGCTCGATGGCGTGGGTCACCGATCGGATTTGTGGAATTGTGGAGAATCGGCAGCCATTAATTTGGTGGGTTCTTTTTATTCCCTCGGTTTTGCTTGCTGGTTTGCTCGGTGGAACGCTTGTTTACCTCGTTTCAACGGGTGTTGGAGTTTGGGGTAATAACCAGCCCGTTGCGTGGGGGTGGGCGATTGTTAACTTCGTTTTCTGGATTGGTATCGGCCACGCGGGAACGTTGATTTCGGCGATTTTGTTTTTAACGCGTCAAAAGTGGCGGACCTCGGTGAATCGGGCGTCGGAAGCGATGACGTTGTTTGCGGTTGTTTGTGCCGGTATTTATCCCGGCTTTCACGTGGGTCGTTTTTGGATGGTCTGGTTTTTGGCTCCGATTCCAAATGCCAACGCGATTTGGCAGAACTTTAAGTCTCCGCTGTTGTGGGATGTGTTCGCGGTTTCGACCTATTTTACTGTTTCTGTTCTTTTCTGGTATGTCGGATTGATTCCGGATCTCGCGACGTTGCGCGATCGGGCGAAAGCCAAGCTCGCGAAAGTTCTCTACGGTTTGTTTGCTCTCGGTTGGCGTGGCGGTAACCGTCAGTGGCGCCACTATGAGATGGCCTATTTGATCTTGGCTGGTATTTCTACACCGCTCGTTCTTTCGGTGCACTCGGTGGTCTCATTTGACTTTGCGACGTCGATTGTTCCCGGTTGGCACACGACGATTTTTCCGCCTTACTTTGTTGCTGGTGCTGTTTTCGGTGGCTTTGCCATGGTGCTGACTCTGATGCTTCCTGTTCGTAAGTTGTATGGCTTGGAAGACATGATTACCCACAAGCACGTGGATAACATGGCGAAAATCATTTTGCTGACGGGAACGATTGTGGGTTACGCCTACATCATGGAGCTGTTCATCAGTTATTATTCCGCGTCGAAGTATGAGGGTGATGCCTTTCACTTGCGGATTCTTTCAGGTCCTTATACATGGGCTTACTATTGCATGTTCTTCTGTAATGTGATTTCACCACAGGTTTTCTGGTTCAAGAAAGCGCGTCTTAATTTGTGGGTAGTCTTCATTGTTGCCAACATTGTGAACTGCGGTATGTGGTTTGAGCGATTTGTGATTATCCCGACAACGCTAGCTCGTGATTTCCTTCCTGGTCAGTGGGGATACTATTCACCATCGATAACAGAAAAACTCATGTTCCTCGGGACATTTGGACTCTTCATGATGCTTTTTCTCTTGTTCATCCGGTTTCTTCCAGTGATTGCGATCGCTGAGGTGAAGGGTGTGCTTCCAGAAAATGATCCGCATCATCCGGATTGGGTAAAACTTAAAGAAAAACGACGTGCAGCTGCAGCGGCTGAATAACACAACGAATGAGTGAAAATCGAACAACACCGTTTGCTTACATCGCTGAATTTGGTTCAGCGCCGGAACTCTATCATGCCGCCGAGCATGTGCGCGATGCCGGGTTTAAGCGCTGGGATGTCCACACTCCTTATCCGGTTCACGGAATTGATAAGGCGATGGGGCTCGGGAAGTCATGGCTTTCGACGTGCTCGTTGATTGGTGGTGTTACGGGGTTCCTGACGGCTCTTTCGCTTGAGTTTTTCACGCAGGTGATGCTTTACCCGACCGTCGTGCAGAATAAGCCGACGAATCTCAGTACTATTCCTGCATTCTTTCCTGTGATGTTTGAGTTGACGATTTTGTTCACTGCGTTCGCAACGCTGATCGGATTGTGCGCGTTTATCATGCTTCCACGCTGGAATCACCCGCTGTTCAATTCAGCGTTATTTAACAAATTTTCTGACGACGGATTCATTCTCGTAATTGAGTCTCGTGATCCTAAATTCCGCAAAGAGCGGACCCGCGAATTTCTTGAAGAAATTGGTGCGGGTGAAATCGAACTCCTTGAAGCCTAATTTGATCTAATGCGCTGGTTTTTCCTAGTTCTTGCAATTTTGACCGTGACCATCGTTTCTGCGTTGGGGCCGCGCGGTGCGAAATTCACGAGTCCACCGTTCGAGTTATTCCCAGACATGGACCGCCAGTACAAGGTCAAATATCAGAAGCCGAGTCACTTTTTTGCTGATAATCAGGGGTCGCGGAAGCCGATCGCAGGTACTGTTCCTCTTGGATTTGTTCAGCCGATTGATGCAAGTGCGGGGATCGGAACCACCAATCTGGATTTCAGCGTTGGTTCAGACTATTACAACACCGGAAAGTTTGAGGATTTCTTCGGTGAGGGATTTCCCGAGCAGGTGAAGGTGGATGAAGAGTTTCTTGAGCGTGGACAACAGCGGTTTGAAATCAACTGCACCGTTTGCCATGGCAAAAGCGGAAACGGGCAGGGTGTCGTTTCTAAATATTGGGCTATTCCTCCCACAGCAAATTTATTGGATCCGCGTGTTAAGGCGCTTCCTGAAGGACAACTTTTTTGGACGATTACCCACGGCAAAGGGTTGATGGGGCCCTACAACGGCGCCATCAATGTTCATGATCGTTGGGCGATTGTTGCTTACGTGAAGGCTTTGCAGGCTTCGACCGGCGAATAACTTATTCTTTTTTGATTCCAATTTTTAGTAACCACAAACCATGGCAGGACTGAAAGACGCAGACGATTTCCGCGACGGGGAACATTTCAAGGGCGGAGGCCTTTTGAAGTTTCTTCTCCTTGGAGGTGGTGTGCTTTTTGCAATCATCTTTATTGTTCTTGCTGCAACGGGTGGCGCTGAGCAGGAGGGTGGTTACTCGCGATCCGGGGCAATGGCTTACTCATGGTTGTTCGCTATCGTGTTTTTCCTGACGCTTTCGATCGGTGGGATTTTCTGGACGTTGCTTCACCATGCATCCAACTCAGGTTGGGGAATCGTCGTTCGCCGAATGATGGAGAATATCGGGACGATGGTTTTGTTTGTTCTGATTTTAGGGATCCCGTTGGTGACCGTTCCAACTTTTAAAGAAGCACTCTGGGAGTGGATTCCTTTAAAGGCAGCTTTGGATGAGAAGGTCGATGCGAGGTATGAAGAAGGTGCTGTGGCAAAGCTTAAGGGCGAATACGAAGCTGGTCAGAAAACGGCTCAGTCTGAATTTGATGCATTTAAAGCTCAAAACTTAGCTGACCAAGCGAAGGCGAGGCCCGGAGCAAAGATGGCTTTATCAGATCAGCTTGCAAAACAGGAGGCCGACTTGGCAAAAGTTACTGAGCATGATCTTTCTGAAGGAGCGCTGAAGGAAGAGATTGCAAAGGAAGTCTATCTTGATCACCACGATGGTAATTATATGCTGTGGAAAAAGCGCGGTTATCTCAATGAAGGCGCGTGGACGTTCCGATTCGTTTTGTATTTTATCGCACTCGTCGGAATTATTTATGCCCTTCGTTTTTGGTCAGTGAAGAATGATAAGGATGGAGATCCGAAGTGGTTTTTACTTCAGCGCAAATGGGCTTGCGGATTCCTTCCGTTTTTCGCTACAGCCTGGACGTTTTTGGTTTTTGATTGGTTGATGGCCCTCGATTACACGTGGTTTTCAACCATGTGGGGAGTTTACCTGTTTGCAGGTTCGGCTTTGAACTCCATGGCGCTTCTGATCTTGGTTATCACGGTTTTGATGAAGGTTGGATATCTTAAAAAGGTTGTGACGCCTGAGCATTATCTCCTTATGGGACGTCTGCTCTTCGCTTTTACGGTCTTCTGGGGTTACATCGCATTTTCTCAGTTCTTCCTGATCTGGTATGCAAATATTACCGAAGAGACTCGTTTCTACCTCCAGCGGAACGCGGAATTTTGGAACATGTATACCATTCTCGCTCTCGTAGTGGGCCACTTCTTCATTCCATTCCTGATGCTTTTGATTCAGCAGGCTAAAAAGAACCTGACTTATATTTGCACCGCTTCTGCGTGGATATTGTGTATGCACGTCCTTGATATCTATTGGATTATCATCCCAGAGCGTGGGCCGTCACTTACTGATGGCGGCATGATGACGATCCCGGGTGCCATCTGGTATGATGTGATTGCTTTTCTTGCTGTTGGCGGAATCTTCGGATTTTTCTTCCTCTGGCGCCTCGGTACAGCCAGCCTTTTCCCTTGTCGTGACCCTCGTCTTGATGAAAGTCTAAACGTTGTTAACTGACCTGAATTTTATTAGAAACGAACCAACCCTATTGAATCAACGAGCCAACCCTGTTGATCCAAACATAAGTTTTTTTGAATGAGTGAACATCCTGCAGATTCAAGCGAAAACCGACTTCGGGCAACCGTCGCGGGAGCGCTTACGTTTGTGAGCTTCGGCTTACTGGCGGGCCTCGTTTTGTGGATTGCTGATTTTAAGACGGGAGCAGAAGCTACTGAGAGCGGGCAGTTCACGCCCGCGCAAATCGAGAAACGTGACGGTAATTTAAAAGAGGTTGTATCGGCCCAGGACTCCCTTTTTGACCAGAAAAAGGTCGAGGCATCGATGGCGTCGTTTTCTGCGAGTTCGGCCAAAGCAAGTTCAATGATCGTTCCGGGCTCGGAAACGGATCTTAAAAACATTGCTGGGAATGCTGCAAAAGCCGCGGCGGAAAAGGCCGCGGCCGCAAAAAATAGCGAAGATCCTCTGGTTCCAGCTCAAACTGCCCCTGCTCCCGAATCAAAGCCTAAGAAGAGCAACGAAGGTAAGGCAAAAGGCGGTAAAGCAGCGGGAGCGCAGCAAAGTAAGTAATTTTCGAATTCAAAATGAGTGATTTAAACGCCACGTCTGAAGACATTCTGGAACGCGCTGAGATTGATAAATCAGTGCGCTTTCCTGTGATGCTCTTTTTCACTAGTGCAGCGGTATGGCTGTTCGTGGCGACAGCACTTGGCTTTTTGAGCTCGTTAAAACTTGCTGTTCCAACGATGTTTCAGGACATGCCGATCTTTGGCTATGGCCGTCTCTTCCCGGCGCATATGAATGCACTTGTGTATGGTTGGGCGATGCAGGCTGGCATGGGAGTTATCCTTTGGATCATGGTACGTCTTACTCGTGTAGGGCTGGGGCGTTTGCAGTCCACTTGCGTGATTGTAGCCGGTCATGTCTGGAATTTTGCGGTTGGTCTGGGAACATTTGGAATCATTTTTGGAGCTGGTCGTTCATTGCCATGGTTGGATTTCCCAGCTTGGTTGTGGCCGCTTTTGGGGGCCTCGTATTTACTGATCACTATTTGGGTGATTCCGATGTATCGAGTCCGTCGGGCAGGCGGGGTTTATGTGTCAGAGCTCTTCATTATCGGTGCTGCGGTTTGGTTCCCCTGGATCTTTATCACCGCTAACGTCTTTATCGGTAACGGAGCCGCGCCAGTAATGGCTGCAGGAACCAACGCTTGGTTTATATCGAATTTGATCTATTTCTGGTTTGCCCCTGTATCACTTGCGGTCGCATATTATATCGTTCCTAAAATCGCAGGGCGTCCAATTTACAGCTATCCTCTCGCAAAGATGGCGTTTTGGGCATTGGCTATTCTTGCTGGTTGGACAGGGTTTCAACGTTTTATGGGCGGTCCATTTCCAGCATGGATGCCTGCAATCAGCGGAGCTGCCTCAGTTTTCATCTTGATCGCTGTGATCGCAACCGCGACAAACCTTTTGATGACACTTCGTGGGCGTTCCCGCTTGTGGGAATTCAGCCCGAGTTTGCGCTTCACGATGTTTGGCATGTTCCTTCTTGCGATGTATGGAGTGTTGGCCGGCTTAAACGCTTATTTTCCGGTTGGGAAATATCTCCAGTTCAGTCACTTTCTGGTCGGACTTGATACGCTTGCGGTTTACGGGTTCTTCTCAATGACCATTTTTGGTGCAATGTATTTTATCGTTCCTCGAATTACTGGATGTGAATGGGTTTCCGGCGGGATGATTCGCTGGCATTTTTGGTTGAGTGCATACGGAATCCTCACGGTGGTATTGGTCATGCTAGTAGGCGGAATCGCTCAGGGTGGAAATATGGCCGACTACGCGACCCGATTCGGATTGTCTGTGGAAAATAGCCAGGGTTATGTGATTGGGCGGATACTTGCTTGGCTCTTGATTGGAATTTCGAATTTATGGTTCGTTTACCAAATGGGACTGATGTTTATCGGTCGCGGACGGAAAACGGAAGGGCCCACGCTAATTCATGTTGAGCCGGGATCGGTTGCAACTTCGGAAGCAGCTGCGGGTCTTACTTCCGAGGAAGTGGTTTAGTGGTAAATGGTTAGACGAACGATTTAGTATTTTTTGATTACAAAATGAATCAGAACTCTTTATGGAAGTTGCTTTCAGGACTCGGACTCGCTTTTGGCGTGCCTTGGGTCTTGATGATCGTTGTGCCCTATAATCGGGAGGCACTTGCGCAGCCTGTTGAATATGCTGAAGGAGAAGAAGTTGCTGGAAATTTTGCTCAGTATCCCTCTTCGGTTGCAGCAACTGTCGGTGCTAGTGATTTCGGTGCTGAAATTTATGTGCGTGAGGGGTGTGTCTACTGTCACACTCAAATGGTTCGGCCAACCTATGCAGGGCCAGATATGTGGCATGAAGGCTGGGGCGGTCGTCAAGGGCAAATGCGTGAAACGCGGCCACAAGATTACCATGGCGAATCGGTTGCAATGCTGGGTTATCAGCGGATTGGACAGGATTTATCAAATGTTGGAAGCCGGATGGATCGAGAGGCACTTCATCGTATCCTCAGCAATCCCAAAAGCGTATCTTCAGTAAACATGATGCCTGCTTACCGAAATCTTTACGTGAAGAATGGTGATGAATGGGAGCCAACGTCCGATGCAGAGGCATTGGTAGATTATCTGCTTTCCAGAAAAAAGGACCAACCATTACCTGCGGAATTGAAGTGATTTTCTACTGTGAATTGACATGAGTAGCGACCCAAACAGCGATCAAAATCTGGACTACAACTCTGGCAAAACCAGTGTTGTAGACATGCACGATGCGGTGAAACGCGAGCGGGTTCTTATGCCTGCGGGGAAGGAACAAATGGGGATGCTGGCAATGGTTCTTTGCGCAATGATTCTGATTTGCGGTGGGATTGTTCTGGGAAACAGCAATGGATTTAAAGACTCCATTTATGCTCATGATGGGTATGTGCCTGAGCCGCGTCCAGGCGAAGGCGGCGATGCTGCAGCAGAAGATAATTCTCCTTGGATCGATAAATGGATGAAGGGTGGTAAGAAGGTTTATCAAAACTGTAAATTGTGTCACCAGGACTCAGGAATGGGAGCACCCGGTCAATACCCTCCTTTGGCTGGGTCCGAGTGGGTTGACGGTGGCACGAAACGTGTTGGTGCAATTCTGATTAACGGAATTAATGGACCGTTTACCGTTGCTGGACAGTCTTACAATCAATTAATGCCAGCATGGAGCGCGCTTAATGACGAAAAGTTGGCTCAAGTGGCAACTTATATCCGCAGGACTTACGGAGCTCTTCCTGAAGGGGATGACGGAGTCGTTACTGCTGAAATGATGAAGGCCGCACGTGAAGAATTTGGAGGAAAAGGAATTTGGGACGAAGCTGGATTACTCGCCATTCCGGAGGATGCAATGTTGGAAGGAGCAAAGGTTGATTTGCTGACAGGCGAGCCTGTTCAATAGTCACCACTTAACGTTAAATTTTTATTTTTGAATAGCTGAAGCATCGGAAATCATGAGCGCAGACGCCCACGAACATCACGACCCTCCTTTCTGGAAAAAGTACATTTTCTCAACCGATCACAAGGTGATCGGTTTGCAGTACGGATTTGTCGCTCTGACTTTTTTGGCGATCGGATTCTTCCTCATGATGGTGATGCGATGGAGTATTGCCTTTCCGGATCGCGCAGTCCCCATGCTTTCTGATTTCCCGTGGTTTCAGGCATGGCTGGATGATGAAGGAAAAGTGACCGGTGAGCTTTATAATATGTTCGGAGCGATGCACGGAACGATTATGGTTTTCCTTGGGGTCGTCCCGTTGGCGTTTGGTGCGTTTGGTAATTACGTCACCCCTTTGCAAATCGGAGCGCCGGATATGGCTTTTCCTCGACTGAATATGGCCAGCTTTTGGTCGTTTCTCATAGGTGGTATCGTAATGTTGGCATCGTTCTTTCTCCCTTCAGGAGCAGCGAAAGTCGGTTGGACCAACTACTCTCCTTTAGCCACGACGACGGATCTTCACTTCGGTGATTTGTTTTGGACCGGGCAAACCTTATGGCTGGTCGGGATGGTGTTTTTGATCTCTTCATCCCTCTTGGGAGCGGTAAACTTTATCACCACGATCATTAATTTGCGGTGTCGTGGTATGACTTGGATGCGGATGCCCTTCTTTGTTTGGGCGATGCTGGTCACTGGTTTTCTACTTTTGTTGGCATTCCCGCCTCTTGAAGTAGCGGCGATCATGCAGTTGATGGACCGCATGGCAGGGACCAGCTTCTTCGTTCCCACCGGCCTGAATGTAAACGGGGCTGAGTTCATCGCTGCGGGTGGCGGTAGTCCACTTCTTTACCAGCACCTCTTTTGGTTTCTTGGCCATCCGGAGGTTTATGTTCTTGTTCTGCCTGCGATTGCAATTGTGGGGGAAATTATTCCCTGCAACACCCGAAAACCTTTGTGGGGCTATAAGACAATGGTTTACGCGGTTATGGTGCTTGGATTCCTGAGCTTCATTGTGTGGGCTCACCACATGTATATGACGGGAATGGGACCCGCGATTTCGACCTTTTTCCAGACGACCACGGTTTTGATTTCCGTGCCTTCGGTGATCTTGATTACATCGATTCTTATTTCGATGTGGGGAGGTTCGATTCGATTTACCATTCCGATGTTGTTTGCAACGGCCTTTATTCCAATGTTTGGCTTTGGTGGATTGACCGGTTTACCGCTCGCTTTCAGTCTTCCGGACCTCCACCTTCATGACACCTATTATGTGATTGGTCACTTCCACTATGTGGTTGCGCCAGGTACAATTTTTGGACTTTTTGCAGGAATCTATCACTGGTATCCAAAACACACTGGACGCCAGATGAACACCATGCTGGGTCATCTCCACTTCTGGCCTTCATTGCTTTTCATGAATGGGATTTTCCTCCCGATGATGCTTCAGGGAATGGCAGGGTTTCACCGTCGCGCGTTTGACGGTGGCAAGGCTTATGAGGAAATTAGCGCACAGATTTTTATGGGTGACGGCGTGATTGCGCGTGCCTTTCAATCTCTTCTGGGTCGGACTGACGAGGTGCTTGCCACCATGGGACGCGTTACTGCTGAGGGTGCTGCCGATCACTCGATTTATTTGATCGATCTCAACATCGTTACTTCGACCTCTGCCTGGTTGCTTGCTGTCTTTCAAGCGCCGTTCATTATCAATATTTTCTGGAGTGCGTTCTCTGGTAAGAAGATCAAAAACGATAACCCGTGGGATGCGACGACTCTCGAGTGGTCGACTCCGACTCCGCCCCCGCATGGAAACTTTATCGAAGAGCCTGTTGCGTATCGTGACCCCTATGAATATAGCGTTCCAGGTGCTGACACTGATTTTACTCCTCAGTTTGAGCCGGACGCTGGCGATGAGGTTGAGGAAACCCCAAATTTAACTCCCGAAGAAACGGTCGAAGGCGAGTGATTTTAGATCACGACCTGACTTTTGTTTTGATTTCTTATATCTTTCCGAAACCATGGAAATTCCCTACGAAGTAACTGCCCGGCGAGACACGGGACTTTACAACGCCAAAGTTGGAATTTGGCTGTTCCTTGCATCTGAGGTGATGCTTTTTGGCGGCCTTTTTTCGGCGTATGTATTTCTCCGCGTGGGCGTTAATGATGGCGTTGATACTCCATGGCCAATGGGGCTGGATGTTCACGGGTCGGGTATTTGGCTTGGATTCCTCAATACGATTATTCTGATTCTGTCGTCCGTCTTCGTCGTGTTTGCCTGGCTTGCCTTGAAAGAAAGGAATTGGAACGTGTTCCGGAATTGGATGTCCGCTGTGATCGCTTGTGCTGCTATTTTCATGTGCGTGAAGGCCTTCGAGTATAACAAAAAGCTCAATCATCACTATGGAATTAAACTCACTGATGACTCCGTTGTAGAGGGCGAAATTGCGAATGGTACAGACAAGATCTCGTTCGAAGCTTCCAAGGTTACGTTGAGCCTTCAGAGCGATCTGCCTGCTTTTGTAGGACATGTGGACGGAGCGTTTCCAGACTTCACAGTGATGGAGGGGGAAGAAACCGTTACTCTTCAGGGTGAGAAGGGCCTGAGGAAATGGTTTTATAAGAAGCGCGCCCGGGTTTCTCAGGATTTGGCAGCAGCACGGAAAGAGTTCCGCGCTGCTAAGAAAAAAGGCGAGGCGGCTCAGTTGAAAATTGTTTCTACGAAGGCTGAGTTGACAGCAGTTAAACCATTCAAGTTGCTGGCGAAAGACCGGAAAGTAACCAATTACGATGAGAAAAAGCTAAACTACATCGATAATGTTGTGGTGGAGGGCAAGCTCATCAATGATTACGTTGAATTGATTCCTCATCAGATCGATCTCCAGATGATACCAATTGGCAGACAGAAAGAATCAATGGTGTGGAGCTTTTTTGAGAAATATCATCAGGTCCGACCCAACTGGGAGAAGGCTCAGGAAAAGTCGCTGGAGAAAATTCGTGGCCACTTCAAGGGCGAGCCGATTCCGGGAAAAGTAGTTCAGAGCGCTTATATCAATCTTCACACCATCCCGCATGAAGATTTCGAAGATACAGCCGGCAATCACGCCAAGTCTGAAGAGAAAAAGTCCGAAGATGATCCACACAAGGGCGATCATGCTGAAGAAAAACATGGCCACGGAGATGCTGATGGGCATGACGATCATGGTGAGCACCACACCATTAGCGTTCCTCGCAGTGATATCCGTTTCATGGGCAATCACGGTCCGCGTTACGGAAACTACTACGCGATTTATTTTACGATGACTGCACTGCACGGTCTCCACGTTATCGGTGGGGCGCTGGTTTTGCTGCACTTCGTAATGTTTGGTAAAAAACTATATTTGAAGAATCCAGAGCACCTTGCTAACCGGGTAGAGGTTGGCGGCTTGTTCTGGCACTTTGTTGACTTGGTCTGGATCTTCCTGTTCCCGATCATGTATCTCCTTTGATTTTTTAAAGCCCACCTTTTTTAGAATACCATGGCCAGTTCCCCAGAAGAGATTGCCAAACACAAAAAAGCATACAAAGCAGTGGGTATCGCACTGCTAGTGTTTACTTGCGTCACCGTGTCATTAGGCGCATTCCCTATTTTTGACTTTGGATTGCCGGGCGCGACTTGGGAAGATTTTGTCATTGGATTGCTCGTTGCGACGGTCAAAGCATCTCTTGTTGCGTTGGTCTTCATGCACCTGAATCACGAGAAGACGTTGGTTTATAAGTTTCTTATTTTTACCTTTTGTTTCGCCCTCAGCCTTATGGCACTTACGCTTTTTGCTGGTTGGGATCCGATTAAAGAAGCGTTCGAAACCGTTCGGACCAATGGATTCCCAAGTTTGAAGTCCTAGATTAGAAATCGCCCGTCATGACACTCAAAAACTTCCACGTTGTCTTCATTTTCCTTGCATTTTTAATGTGTGTCGGATTTGGAGCGTGGGCGTTGTTGATAGAAGAGTTACCTGCCAGCTTCCGGATTATGGGCTGGATTAGTGCTTCAATTGGAGTCTTACTTTTTGGCTACGGAATTTGTTTTGTAAGAAAGACACGAAAGGTCATCACCTGAGACCACTTGGTATCGTAATTACTTTTAAAATGATCACTTCAACCTTTTTAGCCGCCATGTCGATCCTCGCCTGCCCACGGTGCATGAGCGGGGCTGACAACAACATCGCGATTGCTGCGAATTCGGCAATTGCCGTTCTCTTTCTGATTTTGATGGCGGTTCTTGCCTGCTTTTTAACTTTCATTGGCTACTTGGCCAAACGCTCGAAAATGGCTGAAGAAATGGTTCCAGTACCGGTTCCTGTTTCTGAAGATCAAAATTGATTTTGTGTTTCGATTCAACCCTATTGGATCGACAGACCAACCCTATTGACTCGTAAACGACATGGATATCGAATGGATTAATGAGATTCTCTACATGCATGAACTGGCATCAGAGCATGCTGAAATCGGAAATCACGTGCTTGCGATCATTCACTGGTTTGTGGCAGCACTTACCATTTTCTGGACAGGTTTTCTGGTTGTCATTTTGTGGAAATTCCGGAGAAAGAAGCACCCCAGTGCACGTTATCACGGAATCACGTCGCACTTTTCAACTCACTTGGAGGTTGGTGTGGTGATCGTCGAAGTGGTGCTCCTACTCGGGTTCGCATATCCGCTTTGGGCTAAACGTGCTGATATCGAAAATATGCCAAAGGGGGAAAATGTGGTGAAGCTGCGAGCTGTTGGTGAGCAGTTCCGTTGGACGTTTCATTACGCCGGTGCCGACAAGATGCTGGGCATTACCAATAATCGTCTGATTACGGGCGGTTCCAATGGAATTGGCTTGGATAAAAATGATCCTAATTCACTCGATGATTTTGTTTCAGTGAATGAGCTTGTGGTTCCGATTGGGCGGCCGGTAATTATTCAGGTAACTTCGAAAGATGTGATTCACGGTTTGGCTATTGTTCCATTCTTCAGTCAGCAAGACGCTATTCCAGGGACGGAAATTCCAATGTGGTTCGTTCCCAGCAAAGTTGGTGAATGGGATATTGTATGCGCCCAGCTCTGCGGAGCTAGTCATGCGCAGATGGTAGCGTCAGTCGTGGTGATGGAGCAGAAAGAATACGATGAGTGGCATGCTGCTCAGAACCCGATGTTACCGAAAGAGTGATTTCAGGAAGTGCGCCGACACCCTTTTCTCGGGTTTCCACGATTGGGTTTGATTCGTAATCTCCCGTGGAAACAACCATGAACTTTCCGTCTCAAACATACTCCGTCGCCTTGCGACGATATATAGTCGTTTTATTAGCTGCAACCGTGTTCCTCATATGGTGGGGGGCGGCGACGACGACCGAAGGCGCAGGAATGGCCTTTGCTGACTGGCCGCTGAGTCATGGCTCGATCAATCCCGAAGGGTGGCTTAAATATCTAGCTCCGTTTTTGGAGCATACCCACCGGCTCTTTGCTAACTTGGTCGGATTTCTCACGTTGGGCCTTTTGATCTGGACCTACGGTTCAACGTCAAAAAAGCGAGGCCTTGAAGTTCTGGGGATTTTTCTCCTTCTAACACTGATTTTTGGAATTTTCATCGCAAGTGGTCGCGAACGGTTCTCGGCTGAACGGAAGCAGATGTTACTGTTGATTGGAGTTATCAGCAGCCTGATCCCGATCGGTTGGCTTATTGTAAGTTGGTTCCGTCGGGGCTGGTCATTGATCCAAAAAATCGCTGGTTTGGCATTTCTCATGGTTACCGCTCAGGCAATTTTCGGCGGCCTTCGGGTAACGGAGATTTCGGATAGTTGGGCAGTTTTTCACGGGTGTTTTGCTCAAGCGTTTTTCTGCGTGTTGATTTTAATTGCAATTGTTGCTTCACCGAATTGGGAGGGGATTCGTCCGGTGGTTGCTCACCGGTCACGTTCTGCGCTCATGAGTTTTGCGACAATCAGCGTAAGCGTCGTCGTTACGCAACTCGCATTGGGAGCATTGATGAGGCACCATCATCGATTCGGGTTAGCCGACTCTGGAATTGTCAAAACTGGCGGGGAGCTTGTTCCTGCATTTGATCACCCGATTATCACGATCATGTTTTTTCACAAAGTCACCGCGCTCGCTATTTTTTTGCTGGCATTTGTGTTCTTCGGTTGGCTGGTCCGACAAAAAAATATGGATGTGCGATTTGTTCGCTTTCAATCGATCGTTGCCGGATTGCTGGTGGCTCAGGTAACCCTTGGAGTTCTGGTCATTGTCACTGAAAAGTCTTTCTGGATTACCAATTTTCACGTGCTCAATGGTCTCGCAATCCTGGCATGTGCATTCTCGATCCTGGTCTGGGCCATTCGCTCGAAAAACGAAGTCTTGATTGCCGCCGATTCCCGCTGATTTTCTCATGGAAATGGCCGACACAACTGACAGTTCGAAACTCAGCATCTTCGCTACCGCGAAACAGGACCTGATGACGCTGACCAAAGCACGTCTCAGTGCTCTGGTGGTAGTTACAACAGTTTTTGGATATCTTGTCGGTGCAAAAATGCTCAGTACATTTTCGTGGAGCATTCTGTTACACACCACATTCGGAACCGTCCTTGCCGCTTTTGGTGCAGCTGTTTTCAATCAATTGATGGAAATCGACGTGGATGCGAAAATGGATCGGACGGCAGATCGACCGCTGCCCGCCAATCGAATTCCCCGTTCGGCTGCTTTTGGAATTGGTGTCATTTTGTGCGCTTTTGGAATGGTTCACTTGTCCATCAAAGCCAATCCAACGGCGTCATTTTTCGCGGGGGCAACGCTTTTCACTTACTTGTTCATCTACACGCCGTTGAAGCAAAAATCGTCTACGAACACCCTTGTTGGGGCTATGTCTGGCGCATTCCCTCCACTGATTGGATGGGCTGCTGCAGGAGGGGAATCGTTTTCGTGGGGAGCCTTGTTCCTCTTCTCTCTCTTGTTCTTATGGCAAATGCCCCACTTCCTCGCAATCAATTGGATGTATCGGGAGCAATACAAACAAGGTGGATTTGTCATGTGGGCAAACGAAGATGAATCGGGAGGATTGACTTCCAAGTTGGCCCTGTTCTTTTCTGTTCTGGTTGCCTTGCTACCTCTCATCACGGTTTTTGCGAACCTGACGCCGTGGTGGTTTGCAATCCCCGGCATACTTTTAGGCCTCGGCATGACCTTTTTGGCTCTTAGATTCGTGAAAACTCGGGAGCGAAGCGATGCACGAAAACTCTTTTTATACACCCTGCTTTATCTCCCTGTGTTTCTCGGAATCGCGCTTATCGCGTGGACTCGATAACAAATCATTTTACCTATTTTCAAAAATGGCCATCGACCCAAAAGACGAATCTTTGCCCGACGATTATTATGAACCACGAAACTTCAATCCGAAGATTTGGTGGAGTTCCGTTGCTGTTATCTGTATCTTCGCTGTGATCGGGTTCATCGTCATTCCTGAAAGCTTTCGCCGAAGAATGCAGTACGAAAATCAGAACTACAGGCCGGGCAAGCTTTACAAGTTGGAAACCGATCTTGTCGCAACGAATCGCGATGGGCGAAAAATCTCGTTTAGCAAAGAAATATACGGAAAAAAAGCATTCGTTGCTGGTTATCAATACACGGATTGCCCGTCAGGTTGTCTCGGGATGGCTGCGATGATGAAGTTGTTGCATGGAGAGTTTTCCGAAAAATATCCCCATTTCAGCCTCGTTTCGATCAGTGTAAACCCCGAAGGTGACACGCCGGAGAAAATGAACGCGTGGGTCAAAGAGCGAGGCGTGGATGTGCCGAACTGGATGTTTTTGACTGGGGATCCAGACCAAATTCAAGACTACATGCGCGACGAATTTCGATTTTTTGAAACCAAAGAGGTGACCGATCCTGAACTGATCCCGACGGTAGGCCCGTATGCTCACGATCAGCGCCTCGTTCTCGTTGATGAATTTGCAAATGTTCGAGGGCTTTACGATGTGATGAGCGCCCAGTCGCTCAAAAATCGTCCGGATATTCAAGGCGTTGATACCTTCGGGGAGCTTGAGTTTGAACGTCTTAAACTGGAACTCGAGATGATTCTATCTGAATTTGACCCGAACAACAAAGGGGCAACTACTGCCGACAAGTAATTTAACTCATGAACGAGCTCACTATTGCCTTTGGCATCACCGATTTCCCCCCACTGAACGCAACGTTGAATGGGCTTAGCGCCATTGCGTTGCTGGTGGGATTTATCCTGATCAAACAAGGTAAAAAAGTCGGGCATAAGCGGGCTATGATCTGTGCGCTCACATTCTCGGCTGCGTTTCTGGCTTGCTATGTCACATATCATGTTCTCAAAGGAGATATTCATACGACCTTTCCGAAGGAATACGAAACCGCCCGGAAAATTTATTATCCGATTTTGATCTCCCATATTATTCTCGCCGTTGTCAATCTTCCGATGGTGATAACCACCGTGGTTTTTGCTGCCAGGGGAAATTTTGAACGTCATAAAAAATGGGCGCGGTGGACCTTTCCCATTTGGGCCTACGTGAGTGTGACCGGAGTCCTCGTTTATTTTATGCTTTATCAATGGTATCTTCCGGGGAACTAAATCTCCTGAGAGTGCATGGCAAAAATACGATCCAACCCTATTGAGTCATCGAACCAACCCTATTGGATCGTAGGTATCTGCCTTTCTGCAATGTTGGTTTTTACAGGATGTCGAAAACAGGAACCCGCGGTTCCGGATCCTTCGGAAGAGGGGGACGCGGAGACTTCGATTGTCCCTGAAAGTAAACAAAAAGGAGATTTGGTATTCACGCCGCCGATTTTCGAAGCCGAAGCCAAGGCTGGAGAAGAGACTGTGGATGCACATTTCACCGTCAAAAATGTTGGCCGTTCGCAGATAACGATTACAAGACTGGATACGACGTGTTCCTGTTTGCTCGTTGAGGCCGCCGATACCGTTTTGGATCCAGGAGAAACGACCAGCATTGACGCAGTGTTTGAAATCACCAAATTGCTGGGTCATGCTGAAAAAATGATCGAGGTGTATACCGATCAAAATAAAGGTCGCCCGATTTTTCTGCCCGTGAAAGTGGATGTGCCTCCGATCCTCGAAGTGACACCGAAGAACGTGACTTGGAAGCTCGGGGGGCCGGTTGAACCGAAATCGTTCAAATTCATTACCATTCGAGAGAAACCGATTCACGTCACTGAAGTCAGTAGCTCGCGTCCCGATCTCGTGACGGTGAGTTTGAAAGAGATTACAAAAGGACGTGAATACGAAATTGTCGTTACCCCGAAATCGACGGATGACAATCTGCTGGGTTTTGTGAAAATCGAAACTGACCTCGAAATCAAAGCACATCAAAGTCAGATGGCTTTCTTCACGATTTCGAAATCTGAATTCTAAAACCCGTGACTGCTGCGACAAAAAAGACCGTGGTTCAAGCCGCGATCATTCTCGGTATTTCGCTGATTTTTGCGGTTGGATCGGCGTTGTTTCATCCGAAGAAACCCGCTTGGTATTTTGTGGAGATCTTTGATCCGCTTGCGCTAGAAGCCGATGTGTTGCGGGAGCGTTTAGGAGATAGATTGGATTCAGTATTGTGGGTGGACGCCCGACAGACCGAGAAATTCGAGAAGGAACACATGGAGGGCGCCATTTCTTTAAATAAGGAAGATTGGGAAACTCTCATCCCTAAAAATATCGAAATACTGAGCGAGTCCTTGGGGAAACCAGTCGTCGTGTATTGCGATCGTCGTTGTGAACGTAGCAAAGAAATTGCCGAAAAGCTTCGGCAGGCTGTGGGATTGGATCCTGTCTACGTACTAAAGGGCGATTGGAAAAAGTGGGTCCCGTAATTTTTATTTGCGTGAATTCAGAATGCGGCTCACTGTTACTTTGCGAAACAAAGTGAATCTGTGAATCGATGAGTGCACCCCAATCTGCCGAAGAAAGTATCCAAGTCATCCGTCAATTGATGGAGCGCGCGACGACCTATCGCGTTCTCTCGACGACCTCCGCATTCTCCGGAGCGCTTGCCAGTTTTGCAGTGGGTGGATATTTATTCATGAATGGATCATCCGTTGGAATCGGAATGTTTGTGGGACTCTGGCTCGCGGTGCTTCTAGTTTTGGATTGTGTGAATTCGTTTTTACTTTTCAAAAATTCGAAACAGCGGAAGTCATCGTTCCCGTCACCTCAGATGATTCACGCAGTCATCACGATGTTGCCGGGATTTTTGGCGGGTGGAGTGATCGGTCTCGTCTTTGCATTCGTAAATGAAGATCCGGTCCGTTGCGCAACGATTTGGGTTGTCTTTGCGGGTTTGAGTCTTCTTGGAACCAGTTCATTTGCACCTCGCTCAGTCACCCGCCTCGGCTGGGCTCTGCTGGTCAGCGGTTTGGGCCTGTTCATGTGGAAAGAACTCGGGAAGCCACTTCCCGGAGACAATTCTGTTTCGCAAGCCAGCTTCGTGATGATGATTACGTTCGGTCTGTGGTCAGCGCTTTATGCGTTGTGGACCGGAGTTATCGCGCGGAAAAAAGCAGACTAATTTTTCCAATGTTCGATTTCGATAAACTGGACAAATTGATCCACGAAAAAAACCGGCTCGCGATCATGACACTGCTCGCGGCGCGGAAGGAGTGGTGTTTTCAGGATATAAAAATCGAACTTGGACTCAGCGACGGCAATCTGATTACTCACATGCGGACGCTTTTCAAAGCCGGATACGTTTCAATCACGAAGGAAATGGAAAAGCGTCCCCAAACAAAATATGCCCTGACGTCGAACGGACGGGCGGCGTTTCAAAGCTACCTTGAAATTCTTGAGCAAATTGTCAGTTCGTCAAAAAATCCTGACATGTGACATTTTTTTGAAAGATAACTTTGTGATACAAAGTAAAGTAAACATCAACAAAATAAGAACAGGAATTTAATCATGAAAATACACCTCGCAAGTCACTACGGCATGTGTTTCGGCGTTCGCGATGCGATCGCTCAAACACAGGAAATCGCAGAAATTCAATCCGCCACCGTTCTCGGTGAGTTGGTCCACAATCCGGTGGTTCAGAAAAAACTGGATGCAGCCGGAGTGGCTATTGGCAGCCTTGATTCGAAACCGCAAGAGATCAAATCAGAAGCGGTTGTTTTTACGGCTCATGGCGTGGCGGATTCCGTTCGTAACTCCTGGGCTGAAACTGGAAAGAAGGTTTTTGATACGACTTGCCCTTTGGTAAAGAAAGCGCATCGATCTTTGGAATGCCTGGTTCTGGCGGGTTTTAAACCGGTTGTTATCGGAACGCGAGATCACGTCGAGGTGAGGGGATTAATCACTGATTTTCCAGAATCAATTGTCATTATCGATGAATCTGAAATCGCAAATATTCCTGGAGATTGGCAGAAGATTGGCGTTGTCTCGCAAACTACTCAGCCAGTTTCTCACGTGGAGAATCTGGTGGGTAAAATTGGTGAGTCCAGACCTGAAGGCGAAGTCAAGTTCATCGACACCGTCTGCAAACCGACAAAAAATCGGCAGCAAGCGCTCAACGAGCTGGCTTCGCAATGCGACACCGTTGTCGTCGTTGGCGGGAATAACAGCAACAACACGCGGCAACTCGCCAATCGAGCTAGTGATCTAGGTGCGGTCGCATTTCAGGTCGAAACGGCGGATGATTTGAAGCTCGCCTGGTTTGCAGAATCGCAACATGTCGGTGTTACGGCCGGGACATCTACTCTCGAGGAAACCGTTCAGGAAGTTGTTGCCCAACTCGAAGAATTCACTAAAGAAAAACGTCGGCTGATGCTTTTCGACTCACTAAAAGCGATCGCCTGATTTAGCGAACCGACATTATTGATTCGTATGAATGCCAAAAAGTGGATTGCTCATTTTGAAATCAACCGACATGCGTGGGCTGAGCCGGATTGGGCGGCGGACTCACCAATTCTTTCGGAAAAACGAACGCGGTTGCTAGTGGATTCCCTAGCGACATTTCAGTTGGGCGAAAGTGGTGGTGGAACTCGGCTTAAGAGCTTTGTCGAACAAAGTTGAGAGGGGTCCCCGGATTATAAAGAAGCGGTCGACCTGTTTGTAGCCGAGGAGCAATATCACGCAGAAATTTTGGCGAAGGCGGTCATTTATTTGAACGGCGAGCTGAAGTCGAAGCATTGGATGAATTCGATTTTCCGAAAATTCCGAACGCTGATCGGCTTGGAATTTAATCTGCAAATTTTGCTGACGGCAGAATTAATTGCGGAAGCCTATTACGGCATACTGGCAAAGCACGTTCCGGATCCAGTGATCAAATCAATGTGCCAGAAAGTGCTTCGTGATGAAGTGAAGCACATCGCCTTTCACGAAGAATTTTTTCGATTGAATCAGCGGCGATGGCTGCCGATTTCATCAACGATTTGGTCGCTTCAATTTCAGGCAGTCTTTATGTGTGTAGAGCGCGCCGTGTGGCTGGATCATGGGAAGTGCCTGATGGGTTTTGGAATTTCGAAACATGATTTTCGGGCCAAAGCCCAAGGCGTTTGTCGCCGGTTTTTGAATCGGGTTATCATGCTTCCGTCATTATCGACCTCTGCCCAGGCTCACGCGAAAATGTAAACGAATGATTGTGGGAGCGAAGTATGTTCCCAAAATCGTTATACCGGTGCCATTTCGAAATCAGGAGAGTATTTCGGATAGATTGATAATCAGTGGTTCCGTGATTAATTAACGTGAATATGAGCAAACTTAAAAACTGTATTTTCGGAACGTGCGGTTTCGATTCAACCTGTGCGCAGGTCATTTACATGCTGTTTCGCGGCTTTATTGGCTACGGGTTGTTCACCCACGGAAAAGGAAAGTTGCCGCCGAGTGAGGAATTCGTCGGAATGCTTGGCGGAAAGCTGGGAATGGCAGCGCCGGAAGCAATGGCGTGGATGGCCGGAATTGGCGAAGGCGTTTGCGGTGTCCTGATAATGATCGGACTTTTTACGCGTCCGTCAGCGATCTGGGCCGGTATTACGCTCGTGGTTGCAGCGTATGCACACGTTTTCGGATCGCTTGGTGGCGGTTTTGAAGTCGGTGAAAAAGCACTCCTCTACGTTTTCGCGATTGTGCTAATCTGTGCATTGGGAGGCGGAAAATTCAGCATCGACAGCGCAATTTTCCGCAAAAAGTAGAATTTTTCGAACGAATAGGGTTGGTTCGATGATTCAACCCCGTCTGTTCGGAATGTCTTCACGAATCAATAGGGTATGTTCGTCGAACGAACCCTATTTGATCGTGGGAAATGAAATCTTTGTCGCGAGAGCGATTTAATCGATCAGCGTGTCGATTCGCTTCGCGACCTCGAAATCGGCGTCGGTGAGGCCGTTTTGATCGTGCGTCGTGAGGCTGAGCGTTACGGTACACCAGTTTATTTCGATTTTTGGGTGATGATTCGCTTCTTCAGCGATTTCAGCAACACCGTCGACAAAGTCGATGGCATCCATGAATTCATCGAATTCGAGAACTCTGGTGATTTCTTTTGCCTCATGCTCCCATTCGGGAGATTTTTTCAAGAGGGTTTCGATTTCTTCTTCTGAAAGGATGTCAGACATCGTGCTTGGTGGTGACAGGGTTCTGGAGAGGTGATGATTTCGCTGAGGGCGAATTTTCAAACCACTATGGCTATAAGATGCGATTTCGGAAGCGCAAGTCTCAAATTTTCAAAGTTTTGGGTCAAAAAATGCCTTTGAAAAGAGGCTACGTTCAGCCTACTACTTACGGTTCGGACGAAATTGAACAAAATATCTGACATGGCACACGGAAAAATTTACAATAACATTGTGGAAACAGTTGGCGGAACGCCTCTGGTGAAGCTGAATAAGGTCACCGAAGGACTGAATGCAACGATCGCTTTAAAGTGCGAATTTTTTAATCCGCTGGGATCGGTGAAGGACCGAATCGGTATGGCAATGATTGAGGCGGGTGAGCGTGATGGAAAAATCAACGCAGACACGGTTATTATCGAGCCGACCAGTGGTAACACAGGGATCGCGCTCGCGTTTGTTTGCGCGGCGAAGGGCTACAATCTGATTTTGACGATGCCTGAAACAATGAGTGTGGAGCGACGCACGCTGCTGGCACTTTTGGGGGCGGATCTTGTTTTGACGGAAGGTGCGAAGGGAATGAAGGGCGCAATCGCAAAAGCGGAGGAAATTGCTGCTTCGACTCCGAATTCATGGATTCCTCAACAGTTTGAGAATCCGGCGAATCCTCAGGTTCATATCGATACTACGGCTGAAGAAATCTGGGCAGATACGGACGGCAAAGTTGATATCGTTGTTTCTGCGGTTGGAACGGGCGGAACAGCTACGGGTTGTGTTGAAGGATTGAAGGCGAAAAATCCAGCGATTCAGGTCGTAACGGCAGAGCCTTCCGATTCTCCAGTAATCTCACAAACGCTCGCGGGCGAAGAATTGACCCCCGGCCCCCACAAGATTCAAGGAACGGGAGCGGGATTTGTTCCAGGCAACCTACATTTGAATTCAGCCTCGGGTGATCCACAGATCACAGAGTGCATCAAAGTTTCCAATGAAGATTCCTTTGTAATGGCCCGGCGACTTGCTGCTGAAGAAGGAATTCTCGGTGGCATCAGCACCGGTGCGAACGTTTGCGCGGCGATTGAACTGGCAGAACGTCCTGAAAATGCCGGTAAACTGATCGTGACGATCGCGTGCTCAACGGGTGAGCGTTACCTTTCTACCCCACTTGCAGATGAAGCCCGCGCTAAGGTCGGCTCCTGAATGGTGAAGTGATAGCATCGAATTTTTGATTTTTAATCTAATTTTAATAGAACGACATGGCAAAAAATAGACCAACTCCTGCATCTGACGAGAATGCTCCAACTCAAGAGCGCTCTGTTGAAGAGGCGCTGGCGGAAAGTAATGCGGATGATGCGATTGCATCGCTCGAGAAAAACAAAACGCTTATCGTGGGTGCAATTATCCTCGCGACGGTTGCGGTGTGCGGATTTCTCGTGATGAAGCAAGTGAATGCGGCAAAGCATTCGGATGCCAGTAAGGCCTTTTCTGCGGCGCAAACGTCCCGCGATCCAGCTGCTTTAGACAAAGTGGCCGCTGATTTTCCGGGCTCACTTTCAGCAGGAAATGCGATGCTGACGAAGGCCGATATCCAGCTGGATCGGAAGGAATCAGCCGACGCAAAAGCGACGTTTGAAGCGTTTGTAAAAGATTTTCAGTCTCACCCTCGATTGGCGCAGGGATTGTTTGCGATTGCGAACATCGAGCATGTCGCAGGAAATGCTGACGCAGCAAAATCGTATTACGAAAAAACTCTCGAAGCTCAGCCTGATGGGGATTTGTCTCCACTCGCGCGGATTCGTCTCGGTGACCTTGCGTTGGAAGGTGGCGATGCAGAAAAAGCTGAATTGCTCTATTTGGAATCAATTTCAAAGCATGCCGGCAATCCGTTCGTCGATAAAGCAACGCAGAAAATTGAGTTGGCCAAAATCGGAAATCCTCCGGTTGTAGACCGTCCTGAACCTAAGCCTGAGCCAAAGAAGCCAGCGGTTGATAAAACGCCCCCAGTTATCAAGGACGATCCTGCTCCGGCGAAGAAGCCCGCAGCTGCTCCAGTCCCGGCTCCAGCGGCGAAAGGGAATAACAAAGGCAAGGCCCCTGCTCCTGCTCCTGCTCCTGCTCCGGGTGAGCCTGCAGCTGTTCCAAGCACCCGCACCAAGTGAACTAGCGCCTGGGCTCGGACTTGGAGCTAGGGCTCAGTTTTGATTCACGGTCGAAACAGACACACATTTGAAACCGCTCTCGATTTCGTGAGCGGTTTTTTTGTGTAAGGGCATAAAAATGGCGCACTCAGAAAGTGCGCCATCGTTGTTAATTCTTTATCGCTCGTCGTCTCGGCTTTAATTCATTACCGAGATTGATTTGAGCTCGTGATCACGAATACAACGCGTCAACGAGGCGCTGCGACTTCTGGTTCGGCATCACACCGGGCTCCATTTGATTCATCACGTAAGCGAATGAGATGCCGTTTTCCGGATCGCAAAAAGCGTGGGATCCACCAGCGCCTGGATGACCGAACGCCCCTTTATTTGGGCCGAAATTCGAGCGAATCTTGTGAACGCGAGCCACGGGGTCAGCCATGAAACCATTAGTGAACGACGTCGGCATCTTTAGAACCTTGTCAGCTCCGTCTACTTGAAGTTCACCCATCCAGTTCAGCACGTTTTTCGAGAAAACCGTCCGGCTCCACCATTTTCCTTTGTTGGCGATAATCGCATACATTTTTGCGAGGCCGCACGCCGAGCCAAATCCGCCCAACGATGGGATTCCGAGGCGTTGAATCGTGATTTTGTTCACGTCCGTAAGCCCTTTCATTCCTGTGGGAGAATCAAATGCACCTGCGGTAAGCGAAGTGGTTTTGCCGAGTTCTTTGTAGAAATCCTTTTCGTCAGCCGGCACTTTTTTGTGCGTTGGCGGAACGACAGGAGCGAGCTTGGAACGAACCAATTCATCTTCCTCCGGCATGACCATCCAGAAATCGATTCCGTTGGGATCTGCAATTTTCTCACGCCAGAAAAGCGAAAGCGTAGGAATGCTGGAAATCCGGCGAAGCACTTCGTCGAGCAAAAATCCGCAGGTCCGTGGGTGATATCCATGAGCGCTACCCGGTGCCCAGGCAGGCTTTTGCGTTTCGAGCGCTTCAACGACAGACTGGTGATCTTCAATGTTCGCCCGGTTTTTCTTGTCGAGCACGGCAAGACCGGACTGATGCGAAAGCAGATGTGCGAACGTCAAACCCGTTCCCTGAGCAGCGTGGAGCGTTGGCCAAACCTCTTCGACCAATCCATCCGGCTCAAGATTCGCGTTGTCCAGCGCCACAAGAAAAGCCGCTGCAGCCGGTCCTTTTGTAGCGGACCAAACAGGGCAAACCGTATTTTTGTTCCACGGACGCTTATCGGCTTTTCCAAGAGTGCCGCCGTTTAGGCTGATTACTTCTTCGCCGTATGTCCAAATCGAAACGCTCGCGCCGAGCTCTCCGTATTTTTCGAAGTTTTCGTTGAACAATTCTTCGATTTTGTCCTTTTTAGTTCTGGGGTCTAACATAATGGTATTTTTACTCCCATAGGGGTTGTAAGTCTGGATCTGACTGCGCCTGTGTTTCCAAACTCTCGTCGAGTTTGCAAGCACGATTCAGCCAATTCCGAGCGGTATCAGTTTCGCCAAGCTGGGCTTCG
The DNA here is from genome assembly GCA_937891465.1 of uncultured Verrucomicrobiales bacterium. Lineage (GTDB taxonomy): Bacteria > Verrucomicrobiota > Verrucomicrobiia > Verrucomicrobiales > DEV007 > JABDJT01. The sequence goes on along the minus strand of CALAHF010000085.1, from coordinate 10,559 downwards.
TAGCAAGCAAGATTATAAAAGTAGAGTGGGTCCTTTTGCAACGTCGCAGGTCCGTTGTAGAGCTTATTTTTTGCATCCTCGGTTTTTCCCAGTTCATGGAGGCAATAAGCGGCATGAATGAAGCCTGAATGCTCGTCGGGAGCCCCTTCACAAAGGGCTTCGGCCGAAGAAAGCGCCCCTTCCCATTTCTCCTGATTCATTTGAATCATGGTACGAAATTCCAGCACAACAGGTTGGTGTTGTGCTTCTTCAGCGAGTTGGTCGAGCTCGTCCCATGCTTCTTGGTACATCTGCAGCTCAAAATACCCCTCTGCCGGTTGCAATTTCCGCGCGAGTTTGTCCATCAAATAGAGAGCGAGACGTGTCGTCGAAAAGGGTGAAAAGTCAACGATTCAAGCGGGTTCTTAGACCATTGGTATGCTTGATCGTTCCGTTAGGTTGGATGGGATGTTTAAGTTGGGTGAATTGTGGATCTCGGCGCAAATTTGTTTTCGACTGATAGTCTTGATTTTTTCCCACAAAATCGGCTGAATAAGAGCTTCTGAATATTCGCCAATCCAGTTTTCTCCCCATGAAGCCGTTTGTTATTCTCACGCTGCTCTCAATCCTGAACGCAACGCTTTGTGCTCAAGAACTCCTTCCCTTAAAGACTGAGAAGTTGGAGGGCGCAGGCGTTTGGGAGGATCCGAGAATCGAGGCATTCCCGCGTAATCAATTCAGGATCACCGTGTGGTTTGAAGCGCAGTTTTTAGGCGACGGGAAAGCTTATCTCCGAAGGACGAAAGAATTTGATGAGATGGGTCGGAATGAACTCCGAGAAAAAGTCATCAGAATTTTAAAGGCTCTCAGCCAAAAATCGCAGGCTTCAGTTGGTGAATCTTTGAACGAGTTGGCGGTAAGGAATGCAATTTCTAACCTCGAGTTTCATTGGATCGTCAATGGATTCTCCTGCCAAATCAATCGTGATGCTCTCGAGGAAGTGAAGAAAATTCCAGGAGTGAGGATGATTTATTTCGCAGGTCCGGCGGAAACGCGGAGAAACCAAAGGCCGGCAGCAAAGCCTGTCGCCTCGCCGCCGAAGAAAACGGAGCGTGAACCATTTTCTCCTGAACGATTCAAACCCAATTGGTATATCACGGCGCTTAAAGCTGACCAGGTTTGGAAGGAACACAAGATTGCAGGAGAAGGCGTGCTGAACGTCATTCACGATGGAAATTTCATTCTGTCTCCGAGTATCGAGGCGACGCTGTTTCGCAACCCAAATGAAACAGAGAATGGAAAAGACGACTCGGGGAACGGTTTGATCAATGATATTCATGGATATGATTTTTCGCTGAATCGTCCCCAGTTGACACGAATGGCGATGCCAAAAAATTCGGAGAAGGTGTCGGGAAGCGTGCTTCATGGGCACCAGTGCGCGGCGATCATTTGCGGAAAAGGAACCGAAGAAAGCCCTCACCAGTTTGGGATTGCGCCCGAGTCGCAGTGGGCGGGAGTCCTCGCTTCCCGGAGAGTTGAGGCTGCGATCGAATGGGCGATTGAGCAGGGCGCAGATACCTACAGTATGAGTTTTTCCCGTCCAAACCTTGGTGATATGCGATCGCATTGGCGTAAAATGATGGAGCACGGCGCATTTTGCGGTGTTCATTTTGTGTCCGGAGCCGGTAATTTTGCCATGAAAGGCAGCCCGAGTTTCGCGCCGGTTCCAGTTCAGATGCGGACTCCCGAAGACATTCCGCACGTTGTCTTTGCCGCCGCCGGCATTCAGAAAGACCTCAGCCGTACGCCGTTTTCGAGTCAGGGGCCAGTTCTCTGGGAAACTGCCCATTACAAAGACGGGCTTGTCGACAAGCCTGAAGTCGTTGCTTTTAATTTCCGTCTGCCCCAGCTTTTACCTGACGGATCAGTGAAGGAGCAGGCCTCAAACGGGAATTCATTCGCCGGCCCGATGTTTTGCGGAACTATTGCACTGATGCTTTCCGCAAACCCTGAATTGAAGCCGTGGGAAGTGCGTGAGATTATCATCTCGACCGCCCGAGATGTGGGAGAAAGCGGATACGATCATCAGACGGGGCATGGTTTGATTGATGCATATGCGGCGGTTTCAGAAGCGATAAATCGAAAGTAGTAGCGGATTGGTTCGTTGCGAAAATAATTGCCGTCAATGAGCCAATGGACGGGAGAAACTGCGACCGCTAGTCTGCGGCATGATTCGCTTTCTGTTCGCTCTATCACTCTTTGCTTCGACAGCTTTCGGGCAAGAACTTCCTTCCGCTATTGATCAATATCCCGATCTGAAATCGATGCCGGATTCGTCGGCTGAATTGCAGAAGCAGCTTGATGCGAATGGCGGAAGTTTGATTTTGAAAGGGGGCGTTTACCGACTGACAACGGGATTGAATGTCGATTTGGCGAAACACGGTGGAGTCGTTGTGAAATCAGAAGACGGCGGAGCGACACTGATTATGGATGGTCCGGGATCTGCGATTCGGATCGCGGGATCGCACGAGGGAACCGCTTCGCCAACATCTTTTAAGGCGACGACCTGGGCGGAGCGCATGCCGATTGTGGAAGGAATTGAAATCATTGGAAATCACCCGGAAGCTGATGGAATTGAGCTGTATCAGACCTTCGAGCCGGTGGTTACAAAAACAGCGGTCCGCTGGTGCCGTCATGGAATTGTCTTGGCGACGCGTAACCGGAACGTTTCGATCTCTGACTGCAATCTCTATGAGAATAGTGGGATCGGGATTTATCTCGACGACGTGAATCTGCATCAGATCAATATTTCCAACTCCCACGTGAGCTACAATCGGGGCGGAGGGATTGTCGTTCGTGATGGCAATGTGCGGAACCTTCAGATCACGGGGTGTGATATCGAGGCCAACATGCCGGCTGACGAGACGCCGACAAAAACGGCCAATGTGTGGATCGATGTTTCCGGTAGTAGAGGGGATAAATCGAAGTCGATTGCCGAAATTGCGATCACGGGTTGCACGATTCAGCACAGCGCCAATTATGGAAAAGAAGGCGCGACCAAAGCTCCCGGCGGAGCAAACATTCGGCTCAGCGGCAAAGAAATCTGGCCGATCGATTCAGTGACGATTTCTGGGAATGTGATGAGCGATACGACTGAAGGAATCGTGATTGATCACTCGATGGACGTGGCGATTTCGGGAAATACCAGCTTCGCCCCCAAGCCTAATTTTATGACCGTGTCGAACAGCCAGCGAGTGGTCGCGACCGGGAACACGTTCAATCCGCGTCAGTTTGAGCGCCCTGGAACGATTCGGTTTTCAAACTGCCGAGACTGTGTTTTTGCGAATTCAGTGCTTCACAAATTTCAAACAGAAGGCGGTGCAATCATTCTAGAAAACTGTGAAGGCATGTCGCTTTCCGGTTTGATTCTCACGGATTGCAAAAGTGGAATTCTCGTGGAAGGCGGGTCGGATAATTCGATCGAAAATTGCAAGATCCGCGGGTTGCCTGAAGGCGTTGAGCCGGTGATCCGAAAATAAAGTTCTACGAACCAACAGGGCGACAAGCTGGCTTGCCAGCGGTCTGAGAATTTTCGCGAAGCGGAACCGGAAGACATTCTGATACGAACCAACAGTGACAAAAGCGAGCTTGCCTCGCGGTCTGAAGATGGCCGGAACGGCAATCGCATGATGTCACTGTTACGAACCAAAAGGCTATGTTCATCGAACGTACAGGGTTGGCTCAAAACGCCTTCTCCCCTAAAAAATGAAATATTTTGAATAGACGGATAGGCCTGTTCGTCTCACGCTTTGATATCTAAATGTTCTATGAAACTACTCCAATTCTGTCTTGCTTTGGCGCTTGCCGCCACTTTCTCCTCCTGCACCGTTTATGATCACGGTGGATACTCGTCGCAGGGATATTCTCGAGGATCGGGTTATAGCCCGTTTACGGATCGAGGATACGACGATCGTCTACGGCATTCTTATCTCCGACGAAACGCTTATTACGACGGTCATGATCGCCACGACCATCACGACCATCACGATCATTCTGACTACAGGGATGATCACCGCTCTTCGTCTTCCACAAATAAGTCGAGTTCCAGCTCGAATCGCAGCAGCTCGAGTTCAAATCGGAGTAGCGGCGGAGGTTCAAGTTCTTCTAAAAAATCATCATCATCTTCATCAAAAAAATCGTCGTCATCGGGTGGTGGTAGCAAAAAGTCATCGTCCTCAGGTGGTGGAGGCAGCAAGAAATCATCGTCCTCATCCAGTGGCAGCAGTCGTGGGGTGAAAGATTCGCCGCGTAATACGCCGCCGCGGTTGCGCTGAGCGAATTGTCTCGTCTGAAATGAAACCTCTTTCTTTCAACAATCGAATCGTCGCCTTCACGGCGGCGATTGCGTTTGCGGCCACCGCTTTTTCTCAGGAAGAGGAGCAGGGACGGCAAAAAAGAGGATGTTGAGGCCTTCAAAAATTTGTCGGAAGAGCAAAAGGATAAATTTAAGACCTTTATTGAGGCAAGGATGAAGGAGACGCCTGTGATGACTCGTGAAAAACGGGGGAAGATCATTCGGGCGGCGATGAAAAAATAGCCAACGGAGAGGAGCCTGATTTTAAAATCCCACCATCGAAAGTTACGGAAAAAATCGATCTGTGGCCCAAAGTGATGCCCGGCACGCCTACGATGGTGGAAGGGGAGGAGCGTGACACTTCAAATGCGGGCTCAAATCTGGTTGCTGGGAATCCCGTGATTCGGCTCGGTCATGTTTCGACTCCGCAGATCGAGGTTTTTTTCCGCCCGATCATAAAGCAAACGGGGCGGCGGTTGTGGTTTGCCCCGGCGGTGGATTCCATATTTTAGCACAGGATTTGGAAGGCACGGAAGTGGCTCAGTGGTTGAATCATCAGGGAATTACAGCAGTCGTGTTGAAATATCGCGTGCCAACGGCTCCCCATGGCGACGAGTTGGTGGCAGGGGCCGGAAATCCGAATTTGGTGATCCCCGAAAAAGCGCTCGGACCGGTCATGGATGCTCAGCGAGCGTTGTCCATGGTTCATGCCAACGCCGAAAAGTGGGAGTTGGATCCGGACAAGGTCGGAGTGATGGGATTCTCAGCAGGAGGGCAAACCGCTGTTTTAGCTGCCCTTGCAGATGGCATTTCCGCATGCACAAAAGCAGATGAAATCGACAACTCTTTTTGCGGGGCGAGTTTCGTGATGGTGATTTACCCCGGCGAATTGGTTGATGAGAAAACGGGGGAGCTTCACGAATTCGCCGAACTGAACGTGATTTCTCCGCCGATGTTTTTTGCCCACGCCGCGAATGATCGCGTCACCTGCCTGAGCCGTGTGGCGATGTTTGCCGCGCTCAAAAAGGTGGGGGTGCCTGCTGAGTTGCACGTTTACGAAACCGGAGGGCACGGGTATGGCCTTCGGGCTACCAACGAAACCGTCACCAAATGGCCGGTTTCAGCTGTGGAATGGCTGAAAAATCGAGGCGTGCTCGGCAATTAGTTCCGATTTAACGGTACATTTCGCGGGCGGTGAATGCAACCCCAAGCGCTGCAGAAGAATCTCCTCCGCGAGCCCACTCAAAACGGGTGGTTTCACGATCTGGATCGATTGGGCTATTCTGATAGATCGGCCAGGCGCGCTCGCGGAAGCCTTCTTTGATCCAATTCATGTAATCGTCGCGAAAGCCCTCGGTCTCAGCCAAACCACCACCAATCACAATCAAACCGGGATCAAAAACCCGCACCAAATCAGCAATTCCATAGCCTAAAATATGGGCTTGCTGGCGGAAAATTGAAATGGCCAGCTCGTCTCCGTCCTGAGCAAAATCACGCAAGCGAAACGCTTTTTCTTCGATGGCGGAGTCATCATTCAACGGGTGATCTGCATTTTCCGGCTTCGCCAATTCAAGGCCAATTCGGCGTCGAAGCGCAACGAGTGAAACCCACGCTTCGAGGCAACCTTTCAGGCCGCAAGAGCAGGTGGGAAGTTCATTGTCATCTTCGCGGTGAGGAACGGAAACGTGGCCGACCTCAAGAGAGAGTCCGTTTTGCCCTTCGTGAGCACGACCCCCTGGAAGAACAAAGCCACCGCCGAGACCCGTTCCCGGAGCAATCAGCATCAGGCCACCAAGGTGTTTGCGTCGCACCGCATACTCGCCCAAGGCCGCTGCATTTCCGTCATTCGTCATATAAACAGGGATATTGACCCGCTTCGAAAATTCGTCGCGAATATTGGTGCCGACCCAATTCTCGTGAAGGTTGGCTTTCCCCCAAATTGTGCCTTCACAAGAAGGAGCGGGGACGTCCATACCCAGCCCCTTCACCTGAGAACGCTCAATATTGATTGCTGTGCAAAGTTGATCCAGTGCCCCTTCAAGTTGACCAAACGTGGCTTCAAAACCGTCCTTCACGTGGCTTTTGACTTCGAGCATTTCACCGGCGACTTCGCCCATGTCGTCCACCAGAACGGTTTTGACGGTGGAGCCCCCGATATCAAGCCCTGCATAGTATTTTGGTGTATCTGCCATAGTCTTACGATTGATAATTTTTAGGCCAAGTCATACCGCGCGGGGGTGAGATCGTCAACGGTGAAACGATTTGTCATTTCTGAGCAACTTTTTGTTGCACGGCCAAATGATTGAGTTTAGAATCCGGCCCGCTCCACCACCCGTAAGGGATGTGGGGCCTATTTATAACTACCATGGAGTGGTAGCTCAGTTGGTTAGAGCGCCGGCCTGTCACGCCGGAGGTCGCGGGTTCAAGTCCCGTCCATTCCGCCACTTTTTCCGTAAGGTTCTAAGGGTGATGTAACTCGTTGGAGATCAAGGCTCCCGATTGAGGGTTTCACGTTAATGATGTAAGTTAACACGTGAATGAAATGCCGAAAATCCCCGGACTTAGAAGACGAAATAATACCTTCATAATTTGTCGTGCCATCCCGACTGATCTAAGGGGAAAAGGCCCGTATGTGACCAATGGCGGGAACCCAAAATGCGAGATTATCCGGTCTCTTCGAACGGTTGACTACAAGGAGGCGAAGTGCCGATTGATAGGAATTTGCTTATTCAAAGATTTTTTATCGGGGCGTCGGTCCGGCCGGGTTTGAGGGGGTGCAAATTCAATCTGACCCTATTGATTCAAAATAGATCCGCAAGAAACGAATCAATCACCACTCGTAACCAATCTTCGCAGAACCAAAATGCCCGCTGGCGTTGGTCCGGCCGAACATGCCCTGATATCCGAGTTCAAAATTGAATCCGGTGTTGCTGATATCGAGGCGGGTCGTGGCGCCGAGTTCCAACCAATCCGCCCCGGCGTGGGCGCGTTCCTGTTCGGCGGTGTAGCCGCCGGTGCTGCGGGCGCTGTTCCCTGTCACGAGCGCAAACGGGCTGGTTTCGAGACTAGCCGTCACGTTGCCATTCTCAGGATCAAATTCGTGGGCCCAACTGGCGCTGGCTTGTGTCGTCAATAATCCGGCGGCGGTGTTGCATTTGAATGTCGCGTATCCACCGAGGCGCCCGATCATCGATTCAAAATCGTGGTCGGGGTAAATCAAATTGGCAGAGCCGCCGTTGCGCTCATTGTACCCGTCAACCTCACCAGTGGTGTAATTCAGGCCCGCTGACGGACCGAAGCTAAACTGCTCGTTCACCTGAACCGTGTGGCCGAGATTCAAATCGATGTTGTGCGAGTGGCTCTCGGTATCGCCATATGCGGTGCGCCCGAGCAGGGTGTTTCGCGAAATGTCGTTATCGAAATCGCCGTAGCTGTAAAGCACATCCAGATAAGTGTTTCCGTGGAAAGCCGTCGCGTAGACGCTGTAAACTTCGCCATTCAGATCACCGCTGCCGAGATTCGCGGTCGAGTTCGTGTTGCTTTCCAGATAGGTGAAAGCCGTTCCTGCGACCAACCAATCGGTGAGGCGCATTTCCAGTCCGGCGGAACCGGCGTAGCTGTCAACTTCGAAGCCGCGGGAGTTGCGGGTCAGGTTGTCCTGATCGTAGTAACCGTAATCAAACGATGAAAACACCTCGAACTTCGCCTGCGATGCCTCTTCGATCACGACTTTGTCGGTCACGGAGTTTTTGCCGCTGCCACCTTCGACAGCGATCACGGCGGATCCGGTCACGACAGGAACGCCGACCATGGCAAAAGGATGTCCGGCACCTGCTCCCAAGCCGGAAAGCGTATCGACGACTTCAACTGTCTCGCCATCGGCCAAACCGAGCGCGACGCGGTAATCAATGTTCTGGTTTTGGGCAAAATTCAGATACCGGCTCGTGTTGTCGAGTGTGGAAGCAACTCCGTTACCATTGCCGCTCTGCGTTCCGCCGCTGCGGGCGTTGAAAATCCGGTTGTTTAAATCAACAACTGCGTTTTGCACGGCATTCTGCACGCTGCTGAGAGTAGTGCTTATCGAATTCAGGCCAGTGGTTTCGGCTGAGCTGATTGCACCGAGGTTAGTAACAAGGACCGTCGGGACAGGAGCGCTTTGCTGGCCCGGTGAGGCGGATGCGGCGGGTGAGACCAAACCGAGAGGGCGAAAGACGGTTAGATTCAAACGGGTTCCATCCCCAATAAAGCTGAGCTCGTTTTCTGAAGTCCCATTTATTATTTTTCCAAAAATATTGAAATCGTTGCCTCCCCCCGGAAAAAATCCTTGAGGAATGAGATCGGTTGTAAAGTCCAAAGAGACGCCTTTGAGGCTTGCGAGCTGAAGACTCCGCACATTGCCCGTGTTCAACGTAATCGGCCCCCCCGGCAACCCGGTAAAATTGAACTCAAACCCGAGAACATTCCAATCAAGGACAGGGTCTTCTGTATCATTAAACCCTGGGTTTTTAAAGTTCGGATCCGTCGGGTCGAAAGTGATGGTCCCTGAACCGGCTGCTTCTGTACTGGGACCGGAGTCGTAGGACCAGCCCACTTCAAAAGTTTGAGGCGCTGCGAATGCGGAGGACGGTCCAAAACACGAGGCAGCGGAGAGGATCGCAAGCAACAGCACGGAAGTAATGAGTTTCACGGAAGCACGTGCGGAGCTGAATACAGTGTTGGGAAGTGTTGGAAAGTGAGCGGTTTTTAATCTCATGGTCGATAATTCAGAATCATTGGGTTCCTCCTCATCCACACGATTCCAAAGCGGAAGAGATTACTTATTTTGGCTGATTTCAAGTCAAGCAGTTACCGTATTAGATAAAAACTGATAGGAATTTAATTGTTCAAGGATTTTTTATCTGGGCATCGGTCAGACTGGGATTGAGGGGTGCTGCCAACCGCCGCCCCCATAAGATTAGGGCGGGAACCCAGAGCCGCCCGCAGAGCCACATCCCCTATTCCATAGGTTTATGGCATGGGTAAGGAATCTCTTTCCCTGTTTTTTTGGCAGTAAGGGACGCCCTCGACCTTTTAGAGAGAAATGGTGAAACCCCTTGAGCGCATGCGTTCACGCGGCCTTTTTGCGTCGATTGTGATTAACTGACAGGAAATTGCTTTTTCAAGGAGTTCTTATCGGCGCGTCGGTCCTGACGGGATTGAGAGGGTGCATTAACATTTTGAGTTCTACGATGCGATCCGACAGAGCGCGATATGCCACTTTCCTGCCGCTCTTCGTCTTATGATAAAGGACCGCGCTGTCACGGCTAAATTGAATGACATGGCGGCCGCTTGTGCCGGCAGACTCGATTTTTCGCCCCACTAGCCAAGCGGCCAATTGAACGGGCGAGTTAGGAATTTCAGGCAACTCCAACTCGGATATCTTGTTTCGAATTGCCAACTATTCGTCAGGGCCACTCTGCGTGATGGAGTACCCCTGCAAATTTCTGGCTCCCTTTCACATCTGCGGACGATTTTGCTGAAAAAACAGGTGACGAGCTCTTGAAAAGCGGCTCAAAAATTCGGTGTGAAAATAAAAAAGCTTCCAAGCCGTTTATTCGTTCAAGAGCTACGTCACTGAGAGTGTAAGCTGCACCGGGGTGGGAATTCAAATCAATTTGAGGAGGGATGGTCGGCGCACGCTTAAATGCCCGGATTGCGGGAAGGAGATGGCAGTGAACCGGGTGCGGGATTCCGTTGCTTTTGATCTGGGTTGCGGGGCTGGTCCTGTTGCCATTGTGAAATATCCGATCACTCAGGGAAAATGTTCATCCTGTGGCTGTTACCACTCCTTTCGCCCGGAGGAAATCCATCCCACGCGCAAGGCCACTTGGCGGTTGATGCGTTACGTCAGCCTGCTGGCTCGTTACGTGCCTTTCGCTGCGATGCCGCCGATGCTGGTCGAAGTTCCGGCGGCGACGGCTTATCGATATGATCGCGACGTGTTAGAGGCTGATTTACCACCGCCGGATTTTGACAACATTCGAGCGCTTCTCGTTGATGAAAAAGCCGTTCATAAAGGCCACGGCTGCGTCACCAGCGTGCTCAATGCCGACACTGGAGAACTCCTCCACCTACATGAGGGTAAAAAGAAAGCCAGCCTGGAAGTATTTTTTGAAAAGCTCAACGATGAGCAAAAAGCCTCCGTTGAAGCAGTCTGCATTGATCGAAACGGGGCTTACCGCGCGGT
>CALAHF010000084.1 GCA_937891465.1 uncultured Verrucomicrobiales bacterium | reverse complement strand
AGCTCGTCACCTGTTTTTTCAGCAAAATCGTCCGCAGATGTGAAAGGGAGCCAAAAAATGTTTAAATGTGTTTTCAATTTCTTGTGCAACTAAAGAAGATTTCAAAGACGAGCGAATTCTTTCTACTTTGGAAAGCATCAATATAGCCTCAGAATAGTGTGCGATTCCTAGCAACTTATCTCAAGCATCGCGAAACTGATTGATGTAAATAAAAGCAATCGGAACCATTCCGGCGAGCGCATCGAGGTATTCGGGGAACACGTCGCGGAACGGAAGTCCCACGCACACGGCGACGAATACTACGCCGACGAGGGTCGCTGATCCGATCACAAAAACACTCAAAGGCGAAATCCCGAGCGACCGGTTTGGTTGCATCAAACCATCCGCTAACCGGAAGAACCGGTAGGCGACGAGAGCCAATATAAGCATCCTGCCGACGCTGCTGTAATCGGCCAAAAGAGCAATGCTCTGAACGGCGTTAAACATGCCGTGGGCAAAAACCATGAGTAAGAATTCAGCGAGAAAATGCTCCCATCCTCGACCACGCCGTTGGATCATTTGAAAAAAGGCAAGGCCGACAATTCCGGTTAAGGCGATATGAAAAAACGTCGCAGTCAGGAATCGGCCCCACGGTTGGAAATTTGGGCTGAATCCAAAATACACGCCAATATTTTCCTGCAAAGCGAATCCGAGTCCGACCATTCCAGCGCATAGCAGAGCGGTCAGATCTCCGGCTCGTTTCTTTAGAAAAAATGCGATGGGAATAAAGCATAGCAACTTTAGAAATTCCTCACGAAGACCCACTCCGGCAATCCAGAAAATTACCTGATCCGCTGGGGTTGCCGTTTGGGTTGGTTCGGTGAAATCGAGCAAGTCCCGTTGCAAAATGATGACGAAAACAGTCAAAAACGTGCTGAAAATCCCCAGCACAATACTGGCGAAATATTGGGCAAGGTGTCCCCGTTCCAGACCGCGAAACTGCCCGATGATGACAAACCAAATCGCCGCGGAAAACAGACCAAGCGATACCGACCACCAGTTCAAATGCTTCAGGCTGGATTCGAAGATCATGCGGAAGAGGTATCCGAAATCATGCACTTTTGCAGCAATCGCCATGCTTTCCGCGACCTGCAGCTCGCTGTGGTAGGGCTCGGTCCGGTAAATCTGGCGAAGCTGCTCCCAGTCGTGGCGCTGCTTTAGCAAATCGATCACTTTTCTGCGACTGAAATAAGCTTCATCAAATAGGGTGGCCTCTTTCTGGTATTCTAAGATGGCCGCTTCCGTCTCATCCGCTTTATCAAGGACCATTCCGTAAAATTCATGGCTGAAACGACGGTCCTCGCTGGCCAGATTTGCCAGCTCAGCTTCTGCTGATTTTTTCTGAATCTCATTGCCGTGAAGCCCATGCAGCAACGAAATGAGCTGTACCCTTTCGGTCTTAGTAATCGATTCCGATTCTTTAATATTCATTTCCAGAGTATCGATTGGTTTGTCGGAATCCCGATACAGAATCGCAAATCGAAAGGCGTCGATTCCACTCAATTTCTGTCCCAAATGTTTTTCGATTCGCTCGACTGATTTCTGAATTTCTTCGAGCTGATCGGGATGAAATGCCGAGCGAACTCCTGCTGAAATCGTGAGATGTGAAACGACAAATCCGATGACGACCGCGGAAATTCCAATGGTCGCTGCGGCTTTGATCAGGAAAGAGCGATCCCGCAACAGTCGCATGAGCTTGGGGCGATTGATCAGCATGACTCAGCGTTTGCGGGTGGATTGGGCGGCGGCTTCTTGAACAGCCTGTCGTTGAGCCTCAATAATGTTTCGAGCCTTTTCCAAAAGCGGATGTTTTTGAGCCGCCGCGTCCGGTGGGAGCCCGAATTTAATTTCCTCTGCGATCTGCAGAAATTCAGCTAACTGATCTCGAACTTGCGGAGTAATTGTGACGTTTTCAGAGTCCGTCAGTCGATGGAAAAATTCATCAGCCGTTTCAAATCGAACCGGATCGTTGAATCGTTTTTGAACGAAATCTTTCAGCACGTCGGAAATCTCAATACTAAATTCGTTCGGCGAAAGTTCCGCTGCGCGTGGCTCCAGGTCAGATAAACGTTTCAGCGCGACGTATTCCGCCGTCAGCACGCGCTTTTTCTCGCGGGTCAGATACAGGATCAGAGAAATCACCACCGCGGCGACCGCGATAAACGTAAGCACGCTGATTCCGATCCAGAGATACAATTTCCATGGATCTGGGAGTGCATCCGGCAAATCGATTTCTTCGATGTCGGGAAGCTGTGGGGGCGGCGTTTGAGCGATGAATGAATTTAAAATCACGGCGTTACGAATCAACAGTAATGTATGACCGGCGATATCGCCTGTCAAAACCCCACCAATTCCCGGCGACGTTTTTTTACTGAAATTCAACGAGTTGAATCTGACGCGATTTGGTAGGGTAAGTTCAGCAAATCAACCCTGTCAGTTCGTTTTTTAATGATTCAATTTGTTCGGCCGAATGCGTGGCAGAAAGAGTAATCCGAAGGCGAGCAGTGCCACGCGGGACAGTTGGAAAACGAATGGCCGGCACGAGATATCCTTTATCGTGAAGCTGTTTCGCAACCGCAAGCGTCGCATCGTTCTCGCCGATGATTTTTGGGATGATTGCGCTTTCAGCGATCTCCGAAAATCGACGGATATTCGCTCGCAGTTGATCGCGCAACACGTCGCCGTCGGAACTGTAAATCAACTTCAAGCTCGCTGAAGCCGCCGCAGCGAGGGCTGGCGGTGGCGCCGTTGAGTAGATGAAACTGCGCGCGCGGTTGATGATTAGATCGATCCACGACTTTGATGCACACAAATAACCTCCACTGAGGCCAGCCGCCTTGCTGAGCGTTCCCATTTGAAAATCGATATCAGAATCGAGTCCAAGTTCGGCTGCGTAGCCACGTCCATCCGGCCCGAATACTCCGAAGGCGTGGGCTTCATCGACGAGCAGCAAAGCATCGTGCTCTTTTTTTAACTCAACGATTTCGATCAATGGAGCGACATCGCCATCCATCGAAAAAACGGATTCGGTGAGAATCAAAATTCGTCCATCGCCATTCCCAATTTGTTCATGCGCCCAGCGAAGATGCGATTCGAGTTTGGCGAGGTCGTTGTGAGGAAAAATCCGCATCGTCGCCCCGCTCAATTTTGCGCCATCGATGAGGCTGGCGTGGCACAATTTATCGAGAATCACGATGTCGTTTTTTCCAACAACGGCGGGGATTGCGCCCGTCGCGGTCGCATAGCCAGAGCCAAAAAATAACGCAGCTTCGGTTCGTTTGAATTCGGCCAGCCCGCGCTCGAAATCACGGTGCGGAGCATGCGTGCCACTAATCAGCCGAGATGCGCCGGAACCGACTCCGAATTTCTCGATGCCTTCCACAAACGCTTTTTTCAAAACGGAACTGTTAGCGATTCCGAGATAGTCGTTCGACGAAAAATTGATCATTTCGCGGCCATCAATCATGACAACCGGCGACTGCGGGGATTCAAGGATTCGCAGTTGTCTCCGCAGACCGGATTTGTCGATTTCGGCAAGTTCGTCTTCAGCAGAGCGCATGTTTTGAAAAGAGAGATTTTTTCGAACCAATAGGGTTGGATCATCGAACAGACCCTGTTGCTTCGTGAAGCGCGAAAATTTAATCTTCGTCCGTTTCGCCTTCCGCGTTTTTATCGTCGGCCTTGGATTCGGGCTCCCATTTTTTGAGCTTTGTCTCGTTTTTCGGTGCGAAAAATTTGGTCGTCGTCAGTAAATCCACAGCCTGCTGTAAGGTGCGGTCTTCGAGGGGTGGAGTATCCCACGGCGTGGGGCGTCCGTTGGATCTCGCAAGGTAATAATCGAGTTCGGGATCCGTTCCGGCAACGAGCGCGGCTTCGTTCATCCGAGGGCGTTGTTTTTGAAACAGGTAATCAGCGAGTTCGCTTTCTTTCGCTTCGGTGCGTCGGAAAATTTCCAGTTTGAATTTCCGATTCCCGATTGCAACGATGTCGGGAGTGATGCCGGTTTGAAAAAGCGAGGAGTCATCATCGAGAATGACTTCGGCGATGGCATAGCGCAAAATCCGGTCTTCACCGAGGGGAACATCGCGATATTCAACGGTCAGTCCTTTGGTTTTTTCACCGATTAGAATCACCGCTGGATCTTGTTTCTTCAGAACCCCCGCGATGATTTCGCCGACGTTTCCGGTTTCTTTATCCACCAGCACGATGAGCTGTTTTATCCACGATGTGTCGCCGGCTTTGGCGATGAAAAGGCGAGGGCGATCGGCTTGCGGGCGGCGGATTTTAAAGAGCAATTCGTTCGGTGGACGAAATCGGCTGAGAATTTGAGCGGCGACTTCGAATTCTGCCTGAGCCTGCGGCGAGCGTAAATCGAGCACGAGTGTTTCAAGGGCGGCGCCGTGGTCTTTCTTAAATTTTTTCAGGGACAGATCGAGGCTGGCCACTTCTGAGTTGTTGAATTTCCCAAATCGAATGTAGCCGGTGGATTTATCGATCGTCGTGGCAAAGTATTTGAATGGCGAATTGCGCGAGGAACGATCCTTCTCGGTAAGAATTGTGGCGCCAAACTCAAGTCGCTCCAGAAGTCCCTGCAACGCTGCCCGATTGAGTTCCAAATAATCAAAATCATCCCGTTTGATGTATTCGGATCGGAGCAGGCGAAAGGCTTCCTGAAGACTGGCCTGGTTGAGATCATCTACCCGGTTTTGCGGGATTTCGGGCGGGGTGCCGGCCATCGTTTTTTTGATGACTGGAAGGGGTACTTTTTTCTCCTCTGCTGAACCTGATAAGACAACGGCGAAGCTCGCGGTGGCTAGGGCAAAAACGGTGAGGCTGCGGTTCATCATAAGCGTGGTTCGCGGCTAGGATACGCCTTTTGGGAAATGATTCAATGCGCGGAGCGGAGCGTCATTGGGGCGCGGAAATTCATGGGCCTCGATTAGGGCGCGGGTGAGGTAATTTTTTGCCTGAGACAGAACGTCAAAAATAGGAAGATCAGCTTCGTAAACCGCGGCGATGGCAGCGGAAAGCGTGCAGCCAGTCCCGTGGGTGTCGGGAAGATCGAGACGGGGTGTGGTCAGTTCGAAGCTGGTTTCGACGTCACGATAGAGATCGGTCGCCTCTTCCGGACGAGGGCTATTTTCGGGCAAGTGTCCTCCTTTTAGCAAAACGGGGGCTTGAAAGCGGGCGACAAATTCGGCGGCAAGTTGGGACGGATCGATGGACTTGGAATCAAGCAGAGCGCGAATTTCTGCGTAATTTGGAGTGGTCACCAAAGCGCGGGCGATGAGTCGGTTTCGATACACTTCGATCGTGTCGGCCTCGGTCAAATTCTGCCCCGAGCTGGCGACGAGAACGGGATCGACGACGAGGGGGATGTCCGGATTTCTATCGAGAAAATCAGCAACGACGGTGGCGCTTTCGGCAGTCGCCAACATGCCGGTTTTGACGGCTGCGATCGTGAAATGCTCGGCGAGAACGCTGAGCTGATCGGCTAGAATTTTCGGCGGTGTGATATGAATCGAACGCACATCGCCGGGAACTTCAGCCACGATCGAAGTCACGGCGCACAGTCCGTAACCACCGAAGTGAGCGATCGTTTTTAAATCGGCTTGAATGCCGGCGCCGCTTGAAGAATCGGAACCGGCGATGGTGAGGATCGCTTTCAAAAATCGCGAATTAGTCGACCGAAATCATGGTTGTCGAGGCCTTCTCTGAAGGTTCGATGTCGAGTAGTTTACAAACACTGGAGTGAAAAACGGTTTGGTCGATTTCGCCCATGTCACGGGTGCTCGGCTGATTCGGGTAACCCCAAATGATGCAGCGTCCAGCCATTCGAAGGGCGTCTTCAGCAGGGAAGCCGTAGCAGCCGAAAAGATTGGGGCCTTCACTGGGAATAAAAACAGGCTCTTCTGCTTCGAAGTCAGTGAACGCGAAGCCCGATTTCAATACGAGAATTCGATCACCGGTTCGGCCCGGGATGTTGAACTTCCAGTTCGCGGGGACATCTTCAGGTCTGAACGTGCGGAAGTTGATCATTTTGCTCACCGCATTGTCGAATTTGTCTTCGAACAATTTCACTTCACCGGCGCTGTCGGGAAGGTCTTTGAAATACAACTGGCCGATCGCGTCATGGGCGACAAAATCGATATTCTTCAGCATATCAGGGCCAAGCAATTTGCCCAAATTGATATTTTTTTCGGTTGCAACCATTCCGTGATCGGTCGTTACGAGGACGACGAGTTCAGCATTGGGTTTCGCGAGCGTTGCCCAGTTTTCCTTCACTTTATCGATAAAGCCTTTGAGCACTTTATCTGTCTTACCGACCTCTGCATAAGCTTCATCTGTTCGCGGGCCATTTACTTGTGCCCCCGTATTGATTCCATCCAGCTTGCACATGACGAGACGCAGTTTGTTTTCGTCTTTGTCCTCGCTCCACGCTTTGTAAAGCGCGTCGAGTCGCTCCTGATCCGTTGAATCTTTGTTGTAGCTTGCGTTGGAATAAGCCGCCGCATTTTCAGCCGGTTGGGTGAATGATGTCGGCCAATCGTGAACCAGCACCCGAACTCCTTGGCGAGTGGCCGTTGTCCAGATT
Source organism: uncultured Verrucomicrobiales bacterium (assembly GCA_937891465.1). Classification (GTDB taxonomy): domain Bacteria; phylum Verrucomicrobiota; class Verrucomicrobiia; order Verrucomicrobiales; family DEV007; genus JABDJT01. Next base: position 27,781 of record CALAHF010000084.1, on the reverse strand, counting down.
GGCTCCGCCGTCAGATGCGGCCCGTCGGCTTCGACGACCGAGCCGTCCTCAATGCGAAATTTATCCATTGGAATGCCGTGAGTGTCGACCGTCGTTCCTGTTGCCAACGTCGCGTGAGCCGGTGCGGTGAGACACGGGAAATTCGGCTTCATCTTGTCTGTGCTGGCGCCTTCGCTCACCATTTGCTGCAAGAACGGGGCCTCAGCTTTGTCTACGTAGTCGGTCCGGAAGCCGGGAAGACTGACCCACAACACCACCCGATCGCCACCACCTTCTGGTTCGGTATCAGCGGGTTCGTCCGTCATTTCTCGGGTAAAGCCGTTGTCGACAGGTTCTGCCTTCGCTTTCTGTTCAGCGAGATAGTCTTTTACCACGGTGGCTGTTGGGACATCACCAACCAGCGCATTTCGTTGAAATTTCACCCCAGCGCTGCCGGAAAAGACGAACAGCATCGTAAATGCGAACAAAAGCACCGCGACGAGCGTGATGATGGAACTGGCTAAAGAACGGAACATGACTCCGCAAGATAGTCACGGCAGGGGATGCTGCAAAGCCGAAATTGGACTGGAAAATGCGGGTTCAATCTTCTTTTTTAGAAAAAGCGCGGGCGGTATCCGAAAAACTGCGCTCCAGCTTGCGATCTCGCTCGTCATCGCAGTATCGAATGGCATAAAAATAATCAATCATTGCGTCAAACTCGCTGTGGCAATGCCCTTCCGATTTGAGGCTTTCCAAAAACTCCCGCCACGTCTGCGCCGCCTTTTTGGGTAAGCCCAGTCGACTGCCGATGCTTTGCAAATCGACGACAAAGCGGGGTATTCCGTCGGAATTTGATCCGACGCGGGCTAACTGGCCTGATCGACGCTCGCCATCGCCAGCTCCCCGATTTTTTTTCGAGAAAAATGACCACGCCCACGCCGCGGCTGCAATCAGGCCGAGAAGAAGCACAAAATTGCGCGACAAAAAGAGCAGCGCCTTATCCAACGCAATTTCGAATACGGAACGCTGATTGGCAAAAGTGGCTTCGACCTGACCAATATCGTCGTAAGCCGCTAGATCAATTTCTGCCCCGGGGCGCGGTTTGGCCTGTTGCGGCGGGCCGACTCGACCCGTCGAATCGGGGGTCGTATCGAAGACCTGCCAGCCTTTTCCTTCGATGAAAATCTCCGGCCATGAATGATAGTCCCGATCGCGAAAGGTGATCAGCCGGTTTTCCAAATCGTATTCGCCGCCCAGATAGCCATAGGAAACGCGGCTGGGAATGTCGAGGTGACGTAGCATTAGAACTGTTGCCGATGTGAAAAGCTCGCAGTGCCCGCGTTTTTCTTCGAAAAGAAAATTGTCCAGCGGATCGAGATTTTTGGGATTTCGATAGGCCAATGAATACTTCACGTCCGTTTCAAAAAACGATTTCAGGGCAGTCAATTTTTCAGCCAACGGTGCGGTTTTATCAGGCACCACTTTGGCCGCGAGATCACGAATGTTCAGCGACAATCCGGAAAATGAAGGCGTTCGAAATGGGAATTTAGCGAGTTCACCCTTTTGTAAGTTAGCGTTGGACAAGTCGACCGGATCGAGCGCCGAGGCAGGAACTGCGGCATCAAATCGGATCAGTTTCTGCTCACCACGAGGTTCGATTTGCCACCAGTCCGTTGCAAATTCGTAGATCGAATCGACATGCACCCTGCTTGTTCCGGGAATCAGTGGGAGCGTCGACGTGAGCTCCCGATCAATCAGCACTGAAAAATTCACGAACGGTTCCGCGCCTTTTCCAATTTGGGTTCTGCCATCGACTGAGTTGTCGTCTGAATCTAAAAACCAGTTGCCCACCCGGTTTGGTGCGAGTCGCGAAGGTGTGTCAAAAATGGCGAGCGATGACGTTTTTAAATAAACAGGCTGTTGCATGAGACGCGAGAAATCTGCCCGATTTTTAATCAGCAAATGCATTCGAATGACTTCATTCAATTCCAAATCTGCCCGTTTTGGCAATTCCCGCGAACTCGAATCGATCGAGCCTCTCCCAACCGTCACCGCATTCAAATTCAAGTCGGAATCCGCGAGGTAACTCTCCTCCGTTTCGCGATTCATCCAGTCGAAGATTTTTCCTGAAAACGAATCCATCGGCACCACAAGGCCCGCCAGAAAAATTGATGCAGCGATTACCGCCAGTAAGGGGCCAACGGCAAGTTTAATGCCGCGCAACATCTTGGGTTTTTGCAAGAAATACCAAACAGGAAGAACGATCCCGAGCGCAGCGAGACTGCGGACGAGCAGCTTCGAATTCCCGTAAATCTCCGTCGTTCCTGCCGTCCAGAAAATCAGACTACTTGCCACAAGTGCCATCCAAAAGCGGGGCGTGCGACTGCCCCACAGCCAAAAATGCAACGCGACTCCGACGTGAAAAAGCACTGGCAAATCGGAAAGCATCACCCGCGCGAGCTGGCGCTCAAAAAGCCAAAATGCCGCGATGAAAATTGAAACCGAAATGAACGGTAATGAATTTTCCGCAACGCTTCGACCAAACAGACGAAACCCGCCGAACATAATCATTCCGACCGCGACTAAAAGCAGCGGCATGGGCGATTCCGAAATCATCCAGCCCACGGAAACATCCGTGATCAGCAATATCAGAAAAACGATCCAAATGGGTATCATCGGTGGTTTGCTGTTGTTTTAGGGCTAACTCGAACACGCCTCCCTTTCCCAGTCGAAACGGAATCAGGATCGAACAAGATGAGGCTTGAATGGCGGCCGGAAACGGAACTTCGCCAACTCGCGATCGCGCTGTCGCTGATGACAAAAAGGCGTTCGCATCGCTCGAAGTGTTGAATTCGCTTTTGCAGTTTTTTGGGCGATTTCAGAGCCAAGGGGCGAATCAATGCGAGTGCTTCGAGGGCGGCAGTAAAACCCGTTTGGTCGGGGATTTTTAACCAGTCGATGGATTTTAGGTCGGGAGAAATCCACACGGGAATTCCGTTCTCGCGGCAATAAATGAGCAATCCTGTGGCAATGCGCACGGCGGTTTCAAAACGATCGGGTGTGAGCATCTGCCCGGGAGTTGCCAATGAATGCAAGATGACGCCAAATCGCTGAGGCTTTGGCTGGGGTGGATCCCAGTCGCGCACGACGAGTTCGCGCGCGCGCGCGGTGGCTGGCCAATGAATCGATTTCACAGGATCGCCCGGGCGGTAGGGCCGGATTCCTCGAAAATCTCCCGCGTTTTCCTGCTCGAAACTATTTTTGGCAAGCGATTCAGCCTGAAAGTTTTCGAGTTGGCGAAGCAACAGTGCAGGCATGAGGGGGCGCGGAAAAATGAGGATTTCATCCCGCTCCATGGCATTTGGTAGTTGGTAATTTTCAACGATGCGCATTGAAAATAGCCCGAATGGCCACGACGATTTTAGTTCAAAACGGGCCCGACTATGAAGTCCTCGACGCGGCAAACGTGCGCGAATGGGAAAGGTGATCACGGTGTCTTTCTGGAGGTGCCCGATCTCTTCGGCAGCGGCTAAACTCAAGAGGGAATCACGGAATTCGAGATCGAACCCATCGATTTGAAATCGGCCTTCAGGAACCCGGTAAATCGAAATCAAGGTTTCAAAAAGTTCGCCCGCGAACGCTGATCGCGGTAAACGGCGGCGAAGTTCGACGTCGCTGAGATTTTTCTGACACAGCCAACGCGCGGTGATCATCGTTGCCCAGCAGAGAACTCCCAGCAGAATAGTCACTCCGGAAAAGCGGGCACAGCCGAGAAAAACGAGCCCGGATCCGATCCACAAAACCGCCGTTCCCGCAGCCGTGATGGCGGGTTTGGGAATTGGAGTTGGGAGCGATTCGGACATTTTTAAAGCCTAGCACAGATCGATGTGGCTGTGTTATTCTGAAAATATGTTTTCACGATCGCATAGGGTATGTTCGATGAACCAACAGGGTTGGATCGTAGCGGTACTTTTTATGCTGTCAGCTGGATTTGTGAAGGCGGAGAATTCACCGCGACTTTCGACGTGGAATGACAAAAATCTGGCGGCGTGGTGGCAGGCAAATCCGGATCCTGCGACGTGGAATTCAGCGGCGGCGGATTTGAAGTTGGCGCTGTTGAACGCGCAAGAGCGCTACGATTTGGAGAAGGTTTTTGAGAACGATCATTTTCGCGGGTGGCTGGTGCACACGCGCTGGCTCGAGCTTTTTGATGTCGAATCGGCGAGCGATGGGGAGTTGCAAGCGTTTCGCGCTTTAAGCCTGAAAATGGAGATTCCCCGACTCTTTGTGAGTTCGCTTGATGCGCGGGACGATGCCGAAAAAGCGCTGAAAAACTTGATTGGCATTGCGGTGGGGAATCCGGAATCGATTTTCCACTATCCTGAGCTTGCAGTGGCCTTTTCGGTGGTTTTTGATCAGCCGTTTCCCGAAGCGTGGCCACATCCTTTTACAAAACAGAATTGGTTGATGCTGGGAAATCCTGATCCAGCTGAGCGTTTTGGATTTATGATCAGTTCGATCGAGAAGAAGCAACTGTTGCTCGATCCGTCTGATTTGTCGGTTCGCGAGCTGACTTTTGCGGTCGATTCGCCGGTTGATCTGAATGAATTTATCTATGCGCAGCAGGTGAAATTGGCGAGTCCTGCAAGTTTGGCAGCGTTGTATCCGGCTGTGAAATATGATTTTCCGCGAGCACAGAAAGGGAATTTCATGTGGCCGCATGGCGAGAATTATCATCTGTTTGAAATTGGGAAACGAGGTGGGATTTGTGCGGATCAAGCGTTTTTTGTCAGCCAAACGGCGAAATCGAAAGGTGTCCCGGCGCTGTTTTTTCTGGGGCAAGGGAGATCGGGCGGTCACGCGTGGGTGGGATTTCTTTCGAAACGGGGCAAGTGGGAATTGGATGTGGCGAAATATCGCGGCGAAAAATATCCGGTCGGGGTGGCTTACGATCCCCAAACGTGGCGTCGAATCACGGATTCTCAGTTTCGGTTTTTGATCAAGGAACTGGTGACAACGGGGCGCTACGAATCAATGCAGCTGACTCTGCAATGGGCGGCTATGAATCGAGACGCGCCGTTTTATCGAGGACTGCTTCGTCATGCGCGAAAGTTTATGCCGCGCTATTTTTCAACATGGGAGCTGGAGGCTGAGTTGCTCGAAAAGGAAACCGACGCCGAGGTGAAAGAAAAATTTTGGAGGGACTGGACGCTGAATTTTCGAGAAGAAACCGATCTGCGAACGCGAGGGCAGGTGGCGTTGCTGCAGCTTTTTCGTGATGCGGGGGATGATCGTGAGGCGGAGCGATTGGAGCAGGAAATTTTCCGCGAAAACAAATCGGAGCGCTTTGATTTAGCGATTAAAGTCGCGGCGGAGACAATTTTTCTGGAAATGGACCGCGAACATTGGGAGGACGCCGCGAAGGAATTCGACAGCAAGCTTAGCCGTTTTCGCAAAGATTCCGGCGGGCATTTGTTTTACAATTTGGTTCAGCCGTATGTGGAGCGGTGTATTGCGGCGGGGAAACGCGAAATGGCTGCGGCGGCCGTTGGTGAGCTTGATAATTTTTTTAAACCGCAGGCGAATTCGATGCTGGATCAGGATATTGCGACGCTTCGACAGCAGGTTACTTCGGTGAAGTGATTTCGTCACGACGATTGCGAAAAATCTGATTCGTCCAGCCACATTCGGATTGTCGCTGTGAGGACGATCGCTTTCTTTTGTTCAAGATCTGACATCCTGGCTAGGATCGGCGAGCCGATGAGTGGTTGATTGTATGGGGGCTGCCATTTTGTAAGTGTAATTGCATACAAAATGAGTTTGAAGGGAGCTGCGATGCAGCCAGAAAACGGCTGATCAAACCCAGCCGTCCAAGGATGAGCTACCTCGTTTTCATCAATTACGAAAAAGTCCCCAAATCGTTTCCCTACTTTTGCGAGACGAAGTAGGGACTCGCCGTCATCGAATTCAAAAATCTTAGGGGCGTGATACGTTACCGGAATTTCGAGGTGGTGAGACCAAGCCATCGAAGGGACTTCTAGATCACAGGCGCAGGGAGCGCTTTTCCATCAGCCCATTTGATTCTTTGATCTGCACTCCCACTGCAATATTTCAACTTCGCCCAGCTGAATCCTGAACGTTGCGGAATTGCCGGATGTCTCAAAACGGCAATAAATGGTCCCGATTTCATCGCCGTTGGAATGGCCGATTGTGTAAGTTCGCAGCGTATGGCCGTCCTCAAACCGTTCTTCAGGAAGCCAATAATGCAGGGAATTCAATTCCATTCAAAACTACTTTAGCACGCCTTGTTTCAAGAGGAGGAGAAATTGTTGTAACTTAGATTTGGGTGTGAAAAATGATCTCGTCTGCAAGGAATTTTGAAACGTCTCCTCAAAACAACAAGCCTATGAAATACAGCCAGTTATTCGCTCTAATTGCGGTTTCCTTTTTCGCGATCAGTCATTCCACTGCTTTTGATCAATCGCATTCGGCTTTCACCTCGGTATTGAGGAAACATGTCAATTCGAACGGAATGGCGGATTATGCAGCGCTTCAGAAAAATCGGTCGGGGTTAGACAATTATCTGAAAAAGACGGGGGCCGTTTCAAAAGTGGAATTTTCCAGCTGGAGCGAAAAGGCTCAGATTTCATATTTGGTGAATGTTTATAATGCGGAGACGCTTCAGTTGATCATCGACGACTATCCGGTCGATTCGATCAAGGACATTGGCGGATTTTTGGGATCGCCGTGGTTGCAGAAATGCGTCGATCTTTTCGGCGAAAAGACAACGCTCGCAGCGATCGAGAAGAAAATAATTATCAAAAATTACGACGAACCGCGAACGCATTTCGCATTGGTTTGCGCGGCAGTAAAGTGTCCGCCACTGCGACGCGAGGCAATTCAAGCGTCGAAATTTGATTCTCAGTTGAATGATCAAGCTCGTCGATTTCTTGCCGAAAGTGAGAAGAATGACGTGAAAAGTGGAAAATTGCATCTCTCATCGATTTTTCGGACTTACAAATCTGATTTCGAGACTACCGGAAAGACCGTTCCTGAATTTGTTGATCCGTGGTTTCGTGAGAAAACGAGAGGAATGGCTGTCGAATACACAAAATACGACTGGGCGCTGAATGATCAGGCGCGGGGGAAGTGATTTTCACCAAAAGTGGCGTTTTCGGAGCTTGTGAAATTTTTCACAAAGTCGGCAATAAGCTGTTGCGAGGGGTTTTGGCGGACGTAACATGCGTTGAACACGTTCTGCCATGGCTGAAAAAACAACCGAAACGCATCACGCGGCCTACGATTCGAAGGTCGAAGGAAATATCATTTTTACGCAAGTGGATGCGGCGATCAACTACATGCGAAAAAACTCGCTGTGGCCGATGCCGATGGGCTTGGCGTGCTGTGCGATTGAGCTGATGGCAACGGGCGCGTCTCGTTTCGACATCTCCCGTTTTGGTGCTGAGGTGATGCGATTTTCGCCCCGTCAGTCGGATGTCATGATTGTTGCGGGAACCGTGACTTACAAAATGGCCCTCGCGGTGAAGCGCGTTTGGGATCAGATGCCTGAGCCCAAGTGGTGCATCGCCATGGGAGCCTGCGCGTCATCCGGCGGCATGTATCGGAGCTACGCGGTTCTGCAAGGGATCGATAATTTGATTCCGGTCGACATTTATATTTCGGGTTGCCCGCCACGCCCAGAAGCGTTGATTGATGGTCTGATGCGTTTGCAGAAGAAGATCGAAGGCGAGCAATCGACGATGGCTCAGCTGAAAGATGGTTCTCCCGAAGAAGCGGAGAAAGATGCGGCTGCGGTTTCCGCTGATTATTAATTTTAGGACTCCTCCATTTGCCCTAACCTGACTTTTTCATAAAAAATGAGTTCTGACGCAGTGATTTCCCTGAAAAACGAGTTTGGTGCATCCATTCTCGAAGAAATCGAATTTCGTGGCGAGCACACCGTGGTCGTCAAAAATTCGGACGCCAAAAAAGCGCTTCAATTCTGCCGCGACAATCTGGGCTTCGATTATTTGATCGATGTCAGTTCGCTGGATAATTTTGGTTCCGAACCTCGTTGGGAAATGGTTTACGAGCTGTATCAATTGGCCAATGGCGGAAGTCGTCATCTCCGAGTGAAGGCTGCGTATGCCGAAAACGAGAAGGTGGATACCGTTTCGGATTTGTGGGAAACCGCAAACTGGCATGAGCGTGAAGTTTACGACATGATGGGCATCGAGTTTGAAGGTCATCCTGATCTTCGCCGAATTCTGATGTGGGAAGGCTATCCGTTTTTCCCGCTTCGCAAAGATTTTCCACTAGCAGGTCGCCCGAGTGAAATGCCGGATGTGGCGTTCACCGAAAAAGCGCCGTTGGCCGGTGGTCCATTTGTGACATCGCCAACTACTGCGAGCACTGAGCATCGCGAGCCTCGTTCGCGTTCGATGGACTGAGAAAATCGGCTGAACGCTGATTTCAACAACGATGGAATTTACTCCATGTTAAGCTCGCGTCCGTCGGAGAGTTTTGTCATGGCTCCCCGAATCAAATTTCCGCGTTCTTCCCGGCTCATCTTGGGATATTTCGTCATGGTGTATTTGATATATTCCCGGAATTTATTTTTTTGAGCATCGCTCAACGCTTTGTAGCGATCGACTTCTTCCTTGGTCGGTCCTTTGCGTTCGCTATCTTTTCCACTGGCGCTTTTGCCACTGGATCGTGGAGCGACCAGGGTCTGAGTCGCATCATATTTCACATCGAAAACCTCGCCGGCGAATGCAATTTTTGCGGTAACGCCCGTGCCTGTGTCGACATCGATCAATTCAACAAGCTTCATTCCGTGTTCGTTTTCCGTTTCGGGAAAAACGAGGTGAGTTTTTTTCGTAATCCGGTTGTAAAGCGTGGCGACCGGAGTTTCGCCAATCGTAGCGAGGGCCCGGATGGCATAGGTTTCGGACAAATTCAGCTCCCGCAAAAAAGGAGATTGTGCCTTCAGCGCGGAGAAACTTTCGGAGCTGAGCGGTTGAGGCAACTTGATAGGTTCTTCCTGGCAAAATACCGAAGTGATTGGAGTCATCGCAAACAGAGCTGCGACGCCGAATTTCATTTTGACGAATAGACCCTGTTGATTCATCGAATAGACCCTGTTGGTTCGTTAACGGCGACTTCCTTCTTTGGAGCACCAGTGGCGTCGGTTTTCTGTTCGGTATTTTCCGGCTCAGGCTGCGGTTGCGTTTCAGGAGCGGTTGGCGCGGGAACCTCAACTGGAGCTTCTTGATTTTCCGGTGCAGGACCGTCGGGAAGATCACTTTCCTCGGGACGGTACCAATTTGCGATAATAATTTCGACTTTGGCCTGAGGTTCGGGCTCTTTTGATTTGGTATCGAGTTCGAGTTCGAGATATTTAACGACGACAAATTTATCCGGGCCCTGCAATGTGGACAGCCAATCAACGACGGTGTCGGCTTCTCCCCGAAGATCAAACTTCACGGAAACCTCGGTGTAGTCGATCTCTGATTTTGGCTCCTGAAGAGACTGACGATCAATTTTGATCTTCCTTTTAAAAAGTTCGTCTTGAAGCTGCTGGATTAAATTTCCCTGAGCTTTTCCGATCGCGTTGTCTTCAAGAATTGGCATATTTTCGGCAAGCCACTGATCTCTGACATTCCACTTTTCAGGGGCTTGCAGCCACATTTCGTAGTCGGCCAATTCATTTTTGAGCTGTCTAATTTTCGCATCACCGCCGCCACCGGCTTTCATCGCCCACCGGATAGCGAAAAAATTCAGCACCACAAAAAGTGTGAAGAAACAGAAGCCAAGCAGGGCTTTTTCTCTGGATGTCAGGCCTCTCATTCGCTGTCGGTGATTTCTACGGGTTTGCCCTGAATGTCAAAAGTCGCTGTGTTGTTCTGTTCAACTCGGGGCTGTGGCATGTTCCATTCGTAGGCTGCAAAAGCCTCGTTTGCTTTCAGGTCATTTTCAAAGTTAAACGCTAATTGGACATCGCGGGCACGTCCCTGAATTCGGATACTTTTTCCGGATGTGCGAAATTCACGAATCACCACACCACTGCCGGGGAGGGCTTTGGTGACTTCGTTTAGCTGAACTAAAGGGAAGTATTGAAGATCGAACGCAGGTTGCAGAGTCGACCAGCGTTGTTCGGAAGCCTGAATCTGTTGAACTTCAGGCTCAATGATAGAAATTTGTTTTTCGAGCGATGCGATTTGCTGCTCCGAATTTTTTGCTTTCTTCCAAACGAAAAATCCGACGGCTGCGTAGACCACCATTGCAATCAATCCGACCATAGACCACAGTCGGATGGCCTTTTTCATGGCGCGAGATTGGGTGACTTCAGCAGGAAGATATCGAGTCCCTGCCACGAATCGCTTCCGAAGTTCGAGTTTTTCTTCGAAACGGCAGGGTAGAGAAACGATCGATTCGAAAGCGGCTTGGTCTTCTCCGGAAAAATCCCCGGCAACGACCAGAGGACTGTTTTCCTCGATCAATCCGTCAGCGAACAAAGAGAGGAGTGACAAATTGATTTCCTGAGCTGAACCAGCAGAGAGTTTCGGCGCGGCGCTGAGCGCCTGAACATGGGTGAGCCGTCCATCGCGGCGAGCGGCGAGCACGAGGCGACGGTGTTCTTTCCACAGAAAGAGTCCGTCTTCGGGCATTTTCCAAATCGCAGCGGAGGGTGCATAGCCGGCCGCAGTTGGCAAACACATGGTGTCAGGGAGTTCGTGAGAAAGCACGTTCACTGAAAGGAGCGTCTCGTGGCCTCCGTCCTGATTTACGATTTCGTAATCGAAAATGGTATTTTCGCCATGGCCGAGTCCTCGTTTCTCGATTTGCGCAACAACCATGTCATCGAATAGCGAGGAATCGATCGTCGGCAATCGAATGGCAAATGTTGTTCCGAGCGCCGCGGGGATACCAATTACGAGGTCCGTCCGTTTCCCGGCGATCTCTTTGGGCTCCCGCCCGTGATTGGACACACCTTTGCCCTGCCAGAGATTCCAGCCTTTATCAGGATCGGGTAAAACAAAGGTATAACGTGCCATGATGGTTTAAGTCGCGTGTATTTAACACAAAACGCGATAAAAAGTTGCTCTAATCATTCGGATATTCGTGCGACTGGGGTGACCTCTTGATTTCTGCCTTCGCCGCTAATTTCGGCCAAAATGACGAGTCGATAGGAATAATTTCCCACTGTGCCAGTGCTTTCGATTCTTCGGAGGCTGTTTTCGAGAGTCACCCACGATGCCACGCGATTCCAGTCATCGTCCGATAATCCCAGCGCTGATTTCACTTCGTTTTCATCTTGATAGACGTAATCGTCTTCCGTTCCGACGATCCCGTCATTTCCGTTACGAGCCGCTTCAAAGCTTCGTGCTGAATCCTGCGTGGTTAAAAAAAGCGCTTCCAAAGTTTCAGCCGGAGCTGCATTCACATCAATCACGCCATCGGAATAAAGCGTAAAATAATCGCGCCACCGAGGATTGATCCGCGCCACCTGATCCATTCCCCGAACAAGCAGCATTTCTTCGAGCGAGGTGAAATCGCGATTCAGTGGATATTGGGGGTATTCGAGACTGGTGTAGAAAACCTTCTCCGCTCCATTTGGGCTCGGTTCGCTGTCGGTATCAATCCAATCTGCGAGCGAATCTGTGGCAATGGCAGCAGCTGATGCATCGACACCCCAGCGGATAAAAAGCTCCAAGACGGTCGCACGAATGATTTCATCGTGGATTGAATTGATTCGGATGCGGCCGCCTTCCGTAGTGATGCGGACGCTGTAAGAACGCCCATCACCGAAGTCTTTTCGCAGAACAGGATCACCCGGAGGGACATCGGGGTGCATGGCAATGGCTCCGCCGGATTCGGCGAGTTGTTTGGCCTGAAATTTAAATTTTTCTTTGGAGCGATCGTCCTGTGAGTATTCGGAAACCTCCCACAATCCAACGATGATGATTCCGAGAATCGCAATCACGGCAAGAACAAGCAACAGGGCAATGCCACGCTGGTTTTGTCGTTTTTTGGAATGTAAATGCAGTTTCAAATCGGTTTTGTAAAATAGAGAACTCTATCGGCCTCCTCCGCCACCACCAGTCGGTGCGGCATCTCCACCTCCTGTGGGTCTTCCTCCTCCGCTGGGCTGTGGGCGAAACCCAGGCTGTGGGCCACCATCGCCACCTCTTCCTCCGCGATCGCCACCTCCGCGGCCGCCGTCACCACCTTTTCCACCTTCACCCCGCCTATCTCCGCCACGTCGATCACCGCCGCCTTGTGACCCGCGGCCTCCGCCCCCATCTTGTGGCCTCGTCGCTGAGGTGGTCGTACTATTTGCGGTTGAAGTCGTTGCCGCAGCTTGTTCGACGGCCTCTTTCGTTAAATGATCGGGCACATCGAAAACGGTGCGTAAGGGGAGAGGGCGATACGGATCGGTGATTGCCAATTCCAAAAGCGGCGGCATCAACTCAGCGTCCTCCCATTCAATCACCCAATCTTTTGCGTCTTCATCCCAAAATCGAAACGAAACGGCAGTGACGTAATCCAAGATTGGGAGCCAGTAACGACCCTGTTCATCAGCAACGAGAAATCCGTCATCGCCTCCGCCTGCATTGAAAACCATGCCATCGCCGTCTTCATCCTGAGGGCCAAAATCCTCACGACTGATGGCGACCTGGAAAAACTGCTGCCCGTCGTCGAGCGGAAGATCGGGGCGAATCGAATCAATCGGTTGAGGACGCATTCCAATCGTGGTGTCGCCCTCGCCAACGCCGCGTTCACCAAATGAAAAGGCCGTGGTTGCTCCGACAATTTTGATTTCGTAAAACTCAGACTCTGTGCCCGTAGGCGGAACAATTTCGATCCGGCCTTCTTGCGGCATTTGTTCGATGGTATCCCGCAGCAGCGCGATAAAACGAGACACTTCCTCATCCCGCTGATCGACTTCGCGGATTTCTCCAGCAGTCATGCCTACTTGAAATAAAATGGCAAACACCGAACTCGCCAGCACTCCGAGAATTGCCATGGCCACGACAACTTCCAGCAGCGTGAAAGCGCTGATTTTCCTTGAATTCGTTGTGGCTTTTGAATGTTGCATCGCGGGCTGAATCGTCATTTTTGCTCCGGCTGATAAACGTAAATCTCGGCGACTTCTTCCTGCTGCCCGGAGCTATCGGAGAAAGTCGCCGTAGTCGTCAGTTTATAAAGGTCACGAAGGGCGTTGCCATCTCCAGTTGCTACATCCAACTGCTCAACGGCTGTCGTGTAAGTGACTCCCAGTGCTTCGTCAAAAATCTCGCTCTGCATTTCGCGAACGGGTTTGTATTTGGCTTCAGTCAGGGCCGACTCCAGTCCATATTGCACTAGTCGATCAAACCGACCAAAAGTGGATGCTTCCTGAATTTGATGAAGCGAGCGAATTACTCCCGTTCCGACAAGTGCAAAAACCGAAACCGCGAGGATTACATCAAGCAATGCGTAGCCTCGTCGTCTTCGGGTTTTTGTCGGTTTCAATCTCATGAATTTGTTTCGTGACTTCTTAAATTATTCCACCCAGCCGCTTTCGGATTTTACATCGCCAGTCAGCGGATGAAATTCCACTTCGAAAAAAGCATTGTCTGATTGAACCTGAATTTGCATCGGATCAAGCATCCCGGATGGCTGAAATACCCAGCGTTTAAACTCGCCCGTTGTCATATCGACCCAGTCGGTATCGCCGTAAAAACGGAGTTTGTAAGAATAGGTGTCGGGCAGTTCTACTTTTTCAAAATACGTCATCCCCTCGCGCGCCACTTCCATCTGCTGCTGGGCTTCGGTAGGTCCTGCGCCGGCATTCAAATCAATTCCCCGAGCACGTGATGCTTCGATGATTTCCTGTTCCTGAGCGATCACTTCCAAATCTCGTTGGAGTTGATCAAACTCTTCGCTTTTTCCATACGGCGAGAAAAAGCGGGCCGTGTGAAACCCGCGGCTATCAAACGCGATCTGATACGGTCGCCCCTCAGACATGGCTCGCTTGCGGGTTTCGCGAACCATTTTCGCGAGCGCTGTAACCGGCTCTCGCGCCAATTTTTCTTTTCGGATCGAGTCAATCGAAGGCACCGAAATCGCAATCATCACCCCGACAATCGCAAGTGCGACGACGATTTCAACAAGCGAGAACCCAAATTCACGCCTGCGGTGATGACGCTGAATTTTCATCACCAGTTGCCGATGTCGTCATCGCTTTCGACACCGTCTTTTCCGAGTGAAAACACATCGTAGCGCTTCTTACTTTTTTGCGAAGGCATCCGATATTGAAATTCGTTTCCCCATGGATCGAGAAGTTGTTCCTTTTCTTCGACATAGGCGCGCCAGCGTTTCGGCATCGGTTCCGAAGTCGGCTTTTCATGAAGTGCCATCAACCCCTGTTCTTGCGTGGGCGGGCGTGAGTAATTCTGGCCTTCATAGCTGAGAAGCGCGGTTCCCAGTTGCTCAATTCCAAGTTCAGCAGCGCTCATTCGAGCATCATCAACGAATCCGCCCACTCCGACTACCGTTGCAGCTGCGAGAATGCCAATAATCGTGATCACTATGACCATTTCCACCAGCGAAAATGCTCCCGTGCGTGTTCTTTTAAGATTCTGAATGGTGATCTTCATTTTAAGAGTATGCCTAAAAACAGTTACGATTCAACGCCATGATCGTATGGGTTCGATGATCCAACCCCGTTTACGGGTAAAAGTTGCGGTTCTTTCACTTTCTGCCAATACCCGACATCGAGCCAAAAATCGTGTTGATGATCGCAAATGCTACAACGCCAACCACAACCGCCATTGCAATCAAAACCACCATCGGTATTAGACTGGTTAAGCGGCCAATCCTCACATCGAGGTCTTCATCGTATTTCGTGGCTGCTTTTGAGAACGCTTTCCCAAGTTCACCCGTCTGTTCGCCGATCGCGACCCGGTCGACTAACTGAGGCGGAAACGTCCCTGACTCATCCATCGTCCGCGCCAGCGAAATTCCATCTCCCACATCAGCGACCGCTTTTTCGAGGTGCTTCTTCACAAAAATATTGGTCGTTCCGCGCGTCACAAGTTTGAGACCATTCAGAAGAGGAACGCCGTTGTTCACCAAAATTGACATCGTGTGGCAAAACTGAGCGTAGAACCGTCCGGCCACCACCGGGCCAAAGGCAGGGATTTTCATCTTCGCATTGTCCCACCAAAAATGGCCCTTTGGCGTGCGGATGAAGGCCTTGAATAGAATGAAAATCGCGATGCCGATAGTCAAAACCAGCCACCACCAGCTATTCATGAAATTCGAAAACTTGATCAACAATTCCGAAATCAATGGTAGCTCGCCGCCGCCGGTTTTTTTAATCAATTTGGTCAGCTGCGGCATCAAAACCGTGCTGAAAACGAACAGCAACACAATACAGCCGAGAATTAGAATCGCCGGATAAATCATCGCGCTGACCGTTCGGCGATGCAAATCATACATCTGCTTTTGATTTCCTGCCAAACGCCGCAAAATCTCGGGTAACGCACCACTGGCTTCGCCGGCCGCTACAAGATTTCGATACAAATCATCGAACGATGGGGATGCTTTTTTCAAAGCGGTGGAAAAATTGGTGCCCTCGCGAATTTCCTCACGCAAAGTCGCCGCAACCGTTTTCAAAGCCTTGTCCTGCTGTCTTTCTGAAAGCACCCGCAGCGCCTGTTCCAGCTGCAGTCCGGCATCGAGAAGGTCGGCTAACTCCTCCGTGAAAAGGATCATTTGCGGCCTTTTCAGTTTAACCGGCACTCCGATCGCCAGTCCTGAACCTTTCGCTTTTGCCTTTGCCGCCGCACTTTCGTCCGTCTCCTTAACTTGAACCGGCGTCAGCGACTTTGATTCCAATTCGCGGTAAGCCTCCGATTTATTCCGCACCGATAGGCTCCCCGAAACTTTAGTTCCGGTGTTGTCGATCGCAGTGTAGGCAAATGAAGGCATAAGAATGGGAAACAGTTAAAACCCGGTAACGCCCTTCGGTTTTCCTGTTTTTTTCGTCACAGGTGCTTTACGGACAGAAGTCATGAAAAACATATCTCCACTCATCTCCATCGTTGCCGGCGTTTTAATCCTTATAAAGCCTTCGTTGCTGGCTTTGGTAGTCGCTATCTTTTTGATCATCAGCGGTGTGTTGGCGTTAGCCGGTAAAAAATAAAAGTCACGTTTCACGATTCAATAGGGTTGGTTCGTCGAACAAGCCCTGTCTGTTCGTTAAAGTCGAAAATTACGGATTGTCTTCGTGATTCCACTCGGGGCTACCTTTTGGATCGGGGAGATTTGTGGATTGTCCGAGACCAAATTCTTCGGTCTGCAAATCGAGATCTTTCCACCAAGCGGCATCTTTAATAAAACCGTAAAAGCTCGGGTAAAACGGATCGACGTAATCAACATCGGCTTCTTCCCTAACTTCGAGGCCGGTCAGCGAATACGCTGCGTTGACAAGAAGACGCCGCAAATCTGGATCGATCAAATCAACCGAAGCTCCGCCAGTTGTGCAGAACGACATGCCTTTCGCGGTACCATTCGGACCGGTGTATTCGTGCAGCCAGGCAAAAGCTTGTGCAGGATTGTTCTTCTCGCCTTCGATATCGGCTGAATCCGGCTCAAGCGTTTCAGTAACCGTTGCGCGAAGCAAAATAGTGTCCTCTTCAGTCAGGTGCTTCACACCATAAACGTCCGATGGAGCAAAAATTTCACCAACTCCGCGAAGGATGTTGTTTGTTGTGTTGTCAGCTTCAACAACGCTGCGAGCGCCTTGAACCTTGTGGCGTCCGTGATGGCTCACCCATTGCTCACCGAGAACTTTGCGGCCCCACTGACCAAACCCGATCGCCGTTTCAGAGTCGCCAAATTTTTGACCTCCGTTGAAAGCGTGAGTCGCTGTGCGAATTCCAATCACTGGTTTTCCAGCATTCATAAAGGTCGTGAGGTGTGCCGCCTCTTTGTCGTTTGGCTTGCGGAAACGCGTTCCGATGATCATCAAATCCGCGTCGTCGAGTTCGGAGAGTCCGATGAGGCCTTCCTGATTATTTGGATCGATATATTTGCCAGATTTGTCCCACGAGAAAACCACAACACAGTCGAAACCATGTTTTTGTGAGAGAATCTTGCCCAGCATCGGCATTGACTCTTCGGAGCGATACTCCTCATCCCCCGCGACGAGAACGATTTTCTTCCCTTTTCCGGGACCTTCTTTTCCGGCGAGCTTCAAAACTTTCCCCGCATGATGATCGGCCGATGCGATCGAACACACGAGAAGGGTGAACAATGTGAAGAGTTTTTTCATGAAGAGGAAACCTGACGAATTTTGAGCTGAAATGCAATGACGAAGACGTGGGAGGTTTGATCTGTAAATCGAAGGGGAATTCTGCCTAGTCTGGCAAATGTGCTTTCGAATTTTGCCTGTCCTGTTTTTTCTCACTCTGCTTCCGTGTCGTGCTGAGAACCCGCCGAACATCTTATTTCTCCTCGCAGATGACATGCGGCCGGATTGCATTGCTGCATTGGGAAATCCCGCGATTGAAACGCCTAATCTCGATAAGCTCGTCGCTCGCGGAATGACGTTCACTCGCGCGACGTGTTCGAATCCGATTTGCGTGGTCAGCCGCGCCGAAATTCTGACGGGCATGCACGGCTGGGAAAATGGCATCACCGGAATACGCGGGGTGAAGATTAAGCCTGATCTCATTTGTTGGGGTGACGCGTTGCAAACCGCAGGTTACGAAACGTGGTATGTCGGAAAATGGCACACTGCAGGTCGCCCAACGACGCGAGGTTCCACGGATGTCGCGGGACTTTTTTCAGGAGGTGGTTCGAAATTTTGGAAGGAAGGCCAGCGCGATTGGAAGAATTTTCCGATCACAGGCTACCGCGGTTGGATTTTCCAAGACGCGACTGGCAAAATAAAATATCCCGAAGAAGGCGTCGGTGTCACTCCGGATATCAGCGAGAAATTTGCCAACGCAGCGATTTCATTGATAGAGCGGAAGCCGGAGAAGCCGTGGTTTTGTCACGTGAATTTCACCGCGCCGCACGATCCGCTTTTTGTTCCGCCGGGCTTGGAGGGAAAATACAAAACCGCCGAAATCCCGCTGCCAAAAGATTATGCGCCTGATCATCCGTTTAATCACGGCAACTACGGCGGCCGCGACGAAGCGTTGATGAGTTGGCCGCGAACTGAAGAAGCGGTTCGTGATTTGCTCCGCGTTTATTATTCCGTCATCGACGATATGGATGCGCAGATTGGTCGAATTATTGCGATGTTAGAAAAAACGGAACAGCTCGAGAACACGCTCATCGTTTTCACCGCTGATCATGGAATGGCTTGCGGAAGTCACGGATTGCGCGGGAAGCAGAATCAATACGAGCACACCATCAACGTCCCGTTCATTGCTGCCGGGCCGGGAATTGAAGCTGGCTCAAAAACCGATGCGCAGATTTATCTTCGCGATTTGTACCCCACGACTTGCGAAATTGCGGGTGCAAAAATTCCAGCAACCGTCACTGCGAAAAGTTTTGCTCCCGTTTTGCACGGTGAAAAATCAGAGCACAACGAAACGACCTTTGGCTACTTCACCGATACGCAGCGCATGATTCGTTCCGCCGACGGATGGAAATTGATTCGTTATCCCAAGATCGATCACTGGCAGCTTTTTGACCTCAATGCTGATCGGTTCGAGTTGAAAAATCTCGCGGACGATCCCGCGCACGCGGAGCGACGGGCTAATTTAGAAAAGCAATTGGATGAGTGGCGGAAAGAAAAAGGCGATCCGTTTCTATAAATTTGTGCTTTTCGAATTTCCCATTAATTCCGAAAAACTCTTTTAAATTCCCGTTCAAGAAATTGGAAATGGGAATCAAGAATTCGAAGATTTACCACGCCTCACCAAAAAATAAACGACCGCTCCAATTGCCAAAGTCCCCAATCCGAGGAAAAACTCCTTTGGTTTTTCTTGAATCTGGAAGAACAAAACGTAAATGCTGAACACGATGAAAATCAGCGGCGTTACGGGATAGCCCCACGCGCGATAAGTTCGAGTGGCATTTGGCTTTTTGATTCGCATCCAAATAACACCGAGGACGACCATCGTTGCTGAAATGGTTAGAACCGCTTGGGTGTAATGAATCAGCGATTCAAAATCGGAAACCAGCAACAGCACCAAAACGATCACACCCTGAAGCAACACGGCGCGCGCGGGAATTCCGTTCGAGTTCCGTTTTTTGAAAAAGGAAAACGCTCCGTAGTCCTCTCCGATGGTCGCGGTTGCGCGCGGCCCCGCCCATGTCATCGAGCTGATCGTTGAGATTAATCCGAAACTGATGAGAACCCCCATCCACATGCCGCCGCGATCGCCAAAAATCGAACGCGCTGCAACAAGCCCAACTTCGGCTTCGCCGGCCATTTCTGAAATCGGCGTGGCGTAGAGAAATGCGGCGTTCAACAGCACATAAATTACGGTGACAAATCCCGCGCCGATCAGCATTGCGAGTGGAAGATTTCGCTGCGGGTCTTTCATCTCGCCAACAATATAAACCGCCGCATTCCAACCAGTGTAAGCATACAGAACATAAACGAGAGACGTCGCGAAAGCGCTGGAAGCAATCAATTCGCCATCTCCGCTTTTTGGAAGAAATGAAACAGGCTGAGCAGTTCCGATGACAAAGGCAGCTGCGGCGAGAACGAGAATCAGCACGATTTTTGCGGTCGTTAGAACGATTTGAAATCGGCTGATTTTTGAAAGACTCGCGAGATGAATAGCTGTGACTAGGATGACGACCGGAACGGAGAAAAGCCGCGAATCGAACTCCGTTATTTGGCTCATGTAGCCGCCGAGCAAACTTGCGTTCAATGCGATGGGCGCGGCAAATCCAATAGTCACAGAAACCCAGCCGGCGAGAAATCCGACCAGCGGGTGATAGGTTTCGCGCAGGAGATGATATTCGCCGCCGGATCGTGGCATCATCGAACCCAATTCAGCGTAGCAAACCGCTCCGCAAAATGCGAGGACACCGCCGATGATCCACAAAAGCAAAATTGGAAATCCGCTCGGCAAACCGAGAACTTGAAACCCGAGGCTTCCAAAAATCCCCGTGCCGACCATATTCGCGACAACTACCGTGATTGCTGTGAACAGAGAGATTTTCGCGACCGGAGCAGTCATTAAAACAGCTCGGAGCCCGGTGTTTCGAGCCCGGCGTTGGCTTCATCGAGCCCAGCCTGAATTTCGGATTCCATCCGCCCAGTGAGCTCCGTGACGGCATTTCTCAGCTTGGGGTGCGCATTTAGAATGTCGGCCAGCAGAATCGGTTCGCGAACTTGAACCTCGACGTGACGAGGGCCGGTGGGCGCCTGCCATTTTGACGTCAGATCTTCGCGCACACGTTCAACGGTTTCAGCAATCCGATCCACCGTTGGTTTTTCAAGAGCGTAAGGCGTCGCGTACTGTAAAATCCGGAAGGCAAGAATTGCTTCGTCCGCCCATGACGTGGCGACGCGATGATCGTTCTCTAAATCATCGTCGGTCAGCACATTATGAATCGCGCTGCGGATTTTTCGGATCCGAGTGGTGGGATCATTTCCGGCTCCGTCAGGTAAATCGATTTTCGATTCGAGGCCACTGAGAATTTTTTCAGCACCGGAAACCAGCAGTTCGGACATCGGTTTTTCCGCGGCGATATCTTCAGGATCGATGCAACCCCGCTGCTTCAAATTTTTGATCAACACTTCGCGGCCAATGCGTTTCAGTTCTGAAACCGGTTCCGCGTCGTGATCAAAATTCGTGCCGAGGCCAATAGCCACGTCATCAAGTTGTGCGCCGATTTTCGATCGCACATCAGTCAGGTGCGAATATTTGAAGGCCATCGGGACGACATAAATTGGTCGATCGTCTCCGATGTCTTTTTGAGCTTTCAGCGCCAAGAAGGAAGCACCATCAAGAAACGGAGTCACTTTATCGTTCGCTAGATAGACGTTTCCTTCAGGAAAAATCGTCAGCGCAAATTCGCCGGCCTTCAAAATCCGCGCGGCTTCCGCCATGGCCTTTCGATCGCTGCCTTCACGATCAATTGAAAAACAGCCGATATTTTGCATGACCCATCCCGAAAATTTCCCTCGCAAAAAAACGTCGTAGGCTGCCATGAAGCACGATTTGATTCCGAGTCGACGGTGAACCTCCGTCATGACCTGTGGGTCGCTGTGAGTGGGATGGTTCGCCACGATGACGAGCTGTGCGCCTGATTTGTGGAGCGCTCTCACCTTTTCGATTTCACCGCACAAATCAAATTGAGTGATCCGGTGGTTCTTACCTTTCAGAATGAAACGGCGGTTCGCAAACTTCCCCAACGCCATCATAAACCGGTTGGGTTTCGCTGGAAAAAACTGGTAAGGGGCATCCGAAAAATCGAGCATAGGTGCAGGAGTTTATTCTTTTTCTTCAACTTCCTCAACCACAGCCTTCGGACGAGAGAAAAGCGCGCGGTGCTTTTCATAAACACGGCGCAATTCTTTGATCGGTGTTTCGTGTTCGTCGACGCGGATATCTCGAAAGCGATCATTTAATCCCGCGTATCCCCAGCCTTCCCGAACCACAAGGAGCGCAGCCGATTGCCGCCCGCGTTTGTCGCCACCTTCAGCTTGTCCCGCTTCGAGCGCTGCGATCAAACGTTCGGCGAGAAGCCCTTCAGTTTTTTTGAATGCTTCGGCCATGGCTGTTATGACTGATTCGCCCGCCAAAATATTTCCCTGAACAACAAATCCATCTCCTGAAATTCCGCCCGCCCAATCGCTGCATTTCTCTCCGGTAAAAGTAGCGACCTCTCCACCAGCAGAAACAATCCCGACTTGGCGATGTGCTTTTTCGGGGTCGTTCTTCGTCAGCATGTCGATAGTTTGTTCCGGCGTCGCTCCTGTTTTCAGCATCAGCAATCCAATCGGGCCGTAACGAACGTTGGCGTATGCCTGAGTCGCCACTGCACCGACACCGGCTTCGGCAAAGGGAACGATCGAACCGACGCCAACGATCTTGGATTGAACGGCCACCCCAATTTCTCCAGTGGATTTGTCCACGGCGACGATCGAAAATGTCGCCACGGTTGGCGTTTCATTTTCTCCGGCGAAATTAGAGACCGTTAGGGCTGCTGCTGTAAAAATTAGAAACCACTTCATCACGCCCGATTAAAGCACTCGCCAAGCCGCATTACGATCCAATACTGTTGGTTAATCAAACATACCTTTTTTTGAAACTGGGCTATCCTGCGGAACCGTTGCCCGGCTGTCCTCAGATCGCTGGCAAGCCAGCTCATCGCCCTGTTGTTTCGAAAAGTCTTTTCGAAGCAATCCTATCTGTTCGCCAAACATACCCTATTGACTCGTGAAAACGCTTTTTGTTCTTTTTTCTCTCTTCGTTTCAACCGCGCTCTTTTCGGCGGATAAACCAAATGTTTTGTTCATCGCGATTGATGACCAGAATGATTGGATCGGCCATCTCGGCGGGCATCCAAATTCGCTGACTCCGAACATTGATGCCCTTGCAAAACGCGGGACTGCTTTCACGAATGCGCACTGCAATTCGCCGCTATGCAATTCATCGCGCTCGAGTTTGATGATCAGCAAGCGCCCTTCGACAACGGGGATTTACGGATTGGCTCCATTTTTTCGTGATGTCGAGGAAGTGAAAGATGCGGTGTCGCTTCCGCAGCATTTCATGGCGAACGGCTACCGCACTTTTTACACTGGAAAAATTTATCACGGAGCCAGCGGCCGGAGCATCGGAAAAGTCGGACCAAAAGGAAACGGTTCAAAAATCAAAGAGTGGGATGTTGTTGGACCTGGAGCGAGCGGGAAGCCGTTTCCGAAGGAAAAAATGGTGAATACGCCGCAACCACATCGGTTGGTGGACTGGGGAGTGTTTCCGCATAAAGACGAGGATAAAGGCGATTACAAATGCGCTTCGTGGGCGGTTGATCAGCTTGAAAATATGCCGGAGGACAAACCGTTCTTCCTCGCGTGCGGATTTTTTCTGCCGCACGTGCCGTGTTACGCGACCCAAAAGTGGTTTGATATGCATCCTGAATCCGAGACAAAGCTGCCGTTGATTCAGCGAGGGGACCGCGATGATACGCCGCGCTTTTCGTG
Organism: uncultured Verrucomicrobiales bacterium; assembly: GCA_937891465.1. Taxonomy (GTDB): domain Bacteria; phylum Verrucomicrobiota; class Verrucomicrobiia; order Verrucomicrobiales; family DEV007; genus JABDJT01. The sequence continues at coordinate 4,629 of CALAHF010000084.1, read as the reverse complement.
GTATACGCACTGGAAGTTGCCGGAGCCTCGCCTGAAGTTTTTGGAAGACTCGAATGAGTGGATGAATTTGACGCGTTCGTATTTGGCCTGCACGACGTTTGTTGATGCCCAGCTGAAGCGGGTGCTTGATGCGCTTGAGGCAAGTGGCAAAGCGGATAACACGATCATTGTATTGTGGTCAGACCACGGTTGGCACATCGGCGAAAAAGCGATCACTGGAAAAAACACACTGTGGGACGACGGAACACGAGTCCCGCTGGTTTTTGCCGGACCTGGCGTGACGCCAAACCAAATGTGCGCAAGACCTGCGGAGCTTTTGGATATGTATCCGACCCTGATTGATCTGTGCAGATTACCGAAGCGTGATGATTTGGAAGGGCTGTCGCTGATGCCGCAGTTGAAGGATGCTTCGGCAGCTCGAGAGCGTTTTGCGGTGACGACTCACAATCACGACAACCATGGAGTTCGGTCGGAAAAATGGCGTTACATCACTTACGCAGACGGTTCGGAAGAGCTCTACGACATGGTGAAAGATCCCAACGAGTGGACGAATTTAATCGCTCCCGGAAATGATCGCGGGGCGTTTGACGCGGTAATCGCGGAGCATCGGAAGCACATCCCAAGTGTGAATAAGAAGCCCGCGCCGAAAAGCGCGCACCGGATTCTGACTTTGGATGAAGACGGAACCGTGACCTGGCAAGGCGAGGTTATCAAACCGAATGATCCAATTCCGGAGATTTGAATAAATCTCTAGGTTTGAGGTGTTGAAAGGCGAAGTGGGAGCGCTGGTTCTTTGATTTTAAAAGGTAAATTTTGAAGTTTAAATCCGATGATTGGATCTCCGCTCTCCACTTCCTTCTAATCACTCCTTCCCCTGCATCCTATTTCCGCTTAAGAAGCTGATTCAACTCTTCTTCAAATCCAGGGTAAGAAGTGGCGATACATTCGGTGCCGTGAATGATTGTTTCGCCGCTTGCGTAGAGACCGGCGACGGCAAATGACATGGCGATGCGGTGATCGCCGTGGCTTTCGATTTCGGCAGCTTTCAATCCGTGAGGACCGACGCCTTGAATTTCCATTCCGTCCGCGAATTCCTGAACTGAAACTCCCATGCGGCGAAGGTTTTCGGCAACCGCTGAAATACGATCGCTTTCTTTTACCCGAAGCTCGTGGGCGTCGCGAATGGTGGTTGTTCCCTCTGCCAAAGCGGCTGCAACGGCGAGAATCGGAATTTCGTCGATCATCTTTGGAATCTCTTCGCCACCGATTTCGATGCCTTTCAATTTTGAGCCGGTCACTTCAACGGTGCCCATCGGTTCGCAATTTGATTCGTCGACCCGCTCATTAATTCGAGCGCCCATACGGATGAGTGCATTCAAAACTCCGACGCGGGTCGGGTTGAGGCCAACTTCGTTGACTAAAAGAGTGCTGCCGGGACGAGCTGCTGCTGCGACGACCCAAAATGCGGCGCTGGAAAGGTCACCTGGAACAATGATGTCGCGGGACTCAGCCTGCTGACCACCCCAAATGGAAATGGTGCGGCCCTGGCGGACGTTTTTCACAAGCAAGTAATTCAACATCCGCTCGGTGTGATCGCGCGAAAGAAACGGCTCAGTGATGGTCGATTTTCCCTCGGCAGCAAGCGCTGCAAGCATTACGGCGCTTTTTATCTGGGCGCTGGCGACAGGTGACTCGTAGTCGACGTTTTTAACGCGGCTGGATCCCCGGACAATAAGGGGGGCGGTGCAATTTTTACCCTGACCACGAACTGAAACGCCCATCTCAAGAAGCGGCTTGGCGATGCGATCCATCGGACGCTTGCTGAGTGATTCGTCGCCCACAAGTTCGACTTCAAAATTACACCCAGCCAATAATCCGCACATCAAACGCATGGTGGTGCCAGAGTTCCCGCAATCGATTGGCTCGGAAGGCTGAACGAACTGACGGCGATTACCCTTAACGATGAGCTTTGTCGAGGATTCGTTGAGGGATTTGATTTCGACTCCGAGCTGTTTCAGGGCTCCAACAGTAGCAAGGCAGTCTTCGCTGGGCAAAAAGCCATCAATTTCGCAGGTGCCATTCGAGATCGCTGCGAACATGACGGATCGGTGCGAGATGGATTTGTCACCGGGAACTTTTAGTTCGACTGCAAATTTATCGATAGGGTGAACGCGTAATTCCGACATCAAGGACAGGTTGTTTGGTTTTTAGGTAAATTATTTGAGGGTGTCCCGCTTTTCTTTGGCTTCTGCCAAAAATGACCGCAAAGACGAATCGTCGTTGTTTTCGAGAGACGCGTGAACGGATTCGAGTCGACAAATCAGGTCGCGGAGAGATTCGCTGATGGTTTGTCTATTTTCCAGCAGGATTTCTGTCCACATTTCCACGTGCCCCGCAGCGATTCGGGTGCTGTCGCGAAAGCCTCCCGCGGAGAATTCAGCGGGAAGTGTCCCAGTTGCAGTTTCTTTCATCCCAGATAGGGAAAGGGCTGCTGCTGTAATATGCGGGAGATGTGAAATTTTCCCAACGACCTCGTCGTGATCTTCTGGCGAAAGATGGTGAGTTTTGCTTCCGAGTGACCTCCAAAATATATCCACTTTTTCGAGAGAAGAAGCGTCTGTTTTCGCGGTTGGAGTCAAAATACAGACCGCATTTTCGAATAAATCGGCCGAAGCGTGGTCGAGACCAGTTTTCTCAGAACCGGCCATGGGATGACTCCCTACGAACTGAATGTGCTCGTTGCTTTCAAAAACCGAATCGAGCGTCGCTACGAGGTTGGCTTTGGTACTGCCGACATCAGTGACAATCACTGGGGTTGTAGCTGCGTCAGCAATCTGACGGGCCAATTCAGGCATGAATCCGATCGGCGTCGCTAAGATGACGAAATCGGGAGCCGTCTCCGGATCGCTGAACAACTCCGAAACAGAAGTGGAGCCATGCTGGACGATCTCTTGTTCGAGAAGGCAATCGATCGGTTCTTGCCGCCGAGCCCAAACTCCAAGGCTGTTCGGTTTCTGCCCCGATTGAAAATGGTGGTGGATAGCATGCAGGATAGACCCTCCCAGAAGGCCCGGTCCCAGAACCACCACTCGTTTAAAATTTTCCAAATCAGGGATGATGAACCAATCAATCAAACAGTCGTTTCAGATCTAGATGCGCTTATGGCACTTTGAACTGAATCTTTTTCCCGGGGTTGTTGGGATCGGGGATCTCAACAGGAGTTCCACGAGGAAGAGGCTCACCGGTAGGATTTCCGGAAGCATCATACTTTTCGATCGAAATAGGACCCAAAGATTTAGCGGCACCTGGAAGTGTTACGGAAAGCGGCTTGCCGGGAACGCCGATTGCGTAGCCAAGATTTCCAGAGTTATCCGATGACGCCGGCTCTTTCTTCTCTTCTTTTTGCGGCTTTTCAGCACTGGCAGTGTCTTCGTTGCGATCGCGGTCGCGTGAAGAACTTGTGTCGCTGGTTTCAGGACGAGAACGTTCGGTGCCGGAATATCCAAAGCGACTTGAACCACTATTGCGCGATGAAGCAGAATCTAATCGTGATGAACTGCTGCGACCACGACTTTGTGAGCCGCCGGAACCGTAGCGTGGCGGACGCTGCCACTCGGAGTTATCAGATGATGACGGTGGAGTCTCACAGCTCGGAAGAGCCAGGAGGGCTGCAACGATGGTGAAAAAGTATGCGAAGAATCTAAGTTTCATTCTTTGTAATAGGAATGGATGGAGGTGTCGGAAGGAACTAAACGAAAATCAATCCGTTAAAGCTGGAAAGGGTAGAGAACGATCAGTGGTTTCTCAAGTATTTTGCGCCACGTATTCGTGATCAATTTTGAGAGTTGTTTCGACAAAAAAAGGCCTCCGTTTCCGGAGGCCTTTTCGAGTCTTAAACTAAAACCAAAAGAGGGATTAACCTACTTTGTCGAGGAAGCTCTTGGCGCGCTCGCGTCCGCCGAGTCCAAGTGCGATTGCTCCGCCTACGCCTACTGCGAAGGCACTTGCAACGATTGCTGCAGTGATGAGGACCTGGAAGGTTTCGTTTGTGAGTGAAGAGATGTTTGCTTTCTGAAGTGCAACTGCACCGAGGAAAACAATCATGCCTACTTTCACGACCTTCGCCCAGAATGGGCTTGGAACCAGGTTGCTGAGGAAGTTAGCAACGAAGAACGCCACTGCGAAGATGATTACAGCAACGAGGATGTTGAAGTATCCAGGAACGATGTTTTCAGTGAGATCAGAGATAAAACCGAGTTCCATTGTCTGAATCGCCTGTATACCGGTAATGACGAGGATCGAAATCATCGCGACCAAACCAGCGAGCTCGGAGAGCTTTTTGCCGCCGATCAGTTCTTCACTGGTGTTGCCAAGTTTCGTTGGAAGGCTGTCCGCACCAATTGCAGAAAGTACGTTTGTAAGAACCTTCTGAACGATCGTTGCAATCAAGTAACCGATTGCGAAGAGGATCACACCAGCAAAAAGATTCGGGATGTAAGCGAAGATTTGGTCAACAACGACTTTGATCGGGTCAGAAACGCTCAAGAAGCTCAAGAAGCTCAAGAAGCTCAAGAAGCTCAAGAAGCTCAAGAAGCGCGAGAAGCGCGAGAAGCGCGAGAAGCGCGAGAA
>CALAHF010000083.1 GCA_937891465.1 uncultured Verrucomicrobiales bacterium | reverse complement strand
TCGCCACGATTTTATGCATTTGCTGTTTGAATATACGGGTGAACCAACCCTATTGATTCGCAGACAGCACAGTTCCCGATTTTCCAAAACTGAGCAGGCGCTGGCACTCTTCAAGCAACCAATCAGAATGCATGAACGGTTCGAAGCTGATGTTTTGCCAACGGATCTGACCGTCGCCATCGATCAAAAACGTGCCGTGAAGCGCCATCTTCTCGAAGTCGTCATAAGCTCGAAAATCTTTAAACGCAGTCAACTTTTTATCGGAAAACAGTGGGAATGGAAATGGCTTGTCGCTGGTTTGAAGCGTCTCTTTCAAGCCGCTGGCGGAGTCGGTGCTCACGGCCACGATGTCGATCCCCACATCGGCAAATTTCTTCTGCATCGGGGCAAATTTATTGAGCTGCTCCATGCAATGAGTGCAGCCTTTTCCGAGGAAAAAGATCATCAGCGTGGTCTTTCCGGCGCGATCCGCGCTTGTCACTGGCTTGCCTTCCATACTGGTGATCGAGAACTGAGGTGCCTCGGGTGGACTCCAGCGAAATGGCCCCAACTCGTCGAGCGGCGGGCGCTCACCCAAATCTTTGGCGACAACAAATTTGTTTTGCCAATCGGTTTTGGGGAAGCCGAGTGATTCTGCAATTGGGTTCAATCGAGTCAGCATCGGAAGTCCGGCATCCGCATTAGCTGCAACATCACGAAGCAACTCAAACGCCTTTTTGGCTTCGTCTTTCTTTTCGGCTTTGTAAAAAATCTCCACCTGCGCAGCGAGTGGCTGAAGTTCATTTTTACCCCCGCTGACGGCTTCGCCCGCCAACTTGATAGCTTCGTCCATCTTTCCAGCACGCATCCACAAACGGGCGTGACGAGCTTTCGCGAGATTCTTCAGCTTAGGCAACAGTTCTTCAGCTTTCTTCAAATCCTGCGGTTTGGAAGTCAACGACGCATAGACCGTCATCTCATTGAAGCGTGTTTCCAATTCAGCAATTTTTTTCGCGAATGTCTTTTCAGCCGCTTTTTTTGCGGACTCGATTTGTTTTTCCTCTTTCTTGTCGTCCTTGGCTTTTTTCTCCGCTTTGGCAACGCCGGCGTCGCGTTTTTTCTCTTCTTCGCGAAGACGCTTTTCAATCGCCGCGAGATGTTTCAAGCCGCCTGCATGATTGCCGTTCTCAAATTTTGCGATGCCAATAAATTTGTCGTGATCGTTTTGGGTCAACGATTTGTCATCTGGACGAAGGTAGTTCGTTTCAGAAATTGCAATCAAAGTGTCCCACGACTCAAAACGAAACAGCGTGTCGCGCAGCCGTTGGCGACCGTATTGCCAACTGCTTCCGCTAGGATCATATTTTGCCTTGTCGCCCTCACCTTTCATCTTTGCGATCCGTGGCAGCTCGATCATATTTTTCGACAAATCGATCGCGTCTTTAAACCGGCCGATATGATTCAGATTGCGGATACACCACTCGTTGTTGTGAGCAAAATTGCTGATTTCATCTGGAATCAGCCGATAGCGAATCATGTGAGCGTGATCAACCCGAGCCGACGCCTCCTGTTGCCATGCGCCGTCCGTATAGCGCTTGGCATATGAATAAATATGACCCGGCATGTGCCACATGTGAGCAATTCCCGGAGCGGCAGGTCCGCCCGCGGCTGCAGAATCGAGCGCATTTTCGGTCAGCTCGCGGTCCCACAAATGAATTCGGTAGTGATGAACAGGGTGATCAGGATTTTTTTCCAAAATCTGTTTCGCCAACAAATCGATCGTGAAATGGCTCGGAATGGGATGTCCGTTCCGATGATTGTAATAAATCTGTTTTAGTAAAAAAGCGCGCGCTTCGATATCATCGGGATATTTCGCGGCAATTTTTTCTACGGTCCGAATGTAATCGCGAAGCCGTTTTTTCTTATCGGCTTTGATGTCTTTGAAATACCCAGCCAGACCATCAATCCACATTTTCTCGCGCTCGCTCGCGCCTTCCTTTCGCTTAACCGCCTCGTCGGAAAACCCTTTGCCCCGCTCATTATTTTTGAAATTCGCCTGCGCCATGCCCCAATAGTTCATCGCGCACTTGGGATCGAGCATCGACGCCTGACGGAAGCTTCGCTCCGCTTCGAAATCCCAATAGCCATGAAGCTGACCGATGCCTTGATCGAAGAATTTCTGGGCCTCAGCCGATTTCGTTGTGATCTTGAATTGAACGTCGCCCGTCCCCGGAATCAGGACGGCAGCCTGACGCGGCCCTTTGTTGAAAACTTCGCCGTGAATGGAATGCCCTTCGGCTGGATCTTTATTTTCCTCCTCCCCCCCTTTTTTATCTTCGCCAAAAGCGAATCCCGACGCGGCAATGAGTATCAAAAATTTCTTCATCTATCCGGAACCATAGCTGGATTTTCCAGAGGTTTAAAAGCCGATTTCTGGCACAATCGGGGATACCTCACACATTCGCTTTCAGACTCTCATGGGATCGACCGTGAATGAAATTTTGAATCGACTCGTCTTCAAGCGCGTTCAATTCATCCGGGGTTCCGAGAAAATAGATCTTTCCGTCGCGGAGAATCGCCACGCGATCAGCAATCGTGTTCATGGATTTCATATCATGGGTGACGACGATCGATGTTATTTGAAACTGCTCCTCAAGCCGATTGATCAAATGGTCGATCGAATCCGCCACGATCGGATCCAGCCCCGCAGTCGGCTCATCATACAGAATGCATTGAGGATGACTGACGACGGCCCGCGCAAGGGCAACCCGCTTCCGCATTCCACCGGAAATATTGATCGGCATTTTCGCCATGTGCTCTTCCAAACCAACTACGCTGAGCACTTCACGGACTCGTTCCAGCAGAACTTTTAGATCGCGGATGCCTTCTTCCATTAGCGGAAAAGCGACGTTTTCAGCCACGGTCATCGAATCAAAAAGCGCACCGTCTTGAAATAGAATACCGACTTTTTTCCGGATTGGCCTCAACTGCCGCTCGCTTAATCCAACCGTTTCCACGCCATCGACCAGAATACTTCCTGAATCCGGCGTCATCAAACCGATCAGGTGTTTGAGTATGACGCTTTTCCCTTCTCCACTTTGACCAAGAATAACCATCGTTTCGCCCCGACGAATTTTCAGGTCAACACCTCGCAACACCTGTTGTTCTCCGAACCGTTTTTGCAGGCCGGAAACTTCGATGAAAAATTCGGAATGTACGTTTGCTGACATGCGTTGGTAAACTCAGTAATTGCCAGATCCGAGTGGGAAAAAATAGTTCAGAATAAAACTAAGAAATAAATTGGTAATCAAAATGGCCAAGGAGGATTGGACGACCGCATTCGTCGTTGCTTGACCAACACCCACTGCCCCGTTTTTCGCTCTCAATCCCTGATTACAGGAGATCAAAACGATCAGCCAGCCGAAGGCGAATCCTTTGATCATGCCGATGGATATGTCTTCCAACTCAGTGTTGGCGACCACTTGATCATCATACCACGCCGAAGGAACACCAAAGAAATAAACAACAATCACGTGGGAGGCGAGCAGCCCAAAGCCAATCGACTCCGCAACCAGCAACGGCATCGAAATCATCGTTCCGATTGCTCGTGGCATGACTAAATAATCCACCGGATGAACTCCCATCGAACGCAGCGCATCGATTTGTTCAGTCACTTTCATCGTTCCGATTTCCGCCGCCATTGAGGCACCGACACGTCCGGCCACCATTAGCCCTGTCAACACCGGCCCGAGTTCGCGGCACATCGCAATCGAAACCACGGGGCCCACTCCCGTTGCCAAACCAAGATCGGAAAATTTGAAATACGATTGCGCGGCAAATACAGCTCCGGTGAAAGCGCCCGTCACGATCACGACTGTTTGCGAACCAAATCCGACCGCGACGATTTGACGCCCCGTCAAATTAAGGCGCGGCATTCCACAACAGGCCGCCACAACCATCTCTCGAACCAAATCAGCGAGCTGACCCAGGTAAGAGAGAAAACTGAGCGTTCCCCGCCCCAGAAATTTGAAAAATCCACCCATGAAAGAAACGCGAAAACTCGCGACCATACCAATCTACATCAGGTTTTCAAAACGGTCAGGCGTCGTTTTTGCGCTTCAACCGGATCCGCGCCCGATCAAAAAACGATTAACCGAAGATATATCGCGACCGAAGATGGGCCAAATGTGCTTCTGCATTCACGGGGGACCCAGCCGCTCTTTCGACGAGGTCTTTTGGTAAATAGAAGCTGCCTGGCTGATGAATTTTCTCACGCATCCAATTCAACAACCCGGAATAATCGCCATTTTTGAAACCCGCCTCGATGGATGAATCCTGCTCTTTCGCCGCTTTAAAAAGATGGCTCGCATTGAGATTTCCAAGACTGTAGGTCGGGAAATATCCGAATCCGCCCATGCTCCAGTGAATATCCTGGAGGCAACCATTTGCGTCTTTATCGACATCGAGACCAAACATTTCCTTCATCCGACGATTCCATTCTGCAGGAATATCGGCAACCGCCAAGTCGTCATTGAAGATGGCGCTTTCCATCTCAAACCGAACCATGATGTGAAGGTCATAAGTGACTTCATCGGCTTCCACGCGAATGAAACTTCGCTCCGCCTGATTGCACGCACGCGTCATTTCTTCGACTGAAAGAGAGCTCAGATTTGGAAAATAATGGGCAGCGCGAGGCAACCACTGCTCCCAGAATTCAGCGCTTCGGCCAACCTGATTTTCCCACAAGCGGGATTGCGATTCATGAACGCCCAGTGAAACGGAATCTCCCACCGGCTGCCCGTAAACCGCTTCGCGGAGGCCTTGGTCATATAACCCATGACCCGTTTCATGAAGCACACCAAACAGCGAGCTTCGGAAATCGGATGTCATGTAACGGGTGGTGAGTCGAGTGTCCATCGGCCCGAGCCCAGTGCAAAATGGGTGAACTGCCGTGTCGATTCGGCCTGCATCAAAATCAAAACCAATTGCCTCAGCGATTTCACGATTAAAAGCCACTTGGGATGCAATGGAATATTCCGCGCCATTTTTTACCGGATCAAAAGGCTCCTGAGCACACGCCTCGTCTACGATTGGAATCAGATCACGTTTAAGATCTGCAAAAACACTGGTGATTTCCGCCGTGGTCGAACCGCGCTCGTATTTGTCCAACAACGCATCGTAAGGCTTGTCATCGTAGCCACAGCATTCGACACGCTGTTTGCAAAGCCCGATCAGTTTTTCGAGATGCGGCGCAAAGTGCGAAAAATCTGATTTTCCACGAGCCTCAGCCCAGGATTCGTGAGCAAGCGCACACGTCGCGGCAAATTCAGTAACGAGTTCAGAAGGCAGCTTCGTCTCAGAATCATAGCTATGACGCCATTCGCGAAGGTTGGCCGCTGCGTCGGAACCCGGCTCGATAATCGCAGAATCCGCTTCGCATTCGGAAATCCAATCACCGACTTGAGGATCGGTGAATTTCTTGTGAGTCTCCCCACTGAACCACGCCATTTGCTTGGCACGATAGGCGACGCCCTTTTTCGCCATGTTGACTTCCTGATCCCACGAAAGCAATCCAGCCACGTCGGAGAGGAGTTGAAGTTCTTCAGAAAGGGCAACGAGTTTTTGGTAAGCAGGATTTTCCATACGATTTTGAAGAATTTACTCACAAAATTCGCATTTCTCATCAAGTAGCTTCGCAGTTACAGTCATAAATCATGAAGGCCACATTTCACTCATTTCCGATTTTTTTGCTCATCGGAGTTCTTTTCTCACTGAATTTTTCGTTCGCGCAGGAGCCTGAGCGCAAAATCCCGAAAAACCCCGAGGGCGACGCCCCGGCCATAAAGCCTGAAGACATGCCGCGAGTTGAGAAAATTGGAGAGACTCGCTTCCGAATGGGCCAGATCGAGTTTGATGCAAAAGCCAAGGAAATCTTTATTCCGGCAGTGGTGAACAAGCGCGAAGGTGGCCCCATCGAATACGTGCTGGTTCACGAAAAAGGAAAAGTTCACGAGTCCATTCTCACAACAACCGCATCGCCGCTTCATCTTCAAATCGTTACAAAACTGCTGAAGCATAAAAGCGGTTTTGGAAATGTTTTCGATCCGATGTTGGCAGTTGAAGAACAAGCTGGCACCGATGTCGAAAATGGAGACGATTTCACTCTTCTGATTCGCTGGACTCCGACTGGCAAAAAACAGATGGAACAGGATTTATCGGAATGGATCTCCGATGGCGAAACACTCGAAGGCCTCGAACCGGCACCTTGGACGCTGACCGGTTCTTCCGTTTTCCGAGGCTCGTTCTCGGCCGAAGTCGAGGGTTCCTTCATCGCCGTTTATCTCGATCCGGTGGCACTTTTAAATATGACCCGCAAGGGTGCGCATATGGATGAGCGCTGGGGTGCCAACGACAAAGTGATTCCTGAGATCGGCCAAAAAGTTACGGTTGTTCTCAAGCCTCAATCCTAAGTTTTTACGTCACAACTAAGTTTTTACGTCACAAAACGTCTTATAAGACGCAACCTTTTGACAACGTCATGATCAAAAATTCCTCTCTTTTGTTAACCCTCCCTCTCGCAGTCGGACTTTGTCAGGCGCAGGAAAAAACAGGTGCCGTTCAACCGGGAGCCGATGGCGATGTTTCGCTTCGTCTTGAAGTTCAACGCTCGATCGAAAAAGGACTGAAGTGGCTCGAAGCTCAGCAGGACAAAGGAACGGGTGCCTGGGGCGACGCAGATCTCCCTGCGTTCTCTGCGTTATCGGTTTCAGCAATTGTGGGAAACCCAGCGTTAGACGCCGCAGCTGAGCTGCCTGAATCAGCGAAAAAAGGCTACGATTTCATCATCTCTAAGCAAAAAGAGGACGGTGGAATTTACGGAAAAGGGCTCGCGACATACAACACTGCGCTCAGCGTCACGGCGCTTTCGCAGTCAGGAATTCCAGAGCACTTGCCGGTGATCAAACGCGCGCGTCGCCTACTCATCAATCAGCAGCAGGATTTTGATAAACGCGGCACGGCTGACAATGTCTTTGATGGCGGAATCGGATACGGCGGAAGCTACGCGCACTCGGATTTGTCGAACACGCACCTTGCCATGGAAGCGCTTTATTATTCCAAAAAAGTCCTCGCCGATACCGAACACGACGAATCCCGCGAGTTTGATCTCGATTGGAATGCCGCGATCGATTTTGTTTCGCTCTGCCAAAATAGCGAAGAAAGCGCCAAAAAACTCGGCGATGACATCACCGTTCGCGAAGAGGACAAGGGCGGTTTTGTTTATTTCCCACGCTCTACAAAATCAGACGTATTTGAAATCGAAACGGGTGACGGCGTAAAGCGGACCGCGTTGAGAAGCTATGGCAGCATGGGCTACGCTGGAATGCTGGCATTCATCTACGCAGAAATGGACATCGAAGATCCACGAGTTCAAGCAACGCTGAAATGGCTGCAAGCCAATTACACGCTCGAAGAAAACCCGGGAATGGACGCGCAGGGTTTGTTTTACTACTACCACACGATGTCGAAGGCACTCTCAATCGCGCAGATCAAGGAGCTGAAAACTCCCGAGGGAAAGACGATCAATTGGAAGAATGATTTGGCTCTGAAAATGATGTCTAAGCAGAAAGCCGACGGCTCATGGTTGAATGACGACTCCAATCGCTGGATGGAAGACGATCCAATTTTGGTGACTGCTTACGCGTTGATCACGCTCGAGCACGTGTATCGCTCGCTCTGAGGAAAGTAGGTTTTCACGAAAAAATAGGGCACGTTCGATGAAGCAACCCTGTTGGTTCGTAATTGCGCAAATGCGTGCGATTCGAGGATCGCGCTGCCTTTCAATTTGCCGCATGTTTCGTGAATGCCTACAAGACGTGAGATTCTTAAAAAATCGTCGGTCGCCGCTGCGATTGTCGCCGCTCCGGCCTTTGTTCGGGGTCAAAACCTGAACTCGAAAATTCAACTCGCATCGATCGGTTCCGACGGCAAAGGCTGGAGTGATACCGAAGCCATGGCGATGCATGACACCGTCGAGCACGTCTCGTTTTGCGACGTCGATTTGAACCGCACGCTGAAAGTGAAGCGACTTCAGCCGGATGCGCCGATTTATCAAAACTTTCAGGAAATGCTCGCGGCGGAAGGCGACAAAATCGACGCGGTCACTGTTTCGACGCCGGACCACATGCACGCTTTCTGCTCGATCGCCGCGATGCGCGCTGGCAAACACGTATACTGCCAGAAACCACTGACCCATAACGTTTGGGAGTCGCGCCAAGTTTCAAAAATGGCAAAGAAAGCGGGAGTGATCACTCGCCTCGGAAACCAAATTCACTCACACCAGTATTACCGGACTGCGGTTGAACTGATTCAATCCGGCCGAATCGGAAAAGTCACCCGCGTTCACAGCTGGGTCGGCACAACCGGTCACGGTCGAAGCGGATTGCTCGACAGACCCGCAGTCGAAGAGCCTATTCCTGACACACTCGATTGGGATTCATGGATCGGTGTCGCGCCAATGCGTCCTTACGGTGGGGCCCGAGTTTATCATCCCTTCACGTGGCGGGATTGGCAGGAATTCGGAGGCGGTGCCCTCGGAGATTTCGGCTGTCACATTTTTGATCCCGTTTTCACCGCGCTGAAAATTACCGAAGCGCCCACCAATATTCAAGCCGACCACACCGGTATCAACGACGAAGTTTGGCCGGCCCAATGCACGGTGAATTACACAATGCCCGGCACGGAGTTAACAGCGGACAGCTCATTCAAACTCACGTGGTATGACGGCGGGCGGACTCCGAATAAAAAAGGATCTCACATTCCCGGCGATCGCGTCTTGCCTTCGAGCGGCTCGATGTTGATTGGTGAAATGGGAACCCTGATCATTCCTCACGTTGGAAAACCCCAACTGTATTTTAAAGACGCCGCCGCTTCGACTGAATTCGAAATGGCAGAAGGAAAAAATCACTATCACGGTTGGGTTGACGGCTGCCTCGGCAAAGAGCAGCCAAGCGATGGATTCGACTACGGCGCGTTGCTGACTGAAACAGTTCAACTCGGAAACGTCGCGTTCCGCTTCAGGGGCAAGACTCTCGAATGGGATTCCAAGAATATGAAAGTTACCAACATCGATGAAGCCAATCCGTGGCTGACCCGCGAATACCGCAAGGGTTGGGAAATCCAGCCTGTCTAAATCGGGGGTAGCCGAATTTGCGAAAAATTCCGTTTTCCCGTTTTTTTTGACCACTTTTGCTGATTTTCGGCAATCGTCCCGGCATGCGTATCGTTTACATGGGCGCCGGCGAGATCGGCAATTCATCCCTCAAATGGCTGATTGAAAAATCCGGCCATGAGGTCGTTGGCGTGTTCACTCAGCCCGATAAGAAAGTCGGGCGAAAGCAACTACTGACTCCGCCCGAGATCAAAGTAATTGCTAAGTCTGCGGGAATTCCCGTCTTTCAGCCGGAGACACTGCGCAAAAATGAAGAAACGCTCCAAAGTCTGCGCGACTTGGATGCCGACCTCTTCGTGGTGATGGCGTATGGCCAAATCCTTCCGAAGTCAGTGATCGAAGCTCCGAAACTGGCTTGTGTGAATTTGCACGCGTCGCTGCTTCCGCGACATCGCGGAGCATCGCCGATTCAAGCTGCGATTCGCGACGGAGATACCGAAACTGGGATCACGCTGATGCACATCGTTCCGAAACTCGATGCGGGCGATAAGATTTTTAAAAAGACGATTCCCATTCTGGATTCGGACACCGGAGGCGTTCTTCACGACAAACTCGCTGACCTCGGGCCGGAACTGCTTCGTGACGGCATGGATAAAATTGGCGTCGAGCGGACGCCGCAAGACGAGTCACTCGTGACCTATTCTGGAAAACTCATGCGCGAAGACGGCGCGATAGATTGGAACAAACAGGCGCATGAAATCGAGCTTCTCATCCGTGCTTACGATCCCTGGCCGGGAACCTACGCTACACTCGACGGCGCCAAATTAAAGATCTACCCCAAAGCAGAACTCGGCCCTGAAACCCATCGTCCTGCTGGCGAAGTATTTTACACCGAATCCGGAGATTTCGCCGTTGCGTGCAGAAACGGCAGCACGCTTGTATTTAAAAAAGACGCCGCCGCATTTCAAGCCGAAGGCCGCAAGCGATTGATGGTTGGAGATTTTCTACGGGGAAATCCGATTGCGGAAGGAACGTCATTTTTGGTTTCTTAACCTTAGAGTTTCCTCCCAAGCCGCTCGCTCGGTGGAAACCATCAGTGCCATCGCACCACAGCGTTCATCGGGTCCAAGAATCGCCGTTCGCAAAAAATAATCTTGTTCGGTTTTCTGTTTCCCCGTTCCAGTGCATCCGTCGGTGAATGATTTCCCATCAAGGCTGATCCGCAGTTTGATCGCCTCCCAACCGCGATTCGCGATCGGCTCGTAGATCTTTGAATCAAGCACGCCCATTTCCATTCCTCGCGTGATCGCAAATGTGATCATACAAGTGCTAGTGAATTCACGATAGCTCCCCGGCTTATCGATGACTTGATGCCACATTCCCGAAGCATCCTGATGCTTTACCAGCACTTCGATATGCTTCACAAAATCGAGCTCCACCCGCTCTCGCATCGCAAGTGACTCGGGCATCTCTGACAGCACCCAAGCGAGCCCCAAAACAGGAAATCCATTTCCCCTGCCCCACGCCGCTTCATCCAACGGCGAATGCCGATAAAGCCCGTCAGGGCGGAGGCAGAGTTTCTGCATCTGATCGAGATAAATCACGCAGGCTTGATAAAACGCTTCGTCATCAGCCAGACGGCCTGCGGCAGCCAGAAGCGGACACACCATGAAAACTGAATCGCTCATCTGATTATCGGACGGATTTTTGATCGCCAGCCGCGCAGCCGAAACCGTTTGATCTGTCATTCCCAACTCAGCAAAAATCAGATGCCCCGAGTAATGGCTCGCCGACATCTTTGTTGATTCAGGCGCGGCTTTTGCGATCTCGATCAATTCAGCATCGATGTTTTTTCCGGTCAGTTTTGCCAAACGACTTCGGCCTATCATCGCCAGCGCGGGTTGATAAGTCGCGCTCTTCAGGTGATTCCCGTAGTGTTTGGAAAGTGCTTCCGCGACTTCAGTTGGCGTTCGCGCAGATCGACTTTTCAACTCCAACTGCACCGGCGATGGCTCGATTTTTACCGGCAAATCAGCAAGCGAAGAATATGTCGGGATCAATGATTTCAACGCAGTTCGAAGCGATTCATTATCTGTCACGACCGCATCCGGACCGAGGGCTTGAATCCAGCGCCACAAATATTGCTCTTTGGAAACATAGGCATTTCCCTCCGGTGGAAACGTTGCCACGTTCGAGAATTCAACAAACGACAGGAGAAATTTATTGTTCTGCAATGATTCGGGCTGAGTTTCCGAAATAACCAAGATTGATGGTTTCCATCGATTGGGATCAAGTGCTTCTCTTGAGGCCAGTGTCGCCGAAAAGGCTTTGAATTCAGAATCCAAACCAACTGGGAATTTGAACGGCTCATCAGCGCGCGCTATTGAAAGCCCCAGACAAAAGAGAAACGTAAAAAATCGCATTCTACAAACCAACAGGGTCTGTTCGATGAATCAACCCTATTCGTTCGAAAAGGCCGACGAAACGTAGGTATGAGCGTGAGCGAGTTACATCGCCGGTTTAGGCCGAATGCTCCGTGAATGCTTGCTCACGCTCGCTTCTACATTTCGTGAAATCACCCCTTATTTCGCCCACGGAAAAATGGACCACATTTCTTGGATGGATTCGATGAAGCGCCGGCCGAATGTCAGTAAATTGGCACACCAAACGGCGGCGAAATCACTGAGAGCAACGTTTGGAGACGCGACGATCAGCAGCCCGGAAATGACGAGCATGTTGACGACGGCGATCATCGAGAAAGAAAAGAGCTTCCCGTTCTGATCAACGTCGGGCTGCTCGCGGCGAATCATCCAGATGGTGAAGGTCAGGTGGAAAGCCCAGGTTAAGCCAATCAGGCCAAACAAAATCTGGCGATGGGCATCCGTGAAATCAAAAAACAGCCACTCGACGAGCGCCCACAGGGTGATCAAGATGATGGTGTAAAACGGGAAGAAGTAGGGCGAGAGCGAAATCAGAAAATTATTCCGATTTGTCAAAATGTGGCCGCCTGCAGAGGAAATTTTCACCTCGGCGACATTTCCCCGACACAGCAAGACGAAGAAGGCGTGGGTGTATTCATGCCCCGCCACGTAGAGGTAAACCATATACCGATGACGCCAGCTGCAGAAAATAACGGTCCAGACAATGGCGCCAATCGTAAAGAACCAGAATTCTCCGGTTCGCCAAAACGCGCCCACTTTGGCGGCATGACCGAAGCTGACAAAGAAGGTTTCGATGGAAACCCAGACAACGGGCAGCAGCAGAAGCCCAATGAAAAATTTGATCGTCAGCAATGGAGTCCACGCACTAAAATCCAGCCACCGCGAAACGATGGGCGACTGCGTGAATGCTGTGGCGGCACGCGACGGAGACTTCCGCTTTTTTTTTCGCGTGCGCCGAGCTTGGCGATTGACGGTATTTTTTGTCTTCGCCACGGCTCTGACTCAATTCAGCGGATCAAACTCGACCTGCGTATTTTTTATCGTCTGAGCTGACCTTGATGGTGTCGCCCGGATTGATGAACAAGGGAACCTGAACGCGAAGTCCAGTTTCAAGAACGGCTTCTTTCGTAGCGGCTGTTGCGGTGTCGCCTTTTACACCGGGAGCAGCTTCGGTAATCTTAAGCTCAACGTTTGATGGAAGATCGATGCTGACGGCTTTCTCTTCGATGAAAAGCACTTCAACTTCGAGCGCATCAATGAGGAGTTCTTTGTATTCTTCGAGCAAGTCTTCAGGAAGCGCGATCGTCTCGAACGTCGTCGTGTCCATGAAGTGATATCCAGTCTGGTCCTTGTAACTGAACTCAAGCTTCTGACGATCGGCGCTGACGATATCGACTTTTTCACCCGATGCGAAACGGATGTCTTTGGTTTTTCCGGTAGCGAACGAACGAACCGTCGCCATGATAAGCGCGTTTCCTTTTCCAGGAGTCCGGTGCTCGATGCCTTTGACAATGGCCTTCTCACCATTGTAGTCGATGCACTGTCCTTTTTTGAGATTGGTTGCGACGATTGCCATAATTTGGGAATTTTTACGTTTCGAAAGTTTTTTGTAACTTTTAGAATACTTAAATAATTCCAAAAATTCCAATAGAAACTGAAATATCGGTCAAAACGATGTTTTCATCGTAAAAATCGATTGGGCGAATCGCAAAAAGTTGGGACAGTGGGTGGATGCAATCTCCAATCGAAGCTGAATCTTTGCGAAAACGGCGGTGGGCCGTGGTGCTGCCTTTCATGTGGGTGCCTTTTATCGTGTCATTTCTTTATTCGGTATTTCTCGATGGAACGCTGGCGGGAAATGCTGCGTATGTGGGCGTGAAATTTTTCCTGCTGCTTTTCCCCACAATCATCACAATTTGGGTTTTAAAGGAAAGAGTGCTCGCCTCCTTGCCAGATATTCCAAGGCAACGAATGCGATCGATCGTGATGGGCTCGGTTTTCGGAATTGCGACGGTCGCCCTGATGTTTGGTTTACTGAAAACAGGAATCGGCGATGTCGTCCACGAGAGCAATGGCCCGATCCGGAAATTCGTTTCAGGACTGGGTGTGCTTGATAACTTCTGGATCTTCGCGATTTTCCTCTCCTGCATCCATTCCTACATGGAAGAATTTTTCTGGCGCTGGTTTGTCTTCGGCAATCTGCGCAAACTGATCCCGGTCGGCGGAGCCATTTTGCTCGCCGGAATTGGGTTTGCGTCACATCACGTTGTGATTCTCAGCAAATTTCTCCCACTCCCATGGGCAGTGCTTTTCGGTGCCTTTGTTGGCCTCGGCGGAATCGTCTGGAGCTGGTTCTACTACAAACACAACACCCTGTGGGGCGCATGGATCAGCCACATGATCATCGATTTCGGGATCATGTGGATTGGTTGGGAGCTGATCCAGTCTTAAATCAGCCGCGGACCGCATTGAGCAAGTAATCGCTCGCCCGGAAGTTCTCGATGAGAATTTCTTCCTGATCTCCACGCTTCATCCGAACCTGACTGATGTTAAAGTTCGGTGTTTTGTGAGGAGCAAAAAGGATGTCGTCGTGGGTCGAGTTTTCGTGCTTTTTAAACATCTCAGGCAAAATATCACCGCCGAGATGGTCATCACGACCGGTCGCGAGGTGACACGTGCCAAGCACTTTTTCATCCTGAATGTCGGCACCGGAAACCGGCAACACTTGCGTTCCAAATCCGAGTTCGCCAAGCGTCCCCGTCATTGGGTCATCCGCGAGACGGGCATTGTGTGCATCAATGGTTGCCTGATCTCCGTCAAAAAGCGTTGAACGGATGATGCTACGATTTTCTACGTCGAGAATTCCCAGTGTGCCGTCTTCATACTTCATCGGAAACTGCCCACGGGCATCAGCTGGCACAAAATAAACTTCACCTGCTGGAAGGTTCGCAATATCCGGAGTGAGGCCATTGCACAGGCCGTGTGATTTCTGAGCATCCTGACCGTTCAGGCTAAGCCATGCAGTGAGAACCTGTCCGTCTTCAAGCGCGAAATCGATTTCGATACTATCCGCATTCGTCATAGCGAGACGAAGTTTCTCGGAGTCCGAACTCACCTCGTTATAGTCAACCGCGAGGCCGCTATTCAAAATCACGTCATTCAAACCATGCAGCGTCGCACCACGGAAATTGAACTCTTTGCATTTCGCCGTGAGTGGAGCCGTTGCCGAATAGGTCGAGATGCAGAAAATAAGATCGTATTCCGTGTAAATATCGCGATCGAGGCTGAGTTCTTTTCCTTCCGCATCGTAACACTCATCGCTAAGATCGAGATTTGACCCATAAGTCATCGGGAACGCATAGATTTCGCCACCTGTCATTCCGAGTGCTTCCATACCGCCGTCCTTGAGCGCGAGATAAAACTCTTCGTAGGCCTTTTTCTGAACTTCGTGTCCTTCGGCATTGAGGAACCCGTAGCCCTTCATCAAATCCATGTCTTCGAGATCGATCAAAACACAGCATTTGCAGCCCTCAGTTGGTGCGAAAACCTGCCCCAGAAGACGTTCGAGGCTGAATTCCGGGAATTCGCGAGTTTCAGGATTTTGGATGATATCGAGTTCGAGTGCTGCAACGGACATAATTTTGGTCGGTTTCTGTTAGTCTCAGGCGTTTGTCGAAATTTAAGAAATTTCCTTTCACGCCAGACAGATTTTGGTTCTGGTAATGAGGTTTACGAATTTAAATGCGATTCTGGATATG
The DNA here is from genome assembly GCA_937891465.1 of uncultured Verrucomicrobiales bacterium. Classification (GTDB taxonomy): domain Bacteria; phylum Verrucomicrobiota; class Verrucomicrobiia; order Verrucomicrobiales; family DEV007; genus JABDJT01. Next base: position 1,864 of record CALAHF010000083.1, on the reverse strand, counting down.
AAAAAAGGGAAATTGGTAATGATAACGGGATGCTCGCGTGGCCTGGGACGAGCAATGACGGAAAGTTTCATCGAACGCGGCGACACCGTCGTTGGCTGTGCGCGAAATGAAAAAGTGATTGGTGAATTGAATGCTGCATTTGGATCAGGACCGCATTATTTCCAGGCTACGGACGTAGCAGTAGACGCTCAGGTAGAGTCATTTTGTCACATGGTTCTGGGAAAGCTGGGGCCGCCCGACTTGCTGATCAATGCTGCAGCCTTAGTCAACGCGAACGCAAAACTGTGGGAAGTTTCTGAAAAAGAGTTCTCCGATGTGATCGATGTAAATCTGAAAGGCACTGCCAATTTGATCCGCCACATCACGCCCGCCATGATCGACCGCGGCAGCGGCATCATCGTGAATTTCTCGAGTTATTGGGGACGATCCACCTCACCTGATGTCGCTCCGTATTGCGCGACGAAGTGGGGTGTCGAAGGCCTCACCAATGCACTTTCCCAAGAGCTACCACCCGGACTCGCCGCGGTGGCGTTCAACCCCGGGATAATCGACACGGCGATGCTACGCAGTTGTTTCGGAGAAGGAGCCGGAAGTTACGGAACTCCCGAAGAGTGGGCAAAAGCCGCCGTTCCGTGGTTGGCAAATCTGGGGCCGAGCGACAATGGCGCCTCGGTGACCTGTCCTGGCCAGTGATTGCCCTTTCACTACTGACTCAACATCCCCTTCAGTTTATCCATAAATCCAGGCTCATCCCGAAGCGACAATTCATTCGAATCCGGCAGTCGATTTATGCCATCATGCATGTTGCAAATCCTTCGCGGCAACATGGGGTGAGGCACTTTCTCGCTGTATGCACAGCCGAGGCGGTGACAGGATTCGTCGGCGAGATGCCCGGAATACCGGCACAGCTTGGTCTCGATAATTTCATCCGACTGAGGCAATTCGTCGAACACGTAACCGTTCGCAGCTGCTTCATTCATGATTTCTGCCCAGATTGGTAATGCCAATTTTCCGCCATAGCCGCCGTTGATGATCGTTTGAGGCTGGTCCAACCCAACCCAAACTCCGGCAGACAATTTGTTGGTATAACCCATGAACCAAGCGTCGTGGAAATCATTGGTGGTTCCGGTTTTACCGCCTGCGGCGGCTGAAAAACCTAACTTACGGACTTCAGCTCCAGTTCCTCCCGGCTGCAAGGCTTTTTGTAAAATGGCTGAAGTTAGCCACGTCGATCCGGGTGAAAGCACGCGATACCCGGGGTTCTCCGTGCGGTCGTATACGACTTCTCCGGTACTCCGCTCGATCCGATCGATAAAATACGGTTCGTGACGCCAGCCTTCATTCGAAAAAACAGAATACGCGCTGACCATCGAATTCAAACTCGCTCCGAGATTGCCGATGTAGATTTGAGGAGACGGCGCCAAATCCCCTTTCTTCGCAATGCCCGCGTGATCCATCATCGTCGTGACGGCTTCGATCCCGGCCCGCTCACCAACGCGAACGCTAATGGTGTTGCGTGACTTCACGAGGCCAAACGAAACTTCCTGAAGCCCAAGCGAGCGACCGTCGGAGTTTTTTGGGTCCCAGCCTGACGCATCCCACTGAATTTCATCCTGCATGATCGGCCCGTCATTGATCAACATTCCTGGAAAAAGGCCCGTTTCAAAAGCGGTCGCATACACCAGAGGCTTCAAAATCGAACCGACCTGGCGACGGGATTGGGTGGCGCGGTTGAATTCACTGTGATTGAAATCACGACCACCAACCAACGCCCGAACGGCGCCGGAACCATTATCGATAACGCTCACAGCAGCCTGGAGGTAGGTCGGCTCCGGGATTGTTTCAGCCCCTGAATACCGCGCCA
>CALAHF010000082.1 GCA_937891465.1 uncultured Verrucomicrobiales bacterium | reverse complement strand
TACCCCTGAGGAGAAGGCTGCTACCCCTGAGGAGAAGGCTGCTACCCCTGAGGAGGCAACTGCTGCTGAAGCGGTTGCTGCACCTAAGGAAGCGACTGGCGAAGACGCAGTCACCGAAGCTGGTGCTGAGACTTCTCCTGACGAAACTGTTGCTGCGGCAGTAGGTGGTGAAGAGAAGTCTGAGAAGCTTATGCGAGCTGAAGCAATATTGCAGCAACAAGCTGGCAACTCTGGTCCTCCTCGCCAAGGTGGCGGTGGACAAGGTCGTCGTGATGATCGCGACAGTGACGGTCCTGAACTTTTCGAGAAAGTCGTATTCATCAACCGCTGTTCGAAGGTGGTTAAAGGTGGTCGTCGCTTCAGCTTCAGTGCTCTTGTAGTCACTGGTGATCAAAACGGAAAAGTTGGTTATGGTTTTGGTAAAGCTAAAGAGGTTGCTGAATGCATTCGTAAAGCTAGTGAGACCGCGAAGAAGTCGATGATTTCTGTAAAAATCACTGAAAACACGATTCCTCACGATGTGCTTGGAGAGTTTGGTGGTGGTCGCGTTCTTTTGCGCCCCGCTTCTCCGGGAACTGGAATCATCGCCGGTGGTGGAGTTCGTGCCGTTGTTGAAGCTGCGGGGATTAAGGATATCCTCGCGAAATCAATGGGATCGAACAATCACGCCAATGTTGTAAAGGCAACTCTTGCGGGACTTGAAAGTCTTCGCACAAAAGAAGAAGTTTATAAGCTTCGCGGTAAGAAAATTGCCGATAAAGCTTCCCTCTAACGGACGGATATTGAACAGATCTGCCAGAATATTGACGAAAGGATAGTGTCATGCGTTTAAATACTTTAAAACCAAATCCCGGTGCAAAGCATCGGAAAAGACGAGTCGGATGTGGTGAGAGTTCCGGATTGGGTAAAACCTGCGGAAAAGGCCACAAAGGACAGAAGTCACGTTCAGGCGCTTCGATTCGCCCTAGTTTCGAAGGTGGTCAGATGCCACTTAACCGGCGCTTGCCAAAGCGCGGCTTCAACAACAAGCAGTTCAAAACTACCTATGCGGTCATCAATGTAACGACATTGGAAGAGCGTTTCGAAGATGGAGCTGAGGTTAATGAAGCTTCTCTTCGTGAACTTGGTTTAGTCAAAGGCGTCTGGGATGCTGTTAAGGTCCTCGGTTCAGGTGAGCTTACAAAGAAACTGACCGTTGCTGTTGATAAGGTGAGTGCGTCAGCCAAGGAAAAAATCGAAAAAGCGGGTGGTTCTGTTGCAGAGCCGAAAGCCGCTTCTAGCGATTCAGAGTAACCCCCGAGAGTTCAACGAATCAACCCTGTTGGATCGATGATTCAACCCTGCTGGTTCGTTTTTTAGATAACGCTTCTTCACGATGATTTCCGCATTTGCCAACACGTTTAAGATTCCTGAACTTCGTCAGCGGATCATTTTCACCTTGTTGGTGATTGTGGTCATTCGCTTGGGTGCTGTGATTACGCTTCCTGGCGTGGACGCCTCAGTCTTGGCGGACTGGATGAATCAGATTCAGGAGCAATCTGGCGAAGGTAAAGGAGGACCCGCTGCGATGCTCGCGATGATGAGCATATTTAGTGGTGGAGGACTTCAAAATTCTGCGCTTTTTGCGCTTGGCATCATGCCATACATTAGTGCGTCGATCATGATGCAGCTTTTGACGGCAGTTGTTCCTCAGCTTGGAAAGCTGGCAAGGGAAGATGGAGGGCGTCAGAAAATCAATTTGTACACCCGTTACGTCACAATTATCCTCTGCCTTGTTCAGGGATGGATGTTGGCGAAATCTCTCATTACTCCCGAGGCAAACCCGTTTTTGCGGGATATCGCAGGCGGGGCTACTAAAGTGCTTGTTCCAGATGGGGGACTGGGATTTATTTTACGAACCGTTGTGATTGTCACTTCTGGTTCAATGTTACTTTTGTGGATTGGTGATCAAATTACCGAGCGAGGTATCGGAAACGGTGTTTCTTTGATTATCACCGTCAACATTATCTATGCTCTGCCGGGTGCAATCTATCAGGTTTACCAGACGTTTGTTGCTGGCGCCGGGGATGACCTGTTAAAGCCGATGCAATTGGTGATCTTGCTAGCTTTCCTTTTCTTTGTGATTGCGGCAGTAATCTCGATTACTCAGGCGCAACGTCGAATCACGATCAATTACGCTAAGCGGGTTGTAGGACGTAAGCAGTTTGGTGGGCAGACCCAGTACATGCCCTTGAAGGTGAACTATGCAGGTGTGATGCCGATCATTTTCGCTCAGGCAATTCTGCTCTTCCCCTCTCAGATTATTGGAATGATTTCTGATGCGCCGTGGGCGCAAAAGTGGGCTTCAATTCTCGGATCGGGTGACCATTGGCTTTTCTACACGGCGACTGCGTTGATGATTTTCTTCTTCAGTTATTTTTGGGTGGCTACGATGTTCCAGCCAAACCAGATTGCTGACGATCTCAAAAAGAATGGCGGATATATCCCTGGCGTGCGCCCAGGGAAGCCAACTGCTGAATTTCTCGATAAGACCATGAGTCGCCTGACTTTTGCAGGAGCAATTTTCCTGACGATTGTTGCGGTGCTGCCCCGAATTCTCACGAGTTTGATGGGTGTCCCACCGGTGGCTGCTCAGTTTTTCGGTGGAACTGGATTGCTCATTATGGTCGGAGTTCTGCTGGACATCATGCGTCAGGTGGAGACTCACCTCATTCAGCGTCACTACGATGGATTTCTTCGAAAAGGTCGTATTCGCGGCCGATTTGACCGAGGTGGTGGCAAAGGCGCTGCTGCAAGTTCGGGTTCTATTATCTGGTTGTTGCTGCTTGCTGCGGTTCTTATCATCACCGGAATCGTCATTTACATGGTCAAAACCAACGGAGGCTAATTCGGTTTCAGCTCGATGGTTTTCGGAGCGATGACTCGCTGCATTATGGCGAAGCGAAAAAATAAAATTCCGATTCGTATCGGAGCAGAGGCCGATGGTTTGCGAGAAGCGGGAAGGATTGCTTCAGAGTGCCTCCAGGCAACTGGGAAACTTGTAGTGGCTGGTAAAACCACTCGCGAGATTGATCTGGCTGCGGCTGACCTCATTGCCCAACAAGGGTGCGTTAGTGCATTTCTTGGATATCGAAATTTCCCCGGAAATATCTGTATTTCCGTCAATGAAGAGATCGTTCACGGAATCGGTGGCGATCGCGTGATACAAGATGGCGATGTCGTGAAGCTTGATGTCGGAATTGTGACTCCAGACGGCTGGGTGGGAGACAATGCCTTCAGTGTACCGGTTGGCGAGATTAGTGAAGACGCTGCAGATCTCCTATTTGCTACCGAAGAGTCACTCGCGGTTGCAATTAGTCATGCCCGCGCTGGGGAATTGCTGTCAAAACTTTGTAGTTCCGTCGAAGAGTATGTGGCTCAGTTTAATTATACCGTGGTAAAAGAGTTTGTCGGACATGGGGTTGGGAAAAATTTACACGAAGAGCCTCAAGTCCCGAATTATTGGGATCCAATTGAGATGAGACATCGGCGATTTAAGAATCCACGTCTCCAACCCGGAATGGTTTTGGCCATCGAGCCAATGGTGAACGCAGGGACTGCGGATATCAAAATTCTTGATGATGACTGGACTGTAGAAACGAAAGACCGTGCGTTGTCATCACATTTTGAACACACTGTTTTGGTGACTGAAGGAGATGCCGAAATTCTGACGCCACGCCCGCGATTGATGACTGAACGTCCGCAAATGACGAAAAATGCGGGTCTCAGCCATGATGTTGCAAAAATTTGTTAATTTTACCCTAAAATTTAGATAAACCTCGAATCGCGCCTTGCGACCAACTGATTTTGTGATAAATATCCCGTCCTCGCGTCCGCACTGGGCATAACGAGGTCTATGCCCGTGCCATTGAATTGGGGTTTATTCAAACCCTGCACGGAATTTGTTAGACTCAATCACACCGTGATTTTTTTCCATGAAAGTGAGACCATCCGTAAAACGTTTATGCAGTGACTGCCGGATCATCCGGCGTGAAGGAATTGTGCGCGTGATTTGTAAAAACCCACGCCACAAGCAACGTCAGGGCTAATTGCCCACGTAATTTTAGAATTTATTAAAGACCATGGCTAGATTGCTCGGAGTTGAAATCCCCAATGAGAAACGTATTGAAGCGTCGCTTCCTTACATCTTTGGAATTGGGCGAAATACCGCCAAGAAGATCCTTGAAGAAGCTGATTTGGATCCAAATATCCGCACCGGTGAACTTTCAGATGATCAGCTTGCTCGTCTCACCGCCGCTGTTACAAACAGCAACGTGATGATCGAAGGTGATCTTCGTCGTGAACTTCAGGGACACCTGAAGCGTCTAACTTCGATTAACTGCAATCGTGGCATTCGCCATCGTAAGGGACTCCCTGTGCGTGGCCAGCGAACTTCAACCAATGCGCGGACGCGTAAAGGGAAGCGGAAGACAGTGGGTGTTGTCCGTTAATAATTTTATAATTTACGAAAATGGCTGACGAACCTGAAAACAAAGAAGAGGTGGCGGCTGAGGCTGCTGCCCCTGAAGAAGCAGCAGCTCCTGCTGCTGAAGAAACTACCGCAGCTCCTGCTGACGCACCTGCGGCCGCTGAAGCGGCACCTGCTGCTGATGAGAAGCCAGAGAAACCCCGCACGGCCGAGGATATTTTCCTTGAGCTTGACGGCGGAGAGGAAGCGGAGAAAAACAAGATTGTTAAAGCCAAGGGAAGCAAGAATATCCACGTTGGGATTGTTCATGTTTACGCCACCTTCAATAATACTATTGTTACTTGCAGTGATGCGAATGGAAACGTTCTCGGATGGTCAAGTTCTGGTAAGATGGGGTTCCGCGGATCTCGTAAGAGCACCGCGTATGCAGCTCAACTGGTTTCTCAAGATGCTTGCCGTCAGGCAATGGGGCATGGTCTGAAGCAGGCTGAAGTTCGTGTCAAAGGTCCAGGTGCAGGTCGTGAGTCAGCCGTTCGTGCTGTTCAGGGGTTGGGCATCGAAATCACCAAAATTAAGGATGTGACGCCGGTTCCACACAACGGATGTCGTCCAAAGAAAGCGCGCCGCGTATAATCATCGCGTTTATTTAAACTTTTACTTTTAAGACCATGGCAAGAGATCGAGGCCCTATTGATAAAATTAATCGCCGTTTTGGTGTGCCGCTTTTTGGCCCTTCCAAAGCATTGGAACGCCGCCCTTACCCTCCGGGGCATGTTGGTGCACGTGGCGCACGTCGTAAGCAGAGTGACTATGCCCTTGCTCTCGCTGAGAAGCAGAAGTTGCGCTTCCAGTACGGTGTTCTTGAAAAGCAGTTCCGCCTTTACTTTAAGGAGGCGCAGCGTCGCGACGGAATTACTGGAACGAATTTGCTTCAAATTCTTGAGATGCGTCTCGACAACGTTTGCTATCGCTTAGGTTTGGGATCGACTCGTCGTGGAGCACGTCAATTTGTAAACCACGGTCACGTGTTGGTGAATGACAAGAAAGTCGACATCCCTTCATACCAAGTTAAGCCGAGCGATGTGGTCAAAGTTGCAGAGGCAAGCCGTTCACAGCAGCTTGGAATGCGTCTTGCTGATTCAACCCAGGCTCGTCCTGCATGCGATTGGATGGAATTGGATCGCGAGAAGTTGACAGGCACCGTGAATCGCGTTCCTGAGCGTGAAGAATTTGATCCGATGGTAGACGAGCGTTTGGTTGTCGAGCTTTACTCTCGTTAATCGCAGTTCGACTTAAATCGAAAAAATTTACGCGTCCAGTTGATGGTGAGTTCTCACCCTTTCAACTTGGGCGCGTTTTTTTTGGCGCAATTTTCACGTTGGTTATTTCGACAAATCGTTCTATAAAACCCTCCTCCTTTAACCAAAATATTATCTAAAACAGACTCATTCGATGAATCGTCTAATTTCTACATTCGTTGCGCTTTTGGCGCTTACACCCGCGCTGTCTTTCGGTCAGGCAAAAACCGAAGACCAAGCCCGTAAAATTCTTGATCAACACAAAGGAGCCATTGTTGTGGTTACCGCTAAAGGCAAGTTGATCACAACCACAACTGATAAGCCGTTGCCTCAGAATGAGCAGCAGCGCCGCACTTTGGGTGTCACGATTGCCGCAAATGGTTTAGTGATGGTTTCTAACGTTGCAATTGATGCAAGTGTGGGCCTTGTGAATCAGCAGGCACGGATGGAAGACAAGGTTGTCACCATCCAAACCGCAAAAACCGAATTCACTGAAGTTGAGATCAGTTATGGCGATTCGACCGTTCTCACTGGAAAAGTCATCCGTCAGGATATGGAGGCGGATGTTGCGTTTATCCTTCCCGACCAAGTGAAAGCCAACGCAGTGGATAAGAAATTTGACATGCTTGATCTTTCTAAATTCGCTACCGACGCTCAGCCTGCAGATCAAGTCGTTGGTCTTTCCCGTTCATCAGCGATTTATACCTACATGCCGACGGTAATGGTTGGCCGCATAACAGGCGTGTTCAAACAAGATCGCGTGTTTTACGTAACCACCGCAGGAACAGGGCAGGGGATCGTTGTTTTCAATATGAATGGTGACCCTATCGGTGTCACTGTCGTTCGAATTGTGGATGGAAAACCCTCAGGTGTTCTAGGAACGCTTGCCGCAGGGACCATCCAAGTGATGGCAAATCTAGCACTTGAGTCCATTCCGGCTGCTGAGTGATCTAAGAAAGAAAATTCAAGCCATCTTAGAATATGAGAAAGACTCCTAACTCGCCACTTCGCGACTGGAGTCTTTTTGGTTTGGCAGTATTTCTGTTTTTCAATCTTGCGTCAGCGGCAGATCAAAAAATCACGTTTAACAAAGGTGATCGGGTCGTTCTTGTTGGTGGAACTCTTGCATCTCGGGCTCAGTATTCTGGATACCTCGAAAAGCGTATTCAATCCGCGTATCCCGATCTCGGGCTGAGTTTTCGGAACATGGGCTGGAGTGCTGATAAGGTCGATCTAATGCCTCGGCCTCTAAATTTTGGGATGCTTGAAGAGCATCTGACTGATAAAAAAGCGGATGTCATTTTTCTCTTCTTTGGATCGAATGAAGCCTTTCAAGGGGATGCGGGAATTGAAAAATTCATTTCTGATTACCACGCGTTGATCGAGCGGATTACTCCTCAAACCTCACGGATTGTTTTAGTTTCTCCCGCCGCCCATGAGAAATTGAAGGCGCCGTGGCCCGACCCCTCCAAAAGAAATCTCGTTCTCGAAAAATACACCGACGCGATTCGCCGGTTGGCTGAGGAGCAGGAAATGCCTTTCATTGATTTGTTCCATCCGACTCGAACGTTGATGGCTGAGAATTACAGCGATCCACTGACGATCAATGGAGTTCATTTTACCGATCCAGGATACAAAATCGTTGCTGATATCATGGCCGCAGAGATGAATTGGCCCGCTCCAAAATCAGCGACATCAGAAAATATCCGGACACTCATTATTGAAAAAAACCGTCAGTTTCAGCTGCGATGGAGACCAGTGAACGGCGAATATGTTTTTGGTCGTCGAAACAAACCGTTTGGCATCGTGACCTACCCGCCGGAAATGGAACAGCTCGACAAACAAATCGATGCTCTCGACAAAGAGATTCAGCAAGCAGCAGGGGCGCCGAAATAACGATCGAACAGGGTTGGTTCGACGAACAGACCCTGTTCGATCGTTGGGATAATTAGCTCAGGCGCTTGAACAGGTTATTGCGTGTGACTGCCTATTCTGGCAAAATTTTATAGTATGATGCGAAGTATCCAAACATTTGTTCTCGCCATTTTTTTCATAGTCGCAGCGGTGGCAACCTCCCCGGTAAACGCCACCGATTTGATCGGAGGCGAAGCCCCGAAAATGCTGACACCGGAAGAGGCGTTGAAAACTTTTTCGATGGCGGAGGGATATCAGATCAACCTATGGGCATCAGAAGTTGAAACGGAGATCGAAAGCCCTGCGGGAATGACTTTCGATTCGCAGGGCCGGTTGTGGGTGTCGTGTGTTGCGAGCCAGCCCCATGCAAAGCCGGACGAAAAGCCGCGCGATTCCATTGTGGTTCTCGAGGACACCGATCACGATGGTGTGGCCGATAAATCGACCGTGTTTTACGATGAATTGTATCTTCCGATGGGCCTGACTGTAGCTGACGGTGGAAAAACTGTTTATGTCGCCAGCGAGCCAAATTTGTTAAAGCTTACGGATACCGACGGCGATCTCAAAGCTGATGAGGTTGAAATAATGATGCACGGATTCGGAACCGAAGACAATCATCACTACATTTCAGCGTTTCAGTGGGCACCCGATGGTCGGCTGCATTTTGGGCAGGGCCTGTTTTTAAACACTCAGGTCGAAACTCCTCATGGTCCGCTGCGTGCATTTGAAGGAACGATTTTTCGATTGGATCCTCGCGATCATCGACTCGAAGTGCACTCCAGCTTCGGTTTCTCAAATCCATGGGGAATCATTTTCGGCAAATGGGGTGAGCCGCTTTTGGCAGATGCTTCGCCGGCGATGGATTATTACCTGACTCACATGTCCAGCCGGTTCGATTATCCGAAACAGGACAAGTATGCGAATTACACAAAAAAGCGTGGTGGGTTTTCATTCACTCCCAATGGGCGACGCCCTTCTTGCGGAAATGAGATCTTAGCTCACGAACATTGGCCTGAAGAAGTTCGTGGCTGGTATACCAACAATCAGATGAAGGGTTGGCACGGCGTTCGGTGGTATAAAATGAATCAGGAAGGCAGCGGATATTCTACCGAGCAACCCTATTTGAAAGAAGGCGAAGGTGAGGGAAGCGGCGAATTGCTGAGCTGCAGCGATATCACATTTCGACCCGTCGCCCAACAAATCGGGCCCGATGGAGCCCTCTACATTCTGGATTATTACAATCCGATCGTGGGGCACACGACCTATAGTTTTCGTGATCCCCGTCGGATTCAAACTCACGGTCGCGTCTGGCGAGTCACCGCGAAAGATCGGCCCACTCCGTGGCAGCCCGAAATTCGTACTGCCGAAAACGAAGCTCTTTTAGAATTACTTCTTTCTCCGAACGAACGCTGGGGATATCACGCACGTCGTGAACTCCAGCAGCGTGAACAAAAAGCGGTGCTTGAGGCGGCTGATGTATGGCAAGTGAAACACAAGGGCAACGACCATGCGTTGACTGAGGTTCTTTGGCTTTACCAAAACTTCAACGATCCCCAGCCGAAACGTTTGGGAAGACTCCTGGCTTCAAGAGATCATGATGCGAGAACTGCGGCGGTCCGGATATTGCGCCATTGGCAAAGCGATCTTCCTGAAGCTCAAACATTGCCGATGCTTGAAGCGGCCATCACAGATTCCAATCAACGCGTTCGCCTTGAAGCAATGATCGCTGCGGGGTTTCATCCGAATTCCGGGGCTGTTATTGCGATAGCGGCAAAGGCGCTCGACCTCGAAATGGATCACGGATTCGAACTCGCAGCCCGGGAAACGCTCGGCTACCTCAGTGAAAATGTAGCTGCAGTCCCACCGAGCGTAGGTGCCTTTTTGCTTCCAAATCTCTCCGATGAAGAATTGTTAACCCGTGGCCCGACTCCTGAAAACGCAGGAGAGATTTTGGCCCGTCCGTCGATTGCCGTGGATGAAAAACGATCGGCCCTTCGTGTTTTAGGAAAGCCGGAAGGTCGTGAATCAATAGATCAGTTGTTCTACATGCTTGGAAGCGATGCTCCCGGGCGCGAAATTAGCGAGGGTAAAATTGAAAACCTCCTCCTTAGTTGGGATGCTGCCTCACTGGTTAAAAAGGCAGATCCACTGAAACAGCTGGCTTCAAAAACCAAGACATCAAACGTCCGTAATGCTGCGCTTGCGGTTCTTCTCCGTCAAAAGACGGCACCTGAACCCGGAATACCTCCCGCACAGTGGATTGCTGCGATGCCGCAGGCTGGACGCGGAAAAATCGATGAGTCCTGGCTTCCTCTCGTTACTGAAAATGTCAATGGAACCGGCGCAGCCAGAATGAACGCGATCAAAGCCCTTCCGTTGTTTTCGGCGCATGATAAAACATCTGCAGCGACGTTTGCAAAAATCGCGACTGAAAACAAAGAGAGCAATATAACGCTCGCGTTTGCCGCTCTGGATGCGTTGAAGCGGATTCCGAAAGCGGCGTGGCCGGAAAATTCAGAACACCTAAATCTGACAAAAATTAGGATCTCTGCGACTGCCAACCTCAGGTTTGATCCCGATCAGTTTACGGTGCCACCAGGCTCCGCTGTTGAGCTGAGTTTCTACAATCCTGACAACCTGTATCACAACCTCGCGATTGTTGATCTCGGTGCGTTGGATCGGGTGGGACTGGCTGCAGACATCATGGCGGGAAAACCCGATGGACTGCAGAAAAATTACATTCCAGATGATCCGGGCGTTCTTCACGCAACGCCGCAGCTGACAATTGGAAGTGCGCGGTCGCATGTACTGCGATTCTTTGCTCCCGAGGAGTCGGGCGAATACCCTTACATTTGCACCTATCCTGGCCACTGGAGGGCGATGCGTGGTTCGATGTTTGTCGTCGAAAATCGCTAAGCGATCAGCGACGAAATTTTTGCTGATTCGCCAAGAAGCGGAACGTGATCCAAAAGTCGAGCACGCTTCGGACAAAGACTCCCAGTTTATCGAAGCGTCGCGCTGAACTAATTGCTGGCCCAAGAATCATTGCGGTGTCGCCCAATTCTCGCATCCGTTTTGTGAAATCGATATCTTCACACATCGTAAACGTGGTGTCGTAACCTTCGAGTTTTTCAAAAACTTCGCGCCTCACGAAGATGGCCTGATCCCCCAGGAAGATTCCACGGCACGATCGAAAATCCGAAATCCACGCAGTGAGTCCGAGAAGCCACGAAGATGAATCAAAGCGCCGCTGAAAGGCACCGCCGACCACAGATGCAGGTTGGTTCGCAATCTGAGACAATCCCGATCCCGGCAACACGGTGTCGGCATGAAGGAAAAGCAGCCACTCAGATTCTTGAGATGCTCGTGCGGCACCCTCATTCATTTGAAAAGGACGCCCCCCCGTTTCCAAAACAAAGACTTCATCGGCTCCGGCAGTTCGTGCGCGTTCGCAGGTGTCATCCGGGCTGCCGCCATCGACCACAATTACCTCAAGTTCACAGTCCTCCCGATTTAACGTCGCGATGGTTTCGCAAATCGTTGCCGCTTCGTTCCACGTGGGAATGATGACCGAGATTATAGGCACGCTACGAATCAACAGGGTATGTTCAACGAATCAACTCTGTTTGATCGTGGAAGCATTTCGAATCAATAGGGTATGAACGATGAGCATACCCTGTTGACTTGTGAGAACTTATCTCGCTGAAACGTCGTAAGCAGTCAGCGTGTGCTGATCGCGAATGTAAAGGACGCCATTTGCGATGACTGGATGAGCCCAGCTCGGGCGACCTTGTTCTTCAATTTTGAAAATTCCCTTTTCGACATATTTTTCAGGATTGGCCTCGACCAGGGCAATTTGGTGACGTTCGCCCTGACAATAGAGGAGCCCGTCCGCATAAATCAGCGAGCCTTTGCCGACGCTTTTTTCCTGCCAGGCGATTTCTCCCGTTTTGAAATCCACGCAGAACAAGCTGTTGCCGCCAAAGCCGTAGACGTGGTCGCCGACTTTGACGAGTCCGCCGTGATGGTTGGCGAAAGATTTTTCGAACCAAACTGGTTCTGCGTTTTGAGCATCACCCTTTGCAGAGATTTTTGCGACGCCGCCGCCCGTTCCGTAAGCACTTGATGCCAGAACCAAATCGCCGTCGACAATCGCAGTGGCGCAATTGGCGGTGCCGTTGGCCGCATCGGAATATTGCCAGAGAAGGTCGCCGCCGTCAGCCGCGACGCCAAACATGCTTTCACGCCCGAATTGAACGATCTGTTTTCTACCGGCGATTTCGGTGATGATTGGTGAAGCGTAGTGAGCGGTTTGGGTGAGTCCGCTGCTTTGCCAGTTGGAGGTTCCGTTGCTTGAATTCAGAGCCAATACAGTTCCGTTTGGTCCTCCTGGAGTTACGATCAGTGAGCCATTCAGTAGAAGTGGCGATTCTGAATAGCCCCAGCCAGGGCGCTTGCCACCGAAGTTCTCTACAAGGTTTACGTGCCAGAGAGTTGACCCGGTGGCGCTTGCAAGTGCCGTTACATCGCCATTTCCTCCTTCTGTGAAAATCGTGTCGCCGGAAACGGTGGGGGTTCCCCGTGGTCCGTCGCCTTGACCATTTCGATATCCGCCGATCGATCGTTTCAAATCAGCCTTCGTTAGGATTCCGTCTTGTCCCGGATGGTTTCGCTCGAAAAATTGGGTCAGCTCCTCAGCGGTGATATCGCCGTCTTTTCCTTTTTCAGCTTTCGAAAAGTAAGTTTGAAGCTCTTCGGCAGTTAGTTGTTCATCGCCTTTTTTGCCTCCATCGATCGGAGTGTCTGCTTTCGAGAAGTAGCCGCTTACGATTCCATTGCGGGTTTCTTTTTTCGACACCTGATTATCGGCATCTTCGTCGAGCGCTTTGATGGTTGCCGCAGCGCGGGCCTCTGCGATCGAATTGATTTCCTTGCGTCCACCGGAAGCGGCGTCGATCCGAGCCGCTTCGCGACCGAGTTGGCGAGGGATTTCGTCGGGGCCAAGCTTTGCGTCGTCGTTCTTATTGAATGTAGCGATAAAATTTTGGGCTCGGGTTTTTGCAACCGCTGCGGCGTCGGCGGATTCGTTTGTTGAATCGCTTTTCAGAAATTGCTCGCCGAGTCCTTCAAGGGCTTCTTTTTCCGAAAGTGATCCGTCGCTGTCTTGATCAAACTTCGCGAATTGTTCGTCTACTTTCGCATTTAGTTTGTCGGCCACAGGCGCAGGTTGAACGGCCCAGAGTTGCTTCCCTGTTTTTTCGTCGAGCGCGATGATGTGTTCAACGCCTTCAAGATCACCCATCGTGTAGATTTTCCCGTCAGAAACAGAAACGGATGAGTAGCCGACGCCAACGTTTTCGATTCGCCAAATGACTTTGGGGCCAGCTTCCGGCCACTCTTTTAGCAAGCCGGTTTCGGCTGATTTAGCGTCACGATTTGGGCCACGCCATTGCGGCCAGTCATCGGCGAAAGAGTTGAGTGCGAACGAACAAGCGAGAACGAGGGAAATCCGAATCATAGGCTTTAGAATGCCAGTTTTGGACAAATTCGTCGTCGGCGTAATCGTGCCAAAAGCAACTTTCAGCCAAGTGTTTGATCAACCAGCTGAGTTATTAAATCAGAGCTTCTCAAGCGAGTCGTCGAGGGCAGCCAACAGCGTGTTGATTGTGGTCTCGTTTTCGTCGCCCATGTTGGAAATGCGGAAGGTTTTGCCTTTCACTTTTCCGTAGCCGCCGTCGAGAGCGATGGAGTGCTCGTCGCGCATGATTCCCTGCAGCTTGGCGACGTCGATTTCCTTGTTGTTCGAAATACAGGTCAGTGATTTCGAGCGGAAACCTTCTGGGGCGAGGTAATCTAATCCCTTAGAATCGATCCATTCGTGCACCATTCCATTCAGTTTTTCGTGACGGGCAAAGCGAGCTTCGAGTCCTTCAGCGAAAATATTATCCAGCTGGTGGTGAAGACCGTAAATCGTGTGGATACACGGGGTGCTCGGCGTCATGGACTTCTCCTGATTCTTTTTGAATTCAAGGAAATCGAAATAGTAACCGCGACCTTCAACCGTCTCGGCACGAGCAAAAGCCCGCTCTGAAACGCTGAACAACGCGAGGCCAGGAGGAAGCGCGAGCGCTTTCTGAGTTCCCAAAAGCATGACGTCGACTCCAAGTTCGTCGAATTTCATCGGCACGACGGAGAAACTGGAAACGGTGTCGGTAACGAGCATGATGTCGTCGCCATAGCTGCGGACAACTTCGGCAACTTCAGCGAGGGGATTCATCACGCCGGTTGAAGTTTCATTGTGAATGAATGTTACGACGTCGAATTCACCAGTATCGAGTTTTTCCTTCACGTCAGCCGGATTCACTGGAGTTCCCCAATCGTATTGAAGCGCTTCAGCATCGAGGCCGCAGCGACGAGCCACGTCGACCCACTTATCAGAAAACGCGCCGGAACAGCAGCAGAGCACTTTTTTGTGGCCCGCGAGATTGCGAAGCGCCCCTTCCATCACCCCCCAAGCGGATGATGTGGAGAGAAATACTGGCTGAGTTGTGGTGCCGAACAATTCCTGAAGCCGCGGGTGGATATCGTCGTACAGATTAACGAAATCTTTGGAGCGATGGCCGATCATCGGCGTGGCCATGGCAGCATAAGTCTCGGCTGAAATTTCAACCGGACCCGGAATGTGAAGTCGTGCGTGTGGTGTGGTTAAGTCGCTCATTTAATGGCAAAGAATACGCTGGCAAAGATGGCGGGGGTGCCTCTTTTGGCAACTGAAAAGAGTGGCAAAGGATGTGTCTGATGCGCGCTGGAAAAGACCTCAAAAAGTTTCCGTCCTAGCGGCCAAAAATAACAAATTCCGGCTTAAGCGGTAAATGCTTGATTGATGAGGCGCTCGCCAATGATCGGGCGGAAATCGTGGAGGATCTCTCCCCGTGCAGATCGGGATCTACTAAAAGAACCGCGGATAAAGCTATCAATGCAGGAAATGACGGTGCCCAGTAAAGACCATCGCTGCATCATGCTCATTCGCGGCTTTGATGACTTCTTCGTCGCGAATGGATCCGCCCGGCTGAATGGCTGCGGTTGCACCGGCTTCGATAGCGGAAACCAATCCGTCGGCGAAGGGGAAAAGGGCGTCACTGGCAACAACACTGCCTTTCAGGCTGAGTCCTGCTTGCTCGGCTTTCCAAACAGCGAGGCGACAGGAGTCGACGCGGGACATTTGGCCAGCTCCGATTCCGAGTGTGCGGTCTTTTCCTGCAAAAACGATGGCGTTGGACTTCACGTGCTTCACGACGCGCCAACCGAAACGCATGGCTTCGATTTCATCCGCGGTCGGCGGTCGGCTGGTAACGACACGTTTTTCGATATTGTCGAGTCCGAGCGCTTCTTTGTCGTGATCCATGACCAGCAAGCCACCGGGGGCTGAGGCAATGATTGGATCGTCCAAGGTGTCGCGGAAGGCCTCGTTCATTTGAATGAGACGAAGGTTTTTCTTCTTCTGAAGCAAGGCGCGAGCGTCGGTATCGAAGTCAGGCGCAATAATCACGTCGGTGAAAATCCCGGAAATCACGCGTGCCAAACCAATATCCAGCGGGCGGTTGCAAACGATGACCCCACCAAAGGGAGCTTGTTTGTCGGTTTCGAAAGCTTTGTCCCAAGCTCCGCGAAGGCTATCGTCATCCACGCCAACGCCACATGGGTTGGTGTGTTTCAAAATAGCGACCGCTGGACGGCGGAATTCGAGAACCAACTCAGCCGCGCCGCCGATATCAATGACGTTTGTGTAGCTAAGGCCTTTGCCCTGAAGCTGCTTGAAGTAGTCACCAAAATTTCCGTAAAGCGCCGCGTTTTGGTGTGGATTCTCGCCGTAGCGGAGTTCCTGAGCGAGTGGGAGGCTAATTGAGTAGCTTGCCTCAGTTTCTTGCTCTTCATTCAAATACGAAGCAATTGCCCGATCATATTCGGACGTGCGTTGGAAAACTTTGATAGCGAGACGTTCACGGGTTTTAAGTGTGGTATCGCCTTTGTGTTCGTCCATTTCAGCGAGAACGATTTCGTAGTCCTTTGGATCAGCTACCACGGTCACTGCTCCGTGATTTTTTGCCGCTGAACGAAGCATTGAAGGGCCTCCGATGTCAATTTTTTCGATGGCTTCCTCGCTAGTGACTCCTTCTTTAGCAACGGTTTCTTCAAAAGGGTAAAGGTTTACGACCACCAAATCGATAGGTTGAACATCGTTGTCTTTTGCTTGCTGAACATGCTCTTCAACATCGCGACGATACAAAAGTCCTCCATGAACCTTTGGATGCAGCGTCTTCACCCGGCCTTCAAAAAGCTCAGGGAATCCAGTGAAATCAGACACTTCAATCACCGGAATATTCATCTCGGCGATGAATTTAGCGGTGCCGCCAGTCGAAAGGATTTCGACGTTGTGCTTGTGAAGACCTTTGGCTAACGCCTCAAGGCCTGTCTTGTCGGAAACGGAGATAAGGGCACGAGTAATACTCATTGTTCTAAGAAAGTGATTCGGTGTTTCGTCCAGCCTTATACGCAGGTTAGATCGAAGCAAGGCAAAGTTTGGCGAAAGCAAAACCCTAAAAAATTTGAACGTAAATCGACCTGAAATGTCAAAAAAGCAGAGAAATTCTGAAAAGTTTTAAAAACTTATTGCAATTTAGTTAAGAAGCCTTAAAGGTATTTCAAGATTAACTATCCAAGGCTATGAAACTCACGACCTCCACTCTTCGACTCATTCTCCCAGCTGCTGCTGGTTTGCTCGCCGTTTCTTGCGGTAAAGACAAAGTAGCAAACAACAATCCTTACCAGGACAATCCCTACTACGGGCCGCAAAGCTCGACTTACGGGACGGACGCAGCAACTCCGGCGGCACCCGCTGCGCCAGCGGCTCCGGCAAGCAATTACCCTACTTACACGGATAACAGCTACACGCCGCCAGCACCTGCTGCTTCAGCCGCACCTGCATACAACGATACGTATGCGGCAAACAGCTACTCTGGTGGCGGCACATCGCACACCGTTCAAAAGGGTGACACACTTTACGGCCTGAGCCGTCGCTATGGAACTTCGGTTACGGCGATTCAAAGCGCCAATGGGATCTCTGGAACAACGATCGGACTCGGCCAGACGCTGCAAATTCCACAAGGCTGAACCTCGTAGAATCTAAAGTTACTCTTTCAAAAACCCGCTTCGGTTCTGCCGATGCGGGTTTTTTGTTGTCAAAAATTAAGCAATCGCTTCGAAATCAGCCTCGCTGGTGGTGCATCTTTTCAACAGTCCAAGGCTTTCGGGGGTGAGCCAAATACCCAGCACATCAATCATCACTGGCTTTCCGTCGGAGTCACGATGTTCGCTTTCGACCGAATCCCGCAACGCCACGCTCACTTTCCCATCGCCCGCATCATCGGCAAACATCATGCTGTCCGGTGCTTCTGAAACATCGAACAGTGATTGCAATTTCCAGTGCAGTTTTTTGCCATCGAGATCTGCTGCGGAAAATTCGCACGGGTCGTTTGCTGGAGATGTGGTGAGGTGTGATGTGCTCATTTCTAAATATTGTCGGCGCCTAATTACAGTTCCAGGAAATTCTGAAGCAGTTGTTTTCCCGAGCCCGTCAGAATCGATTCCGGATGAAACTGCAGGCCGTGAATCGGAAATTCGCGATGCCGCAAGCCCATGATTTCTTTTTCAGCAGTTTCGGCCAC
Organism: uncultured Verrucomicrobiales bacterium; assembly: GCA_937891465.1. Taxonomy (GTDB): domain Bacteria; phylum Verrucomicrobiota; class Verrucomicrobiia; order Verrucomicrobiales; family DEV007; genus JABDJT01. The sequence continues at coordinate 7,680 of CALAHF010000082.1, read as the reverse complement.
GATTTCGAGGCAATCGGGAAGCGTCTCGCGTTTCACGATCAAAGAATGATAGCGGGTGGCTTCAAACGGATTATCCAGCCCGGCAAAAACGCCTTTGTTATCATGGTGGATTGGTGACGTCTTTCCGTGCATGAGGCGGTCAGCACGAATGACATCCCCGCCGTAGACCTGTCCGATGCTCTGATGCCCAAGGCACACGCCAAGAATAGGGGTCGTCTCACCAAATTCGCGAATCACGTCGCAGCTGATCCCTGCTTCGCTTGGCGTTTTCGGGCCGGGAGAAACGCAAATGCGCTCGGGAGCCAGATCACGGATTTCATTAATGGTGATTTTATCGTTCCGAAAAATCTTCATTTCAGCCCCCAGCTCGCCGAAATATTGGACGAGGTTGTAGGTGAATGAATCGTAGTTATCGATGACCAAAAGCATGATAGCGCGAACGTATGCCGAATCGGATGGCGGTCAAGATCCCGCGATTCGCTCTCGATATTCTGTAACCTTAGCGCGGCGCAAACGTTTTAGCGTATTTTGGCATCTCGTTATCGATCCAGCTTTTCAGGCCCGCTGCGGTGTCATGCCACTGCGGTTCTTGCAGCGTGTCGCTCCATTCACGCCCTGCAGAAATCATTTCGTTTAAGACTGCGGCGTTTTCTTTTGCGAGATTTTTTTCCTCTCCAAAATCAGTCGTGACGTCGAAAACCTTCCAGGCACTGAACTGTTTGCGATAGGCTTTCAGATTCCCTTTACGAATGGCGACTTCGTTTCCACCTCCATGGTGTCGTATCCAAAAAATAGGATCATTGGGGTGCGGATTATTTCCTGCGAGAAAATCAGGCCAGATGTTTTTGCCGTCGATTTTCTTATCCACCGGAATCTTTCCCCCTGCCAACGCAGTCAAAGTCGGATAGAAATCGAGCGCGGTTATGGGGTGATCGAACACCTTACCAGACGGCACGTTTTTCGGCCAATGCATGAACATCGGCACGCGAATACCGCCTTCGCACGTCGAGCCTTTGTCGTCCTGAAGCGGAGCGTTGTTCGCCGCCTGAAGGATTTTTCCGCCGTTATCGCTCAGAAAAACGATCAGCGTGTTGTCCATAATCGACCGAGCTTTCAGCGTATCGACAATCCGTTTCAGCCCGCGATCAACCGCGTACACCATCGCGACATAATTCTGACGGCCGTCGTAGTCGCGAAAGTTTACGCCATTCTTTGGATCGGACGGTTTGTGATCCGGGTAGAGAAATTTCAAATCCTCGGTTTTTCCGTGAAGTGGTGAGTGCGGTGCGTTGTAGGCCAAATAGAGAAAAAACGGGATCTTCGATTTTGTGGATTTTTTAGCGATAAAATCGACCGCTTCATCCGACAGCGTGTCGGTGAGATAGGCGCCTTCGGGCGACATAATGTCTTTGCCATTTCGCTCCAGAAAATACTGATAATCGTTGATCTTGGGCTCCACTTTATCCGTGGTCGATGGGTAATACTGATGCCCGCCGCCGACGAATCCATAAAACTCATCAAACCCTCGCGTGTTCGGATGAAACGGCTTTGATGAACCCACATGCCATTTGCCAACACAAGCCGTTGCGTATCCGGAATTTTTCAAAACGGTGCTGATCAGAGTTTCGTTTTTCGGGATGCCCTTGGAATTGTAGTCTTCCAAATTTTTCGCGACGTCTGGCAAATTTTTTTGTCCGCCATAGATGTGCGGCATCCTTCCCGTTAGCAGTGCCATCCGGCTCGGCCCGCAGAAAGGGTGAGAAACATACGCCTGTTTGAAAATCGTTCCCGCCTTTGCGAGCGCATCGATGTTCGGAGTCACGACATCAGTTTCGACTCCGAACAGCTTGGCATTAAAACCAACATCGGCATAACCAAGGTCATCCGTCAAAATGAAGACAATATTCGGGCGTGGCGGCTCGGCTGATTGGCCTGCACAAAAAGGCAGAACGGAAGTCGCGAGAAAGAGATGGAATAGTTTCATGAAGCTGTTCTACCGTAATACTGCCGTGGATTTTAAAAACTATCGCAACGAATCGCCATCAGCGTTTTGGCTCCAAAAGCCGTTTCAAAACAGCTCTGATTTTCTCCTCCTGGCCCGGAGCCACCCAACACCAGTCGGATAAATTCGAGTCATTTTCCTCCCACGCCCGCTTGGTCGGAATGTAGCCGGGGCCGCATTCGCCGTAGCCTGCCGTCATCACAAAACTGTCGGGTCTCAGTTCCTGCACTGCGATTTGATACTCCACATAAATTTCACCCGGAAGCAAAATCAATTGCGCCTTTCCACCAAAATCCAGCATTGGCACATCGATCGGTTGCCCTGCCTCGCAACGCTTCTGCCAACTCAATCCGAGTGCGGCCATTCCACGTTTCATGCGATTTTGTGACGTGTCATTTAGTTGCTCGTTCAGTTTTTCTTTCGTGAAATCACCATCCACTCGCGGATCGAGCATCAGCTCTTCGGATTTGAATTCAATCTTCGAAACTGGGTGTTTCTTCGTTGCATCCCAGGCTGCAGTCATCGCTGTTTCGAGCCTTTCCGCGAAGACAATCCGAGTTTCCATTTTGTGATCGTTAAACTTCCCAACCGTGATATTCCCACTCGCTCCGCTCGCGTAAATTTGCAGAGCGCTTGGAGTTTTTTTCTGTCGCGACGCTCGCGCAATGCCGGGAAAATCTGCAGAAATTCGAGCGGTTCGATACACACTCATTGGATGAGTCGCGTAAATCGAAAGCGCACAGACCGCCTCATCGCCGTCCCAAAAACTGAGCGTCTTTACCCATGGATCAATCGTCCCAACTGGCGCGATTCGACCCGCCAAATTTTGACCGCCCGATCCCCGTCCATAGCTGATTTCACCTTCAGAATTTACAAAGCGCCGATTCGAAGCCAGTCCCTCCGCCTCTGCTTTTCCAATTCCGAAATGCGAAATCGTGCGCGAGTTTTTCATCGCCTCGCGAATCGCAGCAGCAACTTTCTGCACGGTTTTTTCATGAAATTCAGGATCGATCAGTTGCGTGTCAGCGCCAGCCTCCTCGAGAATTTTCTGCGCGGCCAAATCCGGCAACGGCGTGTCATGCTGATGAATTGCACTGACCAAAACTCGAACTCGATCTGTGCCTGCGGCCTCCGCCAAAACTTCGCGCCAACGATCAAACGCATCGTTTCGAATCTCTGCCCAATCGACCGAAACGAACACCGCCGGTTTTTCCAATCCACCGCCCGAGATCACGAAGCCTTTCGCGAATAACGAATCATTCACCGCGACTGAATCCACGCCTCCGCCGGTAAAAAGCTGATGCCCAATCGGCGGCGTCACATCAACCGAAAAAGTCGCGACCTCAGCCGAGAAACCAAATGATGCCAGCGAGAGTAACGCTCCGAGAAATCCAATCTTCATTCTGAATGATAGGTGTTCACCCTCAAATTTCACAAGCGTGAAAAAAACGATTTTACGATCGAACAGGGTCTGTTCGATGAATCAACTCTATTGCTTCGTATCAGTGCTTTCCTGGAAAATCCCAACGCGCTTATTTGATGCTTCCCCGCTTTCGACGCCACAGAACAAAAGGCACGGAAACGAAATACATCAGGATGCTGTAAACGGCTGAAGGAACGGTTGTGGGCGGGAGTGTCTCCGTTGCATTCAGGGCAATGAGAGCTCCGACCGCAATTCCGAGTGTCCCGTTTTGAACGCCGGATTCGATCGAGACCGTCGTGGCATCCATCGAATCCAGTTTCATGAGCCGACTGGTAATGAGTCCCAATGCAAGCATGGCAATGTTCAACAAAATCAGTGCCGGTCCGAGCGTTGGGAGGTTGCTGGAAAACACCACCCAATTTTTCGCCAGCGCGGCGACGATGATGAAGACAAAAAGAACGATCGCCGTTCGGGAAACGCCTTTGGAAATCTTATTTACAAAATCCGGAGCGAGGGCTGTCAGTAACATGCCGAGTCTGACCGGAACTGCGGTGATGAGAAACATCTTGATACCGAGACTGGCGATGTTGACCTCCGGACCATCGACTCCCATAAAGTGATGCACAGAAAGCGCCACCATTATTGGGACAGTGATAATCGAGACCAAGCTAGTGATCGCGGTCAGCGAGATCGACAACGGCGTGTTTCCTTTGCCGATTTTAGTTAAGACATTCGACGTCACTCCTCCCGGGCAAAGCGAAAGAATCATTACTCCCACGGCAATTTCCGGAGAAAATCCAAAGGCCTTGATTAGTCCAAACGCGATCAGCGGAAGCAAGATTAGCTGGTTGAGAATGCCCGTTCCAAATGCCTTTGGAAATTTGAGAACCCGAGTGAAATCCTGTTTCCGAAGGCCAAGGCCCAACGAAAACATGATGAAGGCGAGAATCAGGGGCAGAGCAACTTTGACAAGCATAGCTAAATGAGAGAGCGGGATAAATAGGGTCGCAAGCGAAATGATGGGTTGAGATTCCGGCGCGTTTCGAAAATGAATTCAGTTTTTTGCAACCTTCTGGCGAAAAAATGTCAGTATGAAAGCAAGGTGAGCGACTCAACTTCAAATTCAAATTTGAATTTTAATACCACGTGCTGGACGCAAGTGATGGCTTCGCGTGGGAGCACGGTGGAGTCGCGCGAGTCTCTTCGCGTGCTGTGCGACCATTATTACGAGCCGGTGTTCGCCTATTTAAAGAGAACGGGTCGGGATCGTGACGTCGCGCATGATTTCTTTGCATACTTGTTAGAGGGAAACCGGTTTGAGCATCTTGAGCGGGAAAAAGGGCGATTCCGGTCGTATTTGCTCGGTTCGTTGAAGCATTTTTTGTCGCATCGCTTTGCGCGATCGCAGGCTGCGAAACGGGGGGGGCGGAGTCTTATTCGTTGAATGAAACAGGAGCAGGAGAAGTAGCGGGAGGTTCGCTACCGCCGGACGCATGGTTTGATCAACAATGGGCGCTTGCCCTGCTTCGTCGTGCTCTTACGCGGGTTGAATTGGAATGCCGGGATTGTGGGAACGAAACGCAATTTCAACATTTGAGCCCGTGGCTGACGGGTGAGTCTGAATATGGAGATCAAGCGGAGTTGGCTGAGAAAGTAGGGGTTCCTGTGAATACGCTAAAAAGCACGATTCACCGATTACGCCGCCGTCCCCGTCGTTTTCCCATTGATTTCAGTCAGCAATGAATTTCGGTCTTGATATGAAAGTTTCCGGACTTCGCGCAGCTGATGAAACCGTTCAAGGCCTCGTTCACTTTGGCCGAATGCTCGATAAAATTCGACTTCACCATGCCGGGACGCTCCCCGAAGATTACTTTCTGGGTGACGGAGATCCGACCTGGTGGGATTCCCGCTGCTGCCGGTTTTTGAAAGTGAACTATTCTGAATTGGCCGAGGTCGTTCGCAACGGCGCGGATGACGATGCGGCGCTTGAGTGGGTTTTTACAAACGGTCGCAAGCCGACTGATGAAGAAATCGATATTTGGAATTCGTTCATCTTAAAGCGCGGTTGGCGCGATGCCTCCGGTCTTCAAGCCGACAAAGAAGCCAGTGGTTTCGGCGACCGCGACGATATCCAGACGTTCGTGGAATTGTTTAAAGCCGAAGAATCGTAGCCCCGCTCAGGGCTGCCGAAGCGCCGAGGACGTTAGTGATCCGGGGAGGCTTTCACGAACCAACAGGGTTGATTCATCGAACGTAACCTATTGGTTCGTAAAATCGGAACGACACCCATTACCGTGCGATTTGAAATCCTGCATTTCACGTCGTAGCTGGAAGTATGTATTTTCGTAAATTTATCGCGACTACGTTTCTGATCGCTCTCACGTCTGTTTCCTACGCAGCCGACACTCGCCCGAACATCATTCTCATGATGACTGATGACCAGGGAATCGGTGACTTCGGCGTGATGGGCAATGAGCTGATCGAGACGCCGAATATCGATGCGATGGCGGCGAAAAGCGGCAGCCTCTCGACGTTCTATGTCAGCCCGGTTTGCTCGCCGACTCGGGCTTCGCTCATGACGGGGCGCTACAATCAGCGGACGCGTTGTATCGATACCTGGCTGGGGCGTTCCATGATGGATACCGATGAATTCACCCTCGCCGAAGCACTCACGGCTGCCGGCTATCGCACCGGGCTTTTTGGGAAATGGCACCTCGGCGATTGCTACCCGATGCGGCCGCAGGATCAGGGGTTTGAAGACGTCCTCATGCATCGCGGAGGCGGGCTCGCCCAGCCAGCCGATCCATTAGAGAATGAGCGGCGCTACACCAATCCGATCCTATTCAATGAAGCCGGCGAAGCCGTTCAGACCACAGGCTTTTGCACGAATGTCTACTTCGATGCCGCCATGAAATTCATCGGCGAATCGAAAACGAAAAGCGCTGATACGCCGTTTTTTATCTATCTCCCGACCAATGCCCCGCACGGCCCTTACCACGATGTGCCCGAGGAGTTGCGCGAGCATTACATGAAAAAAGATCTCACCGCGCTGATGGCGGCGCCGCCAAAAAATGCCGCGCAGAAAGAGAAAAATCAGGATCAGCTCGCTCGCATCTGCGCGATGATCACGAACGAAGATCAAAACGTGGGTCGTCTTCTTGAATATCTCACCGAGAAGGGCTTGCTCGAAAACACGCTGATCATTCGGATGAACGACAACGGCCCCAATTCGATGCGTTACGTCGGCAATCGTCGTGGTATGAAAACCAACATTCACGAAGGCGGAATTCGCAGCCCGATGTGGATGCACTGGCCCGCTAAAGTAAAGGCCGGAACGACCCACGATGGACTCACCGCCCACATCGACATCATGCCGACGATTCTCGAAGCGGTAGGTGCCAAGCCCGATCTCAACGCGCTCGATGGTAAAAGTTTTCTCCCGCTTCTCGTTGAAGGAGGCAAGCGCGATTGGCCCGAAGATCGCCAGCTTGTTATTCAAAGCCACCGCGGCACCGAGGCTGTGAAATACCATCATTTCATGATCCGTCAGGGTGACTGGAAATTGCTGCACGCCTCCGGTTTCGGAATCGATAATTTCGAGGGCGAGCCAAAATTCGAGCTCTACAATCTAAAAGCCGATCCTACCGAGCAGATCAACGTCGCAGGCGAGAATCCCGAAGTCTTCGCCCGTCTCAAAAAGCAATACGAAGCCTGGTATGCCGACGTCAGCAGCACCCGCCCGAACAACTACGCCCCGCCCCTTCCGATCGTCGGCACCGAACACGAAAATCCAACCACGTTGACCCGTCAGGATTGGATCGGCACCACTTGGAAAACCGGAGCCCAAGGCCATTGGAACGTCGAAGTCGCCAAAGCAGGCAAAGCCGACATTCAAGTCATCCTCCATCCCGATGTCGTGACTGGTAACGAAGCGACGATCACTCTCAAAGTCGGCGATAAAACCCACGAAATGAAATCAGCCGCCCAGACAATTAATTTTGAGGGGATCGAGTTGGGTAAAGGTGAGCAGCGAATCGAGGTGATTCGGAGTGAAGGAGGGGAGAACGTTGGGGCTTGGCAGGTCGTGGTAGAACACCGATAACTTGTTGTCTAGATCAACCGAGAGAATTCCAAGAACGAATGAGTGAAATAAATAGGCTCCCCGCTAAATCGTGTGGTGTTCAAAACGTTTCAGGAAGCGGGTTAGGGAGGTCTGTTGCGACTTTAATTTCACCAGCGATCCAGTAGGCAATCG
>CALAHF010000081.1 GCA_937891465.1 uncultured Verrucomicrobiales bacterium | reverse complement strand
TTGACTGCCCCGCACTGCATGCCAAGCAATGCGGGCAGAGAAAAAAGGAATTGACGTCACTCTGACGTCAGAGTATCATCAGGAACGATTTTTACGCAATGGCTAAACCTCTTTCACCTTTTGAATTAGAAATTATGCAGCTGGTTTGGAACCTTGAACCAGTTACTGTCCGCACTCTCGTCGATGAGGTAAATCGAAAGCGGACCAGCAAAATTGTCCGCACTTCTGTCTTGAAACAGGTCCAGAGACTGGAGCAGCAGGGATACCTGAACCGCAGCGACAGCCGTCCGGCGCAGTTTAGTTCGACGGTCTCCGAATCGGAAGTTTCATCCCGAGCAGCGAGTGATCTTGTCCGCACGTTTTTCGGCGGCTCACATATGAACCTGGTTCGCCAGATGATAGATGATCAGCCCCTCAGTGATGAGGAAATCGAGGAACTCACAGACCTCATTAAGAACTCCAACAAAGAGTAGCCGACTCATTCGACCATGCACCTTACCTTGATTCATTTCACTATAAGTTTTGCTGTAGCAAGTCTGATCATATCTCTGGTGGCGATGTTGCTGGGCTGGGTTCAGCTCAGGCGGGCGAGGAAGCAACTGGTTTTCTCCACGTTATTCCTCCTGTTGGCCTGCCCGATTTTGGCCGGTATCTATGCGAATTTTCCTGTTTCGGAGAGCTTCGAGGGATTGAGTGCAACACCTGCGGTTTCCATGGTAAATATCAGCGCAACCAAGCCAGCTATCACGGTTTCCGGAGTCGCATTTTGGGTCTGGATCGCAGGATGCGTATTCTCAGTGGCATTAATTTTCCGTGATATTTTTGCTTCCTGCCGGCACCGCGCGACTCTCCGGGGCTGTGACAATGAAGCGGTGCTCACACGTTTCGCTATACACCGATCCGCCGCCTCTCGCGAAATGTCTTTGTATACAGATCCCGATGCCTCTGTCCCCTATTGCATTGGAATCATAAATGCCGCAATAGTAATACCTGAATCTGCGATGGATCAGTTCGATGAGGAGGAACTCGATATGGTATTCGCTCACGAGATTACTCATATCAAAAACAGGGATAACCTGATCCTGGTTCTGCAGCGAGTTATCGAGGCGATTCACTGGTGGAACCCGGTCGTGAAAAAGTTGAGCGGCTGCCTTTCTATCAGCCGCGAGCTTCTGGCTGACAGGGAAGCCTGTATTTACGGAAACCCAAAAAGCTATTCGAAAATTCTTCTCGAATTCAAATCTGGACGACTCTGCACGATTCCGCGACTGGCTTCAACAATGGCCAGTCCCAGCAAATCATTTCTAACTATCAGGCGACGGATTCAAACGATACTGGATACTGAGAGTGAGAGTGATCCAAACAAGCTTAATTCAGTTAACATCATCGGGCCTATCGCACTTGTGTGTGCCGCGCTAATCCCGTTGTCAATAGAGGTGGTTGCCGCGGATAAGCACAGTCAACATCGCTTACGCGACGGGTGGCATCACGAAGGGGAATTGTGCAGCAAAAAGGGTGCAATCCGTAGCAAGGCTCGGAACGGGGAGTAGACAAACTTTTATTTATCTAGAAAACATGAAAATCAGAATCACCAATTACTTTCGTCTGGTTCCAGGGTGTCTTGGAGCGTTATTCGTGACTATGGCAATGGGTCAACAACCCGATACCATTTTCTATAATGGGAAAATCCTGACCGCTGATGCTGAGTTTTCAATAGTGGAGGCGGTTTCCATGAGTGAAGGGCGATTCACTGTAGTCGGTAAATCGTCGGATCTGCTAAATCAGGCCGGACCAAACACCGAAAAAGTTGACCTGAAAGGCAAGACCGTGATTCCCGGGCTGATCGATAATCACATGCATTACATGCGGGGTGCTTCGCGGTGGCGGTTTGAGGCTAGAATAGACGGCGTCACTTCAAGAGCCGAGGCACTGAATATTATAGGCGACAAAGCAAAAGAAGCCGGACCAGGTAAGTGGGTATTTGTACTCGGGGGTTGGAGCGAGCAGCAATTTGCTGATAAGGCGGGTGGATTCACCAAAGAAGAATTGGACGGCGTCGCTCCTCAAAATCCGGTATTTCTCCAGAAATCGTACAGCCGGGCCTATATGAATACTCTCGCAGAGCAAGCGATTGGCAGTTCATCGAGCGGCTCGGGAAGAATGACAGGGGGCAGATCGTCAGGCGGAGGATCAAATCAGTCACAGGGCAACCGCTCAAAAGGCAACAGCGGAAATTCGAAAGGCGGAGGATCAAAAGGTTCGTCCGGTGCGCGTACTACAATCAACAAGGCGCTGACATTCATTCCGGAGAGATCCGAGGCAGATCGAGTCGACGATATCGTCTATTTCAACTCATATCTCAACCGTCTTGGTTTAACGACAGTTTACGATGTAGGCAGAGGTTCCGATGGTAATTTTGACCCGGTAAAATCTCTAGCCGAAAGCGAGAAGCTTACGATGCGGGTGTACCACACTTTGCGCTATCGGGCCTATAATCCCCAGGAGGTTGACCGCGCGATTCAGCTAATTGATTCGTCAAAGCCGCTTGAATGTGATGACTGGTTTGGACTCATAGGTCTAGGAGAGCATATTTATAGTCCGCTTCACGACAGCACGATGCGATCCAGCTTCTTCGATCGAGGGATATGGGGCCAGTTCGAAAGGTTGATAACCGCGGCTGCCAGCGGCGGATGGCATATCCATGAACATGCCCAGCGGGACACTACGGCTGAGGGGATTATCGATATCGCCGAACGTCTCAACAGCAAATACCCGATGAAAGATTTGCGTTGGACCGTTGCCCACTGCGATCTGATGTCAGAAGGCAGTATTGACCGGGCGAAGCAGCTGGGGCTGACCCTCGCCGTTCATAACAAGACCGCAAAGCCAGTCGTTGAGGGGCAGGATTCTCCTCCCGTCGGGCATATGCAAAAGAGCGGCATCATTTGGGGGCTGGGTTCGGATGGAACAGTTGTTTCCACAATCAATCCGTTTCACACCCTGTGGTGGGTGACCAGCGGCAAAGTCTTCCCCAATCAGGTATCAATTAAAAATCCAGTTTCCCGGAAGGATGCACTGATTGCCCATACCCGAAGCAATGCCTACATGATGTTCAAAGAAAAAGACCTCGGCACGATTGAGGCGGGGAAACTGGCCGACATGGTCGTGCTCGATAGGGACTATTTGACCATTCCGGTGGACGAGATCAGGGACATTAAGGCGCTGATGACGGTGGTTGGCGGTAAGAAAGTATATTCGGCCGTGAGGTAGGAGTATTGGTAGGAAATTGCTTTTAGGAGCGATGGGGGGAGGCAAGAGTCAGTCAA
>CALAHF010000080.1 GCA_937891465.1 uncultured Verrucomicrobiales bacterium | reverse complement strand
GCAAAAACGTGATCAAAGGCCAGCGATTTAATCTCTACCGGAACCCTGAGAACCTCAGTGATACAGGTGAAGTGGCGCTCTCTTACTTGTTGGATATCAATAAAAAACTGAACATCGCCTATGTATTGGGAACTCCCCCAATAAAGTAGACACAAAAAGCTTGGTCGGAATCATTCAAAAACGCTCCATATCTCAGAATCGTCGACAATCTCTTTTCGAATATCCGGCCACGCTTCAACGGCCTTCTAAATCTCAGCTTTTCCCATCACTTTCAATTCTTCCCGAATCAATCGGCGAGGGTTTGCATAATGAATGCGGGCACACGACTTCAGGCATCGTTCCGGTTCAACCTCCGAACAAATCAACACCGGAACCACCGCGCTAGGGACCCGTATGGGCGGTGGGGGGGGGAGCGGGTTCAATCCCGCTCATCGGCCGGCCATGCCCAACTTTTTGTAGCCAACTCCTCTCTGACTCGTATGTGCGCAAATTTGTGGATCCTTGTAGTTGGTCTCGCTAGTAAACGTCCCTCCGGTAGCGTTTGTCCTGACGCATTTGCTCAACGTATTCGGCTGCTTCCTCAGGCGTTTTACCACCGTGCTGAGCGATGATATCATGAAGCGCCTTGTCGACATCCGGAGCCATGCGTTCAGCATCTCCGCACACATAAACGATGGCACCGGATTCGAGCCAATCCCACAGGTCGGCTCCGTGTTCGAGAATCTTGTGCTGCACATAGACCTTTTCTGCCTGATCCCGCGACCAGGCGGCGGTCACCCGATCGAGCGTCCCGTTTTCGAGGTATTGATCCCACTCTTCGCTATAGAGATAGCAGGTTTCTTCGTGGATCTCTCCAAAAAAGAGCCACGATTTCCCTTTTGCTTTGGTTGCGTCCCGCTCCTGAAGAAATGCCCGAAAAGGAGCAATTCCGGTGCCGGGGCCTACCATAATGATCGGCGCATCTTCTTCGGGTTCGGGAAGGCGAAAGCCTTTGCCCGGGGTAATAAAACAGAAGGCAGGGGTGTTTTCATCAGTTCGCTGCGGAAGCCAGCTTGAACATACTCCCTGGCGGAGACGTCCATGACTTTCATGCCGAACAAGAGCCACCGTGAGGTGGCATTCGTTCGGTTTGGCTTTCAGGCTGGACGCGATTGAATAAAGGCGAACATTGAGCTTTTTTAGGACTCCAACAAATTCCTGAGGCTCCCATTTCACATTAGAAAACTTCAGAAGCAGGTCGATAATTTCCCGGCCCCAAATAAAATCAGAGAGGGCAGCCTTTTGGTCCGGTTGAAGCAAGCTCACGAGATCCATAGCCTCTTCTCCGGCCTTCTCAGCAAGAGTGGTGAGGAATTTTTTTTCAAGACCGGTAATGGCACAGCTTTCAGTTAAAGCCTGCCGAATCGGCATCTCGACCTTGTTCGGGTCTGTCACTGTTTCATCTCCGGAAAATCCGAGCGCGGAAAGCACATCGTCGACGAGGGCCGGGTCGTTGTGCGAAAAAAGAGCCAGTGAGTCACCGGGAAGAAATTCCATTCCGGCCCCCTGAAGATCGAGTTCAAAATGCCAGGTTTCCTTCTCTTTACAGCCTTCGGTTAAGAGCTTGCGCCGGGCGATGCGAGCGACGAGCGGATTCTTGCGATTGAACGCGGGGCGTGGTGTGGATGTTTCAGCGGCCATGCTTCGAAACTAAAATAGAGGTTGAGGGTAGCGCAAGCACGCAGTGATGGTTTTCTACTGATCTTTTGGAGCAGGGATCGTATTGAGTAGATTGTTCAATCCTTCTTCGAAATTAGATCGCAGGTCGGTGAATTGGTTCTCTATGACTGGCGGTGCGGCAAATCAATCCCAATTTATCCTGTCGTTGGGACTCCCGCCTCTCTGCTTTCAGAATTCAATTTCATCCGAAATTTTCATTATTTTTTCTTTTCGTAGAAGCAGGCGAGAGAGTTTTTAGACCTCCCAGCTAAACGAAAAATTACTGAACAGCCGCTGTAATTTTTAAATTTCCGCCGGACCCAAATCTCGATTCCGATCCAGACTCGCGATCAACTCCATTTTATCAGGACGCATCCGAAAGGCTGCTTTCCCATCGTAACCAATCATCGAGCTAGGGTGCGCTTTGATCCATCTCTCAAATTCATCCACAACGGTGGATGGAGACGCGGCTTTGCTAACTTCAATCATTATTAGCTCGTTGCCCCTTTGTTCTGCTTGATCCTTGTATTCCTCCAGAGTGCAATCCCACGCAGTCTTGGGCGCAAGTTTCCCTTTCTCGAATAGGCTCACGACAGCCTCTGCCGAAGGACTCAATCTTGGGCTGAAGAGAACCGGGACGGCGGGCACGATTCTGTTGTCTGAAAAGTTCCTTTGATCATCGGAATATGCCACGAGTCCACTCTCAAATCGCTTTCTCTGAAGAGTTTACTTAGGAAGTTATCTTCACGCAGTTTGTCCCTAGAATCCCAGGGCATGTGCTTCGCATACAAATTTCGAATCGCATCCAACTTCGCCAGCGTCCAATCGGCTGGCGACGTGCTCGGAGAAAATTCGATTCCATCCGGCAACAACATCGCGTGATTCGCCACATCTTTCGCTGCATCGAGATATTTCGTGAGCAGAGCCGGCGACATCACAAGCGCAGAGCCCACATTTGTAAATCCCTCTCCCGCCGCGCCATCGACCGGAAATTCACGCGCGGGATCAAGCGACTCCACGCCCGTCAGATCGCGAATCGTGTAGGTGTATTCTCGATTCGACAAACGCCGCAGCACCACCGGCCCCGGATCGCCGGCATTCGCCAGCGCGATTTCATCGAGCGTTTTTTGAACCCAGCCGGTGAAAAGGTCACGTTCCGCGTCAGAAAATTGCGGCTCCTTTTTCGGCGGTATTTCCCCGTCCTCTATTTGGTGGAGCACCTGCTCCCAAACTCCGGAATCCGCCGCTATATCGGCCACAGAACCAAAACGCTCCAAATCGAGATCCCCTTTCTGCGTTTCTGTATCGTGGCAATCCAGGCAAAATTTCGAGAGGAGTTCCTGAACCGGTTCGTCGATCGGGTTCGAAAAAACGACGCTACCCGATATCGACAAAAAAATAAGCGTGAGGAGGAAGAGCTTCATTTCAGGGGAACGCGGTATTCCGGAAGTAACCCGATCTTAGCGGAAATTTCATCGACAAAATGTATCCGAAGCACGTAGGACGCTGACACGGTTTGTTGAAATACATCGAATGCACCCCTCAATCCCAGCAGGACCGATGCGCCGATAAAAATCCTTGAAAAAGCAAATTCCTATCAGTGAGCAGACCGTTGGGTGAGCAGGTGTGAACCCATTTCTGATTACTGGTAATTTTGACAAAAAAATGCCCGACAGTTTCCTGCCGGGCATTTTTGAAGTGTAAGTCTAAATCCGGTTCGACTTAGCTTTTCACGTCGAATCGATCGAGGTTCATGACTTTGTCCCAGGCGGCTACGAAGTCGGTCACGAACTTATCGTTCGCATCGGAACTTGCGTAAGCCTCGGCGATTCCGCGGAGCTGGGAGTTGGAACCGAAGATGAGATCCGCAGAGGTCGCCATCCATTTCACTTTGCCAGTTTCGCGGTCTTTTCCTTCGTAGAAGTGATCGCACATCTCGGAAACATTCCATTTCGTGTCCATGCTGAGCAAATTCACGAAGAAATCGTTGGTGAGAACACCACGCTTGTCGGTAAGCACCCCGAGATCGGGATGGCCCACGTTGGTGTCGAGCACCCGCATTCCACCAATCAGCACCGTCATTTCGGGTGCAGTCAGAGTGAGGAGTTGGGCCCGGTCGACAAGGTTTTCCGGCGCAGGGCGATCCAGAGTTTTTCCTAGATAATTCCGGAATTCGTCGTGGGTGGGCTCGAGCGGAGCAAGGCCAGCAACGTCGGTCATCTCCTGAGTTGCGTCCGTGCGACCGGGGGTGAAGGGAACCGTCACGTCGTGGCCTGCTTTCTTCGTGGCTGCTTCGACGGCGGCACATCCACCAAGGACGATGAGATCGGCCATAGAGATTTTTTTACCATCGGACTGAGCGCTGTTGAAATCGGCCTGCACTTTTTCAAGAACGGGCAGAATTTTAGCGAGTTTCTCGGGCTCGTTCACAGCCCAGTTTTTCTGAGGTGCGAGACGGATACGGGCTCCATTGGCTCCGCCGCGGTTGTCGCTTCCACGGAAGGTCGATGCGGATGCCCAGGCGGTCGAAACCAGCTGAGATGTCGTCAGCCCGGATTCAAGCAGAGTGGCTTTGAGGGCCTTAACGTCGCTGTCATTGACCAATGCGTGATCAACCGCAGGAACGGGGTCCTGCCAGAGAAGCTCTTCTTTGGGAACGTCCGCCCCGAGGTATCGGGAAAGGGGGCCCATGTCGCGATGAGTCAACTTATACCAGGCCTTGGCGAAAGCGTCGGCAAACTGGTCGGGGTTCTCGAGAAACCGCTTGGTGACTTTGGCGTAGGCAGGATCTTCTTTGAGAGCCAAATCCGTGGTGTACATGATGGGCGCGTGGGTTTTGCCTTCGATGTGAGCATCGGGGACTGTTCCGGCGGCTGCGCCGTCTTTTGGAATCCACACTTTAGCACCGGCCGGGGTGGCTTTCAGTTCCCAGTCGTAGGCATAGAGATTCACGAGATACTGATGCGACCACTGAGCAGGAGTGCTGGTCCAGGCTCCTTCGAGTCCACTGGTAGTGGTGTTTTCCGCGTTGCCACTACCGACTGAATTGATCCAGCCGAAGCCCTGCGCTTCGATCGGTGCGCCTTCGGGCTCAGGTCCAAGATTATCGGGAGTCACAGCTCCATGCCCTTTGCCGAAGGTGTGTCCGCCGGCAATCAGCGCGACTGTTTCTTCATCGTTCATCGCCATGCGGGCGAAAGTTTCACGAATGTCTGCGGCTGCAGAAAGAGGATCGTGATTTGCGTTGGGGCCTTCCGGATTGACGTAGATCAATCCCATCTGAACAGCACCGAGCGGTTTTTCGAGATTGCGGTCACCGGTGTAGCGCTTGTCACCAAGCCATTCGGTTTCGGGGCCCCAGTAGATGTCTTCCTGCGGCTCCCAAACGTCTTCGCGACCACCGGCAAAGCCGAAGGTTTTGAATCCCATGGATTCAAGGGCGACGTTTCCGGTCAGAACCATGAGGTCGGCCCAGGAGATTTTCTGACCATACTTCTGCTTGATCGGCCAGAGCAGTCTGCGGGCCTTGTCGAGGTTCCCGTTATCAGGCCAGCTGTTGAGCGGTGCAAATCGCTGCGTTCCATCAGAAGCACCACCGCGACCATCAGTAATTCGATAGGTGCCGGCACTGTGCCAGGCCATCCGGACAAAGAGCGGACCGTAGTTGCCGTAGTCAGCGGGCCACCAGTCCTGTGAATCGGTCATCAGATCGGTGAGTTCTTTTTTCAAAGCTTCCAGATCGAGCCTCTTGAATTCCTCGGCGTAATCAAAGTCTTTGCCCAGTGGATTCCCCTTCACGGAGTTTTGGTGAAGGATGTCGAGCTTCAACATATTCGGCCACCAATCGCCGTTCCCCATGGAACTCGCTGCGGTGTGACGGTAGGGCCCTGCAGGGTTTCCCATGACGGGGCAGTCTGCGATATCGCCTGTTTTCGCTGCAGCAGCGGCAGCATCTTGCGCGACTGCGCTGCCGGAGATTGTCCAGGTGTGCATTGCCAATGCGAAGAGCCAGACGGGACTGGTTCGATTAAAGAAGGACATCGGGCTGGTTTTTCTATCTCCGTTCAGAGCAGGGAGATCGGCTTTTTTAGGGATGGTTAGGGTATGATTTCTCATGGTTTTATTCTTGGGTTTGGGTAAAAAATGACTCTAAAAATTCGGTCAGGCTTCGTTACGATTTCGTCTGACAGTCGGGACATGTGCCCCAGTAGATCACTTCGGCTTCGTCGATTACGAAACCGGAGTCGTCCGCTGCGGTGAGGCAGGGCCGCTCGCCGACGGCACAATCGACATCCGCTGTTTTTCCGCAGGTGCGGCAAATGATATGGTGATGATTATCTCCCACGCGTCCTTCATAGAGAGCAGGGGACCCCGCCGGTTGAATCCGCCGGATAAGACCTTTGCCCGACAACACTCCAAGAACATCGTAAACCGCCTGCTTCGAAATGGTGCCAATCAGGGAACGAACTTCTTCAGCGATGGCATCGGCCGTTGCGTGAGAGCGGCGTGATACGGCTTTCAATACAGCAATACGCTGCGCCGTAACGGCGACACCGTTTTCGCGAAGAAAATCTGCCGGATCTTTCATAGGGGCAGTTTGACTAAATATCTGGACTCTGTCAAGAACTTGAATTGCACCCCCTCAATCCCGGCAGAACCGATGCGCCGGTAAAAATCCTTGTAAAAGCAAATTCCTATCAGTCTGTTCGTCGAATAGCCCGATTGGGTGGGATTCGGAGTTTTCCTATTTCTGATTTATTGGCATGATGACTCTATGAAACGTTTCCTCATCATTTCTCTGATTTCGGGTGGCTCGATCTTTTCCTCCCTTACTGAGCCAGCAGTGACTCCAGAAAATTTTGAAGCGCTTCATCAACTCATGCAACCGCGTGCTGATGAACTGAAATGGAAGACGATTCCGTGGCACTCGAATCTTTGGGGTGCTCGGATCGAGGCGGCGGAAAAGGGCAAGCCGATCTATCTTTGGGAAATGGACGGGCATCCGCTCGGCTGCACCTGAAACAATGGAGTGCGCGACAGGTTGTCGAGCTTTGCAGAACCGGAAATTATCAAGTTGCTTCAAGACAAGTTCGTCCCTGCGACGGATAATGATTGGTACAATCGACGTCGAAAAGATGAGCTGGGGACTTTCTTTATGTCCGTGGCAAATCAAGGGCCGCGAGCAGGAAGCGGAACCAAACAGGGGCACTACATTATTTCTCCGTCGGGAAAATTACTTGGTTACAACAACAACCGGGACAATTGGAATCGGTTGAAGTTTATCAACGACGCTCTTGAGAAATGGGCGGCGCTTCCGGAATCAGAAACGAAGCCGGGTGCGATTTCAGTGCCCGTTTTAGATAAGAGCAAACTGGATCCGAAATATCATGCGGAAGTTCCCGAGGGTGGTCTGGCGCTGGTTGCCTCCGAACGAATCCTGAAACGAGTCGATGGAAATCTGGTCGCCTGCACGGCGGAGGATCACGATCACGAGTGGGGCCACTTGGCAGCGGTGGATCGGATGTGGATACAGAAAGACGAATGGGAGCAGCTGCTCGCGGTTGGCAAAGATGGTGGCTCGATGCCCGATCGTTTGGCGAAACGTTTGATTCGGTATCACTTGCTCGATTTTACTCGGGGCGAACCTTCTGCCTGGAATCTTGACGATGTGAAAGTGATCGATCTCAAGTTGAAGCCTTTGGCTGATACTTCGTTCGAGTTGTCAGGCAAGGTTCTTGTCTCGGATGATACGCGAGGTTTTGAGGCGGACGTCTCAGGAAAAATCGAAGTGGATTCTCAGGAAAGGGCAACGCGTTTTGATATGGTTGTGGTGGGTGATCACTGGGGCCACTCTGAATTTACTGGCGGCTCGCGCCCCGGAAAAGCGCCTCTCGGAATAGCTTTCCAGCTGGGCGATTTGACCAAGTCGGAGGATCGGATTCGTCCGCAAGCCAGTCATTGGCTCCAAGGCTACTGGGAAGCGGAGAAACAGTTTTGATCGCCAGATAAGGCGTTAGGATTTCACCTCCGCACCGAAGATAAAGTTCCGTCCGGGAGCATTGATACCTGATCCATGAACTCGATAGGCTTCGGCGGTGAGATTTTCGATAGCGCAGGTCAGCGTGACGCCGGGAGTAATCTCCCAACCGCCGCGAATCATCCCAATGACGTACCCGGGAGTTCCGCCTAGCGGAATTCGCTGAGTGTCGCGCTGATCCCGGGACGATAGTTCATCCTGTTCAGTGGCGCCAATGGCGAGCCACTCGAGCCAAGCGGTTTCATTCGGGAATTGATAACGTATTCCTGCTTGGGCAGAGAACGGCATCATGCGGCTGATCGGCTCATTTTCAAGCTCGCCATCTTGCCATGATGCCCAACCGAAAAGGCTGAGCGAGTCGGTGAGGTCGTAGCTGGTTTCGAGCTCGATTCCTTGAACGAAGCCGGTTCCGGCATTGATTTTTGTCACCTCGAAATCGCCATCGATGATGCGGCCAGTCCGAACTCCGAGAATGTAATCGTCGATGTCGGTGCAGTAGTAGCCGAGAGCGGCGCGGGCACGGTCGGATTGAGCGCGAATGCCAATTTCGTAGGAGAGATATTTTTCGGGATCGAGCCCGGGTGAGGGCGTTTCGATTTCATCTGAACGGGCTGAATCGAGTCGGGAAAGGTCAGATAGATTGGGCGCACGAAACCCTTGAGACACGCCACCGAATAGGCCAAGGCTGCCATCTGTGGTGACATCGTAGGTGAAGCGTCCACTGCCAACGAAGTTGGTCCAATCATCGCCGAATGAGGTCTCGGCTCCGGTTACGGGATCTTCGCTTCGCCCAATCGCGGCTTCGGCATAGGTGAATCGTCCGCCGATCCAGGTATCAAGGCGGTCAGTGATTGCGGTATGATTTTGGATGAAGGCTCCTGCGAGGTGGTAATCGGAATCGTCCGCGACAGGTCCCTGAATTGAGCGACTCGAAAGACTGCCATTGGGTGCGACATTGTTTCGGAATGAATCGACCTGATCCAAGTAATAACTGGCTCCATAAGTGAGTTTGCCGAGAGTGGTCTCGGATTCAAATTCGGTAAAGCCACCCCGGGAGTCGACGGTGAATCCCTGAACATCGTGCCGCCCGTCGCCAGCTTTCCGAATGCGGAGGCGTTTCTCTTCCTGACGATGATGGCTGATCCCTGTTTTGTATCGGCTGATAAATCCGTCGGTCACGCCATCGAGCTGAATGTAGGTCAAATACCGATCTTGATCGAGCGAGCGCCTTTGCTCATCGCCTTTGCTCATCGCCAATGGTCGATCCGGGGAAGCTCGTGCCGAAGATCGTTTTGTGAGTCCGCCATGCGTCGTTCTGATGAACCTGCTGATGAAGCACGGTGAGCCGGGTGTCAGGCTTGAGGAAATACTCGAACTTCGCATCGGCATCCCACTCATCGTAGCCCGTGTTTAGTTGGCGCCCGAGTCCGGCAACTGTGAGATCTTCGTAGTCTTTACGACTGAACCCGAGTAGCAATCCATAGTGATCTTTTTCGCTGATGTAGCCCTCGACTCGTCCGGTGTAGGAATCCTCCGCTGTGGCGTAGCGACCATAAATTCGACCGCCGTGGATTGCCCCTTCAGAATCTGAGTAAACGGGCCGTTTTGTCAGCACATTCAAGGTGCAGCCGATCGCGTCGCTCCCATAGAGTGCCGATCCTTGACCGCGAACCAATTCAATCGACTGAATAGAAAGGGTATCAATCGTATTCCAGTATTGATTGGGGCCATCACGAAACACCGAGTTATTCAGCCGAACGCCATCGATTGCCCCCCCTCAATCCCGGCAGGACCGATGCGCCGATAAAAATCCTTGAAAAAGCAAATTCCTATCAGTCAGTAAGTGGTTGATTAGGACGGAGGGAGCTTCACCTCCGGCAACGGAATTACAAAAGAAAGAGACGTCTTGAATTTTGTCCTTAAATAAGCAAATTCCTATCAGTTAATGCTACCTCAAAAGAGAATCCCTCAGACCTTCTGGATCCTGCCAAAGATTTGTCTTCTCTTAATGGCCCTGTCGTTGCCCGGGAATGCTGAAGAATTGGCGGGCCCGATCCAGCAGATTCTCAGTGATCGATGCTTCGATTGCCACGATTCGGACGCGAAAAAGGGAGGAGTGGATCTGGAATCAAAGATCGATGCCTTTGATCCGAAGGGCGATCACGATTTCTGGGTCAAGGTTGAGTCGAACATTGCCAAAGGTAAAATGCCGCCGCCTAAAAAAACGCCGCTCGCAGCGAAAGAGGAGAAGGCTTTCGCGGACTGGTTCGAGAACGAGTATGTATTGCCGGGAGGAATCCAGCATGCGGGGCCGAATCATCCGCGCCGCCTGACGCGTGAGGAATTGCAGAATACGCTCGAGGACATTCTCCTCATCGATCTTCGTGAACCGGTTACCAACAGCCGTCTCCATATCATTCCGGATACGATCATTGAGAAATTCTTTGTCGCCGGGGTGTATGGCGATTCCGGCTTCTCCAACGATGCGCTTACGCTAGGCAGTGAACCCGCCGATGTTCAAACCTACGCTCGGTGTCTTTCGCTGGTCTTGTCTCGAATCGAAGGGAGTGAGAAGGCGATGGAACGACTCTTTGGAATGACGATCGTTCCTGAGAAGATGCCGAAGGCCGACGCACGTCTGATCATCGATAAGTTTGGCCAGTCCGCTTTCCGGAGATCCCTGACAGGGGAAGAGTCTGATGCGTTTGCTGCTGTCTATGAGAAGATGGCGAAGACGAGATCCGCCGCGGAGGCGATCAAGTCCTCCATGCTGGCCATTCTCTTGTCACCATCGTTCTTCTATCGCTTTGAGGAATCCGCGGGAGGGCAAGTGCCCGTCACCAGTGATGAACTTGCGGTTCGGCTTTCCTATTTTCTCTGGTCCGCGCCTCCTGACGATACGTTGTGGGAAATCGCTGCGAGCGGAGATCTGCAAAAGCCTGAAGTCCTGAAACAGCAAGTGCAACGGATGCTCGCTGATCCCAGGAGAATCTCGTTGGCAGAAAATCTCGGTGGCGAGTGGTTCGACTACAAAAAGCTCCGGCAGCAAAGCGCGATCAATAAGCGCAGTGATAAGATGGCTGGGTTCTACCGGACCCAGTATGAAGAGGCCCTTCTGTTTTTCGACAGTATCATCCGCTACGATGAACCGATCTTCAGTCTCGTGGACGCGGACTGGGGCTATTCGAATCGCCACCAGACGGGAATTTATCGGCTGAAGACGGTTGAGAAGACGTTTGATGCCGAGACTGCGCTTCCTCCGATCAACCTCCACTATCGGAATGCGGAGCGGCAGGTTGAGCAGGGAAATTACGAGTACAAGCACCTGCCGCTTGCATTGGTGGGGCTCACTGATGCGGATCGTGGCGGGTTTGTCACCATTGGTTCAACTCTGAGCGCCACCTCAACGCAGAACCGGACCAGCCCCATTCGACGGGGAGTCTGGGTCATGGAACGAATTCTGGGGGAGCATTTCGAACCGCCTGTTGATATTCCTGATTTGGAGGAGTCCGAGAAGAAGGCAAAGGATCAGCAATTGAACCTCAGCCATAACGAGATTCTGAAATTGCATTCTTCTCAGCCTGGATGCGCGTCCTGCCACAAGTATATCGATCCGATTGGCTTCGGGCTGGAGGGGTTCGATCAAGTGGGTGTCAGTCGTCCCTTCACGGTCGCCAATCCAGCGGGTGAGAAGCACCATTGGACGCCTGAAGTGACGCCGCTGGCCTACGCAGATCTATCCTGGGACGTGGCACGTTCATTCAAGGCGGGCGTTGAAGTGCGCATTCTCTTCAAATGGACGAACGGCCGTCATCGCCTCGATATCAAGAACGTCCGGCTTGAATCAGGAGAAACCTCCCTGGTCGATGCCCACGGGGGATACACTGGAACAGGGAGTAATAATAATGTCTGGTACTTTACCATACCGGAGGGAGCTCCTTCGAAAGGTTGGCAACTGACCGCCGAAGTAAAAGGCAGCGGAGGAACTGACTCGAATGGAGTGATCACGGTGGCGCTTCCTGAAGACCGGACCAGTCGCACCCTGCCGAATGGAAAATCCTTCACCACGCCCGGTGAGCTGAAGCAACTCCTCGTGTTGGACTACCGGAAAGATGTCACGGACAACGCGATCCGGCGTGTCCTCGCTTATGCTTTGGGAAGAAAGATTCAACCTATTGACCGACCTGCGCTCGAGCAGATCAAAGAGTCGATCGCTACGCAAGATTATCGAATGACGGCCTTGATCGAATCGGTCGTTCTCAGTTATCCTTTCAGACACAAAGAAACCGAATGAGTTCAAGCCATAGACATCGAATCCCGAGGAAGAGTTTTCTCAGAGGCATGGGGGCCTGCATTGCTCTACCAGCTCTGGAGATCATGAGTCCGCTGGGTGCACGAGGAGCAGCCGCCACGACGAAGATTCCACGACGCCTGGGTGTCTTCCACAAGGGGAATGGCATTGACCCGGCAGGCTGGGAAGCCACCGGTACGGAGACCGACTTTGTGCTTTCGAAGAATCTCCAACCGCTCCAGCCATTCATTAAAGACATCGCGGTCTTGTCCAATGTCAGTAACCAGAAGAAGGGCGACCACTATGGGGCCATGCCTCTCTTCATGACGGGAATTCAGAACCGGAAGCCCAAGAAGACCTTTGATCAGGTCATCGCGGATCAGATCGGCACGACGACTCAATTCAAATCGTTTCAACTGTCGGCAGACCCGGTTGATGTTCGTTCGACTTCATTGAACAGTCTTTCCTACGACGAGGAAGGGCGACCAAAGCCAGTTGAGCGGAATGCACAGTTTGCTTTTGATCGTCTGTTCCGCGGTCTGGGCGATGCGTCGGTTCGCGAGGAAATGGGGAGCGTGCTCGATGCGGTGCGTGAGCCGACCTCTGTGCTGATGAAGCGGGCCAGTCACTTGGACAAAGATGTTATTTCTAACTACTTGGATTCCGTCCGGGATGTAGAGCTGGCTATTGAACGCCAGGAGAACAACGGTGCCCCGCGCCCGCATTTGGACAAGGTCGGCAAAGATGTTGTTCAGCTCGACGACTTCCCTTCCAAGATGAAGACGATGATGGATCTGGTGGCGCTGGCCTTCTGGACGGATGCGACCCGGGTGGCCTCCTGCATTATGGCTTTGGAGAGCAGTCGCCGCATTCACGATTTTCTCGATCTCAAGGCTGACTTTCACTGGTCATCTCACTTCAATAAGAACGAGAAGCTTGCCGTGGAATTCAATACCGCTAATACCTGGTACATCGAACAGTTTGGTCAAGCCATTGCCAGGATGAAATCCTTGAAGGAATACGATGGCAGCAGTGTCTTTGATCACTCCGTGCTCATGTTCGGCTCCGGACTCTCTCATGGTGGAAGCCACCTGGCGGCGAACCTTCCTCTGGTTCTGGCTGGAGGGAGCAAAAGCGGCCTGAATACCGGTCGTCTGCTGAACTACCCGGAACAACCTCCATACGCTAACTGCCTGCTGACGCTGATCCAAAACTTCGGTGTCGAGCAGGAGCAATACTCGAACTCGACCGGGACCTTGGATCGCTTGCTGAAAGGATAGGTTGGCGACTGGAAGTTGTATTTGCGGAGGCGCCCGTCGTTGGTCAGCAGTTCAATCAAATCTTCGACATCCAGGGTCAGAATAGAGAATAGGGGTCAGGCAACCGCAGTAGCTGCTTACCCGGGAGACGCCATTCTCCTCGCTGGTGATCCACTCCTGGCAGGAGTTCAATTCGATCTGACGAAACACGCGGGAGAAACGATCAAAATCGAACTGGAAAACCGATCCAGTGACTAGGCCTTCGAAGCTGCTTTACTGGAGCCGGATTGAACTGGTTGAGTAGGACGTCTCCACGAAGCAACAGAGTAAGCTCGATGAATCAACAGGGTTGGATCGAAAAGCCATTTCGATCAGATAGGGTCCGTTCGATGAACGCACCCTGTTGATTCGTGAAAGCCGGGCGACTTTCAAATTCGCAAAAAAACACTCTAAGTCGGTGCACCCCCTCAATCCCGTCAGGACCGACGCCTCGATAAAAATCCTTAAAAAAGCGAATTCCTATCAATCACTGGTATCCTGAATCACATCATCCACCGCCTCCCAGCGGGGAAGCAGGAGGCTGCGAGCAAAGGCCCGCAGCGCGTTCTCATGCTGCGAAAGAAGCCGCATGAAGTCTGCTTCGGTCAATGTTGGTTTGTCCTGGTTGTCCGGCATCTACCCACTTCTCCGGGAATTCCGGAAACCTGGCGCAATTTTTTGCAATATTCCACGAACTCCCGCCCCGGACTTCTCAGATGAAGCAAGACGCTATTGCGTCAGGGCTTCTTGCGTGGGGCCTGTCCCATACGATTTCCTGAGCTTTGAGGTCATCAGTTCGGGAAGACGAGCTTGATGCCTTTGGTGATGCCTCCCGTGCCATAGAATATTTCGAAATGCCCTTTGGGGTTTTGCATCGAAGTCATCACTGTGCAGTAGCCATTTCCCAGGTGGCCGGCCTTGGGGAGAACATCCTCGTGGTTGAGTTGTTCAGAGAAATCCCGCCAATCATATTGCCGGGTGGCCGGGTTGAAGCGATAGACGATCGGATGAGCCCAGGGGCTGGAGTAAACCCACCCATCCGGGCCCGTCTCACATCCAAAAGAAAAGGTGCCGGAAGGGTAAAGAGCGCGTAGCTCCTCTGGCATTGCCACTTCTTCAATCGCAAAATCATCGGCATCAATTAAGAGCGTTGTTGTCGCCCTCCTTGATAGGCTGACAACTTTCTTCGAAGCCCGATGGTAAACGCCGTGGGTGAACTTCGACCGCGAGTTTTCCCCACCCGTCACGATGGTATCGAGTCTCGTGACCTTATCGAGATCATCTCGATGAATCATCTCGACGTAAGGGAGATCAAACGGAAGGAAGAAGACGTGTCCATTGGCCCCAACCGCGCCCCAAGTGTGTTTGTTTCCCGTCCCCTTTCTGAGGTTCGAAAAGCTTCCAAATTTCAGGGTCTTGCTATCGATCCAGTGGACTTTGCTTGCGTTGGGCGTAAAGGGAATGGAATAGACTCTTCCTGATGCATGTTCGGCTCCCCCTCGTAACTGCCATCCGAGCCCTCGATGTTGCCACGACCCGTCGAGCTCGAAGACCGCGTATCCCTGTTTGGCATAGGCGGGGAATGCGATCTGTCTTCCATTCAAACAGTGGACTGACCCAATGTACCCCGTACTTTCGAAAACCGAGCTGGCAATGCTTCCGGCTGTGGCGTCAACAAGTGTCCCTGCTGTGGTTTTGTAAGGGAGGCCTCTAAGGTCTCCATCTGGCTCCACGATATGAGTTCTCGTCTTGAGGTATCCAACGGGGAGATGCCCTTCCATCACGACCAATTTGGGCCAGGGCGGCAGTTCGGCTGCTTCGATATTTTCGAATTGCTTTTCCTGACCTGATACGGCTGCAGGAAGAATAACTATTGCTGTTAGTAGGGTCTTTAGTAGTCGCCTGATTCTCATGTCGCTTGGTGTAAACGCCGTTCCAATAGTCCGGCACAGGACGGACGAAAAGTGAATTCCTGGCAGTTACAATGCAATCTCCCAGCCTTGTTCATAGTCGCGGGTCCAGAATTTCGCTGCCTCCGGGTCATTGATAATTTTTCCGTTGGTGGGATCGCAGGACAGAGTTCGACCGGTGCGGTAGGCAATGTTTCCGAGATGACACAGCACGGTACTCTTGTGTCCTTCTTCGATTTCAGCGTTGAGCGGGGTGTCGTTACGAATCGAATCAACGAAGTTCACTAGATGCTCCTTTTCGCCGCCATGCTTTTTACCATCTCCAATAGATTTGCCATCCAAGTCAAAAATCTGATAGCTCGTGCCGGTAAAAGCAGCACTACCTTCTGTTCCGTAAAACCACAGGTCATTCTTTTTACCGGGCCATTGGGGGTGACAACTTAACGCTTCCCAGGCAATAGATTTTCCGCCTTCAAATTTAAAAATGGCGTCCTGGGTATCCGGCGTTTGCTGATCGTCATCCGGGTAGCGATAACGCCCTCCCGACGAAGCTACCTGAATCGGATAATCCACCTCAAGACCAGCGCGCGCAATGTCGACGTGATGCACGCCATTGTTTCCCAGTTCGCCGTTCCCCCAATGCCAGTGCCAATGCCAGTTGTAGTGAATTCGGTTGTCGAGATATGGACGCCGCGGAGCAGGCCCCTGCCACAATTCATAATCGAGATAGTCGGGCGGCGGCGTTTCTTTGCCTGTTCCGAGCGATGGCCGCTTGCCACGGTAGTAACATTTTGCGTAGTAGACCCGGCCAATGGCGCCTTCCTTTAAACGGGCCAGCCCTTCGACTACTGAGGGACGACTGCGCCGCTGAGTGCCATGTTGAATCCGCCGGTCATATTTACGGGCTGCGGCGACCATCAATTCGCCTTCGCGCGGATTGTGGGAACAAGGCTTTTCTACATAAACATGTTTACCGGCCGCAGCCGCCATCACAGCAGCAGGAGCGTGCCAATGATTGCTCGAAGCGATCACTAACACATCCACATCCTTGTCTTCGAGTATTTTTCGGAAATCCTGACCGGATTCGATGGTGCGATTGTTTACGTTCCCCACTGAGGCCGCGGCGCCTTCCGCTCTGGTTTTGTCAACGTCAAAGACGGCTTTCACTTCGACATTATCGAGGCTCTCAAAACCCGTCGCCAACTGGGTGCCACGTCCTCCCATCCCCATCGCGGCGACGACGATTTTTTCGTTTGCTCCAGTTGCCTGTTGCGCAATAGAGGTTTTGCTCAAGGCGCTCAGGGCGGCTGTACCTGCGGTGCATTTGGTGAAGTTTCGTCTTTTCATGTTCTCTCTATTTTGATTTGCGTCACTTTTCAAATTGTCTGTGCGGTGTTTTCCTTCTGCCTATTCCGAATCCGGGGCGATGGGAAATTTCAGTATGAACGTGACCGTCCTTTCCTGCATCGTATCCCCCGATATGTGCCCTTTCATTTGTGCCATTTTCCGGCAAAATGGAGGGGAAATGAGTATGCCGCGTCTCGATCGATTATTCCATTGGCTTTTCTTCGTTTTTTCGCCGGCCGGACTGGCCGCGAAAGACAACGCGGCCTGGATTCCGGCAGCCGGGAATACGGAGATTCGACAGCAAGGTGTCTGGACCGAAAGCCGTTTCCGCTACGCGGAAGCCGGCAGTCTGGCATCGTCTGAAAATGGCGCGGCCCTGGAACTGAATTTCGAAGGAACCGGAATCTCGATCCGACTTGGTGGGCACAATGTGCCGGCTTACGGACCACCGAACCTGGGCGAGCTGATCGTGAAAGTGGATGATCGCGATCCAGTCACGATTCGTCCGCGGGGAACGGCCAGAGAACTGGTGTTAGCACATAGCTTGGTGGATGGAGCACACCGCTTAATAGTCGAACATCGATCCAATGGTCAGGACTCAGGATGCCGAATAGAGGGATTCCGGACTTGGTCAAAACCTTGTGGAGAACTCCAGTTTACCGTCAACGGAGAGGCCAATGCGTTTCTTGTGGATGCACGCGTTCGGTTGACCGATCACTCGGAAAAAATCACCTATCGCAACTCGCTGGTGAGAAACTGGATGACCGGGCAGTGCTGCCTCGCGGGCCTGCCTCCCGGAAAAGACTATCACTTGATCATCGAGGCGGCCGGCTGGAAGACGCAGCGTCTCGATGGGATCGAAATCGAGGCAGGAAAGCCGACCACAATCACACCGATCCATCTGGTTCGCAGTCCGTCCACAGTGATCACCCGGTTCCGCTTTCCCGCGTTGAACCGCCCCGCCATCCGGAAACCCGGCGACACGTTTCGGGCTCGTTTCCTTGGTTACGATACCGAGATTTCGCAGGTCAGGTTGATTCGCCGATTGGCCTCGGCGTCCATTTCGCGGACCATTCGTTTTGAGGAAGATCTCACCAAGGCCTACTACTACGACCGTGAAATTGTTGCCCACCTGCCCGACGACATGGCCCCGGGCCTCTATGACCTTGAAGTGTCGATTGACGGTGGCCGGCGAACCGGAATTTGCCGGTCGCCGCGCAGCGTCCACGTAGTTCGGGAGTTTCCGAAAGATCCGGTCCTGGTGACCTTTGGGCATCTCGACACTTCCGCCCAATACCAGGCCGAATATCTCGAACGGATCGCAACCATGGCCAACCTGATCGGCGCCGATATGGTGCTGAACAGCAACGCGGTAAACCCCGCCTACATTTCCGGCGCCCTGTCCCGGCTCAAAACCCCCCACCTCGTCAACTTCGGCAATCACCAGTTTTTCGGACACGAACAGTGGTACGGCGATCCCGTCAACAGGGTCGACTTCGGGCAGGACATCGCGATTCTCAACTACGGGCATCCCTGGCATCACGGGATCGACCTTGCGGATGCGTTGTTCTCGCAGCGGCCGAATGCGACACTCAAGATCATCAATGCCTTCGAGCAGAACGCGCCGCTGGAGTTCCTCGATCGGCACCGGGTTTCTTTAATTCACGATGCCCATGGCACAGGCGGGAGAGTGATGAATCTTGGAGTGACGCCGACGAGACGGGTCGGGAAAACCAACGCGATCAGCTTCCGGGTGATTCGTTTCAAGGACGGGCGAGTCGAGAAATGCACCTACAACGGCCATGAGACCAAGCCGATTCCCTTCGCCCGGCACGAGGATCCGCCGCTCTTTGTTTCATACTCCGGTCCCAACGACGGGAGCGACAGTTCCGTGACCGCGACCATCACGAACCGTTACCTTGACCCGTTTCCCAACGGCCGTGTGCGATTCTTCCTACCGCAGGGGAGATACAAGGCGTCCGGTGGCCGGATCGAGTCCCAGGTCGACAGCGACGATCGTGAGAAGCGATTGACCGAGGTGACCGTGCGGGTGGACATCCCGGCCGAATCCACCGTGGAGGTGACCCTAGCCCGCAGATAACATGGGCCGCAGAAATACACTCACGCGCATCCCTACCTGACACCCGGCAATCGCCATGTCATCTTAAACTCCAACGTCACCGACGTTGCCCAGGTATACGCCACTAGCGTGCCGGTGCATTCCTCGAGAAGTTGGATTTGCACGATTAAGAAGAACCGAGCCTCTCGAAAGACATGTATGAAACAGACACTCAAGATCCTTACCATACTCCTAATCGCACCGCTGGCTGCCCTGAACGCTGACGATCCGATCCTTATCGCTCACCGCGGATTAATCCGGCACGCACCGGAAAACACCCTGCCCGCTTTCGCCAGTTGTCTCGAACTCGGAATGGGATTCGAATTGGATATTCGCACGACCAAAGACGGCAAACTCGTCGTTTTGCACGACGTGACGCTTGCGCGAACCACGGACGGCCCGGACCGGCCTGTGACTGAATTCACGTGGAATCAGCTGCGGGAGTTCGACGCGGGAAGCTGGTTCGATCCACGTTTCACCGACCTGCGTGTTCCGAGCCTCGAAGAAACGTTTGCCCTGATTCAGAAGCGCAAGCGCCGGTCTACATTGATCGCGCTGAACATTAAGGGGATCACCCGGGACGGTGAACGGGAACTCGTTCGGCTACTGGCAGAGTTCGAGCTGTTCGAGGAGTCGTTCGCTTTCGACCAGAGCGTCGAATGCAGCCAGCGCCTCAAGGCGCTCGACCCGCGAATCCGGATTGGTCGCAATGTCAGGCGCGAGGAGTTGCAGGCGCGTCTGGACGAAGGGCTGGTCGATTCGTTTCTCCTGACATTCGTCCCGACACCGGAGGAATCCGCCCTGTTGCGCGAACACGAAAAGCAGATCCACTTCAATTACGCGGGGGAAGGCGAACATCGAAGGAATGAATCCAACTGGCTTCGCGCGCGGGAAGTCGGCATCAACGGAATGCTCACGGATTACCCGCTCGAGTGCGCCGCGCTCTGGCGCGATCAGCCGCAGCTGGAAGTCGTGGTTTCGCCAAATGCGACAGTCGTCGAGCGCGAAGGTATCACGGGAGGCGGCTACGGCGTGATGACCAAAACGCGAGCCTATGTGACCTTTCCGAATCATCCGGACGACTTCGGAGGCAGCGTGGGAACGGCGTCAGCCTTGTCGACGGATGGCGGCAGAACGTGGACGGACGGGGAGGACAACTGGCCGATTCCTGACACCGTGGATCTCTGGATCGACCGGCTGAACAACGGCGATCTCCTGGCGTTCGGAATTCGTTGGGTTCCCGATCCGGCGAAACGGCGCGACCCGACGCCGCCTGAGGTTCCGGCCGACGCGTATCAGATCGGGATTTCGAGTGATCACGGCAAAACCTGGGAGCTGGCGCGAGCCACCATCGATTGTCCACCTGAGGTCGGCTTCATCGCGCGTCCGCTTCGGCGGATCATCGAAACTCACAACGGCAAACTTCTCATGCCCGCCTATACGTGGAGCAAGAGCGGCAACAAATCTGTCCTGCTGGAGAGCGCGGATCGCGGCCGCAGTTGGCGGGTTCGGTCCGTGATCACCAGGGCGGTCGACATGATCCAGGCCGGGGCGAAGGTGACGACGCCATGGCTGGAAACGTCCGTGTCGACAACCGGCGACGGCTCTCTGCTGGCGACGGTGCGTAGCGGCAGCACATCTGCGTCTCACATCGTTTCGGTACGCTCAAACGATGGCGGATTGATGTGGGGCGCACCGCAAGTCCTGCCTTTCCCGGGCAAACTTCCGACCCTGAATTTATTGGACAACGGTGTGCTCACCTTGGTGACCGCCCTTTCGAAGCATCACTGCCGGATCTACGTTTCCGCTGACGGTTCCGGGCGTTCGTGGGACGACGCCCACGTCATCAGCAGCATGACCGGAAGCAACGTCGGCGCCAACGTGGTCGGTCCGAATCAACTCATGATCACCACGCCGGCTCAGCGGCGCATTGATGCCTGGAAGGTCGCGATCGGACCGCCCGCGAAAACCGCGCCATCGCTCGCTCCGCCTTCTGAAATTCGATTCAATAAGAGTGTCCTCAGCTGGAAAAGTTCGCCCGATGCGGCTGCCTGTCGGATCAAACCCATCCTGATCGAGTCCGGCGCGATTTTTCCAGAAACGCCGAGCCTTCCCTATGCGATTATCCAGACGACAGATGACACACCGAAAATCGATCTCCGGCGCCAGCTCTTGCAGGGAGGCGTCTACGCGTTTGAAATCGCCTCGGTTGACGAAGAAGGTCGTGTGTCCGCGTTCGTTCGCAGTGCGGAATTCCGGCCCTGACAAACTCATGAAAAATTGGCGGATACTCATTCTCGCTTTGCTTGGAACGGGCTTGCTGTTCCTCG
This sequence comes from uncultured Verrucomicrobiales bacterium, assembly GCA_937891465.1. Taxonomy (GTDB): domain Bacteria; phylum Verrucomicrobiota; class Verrucomicrobiia; order Verrucomicrobiales; family DEV007; genus JABDJT01. The sequence goes on along the minus strand of CALAHF010000080.1, from coordinate 202,614 downwards.
TGACGCCGGCGCTGTCACTCGCGCAGACGGGTGGCGGCCAGTTTCTCACCCTCGCCGAAGACGACCAGACGCGATACCAGATCGTGGCCGCCTTGGACGCTGACTCAGAGGGGATTGAGACTTACGCAGCGAAAACGCTGGCGGCTTACCTACAGGAAATAACCGGAGCGGCGTTCCCCGTCGTCTCACCCGATGAATGGGAAGCGGATCGGCCGGCCATCTTCATCGGCCTGAGCGAACCGGCGCTGGCGCGGCTGGAACCGGAGCCGCTGGCGAAGTTGCGCGATCAGGAGCACGTTGCGCGCAACGTCGGTCCGGACATCCTGCTTTACGGCAAAAGGCATCGCGCCAGCCTCGACGCGGTGATGGCCGGACCGACGCACTGATGGAAATCCCGAAATTTCCGGGGCCTGTCCCTTTGGAGATGATCGGAGGATCGTTAATTTTCGAAAATCAGGAGTCGGAAGCCGACGATCCCGCTCGAGATTTCAGCCGTGGGCGATACGGTCACTCAGAAGATCAACGACTTTGTCTCTTCTTCGGTCCAGTCAAGGATGAGACGATGCTTCGCAAGAAGGGCTTCATTGCTCTGCAGGATCACGGCAATGGTTGCGTCGTGGCATTTCGAAAGATAGAATTGAAAGAGCTTCCCAAGTTCCCTATGCGCCTATTAGCTATTTTTCTCGCCCTTTCCCTGCCATTCGCACATTCGTTTGCTGCCGAATCAAAGCCTAACATTCTCATGATTCTTGCGGATGATATGGGATATGGAGACCTCGGTTGTATGGGCAGCGAATTGCTAAAGACCCCGAATATTGATGCACTCGCTGAATCGGGCGTTCTTTGTCCTCAGGCTTACGTGACGAGTCCGGTTTGTTCTCCTTCGCGCGCGGGACTGATGACGGGGCGGGATCCTCGACGGTTCGGATATCAGGCGAACTTGAACAAAAGCGAAAGCAGCTATCACACACGGCCTGAATTTCTGGGAGTGGCACCGGGGGAACATACCCTCGGAGATCATTTGGGCTCAGCTGGATATGCAACGGCCCTGATTGGAAAATGGCATCTCGGAAAGGGGCCGGGGTTTCATCCGTCTGAACGCGGCTTTGATCATTTTTCCGGAATGCTGGGAGGGAGTCACGGCTACTTTCCAAAGTCGAAGCAAAACCAATTGGAGCGAAATGGTGAGCCGATTGAAGAATTCTCCAATCCCTACCTCACTGATTTTTTTACTGACGAGGGCATCGGCTGGATTACTGACCAGGAAAAGCCCTGGTTCCTTTTTATGTCCTACAACGCCCCGCATGGGCCTTTGCAGGCGACTGAAGAAGACCTCGCTCGTTTCGAAAATATCAAACACCCAAAGCGCCGTACCTATGCGGCGATGATGTGGGCTTTGGATCGCGGTGTGGGCCGCCTTCGAAATCACCTGGAAGAGGCCGGCCAACTCGAAGACACGCTTATCGTTTTCTTTTCTGATAACGGGGGAGCAACAGGGAATGCCAGTTGGAACGGACCGCTTTCAGGCGTGAAAGGTTGCCTCAAAGAGGGCGGTGTCAGGGTTCCGATGATTTGGTCCTGGCCCGGTCAATTGCCGAAAGGTGAACGCTATGAGGGCGTAACCTCCAGTCTCGATTTGCTCCCCACTTTTATGGCTGCGGCCAGCTCGGAATTGCTTCCTCTGGCAGACCTTCGGCCTTATGAGGATAAGGGAAATCGTAAAAAGGCGAGAGCTGATTATGGGGAATACGACGGGATTGATCTAATTCCGTTATTGAAAGGAGAGAGCCCTCCCGCAGAGCGACTTCTTTTCTGGAGGCTTCAAGGGCAGGCTGCTGTTCTTGACGGACAGAATAAGTTGATCCGTCTGTCTCACCGGCCGGCACAAATGTTTCAACCTGCGGGGGATCCCGGGGAATCAGATGATTTGTCGCGTAGCGATCCTGAAGGCTTTGAGGCTCTGTTTCGCAAGCTCGGGCAGTGGGAATCCTCTCTCCCGACGATTCCACTATGGGGTTCATCTCCGATGTGGAGTGGGCAGAGTGCGAAACACTACGATAGTTGGGAAGTTCGTGAAGAGCCAAAATAGGGTCTTCTCACCGGGTGAAGAATTGACTCGGAAATTTTGATTTCCAGTCGCCCGTCTTTAGCTTGAGCCCGGTAGAATTCATGAACTCGGTTAATTCTTACTCTTAATCCCAGCAAAGCAGCGGCCCGGCTCGACGACGAGAAGATGACGCTGCATTTTTTTCTTTTCAGTGCAGCTAGACGAACCTTCACGAAGCAACAGGGTACGTTCGTTGAAGCAACCCTATTGATTCGTGGGGAAATAGGGAGAGGAATTTAATGATCGTATTTCGAATTCTATGAGGGAAAATAGGTTTCTGCATTGAGATTGCACCCCCTCAATCGCGGCAGGACCGATGCGCCGATAAAAATCCTTGAAAAAGCAAATTCCTATCAGTAGTTCATTGCTGAAACGATGGCGAGATGGGAACAGGTGAATTTCATGAGAGGGCCGAATTTCGTCATCGCTGTTGTGAGCGCAACTCAGAATTTTGCCTGGAAGGCCATTCTAAGAATTAGCTCGACAATCGGAATGGTTTCCACGCTTAATTTCAAGCTCATGTTCGGTGCTTAGATTAAATGTAGGGAACATCTGGATTTAACATTAAAATTAAGGGGAAAACTATGGCTTTTATCAAGAAGAAGCGGAAGGAAGCTGTGTTGGAACGTGCCGAGGGGATACTCCACTCTGAATTCTTCCTTCAGTCTGTTGCACCTCAATCCATTGGGATCGAGGAACTTGTAAATTGTTTGATTCGCGATGCGGTCGAGCACAACGCAAGCGACATTCACATCGAGCCTTGGGAAAACGCGATTGCTGTCCGGATTCGGATCAACGGCGCGCTTGTCGAGATGATTCATTTGCCGCTGGAATTGCGGGAGAAAATTTCCGGTCGAATTAAGGTAATGGCGGAGCTAAAAAGTCACGTCACCGGAGTTGCTCTCGATGGAAAATGCAACATGGGGCCTGATTTCAACAATATCCAGCTTCGGGTTTCGATCATCCCGACGATTTTAGGTGAGAAAGTGGTGTGCCGGATTTTTGATCCGAATTCTCAGCTTTTTGATATTTCAAAGCTCGGTTTCGACGATCACACGCTAAACGAGTGGATCAAAATGCTTGAAAAGCCGAATGGGTTGCTGCTGTTGAACGGGCCAACCGGATGCGGCAAAACCACGGCGATCTATGCTTCGTTGATGCACTTGATCAACAAGATGGGAACTTCAATCAGCGTGGCTTCAGTGGAGGATCCAGTGGAAGTCCATCTGCCGACGGTGAGTCAGGTCTTTTTGAATTCCGATTCCGGATTCACTTTTGCCTCGGCTCTGCGGGGGCTGATGCGACAGGATCCTGAAGTCATAATGGTGGGCGAGATTCGTGATCAGGAAACGGCAGGAATTGCGGTTCAGGCAGGTCTCACGGGCCATATGGTCATCAGCACGGTTCACTCCGGCACGACGGCGGGAGTATTTGCCCGTCTGATCAACATGGATATCGAGCCGTTTTTGCTGTCCTCGAGTATTCTCGGGATTCTGGGCTTGCGTCTGGTGCGGAAAAACTGCCCTAACTGTCTCGTGAGTTACGAACCGGAAATGATTATCGCGGGTGTTAGCGAAGATCGTTTGAAGGAAGCGACATTTGCGCGCAGCGAGGGCTGTGATCAGTGCTCCGGGTCCGGATTTTCGGGACGATTTTCGATCTGCGAGCTGTTAAAAGTTGATGACGAGATTCGAGATGCAGTTATGGCGAAAAAGCCGACCCGCCGGATCGTGGAAATCGCTGAAGCGAACGGAATGAAGCCACTCTGGACGACTGGAATCGAACATGCGTTGAATGGCGTGACGACAGTCGAAGAGATTATGAACAAAACGGCAGCGGATCAGGTTTGATCTGACGAAGCCTAAAAACGAACGAACAGGGTTGGTTCGTGAATCCGTCATTTCACAGCTTGACGTATTGCCCCTCGATTTTCATGGTTGAACCATGATGTCATTTCGGGTGTTTGCGTTTGTTTTTGCCATTGGAATTCCTTCCCGCGGAATTTCGCAAGATTTGCTCGCCGGTATTGGGAGAGTCGACATCACGCGGGAAGGAGCACCGGCAGAAGGCGGGAACCGGCTTTGGGTAAAAGCGCTCGCTCTGAGCAGCGGCGATTCTCATTCGGTGATTGTGACGTTCGACGCCGTGGCGACCGCAGGGATCGGAACGATTAAAGATCCGTATCTCGCAAACGTCCGCGCCGCGGTCAAAAAATCGCTGGGGATTGATCCAAAATCAATTGTCGTGAATGCGAGTCATTGTCACGGCACGGTAACGCTCGACGTCGAAAAGCGGACGATCGACGCAATCACTGCAGCTTGGAGCAACCGCGTTCAGGAAAACCGTCGGATCGAATTGAAAAACGGAAAAACAACGGCTGTTCGACATGCCTATGCGTTGCCGCCGAATTCAGAAATCGCCGCAGTCGGTCCCATTGATCCAGAAATCGGAATTACTGATAGGAATTTGCTTACTGATAGGATTTTTATCGGCGCATCGGTCCTGCCGGGATTGAGGGGGTGCATCGTCCACGTAACTTTTGATGACCGAAAAACTGTCGGCACTCGCAGCGCGACGCCATCGGCAATCGTATCAGGGATATCATCTGAAGACACCACCTCTCCCATTGCGAATGAATGGGCGTAGGCAGTCGCTTGTTCGGCAACCACCCGAGCAAAAACCGATGGGAACGTAGACGCAATTTTCCGATGGATTTGAGCGGGTGCCGAGTGTTTTCTGGGCCATGCACAGAAAACGATCCAACCCTATTCGTTCGATGACTCAACCCTGTTGGTTCGTAATCATCGCGATGCTTGCAGCGTCGACGCTTGCACAGGAAAAATCCGGTGGCGCAAAGAAGAAAAAAATGCAGAAAGTCCCTTCGGGTGTGAAAGTTGAGCGGGACATCGAATATGCAAAGCCTGGAGTACTCCCGTTGAAGCTGGACCTCTATCTTCCCGACAAACCCGTTTCAGACAAACTTCCAGTCGTGATTTGGGTTCATGGTGGAGGTTGGAAAAACGGCAGCAAGGAAAACTGCAAAGCGGCGTTTCTTGCGCAGGGCGGTGATTTCGCTGTCGCTAGCATTCAATATCGTTTGATTGGAAAGGGAAAATGGCCTGACCAAATCAACGATTGTTATTCGGCGGTTCGTTGGCTTCGACAAAACGGATCGAAATACGGGATCGACGGATCAAAAATCGGTGCGTTTGGAAGTTCCGCAGGCGGTCACCTCGTTGCGCTGATGGGAACTCGAAAATATGATGGCCTCGAAGAAGTATCGAGCCGAGTTCAAGCGGTGTGCGATTGGTTTGGCCCGAGTGAGCTCCTAACAATGCCGCCGAATACGATCAGTGAAAAACGAACTCGCGCGATGGTAGAAAAATCAAACGGCGCTCGTTTACTCGGTAAAACGGTGATGGACGTGCCTGATCTCGCAAACGATGCGAGCGGCTTGCATCATGTTTCGAAAGATGACCCGCCGTTTCTCATCATGCATGGTGAACTCGATCCGGGGGTCCCGCTGGCTCAAAGTCAGAAGCTGCACGACGCATTAAAAAAGGCGGGCGTGGAATCTGAATTGGTGATCGTCAACGGCGCAGGCCACGGTGGGAAGGAATTTCAAGCCGACGAGGTGACGGCTAAAGTCCGCGAGTTTTTCACAAAAACGCTCCGCTCCAATTAGATTTCAGAAAGCGTTTTCGAACTGCCCGCAAAAGTCTCGGTCTCAACCCCAAGGCGCTGAAGCATCGTCACGTAAAGATCGGCGATAGGTAACTCCTGATGCTCGGCCTCGGTGCGCCAGCCTTTGTCCGTGCTAACTCCTGCGTCAGCTTGGTTATCTTCATTCCCTTGGCCGTATTTCAGATACTGCCCGTGTTTGAAACCCATGTTTTTTCCGCCGGTGAGAATGAGCGGGTAGTTGCGCGAGGTATGAAAAGCACTCGACGCTGAACCGAAATAGAGCAGCGTGTTATCCAACATGTTGCCAGTTCCATCGATCTCCGGCGTTGCTTTCAACCGGCTCGCAAAACGTCCAAATTCTTCGTTTAGAAAACGACAGTAGCTCCCCAAATTTTTCCAACCGTCCGGCTGTTTGGTTTGGTGAGTCAGCTGATGCGTGAGGTTAAACCCAATCGCTCGAGCCAGATAATCGCTCGCGCCAACTCCATTCTCGCGACCTAATTGGTAAGTGACAGATCGAGTCGAATCCGTTTTGAAGGCAAGGTAAATGAGCTCATACATTGTCCGCAGATAATTCAACGGATCTTCTGGCGTAACGTCGAGCGTGAGCCGATCAGCATCAACTTTCGGAAAAGGGATGTCGATCCACTGCTTCGCTTTTTCGACTCTCAGCTCGGTATCACGAACAGATTGTAGATATTCATCGAGCCGCTCCTGATCTGATTTCGACAAGGTCCGCTGAAGCGAACGAGCGTCTTCCATGAGATCATCAAGCGCGCTTTCACTCATCGCAAGTTGGCGGGCCGCGTCGTCATTGCTCTTCACAAATAGCGTATCAAAAATTCTCTTTGGACGGTGTTCTGCCGGAATAGGACGCCCGTTTTTATTATACGAAAGCGTTTGGGCTCCGCGTGGGGAGCCTGTTCCGCCATCGGTCGAAAGCACCAACGATGCGAATCGCGTGTGCTCGCCGGATTTCTCCGCGAAAACCTGATCTATGGAAACGCCATTTTTGTAATCGCCATTTGCGCCAGTATTGGCAGACGTGAGAAATTGATCGGCATTCGAATGCCCGTGAATATTTCGCACCGCTGGATTCGAAAGACCTCCGACGATCGTCAGATCATCTCGCAATGATTCGAGAGGACCGAGGCATTTTGTGAGTTTGAAGTCTCTGCCTGATCCATGAGGAAACCATGACCAGTCCTGAAACGCAGGATCATCTTTGCGAGGCATCGGCACACCATCAGGCATGTAAAAACAAGCCAGTCGCTTCTTTCCTGCAGAAGTAGCTTTTGCCTTAGCAACTCCAGAGAATGTTTCAAAAGCGGGCAACGCGAGCGCAAACCCACCCACTCCACGAATGAATTTTCGGCGATCTAATGACGAGAGACGGGTGTTCATTTCTTAAAAACGGTCACTTATTTACTAACAAAAATTTCGCTGGTTACGATCAACGTAATCAGGGTAGCGAGGCGATCATCATGCTTACGCAAGTCGGCGGTAATTTGCTCCAAATCGGCACGATCAGCAAAACTAATCGGCCGGCCCAATGCATACGAAGCAAGTTTGTGAACCATCGAGCGAGCGAACTGATCTTGTCGGTTTTCCAACAGGAATAATTTCAGTCCTTCCATGCCTTCCAGTTTTTGCTGATTAAACAAAACGCTGTTGGCATCCACTGCATCTTTCCCAATTTCATCTCGCCAACGGCCCACGGCGTCGAAGTTTTCAAAGGCAATCCCCCAGGGGTCGATCTTCGCATGGCACGACATACACGCTGGATCATTCCGGTGATCTTCCATCCGATCTTTTAGCGTGAGTTTTAAAATATCCGGATCAGTGAGGTCGATTTCAGGAACCGCTGGCGGGGGCGGCGGGGGTGGATCGTGAAGAATATTTTCCAACAACCAAATGCCTCGCTTTAATGGGTGCGAATCTTTGCCATCAGAATTCATCGCGAGCAAACCCGCTTGCGTCAGCAGACCTCCGCGGCGAGATTCTGGCTTCAAAACCACCCTTTGAAATTCGTTTCCGTGAACATCTGGAATTCCATAATGAACCGCCATCCGCTCGTTCAGCATTGCGTAGTCAGCGTGAAGAAAGTTCAGCACGCTGCCATTTTCCTGAAGCAGTTCGTGAAAAAATGCGATCGGCTCGCCCTTCATCGAATTTCGTAAATCAGCATCAAACTGATTGAAGAATTTCTTGTCCACATTGAGAAAATCGAGCAACTGCATTCCAAGCCACTGACGGGTAAACTGCTCCGAAAATCGCTTCGCTTTCGGGTCAGCCAGCATTCGCTCGGTTTGTTGTGAGAGAACTTTGGGATCGCTCAACTCACCACTTTCAGTCAAATCCAAAAGCTCACTATCGGGAACGCTGCACCATAAAAACATGGAGAGACGTGTCGCCAATTCGTGTTCAGTTAGTTTATCAGCCGTTTCGTCCGATTGAGCCAGGTAGAGGAATTGTGGTGAAGAAAGCACCCCGGCAAGAACTTCAATCATCGCGTCTTCGAAATCTTCACAGCTTGGACGCAGTTTCACGAAAAGCTTCACCTTGCGATCAATTTCAGAATCCAATACCGGCCGACGCCACGCACGTGCCATAAATGCAGAAAGCACTTCCCGAGCAGTCGCTTTTTCATCATCACTTTTTTCGCTTTCTATGAAAATCCGTTTGTGTGATTCAGGTGGCCATTGAGAAAAATAAGGTGCGGTCACTTCCACATAATCGATCTTGATTTGATTTGAAGGCGAAGCTTTTGCCATCGTCATATTTTCAAAAATCAAATACTCCGATGGATTGGGACGCCTGCCCAATACCCCATTCCCACGGTAAGGATTTCGCGAGACTTCACCCAACGGAACCTGGAATTCAAAAAACTGCGGGTCATTGGGAGCCGCCTTGATCGCGATCGTTTTCCCACCAACTTGAAACGAAGTCTTTGAATTATTACTCGGCTGAAAACCAAATCGAATTCGCAAGTTCGGGTAACTCCCCTCTTCCACAGAACCACGGCTCCCTCGAAACCGAACCAGTACCGTTCCTGAATCAGGCAGAAAATCTCCGAAATCGAAGATCTGCTCCTTCCCCGCTGGAATGATCAATTGATTTTCCGTTTCAGTTGGCGGCTGCGGTTTTTCTTCCACAGGATCCCAGCGAATTTCTTTTCCTCCGTAACCAGATCGCGGAGGAGAAATGGCTACTGCTTTCGAATTGATCAAATGAACGTCATTCAGACTAACATTGCGCGAATTCGAATTACTTAATTTCTCCAAACCCTTTGCCAACTTTTCAGGATCATCCTTGAACTTGTCTTCTATTTTTTTCTTCTGACTTTCAAAATTTCGAGTCGCTCGCTCGGTCATTTCCGTCATCGAAATTTCGAAATGAATTGGCTTTGGTTGCTCTCCACGAACGGTTGATTTTCGAAGTGCCTGCCGCGCGATTTCACGGTATTGAGAAAACTGAGACGCCGACATTTGCAGCATTTCGGAGCTGTTTTGAAACCCATCTTCCGACTCAGTTTCCGGCGGCAAATCGCGGGCGAAATCGAACTGGAGCCCCAGCAAATCCTGGAGCGCGTAATTGTATTCGTAACGCGTCATCCGACGGAACGAAGAGTGCCCACCTTCACTTCGGCGAACTTGGGAGGCCACGTGAATCTCGTTAGAAAGCCAGTCGATAATTTCAGCGCGCCCCTCATCTGCGAGTTCGACATCGTCATCAACCGGAGGCATTTCTCCATTGCTGATCACATCAATGACTTCCAGCCACCAACTTTGATCCCCTCCCGAGAGCAAATTGGGATCCAAGGTATCGACTCGAAATTTTCCTTTCTGCTTTTCCTCGCCGTGACACTGATAACAGGATTCTCGAAGCAGCGGCTCGATCTTGGTTCGAAAAGTTTCGAGATCAGCCTCCGGTTTTGCATCCGGAGAAATTCGAGCAGCCGTCGCCGGTTTGCGATAGCTGGAGCGCTCAAGCCCGATCGCTTTTGCCGCTTCAAAAGCAGGCCCATTCTGCGCGTTCAGGCACAGACTCGGAAGGATAAATAGGATTGCGGCAACAGTTGCTCTCATTAATAAAACGAGGAGAACGTCGTCAAAATCAAACCAATTTCATCCGGCACAATGACGGAATTACTTCACTCGCATAAAAGAAAAAATGTTAACTTCGAACGTACAGGGTTGTTTCGATGAATTGTGCAGCGGTTAGGGTTTACCTTTTATCCTCTTTTCCATTGGCAATATTGTTTGCCCAGCGGACGACCCGTCGGATCACGAGGGTGTGATCCCAACTGATGTGAGAAACTACAGGTTCGCACCACGCTATGCTGGAAGGCCGTCGGTGCAGACGAGTGACACGTCCTCAGGAACTCGGAGGCCTCGGCGCGCGAGCCGATGGTAGGCAGCATTGTAAAGAAACGGCTTGTCAAGAATCAGCGCAGTCGGTGGGGTGTGTTCCAAAAGTGAATCGAGGGCTTTGGCAAATCCAGCTTTGTTCTCCTCCCAATCCGGCAAGTGACATTTCCCTGTTTTGACTCCGGCCGATTCAAGTTCGCTGAGGAAATTTCGGAGTGACTCGGCAGGGCTCGGTTGCCGAAGTTGACTGCGACAGAGAAGCGAAATCCTGCGGTGCCCGAGTTCGATGAGGCGACGTGTAATGCTACTGAAAAGCGGCGATTTATTGGGCCCGGCGCCCGCTATCGAAAGCCCTTTTCGTCGTCCGAAAAGCGCAAACGCATTTTGATTCTGATCGGCAAACCATTCCAAAATTTCACGCGAACCAGCGCTCACCATCCACGCATCGGCCTCAGTATTTTCAACCAAGCCGGCAACGCGGTTGGCATTCATCCCCAAATCGTGCAAGGTTTTTTCGGGGAAAAAGGGAACGTGGCCAGCCTCTTCGAGCAGGTGTCACAATTCGATATTGAGGTCTTCACCTTGCTCCTCGGCATTGAACATCAGCAGGGCAATTCGGTGGGCCGGCGGAGATTGATTCTCCGGAAGCTCAATCTGTCGACGACGACGACGGCCTCCTTGATTGATGAGAAGCCCCTCGTCCTCAGGCTGCTCTGACTGATGCCGGTCAAAAGCTCGAGAAGCAATATGCTGAGCAACTTCAGACGCTGAAGGACGAAATTTCAAACGCACTTCCTGCGGCAAATGAAGCGAACAAAACGGCTTAGGTTAAGGGTGGTGAGGCGCAGAAAACTGCAAAAGCTAAAATCGAAGCGACGAAAAAATTACTCACGGAAACGGTGAAGGCGGAGGCGCTTGTGGGTCACGCGAAGGGTAAATGGATTGGGCGGAGCTGATAAAGGAATCGCAGGTGCTCAGGCAAAGTTGAAGAGCGCAAAATCGGATGCTGACAAAAAAGCGGCTCAAACAGATTACTGATAGGAACTTGCTACTGATAGGATTTTTATCGGCGCATCGGTCCTGCCGGGATTGAGGGGGTGCAATGACACCGGTTGGACTTTATGTAGAAGGGAGCTGTTCCTCGCTTAAGCCTTCAACATAAAACATATCCATTTCCCCTTGTCCCTTGACACTAATCTTGCCGCGAGAACGAGTTCTAAACTCGGAATGGAGACGTTTTTTTGTGGATTCAGAAATGTTTATTTGCATCGGTTGTGAGTGTGACTCCATACGGCTTGCTATATTGACTCCGTCTCCAAAAACATCATAAATATACTTTAATTTTCCGACGATCCCACCCATTAATGGTCCTGTGTGTATACCGATACGACATTTCCATATGTCGTCACTTTTTAAGTTTCTGTCGGCGATATAGCCTCTAATTTCTAGAGCGGCTAAAGTAATTTTTTCAGCATGTGAATCGGTGGGAGATAGCATCCCACAAACAGCCAAATAGGCATCGCCAATCGTTTTAATCCGTTCACAGTTGAATTCAGAAATAATCTCATCGAATCGTGTGAAAATTTCATTCAACTCTGCAAACAGTTTATCTGGTGTCATTCTTGATGACATAGAAGTAAAGTCTTCAAAGTCTAGAAACATCACTGAGACACTCGCGAATTTTTCAGGGAATGTTCGCCCATATTTCTTGATTTGATCAATACACTTTTGAGGGAGAATATTACTCAGCAGTTCATCGGCAAGCTTTCTTTCTCTTTCCAGTTCATTGTTTTTTATTTCGATTATCTCGGTATAGGAAGCAAGCATGGCTTCAGATTCTTTGATTGCTGAATAATCACTCCCTTCAACGATAATGTTGTCGTCATTTTCTAGCCGAAAGGTAAAGTTAAAAGGTACTGTGCGCTTATCCACAACAATATCTTTGTTGAATGAGAAGCTCATTCCTCTTGAAAGCCTTCGAACTAATCGCGTAGTATTGAGATCAGGAAATAGGGTTAAGAATGAATGGTTCTTATCTTCTCGGAGGCAAGAGAATAAAGCCTGTGCTCGTTTGTTAAAATCTAAGATACTCCAATTCTTGCCTGAAATTAGGAAGACCGGAACACTTAAGGAGTCTAAGCTAAGGCTCATGCTAAATCTTCATCTCTAACGATATTTTTTTGAACGGAAGCAACGATTGTCATTACTTTGGATACATCATCCTCCTTCATACCATTATCGATTAAGACATCCTGTAAGATGCCAGCGATTTCAAGAAAATCTTGCATTGGTATATTCAAGTGTTTGTGTGACATTTCCAATGACTTTCCGAGATATTCGGCTGGACCACCCAATAGGTGACTTATGAATTTAACTTGGTGGTCAATAAGGTTTTCCATGTCTGAATTGACAAAGTAAACTTTCAAATTTGGACTTTGTAATACTTCTGTGTAAAAATCTTTTACAATGACATTTATTCTTGTAAAACCACCATACTTTTGGAACAATGAGGACATACTGAGATTATATTTTCTTTAAAGTTTCGGTCCCACCCATTAAAGTCTCAAATTTACTGATAGAAATTTGCTTTTTCAAGGATTTTTATCGGCGCATCGGTCCTGCAGGGATTGGGGAGTCCATCGCGGCGCATCCGTTGGAGTGGGTTCGGGGATAGGCGTAGGTTGTGGTTGTGGTTGTGGTTGTGGTTGTGGTTGTTCGCAGGTCGGGTGGTGGAGGTTTATTTTGGTCAAATAGCGCCCTAAGTCACTTACTGATAGCAATTTGCTTTTTCAAGGTTTTATCGGCGCATCGGTCCTGCCGGGATTGGGGGGGTGCAATGTTCACCAAAGTGTCGCTCCCAGCTCAATCTGTAAAGATTCATTTTTGGGTTCGGTCTCTTTGATTTCGAAATCCTCTTCCACGACGATGGAAGGCCACTTTGACTTCAAAAGTCCGACCCAGTTTGGTTTGGACTTTCACAGCTGTGTGAAAATCTTTTCGGGAGAAGCAAAGTGCTCCTGATTCGCGAGCGATTGCGCCGTTGAATCCCTTCCAGGACATGCTCAACTGATGGGGTGATAAAAGTGCGCATTCTCATAGGCCTCGCGATGCCGGCAATGATCAGCCCGTTACTCACGGCGAATGACTCGAGCGAATTATTTGCGGCGAGTCTACAGCCTGTATTCAAGGAACATTGCATCAAGTGCCATGGCAAGGACGGGAAGATCAAAGGCAAAGTCGATCTTGTGGCGCTGAACAACGTCACTGATTTGCTGGCGCATCCGGATTTGCTGGAGACGATGATCGGCGCGCTGGAAGATCGCGAGATGCCGCCGGAAGACGAGCCACCCATTACTGAGGAATTGCGCCGGAACACGATCAAGCACCTCGAGACGATACTGACCGAATCGCTCGCGGACGGGACTTTCGAGGCAACCCCGATCCGGCGGATGAACCGTTTTCAATATAACAATGCGGTGATCGATCTCCTTGAGCTGGACCGCGAGATTTTTCAGCTTAACGAGCGCCTCATGCGCCGTTACGAAGATTACTTTCATCCGGAAACGGGTAAGATACCGGATCACGTTCAGGTGGCGAGCCGTCCGCTTAGCAAAGATATTGATGGGCGTCGCCCCGAGGGGTTTCGAGGTGTCGCACCGTTTCCACAGGACCAGAGGGCCGAGCATGGATTCGACAACCGGGCCGATCACCTGACGCTTTCGCCCTTGCTGATGGAGTCGTTCCTGACCCTCAGTCAAACCATCGTCGAGAGCCCCGATTTGAACGCTCAGGAATGCCGGAGCTGGAACTGGCTCTTTGCAAAACCCGGGGCCCTGCCCGTCGGCAAGTTCGAGGCCGAAAATCACAGTTGGCTGAAACTCCCGGCAAATTCACAAGGAAGGATATGGGTTCAGGAGATGAAGGGATTCGGCTCTCATTGGAGTGACGGAAAGCACCTCATCTGGATGTGTCGCAAGAAGGAATGGGAGATCGAATTTACTTTCGAAGCACTTACGACCGGCGATGGGCTTCGCTTTGGTTTCACCCGGGCACCTGACTACGGAACCTTCGAACTGTCTCTTGATGGCAAGGTTATTGGCGATCCGGTTGACCTCTACGATTCGAAGGTGAGCCGGGCAGAAGACATCGTGATCCCGGTCAGAATTGAACCCGGAACCCATCGTTTGAAGATCAAGTGTTTGGGCATCAACAAGAAATCGAAGAGTCACCTGTTTGCGATCGACACCTTCAAAATCACCGGAGTTCCCAAGGAAGAACCAAAATCCGGAACGATGACTGACGAAGAAGCGATTCGTAACCGGCTCACCAGATTGACCCGCCGGGCATTTCGCCGGGTCATTGAACCCGAAGAACTGGATCGCTTCGCAACTTTCGCGAAAAACAATTTAGCAACCGGCGCTTCATTCGAAGAAACCATGCGAACGCTCGTGGGAGCTGTTCTGGCTTCGCCTGACTTTCTTTACTTCTACGAAACCGGGGAGAATCAGAAGTCCGGTTCGCAATCAACTGACGATTTCGAGTTGGCTTCGCGTCTTGCGCTATTCCTCTGGGGGAGCATTCCGGATGATGAACTTCTGGACGCCGCTGAAACAGGAACGTTGAAGGAGCCCGAGGTGCTTAGCGGGCAGATCGACCGCATGCTGAACGACGTTCGCATGAGCCGTTTTTGCGACAGTTTCCCTGCGCAGTGGCTGCAATTGGAGCGGCTTATTACCGCAGTTCCCGCCCCAAAGAAATACGACTACTTTTACTACAATGGTTACCGCGTGAGCATGCACATGATGATGGAGCCTCTTTTGCTCTTCGAAACCATCTATCTCGAAAACCGCTCGGTGATGGATTTGTTAGACCCGGATTTCACCTGGCAGAGCGACATGCTTCGAGCCAACTACGAGGGCAAAGCGATCGGAGGAAATCCTCAAGTGCTCAAATTCAATCGTGTGCCATTGGATGATCCTCACCGGGGCGGAGTGATTACAAACGCAGCGGTCATGACGATGACATCGACGCCGACTCGCACCCAGCCGATAACACGCGGATCGTGGGTGAACGCTGTCATTTTCAATGATCCACCAGAGCCTCCTCCTGCCGATGTGCCGGTGCTTCCAGAGGTCGACGAAGCACGGCTGGAAACCCTAACCATCCGCGAACGCCTCGCCGAACATCGCCAGCGTAAAGATTGTGCCGGTTGCCACAACCAGATTGATCCCTTCGGATTTGCGCTCGAAAACTACAGCCCGACCGGAGTCTGGCGAGACACATACGAAAATGGTCGCCCGGTCGATTCCAGCGGCGTGCTGTTTAATCAGTATGACTTCACAACCGTGGTCGAGTTTAAGAAACTCCTCCTTCAAGAAAAGCGGCGCTTCATCCGTGGGTTCACCGCTCATTTACTTTCCTATGGGCTCGGTCGAAAACTCGGCCCGGCTGATTCACCCGCCCTCGATGAGATCGCCGACCTTGCTATGGAAGGCGAGGACGAAATGCGAACCCTTCTCAAACGCGTTGCAATGAGCGCCCCGTTTCTTCACAAAACCCCGCATGAAAACTAACCAGAATCCGAGTCCGCTTTCACGTCGCAAATTCATAGCAGGAGCCGGGGGCGCTGCTCTGAGTCTGCCTTGGTTCGAAAGCCTCGCTGCAAAAGAGAAGTCAGCCAAACCCGCGCAGCGTCTCGCTTTTTTCTACCTGCCGAACGGCCTTGTGCGGCGCGGATTCTTTCCCGGTGAAAGTGATAGAAAACTGCCGAGTTTTGCAAACCAGAATAACGTCTGGCGGTTCGAAGGTGAACCAGCCCCGGTAGGAAAACATCAACTGACATTTACGCCGACGCTTGCTCCCTTGCACGAGATGCGGGAGAAGATAGCGCTCATTACGGGGATGGATCGCACCTTCCAGCACGGCACTGATTCCCATGCTCAGGCAGCTTCGTGCTTTCTCACCAGTGTGGCACCGTTTGAAGTGGAGTCCTCGGCTTACCCGCAAGCGCGGACGATGGATCATATCGCAGCGGATGCGATTGGCCGGAATACTCCGTTCCCTACCTTGGAACTGAGCTGCAATGATCACAAAGATAACATCGAATCGATCTACTTCGACAACATGTCCTGGTATGGGACCGGCCATGTTGCTCCCTCGATGCGCAACCCTCGTCGGGTCTATGATCGACTGTTCGGCACGAGCTCGAACCAACGAAACCGAAACATCACCGATTTGGCGCTGGGAAATGCGAAGCGTCTCAAATCCCGTCTCGGCGCGTCGGACAGTCAGAAGTTCGAAGAATATTTCGAGGCGATTCGTGCGATCGAGACTCGGATGGACCGTATCGATTCGATGAAGGCCGAACTCTCGGAATATCGGGTTGAACGCCCTGCTGATCACTTGCCCCGCAATGAATATATCCACCTCATGGGTGATCTTTTGGTGACCGCATTGCAGTCAGGGCTCACGAATGTCGCTTCTCTCATGGTCGCGCCAGAGCGTTGGGGCACGCAGACAAATTATGAGGGAATCCTCGATGGACCGCGAAATCATCACAGCATGACACACAGCCAACCAAAGAATCTCGAAGATCTTTTGAAGCTGGATCGCTTTCACGTGAGCGCATTTGCCAGATTGGTAGAGAAGATGGATCAAATCGAGGAGTCAGACGGGTCTTCGCTTCTGGATAACACGATGTTTACCCTCGGCGCCGGGATCGGCGATGGCTCAACCCACCAATACAACGATCTCCCTGTGGTGGTCGCTGGCGGTGGTGGCGGCAAGTTAAAACTCGGGAAGCACATCCACTGCGAACGCGGCACGCCGCTGGCAAATCTCTGGCTCACACAATTGCAAACTCTGGGGGTCGAGCGTGAAAGCTTTGCAGACAGCAACGGACTTCTTAAGTCGATTTTGGCGTAACTGAGAGTTAATTATCTACTTATGAGCAATGTAAAGAACTTCGGGGCAATTGGTGACGGGGAAGCGGATGATACAGAGGCAATCCGACATGCTCTATCTCAAGGAGACGGGAAACTGGACTTCCCCCGCGGCAATTACCGGATCAGCGAAACCATTGAAATCCTCCTGGATGAAACCGGACGCCTTGGAATCGACGGATCCAATGAAACCGCCACTGTTATTATGACAGGAGAAGGTCCCGCCTTTCGGATTATCGGAACCCATGGAGGAACCGGTGACCCTGGATTAGCCAAACCAAACATCTGGGAGAAACAGCGCATGCCGACCGTTCGAAATATCGAGGTCACGGCAACCAACGAAAAAGTGCACCCCCTCAAACCCGGCCGGACCGACGCGCCGTTAAAAAACCTTGAAAAAGCAAATTACTATCAGTCGATTACAGGAACTGGACTTTCTTCTCGGAGTTCATGATGCGCAGCGTGTCGGAGCATTGCGGTTTAAGGAAGAAGCTGCTGCTGGTAATTCATGGCTAAGTGATGGCGCTACGATGGCGACTCCGCCATGGGCTTCGCTGCGAGAGCTGGAACAGGCGAGTTGGAAATTGCAGCGGGAAGATGCCAGCGAGGATTCACATTATATTCAGTGGCTCAATCTGATGATTGCTCCGGGATCTTCTCTCGGTGGGGCTCGCCCCAAAGCCGGTGTGCGAGATGAGGCGGGCGATCTCTGGATTGCTAAGTTACCGGGGCGGAACGATGAACGTGACATGGGCGCGTGGGAAATGGTGGCGCATCAGCTGGCTGTCGCCGCGGGCCTTGCCGTGCCCGAGGCGCGGTTGGAGCAGTTCGGTAGAAAACAGGGCACCTACATGACCCGGAGATTTGATCGTGAAGTGGGAACAAATGGAGAAAAACGCATTCACTTTGCTTCGGCGATGACGCTTCTGGGGCAGAACGACGGCGATGATCATGTTACCGGGGTGAATTATCTCGATCTCGTTGAATTGATCATCCAGCAAGGGCCTGAACCTGATGCTGATTTGAAAGAACTGTGGCGGCGAATTGTGTTTTCGATCGCGATTCACAACACGGATGACCATCTGAGGAACCATGGATTTCTTCTCACACTGCACGGGTGGAAGCTGTCGCCCGCCCACGACATCAATCCGGATCGGGATGGAAGGGGATTGAATTTAAACATTTCTGAGACGGATAACTCACTCAGTTTCGATCTGGCTCTTGAAGTCCCTCCGAATTTTTGGCTCGATGAGAGCGAGGCAAACCAGATCCTGAGCACGGTCAAAGATTCCGTTGCCGGATGGCGGAGTGAAGCAGGGAAAATGAAAATTTCCCGATCCGAACAGGAGGCGATGGAGGTTAGCTTTCACGGCCCCGAAATCGATGCGTCGGTGACGAAACAGATCAATGGGCACGGTCAACATTTTCCGGAATGCGTATCGCCCGTCTCCGACTCGAGAGCTGATTCTTACTTGCCTCAAGTTATCGAATTACCGAGAAGACATCGCATTGGGGGACGCAATTAAACGCAATCCCCAATTGTGGAACAGCGAGGGCTTGTTAGCCTGTTTTTTAATGTTGGTTCGAGTTCTCATCTTTTTTGTGCTGTCCTTGTCGTTCGGCTTCACGATGCCGTCAAACGGCGCTGAATCTGATCATGTAAGCCATTTCTTGGAATCCCATTGCATCCGCTGTCATGGGGAGGAAAAGCAGAAGGGCAAGCTGACTCTCCACAAGGCGCCGTTTGACTTTGGAAATGCTGAGACCTCCGATCTGTGGTTTGAGATTCTCGCGCAATTGACGGCTGGAGATATGCCGCCGCCTGATGAAGAAGAGCAGCCAACCGATTCGGAACGCAACGCAGTCATCGAGTGGATTGATCAGCAACTGCTAATCGCGGGTTCGGGTGAGGCGTATCGCAAAAAGTTGCTCGCGCCCGAATATGGCAATTGGGTGAATCACGAGAAGCTGTTTTCCGGAGAGATCAAAACACCGCCGTTTTCGCCTGCGCGACTCTGGCGTTTCAGCCCGGAGATTTTTGCATACAAGGGATTTGGTAAGGCGAAAAGCCCATACGCGTATGTGACCTCTGAGCGCGGGATTCGCGACTACGCAGCGATGTCGGTGGCGGATCAGAGTACGGTGCAGATGGCGATGATCGTGGCCGATTCGTTCCTGGCGGACCGGGAACGGCGCGGCGAGTTCAAGGATTTCACAGACGATAAGCCGTTGCCTGAGGAGCAGGCGCTAAGGGGGCTGGTCACACGGGAGCATCTTCGGGTGGTCGGGCGCAACCCGACGGAAGAAGAGCGGGAAAAGTATCTGACGTTTCTCAAACAGAACATCGAAACCGGCGGCAATCTCGACGGACTCAAAACGACGATCAAAGCGATGTTCCTGAGTCCGGAGTCGATCTACCGGATGGAATTCGGCTTGGGCGATGTGGATGAACATGGGCGTCGGCATTTGTCGCCGGATGAGTTGGCGCATGCGCTCACCTTCGCGCTGACGGATCAGACGCCGGATCGCAATCAGTCTATTCGTGAAGCGTTGAAAAAGGGTGAACTGAAAACCAAAGAGGATGTGGCTCGCCTTGTTCAGCTGCTGTTGAAGGAGCAACTCACCACGGGACACTGGGATCGAAAGGATCTGCCGCGAATCATGCGTTTCTTTGATGAGTTTTTTGGATTCCACCGCGCCGGAAACGTGTTCAAGGATAACGATCGGCGGCGTGAGGAAAAGATACCCCAATGGAATACAGCGATGCTGATTCACGACGCGCGCATGTTGATTGAACATGTGTTGAAGGAGGACAAAGACGTCATTGCCGAATTGTTGACGACGAATGAGTATTTTATCGCGCATCCGGGCGACAACGAATATGCCCGCGAGCATTACGAAGAGAGAATCGCTGAAATCACGGGTTCGGGTTATGTCGATGCGCAAATTGAAAAACGCCGGACGCAGATAAAGAAGGATTTCAATTTTGTGGATATGCCGGAAAAGGCCGAGCGTGCGTTGGTAGATGCCCGGAAGGATGCGGAGAAAACGGTCGCTAAATATAAAACGGCGTTGGAGAAGGGAATGTATCCTCATCCGAATTTTCCGTTTACGGCCAAATCGCGCGGCATCGCCGATCTGATTTATATTGAGCCTTACAATTTGCCGAGCAGTCATCGCATCGCGGAGCAAAAGTGGGACTGGCCGATGGAGCAGCCGTTGGAGATGCCCAGGGAGCAACGCGCGGGTTTGTTGACGCATCCTGCGTGGTTGGCGGCGTATTCGCTGAATGAGGATAACGATCCAATTCATCGTGGGATCTGGGTTTATGAGCGATTGCTGGCCGGGGTGCTTGGCGATGTGCCGCCGGATGTCGACGCGGCTGTGCCGACCGATCCTCACATGACACTCAGAGAACGCATGGAACCGCTTCGGGCCGAGCGTTGCTGGAAATGTCATCGCAAGATGAATCCGCTCGGTGAGCCGTTTGAGATGTTTGACGATTGGGGGAGGCATCGAACGCATCACTACTTTGACGAGAACGGCGAAATTTACACGCGACGCGACGGGCAGTTCGATCAAAAACTGAAGGAGGGCAAACTCACGACCCGCGAGATCGATTCATCCGGAGCGATTGGGTTCTCAGGCGATCCTGCTGTCGATGGCGAAGTCGAGGACGCGATCGAGATGATGCATCGGTTAGGGCATTCGGACCGCGCGCGCCAGTCGTTCATCCGGCATTTGTTCCGCTATTTAATGGGCCGTAATGAGATGCTGAGTGACTCCAGGACCTTGATGGAAGCGGAAAAGGCCTATGTCGATAACGGTGGTAGCTTTCAGGCGCTCGTTGTCTCTCTATTGAGTTCAGATTCCTTTTTATATAGAAGATAGCCACACGATTTTATGATCACAAAAAGAAGACAATTTCTTCGGGACCTCTCGTTCGGGGGCAGCTCCCTCGCGATGGCGCCGTTTCTGAATTCCGTTCGTGTCCACGCCGCTGGAGACGAAGCAGCGTTGCCGAAACGATTCGTCTTCGTGGTGAAATCATCCGGGATCGACAAGTTCAATCTTGTCCCCGGCGGCCTCGAAAATCACTACCTCAATCCGGACGACGGAAAGAAGCTCGGCAACAGCGCGCGACGTCTCGGGCCGCTTGTTGATGCCCCGCTCTCCGACCTCCATTTGCCGGAAAAACTCACCCCACTCAATTCGTTCAAAGATCGCCTGACGATTATCCAAAGCCTGTCGGGCGAAGGTTTCCGGGGCAATCATACGACGGGATTTGGCGCTCTTTCCTGCCACGATTCCGAAAACGTAGCCATTGCACCGACCTTGGATTGTCTGCTTGGGCAGCATCTCTCCACGGGTCCTTATCCGATGTATGGGATGGCGATGAACGGGCGATTGCTGGAGGCTGGGTGGAAGCCGGAAGATACCTACTGTTACCCTAACCTTTCAGCCTACGGAGCCGGGAAGCCGGTTGCCTATCAGGGATCGCCGCGAAAAGCATTCCTCGAACTTTTCGGCGCAGCCGTCGCAAGCCCCGAGCAACTGGAAAAGAAACTTGCCCTCAACGGCAATCTCATGGATTTCCTGACGGAAGATGCGCGACGTGTCGAGAAGCAACTATCCGGCGACGACAAAGAACGTTTCGCCCTCTATATGGATTCGTTCGTTTCATTGCGAAAGATCGAGGAGCGGAAAGCAGCGCTTACGGACTCCATTCAGGAGCACGCGCCGAAGCTCACCAATCGCTTTGATTCGATGGCGCCATCTGCGCGTATCGAATCGCACTTTGAAATCGCGTCCGCCGCTCTGGTTGCCGGCCTGACGAATGTGATCACCCTGCGCCCAGACACGCTGGGCGTGAAGTATTCCGAGCTCGGTCTTTCAAATTCGGTTCATTCCATCGGCCACCTGCAGGAAAACGCGGCGTCCAACGGCTGGACCGGGCATCAGGCACGGATGGAGATCGAAAAACTGCATCTAAAGCAGATCGCAAGCATGGCGGAAAAGCTCGACAGAGTTCCGGAAGGGAATGGATCGATGCTCGACAACACGCTAATCGTCTACATGGGCTGCTCCGGTGGCGATCATCATGGTGGCATGGCAGATTGGCCATTTGTCCTGCTCGGCGGAATGGCCGGGAAGCTGAGAATGGGGCGTTACATCGAATATCCGAAGTATCGCGAATCCGGGCACAGAACGATCGCGAATCTTTACCTTTCGCTCATGCATGCCGCCGGATTGGAAGCGCCTGAGACGTTTGGTCAATTGGATTCAAATCTGAAGGATCTCGATTTGAAGGGTCCTTTAACTGAATTGATGCCATGAATCGGATGGGCCGGCTGCTCTATTAAACGTCAGCGAAGAAATGAGGCTCAGAGTTCAATTTTGTGACGTTGGGGCAGATCAGGTCTTACGAAACACATCCTGACAAATAACTTACAATCGGGAAGTTGTGGAGGATTGTCCGATGACGCATCGTAGATGCAAGCAATGAAAATCTTCCTATCAATTTCATCTTGCCTGATTCTTTCTTTCACTTTTTGTCGCTGAATTTTCTACTGAAATCGTGATACTTTTGTTGTCCCCGCGATCCTCGACATGAAGCACTTTTTTCTTACGCTCGTTTTTTTGGCATCGCCGGGAAGCGTGGTTTTTTCGCAATCGATTGATAAACCGATTCAACAGCTCCTCTCGAAATTTTGCCTGGATTGTCACGATTCAGAAACGCAGAAAGGGGATCTCGATTTGGAGCGGTTTGGTACTGTGGCCGATATTGCGGCGGATTCCAAGGTGTGGGAGCATGTGCTCCACCAAATCCACGATGGGGAAATGCCGCCGAAAAAGAAGCCGCAATTTTCAAACGCGGAACGCGAACTTTTTACCGGCTGGGTTCAGAGAACGCTCGATGAAATCGCGCTGGCGAATGCCGGCGATCCGGGTCCGGTGGTGCTGCGGCGTTTGTCGAATCGGGAATACACCTACACGATTCGCGATTTGACAGGCGTGGAGTCGCTTGATCCCGCGCGTGAGTTTCCGGTCGATGGCGCGGCGGGAGAGGGATTTACAAATGTGGGCTCGGCGCTGGTAATGTCACCGGCTCTGCTCACGAAATATCTCGATGCAGCGAAAGATGTGGCGAATCACGCGATGTTGTTGCCGGATGGAATCGAATTTTCTCCGAGCACGTCGCCAGCCGATTGGACGCAGGCGAAGTTGAATGCGATTCGAAATTTGTATGCGAAGCACACGACAACGGTCGAAAAAGGCGAAACGGTGAAGGGCGGCATTCGAGTGGAAACGGGGGTCGGCAGCGGCCATCTCCCGGTGGGGCACTATCTTGATGCGTTGCAAGAACGAGGAAATGCGGAGGGGTTGAATTCAAAATATCTCGGTATTTTGCGCACCGCGCTGGAAGGAAAAGAGCCCTCGCTTTTGCTCGATCCGCTGCGGCAGAAATTTCGCACAAAGCAACTTACCGCTGATGATATCGAGCCATGGCAGCGGGTGTTGTGGCGTTTTGTTTCGGTTGAACAGGTGGGAAAAAAGGACAGTTCGAAAACATGGCTTGAACCGATCGCGCCTTTTGCGGCGGAGCGTGAAATGCGGATCAAACTCGGCGGCAACGAAAATGAAGTGACGCTTTTTTTAACCACAACTCCGGCCGGCGATGGCTCGGATGGCGATGACGTGATCTGGGAAAATGCGCGGCTGATTTCTCCCGGCCTTCCAGAATTTCCGATCGATGTTCTCCCGGATTTGACGAAACATTTGGAGGCTGAAAAAGCGCGCATCATCGAGGGGACGGAAGATTGCCTGAACGCGATTGCCGGCGGCCACACGAGCACCAACACGGACTTGTTCGCGATTTGGGAGGAGTATTTGGGGCATGGCGATTTAACTCTCGAACCCCTACTCACAGAAAAAGTGACTAATGGAAATTACAATTTCATCTCGGGCTGGCGGGCAAAGGAAGATCTCAGTGTGGTGGCGAATTCTTCACCTGACGCGGTTCGCGTTCCCGGCCTTATGAAAGGCAACAGCATTGCGACGCATCCGTCGCCGTCGCGAGCATTGGTCATTGCATGGCGCAGTCCGGTTTCGGGGAAAATCCAGGTGCGAGGTGACGTTGCTGATGCTCACACCGATTGTGGAAATGGAATCCTGTGGTCGCTGGAAGTGCGGCGCGGAAGGACCACCGAGGTTTTGGCGAGCGGGGAGAGCAAGACTCTCGATCCGCACAAAATTGGGCCGTTTGAAAATGTGCCCGTGGAAAAAGGGGAGGTTGTGGCTTTCGTCATCAGTCCCGGCGAAGGAAATCATGTCTGCGATCTCACGGCGCTGAACCTGACGGTCACGGATGGAAAGACGACATGGGATTTGGCAAAGGATGTCTCGCCAAAAATTCTGGAGTCGAATCCGATCGGTCCCTGGCATTTCCTGAGTCAGCCTGCGGTTGGGGCGGTCGAACCGGCCGATCCGGCGGCAATCGCTGCGTGGCGAAGAGAACCGTCTCCGGATTTGGCGAAGAAAGTTCGCGAGCATCTGGAATCTGATTTTCCGCTGAACAGCCCACTGCTCGCGAGAGCGATTCGTTCGTTTCAGACGAAAAGGGAAACCAGCTCGATCCGCGCGAAAGCGCCTTCGGTGACAGAAGTGAAAATCCCAGCCGCGTTTGCGAAAAACAGTGAATTCGTTGTCAGGGGAAAACTTGCTTCGGTGGAGACGGGCAGCGTGCAGATGCAGGTGCTTTTGAAAAAACCGTCCGTACTCGACGAAAAACTGCTCATTGGCGGTTCCGAATCGATTCTGAAAAAAGGACAATGGACTGACAATAATCTCGATACCCGCTTCGACATTCCAGTGCTCGTGAACGACGGGAGCGATGCGAAAATGAAATTCGAGAAGGCCTTTGGCGAGTTTCGCGATCTATTTCCAGTGGCGCTTTGTTACCCAAAAATAGTGCCGGTCGATGGCGTGGTGACGCTGAAACTTTATTTTCGTGAGGATCATCATTTGAAGCGACTCATGCTCGACGAAGCGGAATCGGCGCGGCTCGACCGGCTGTGGGACGATCTGTTTTTTGTGAGCGACGCTCCGCTGAAACAGGTCGATGCGTTTGATCAGATTTGGCAATACGCCACTCAGGATGCCGACCCGAGTGCGCTGGAGCCTTTTCGTGAAACGATTCGGCGCGCTGCGGAAGATTTTCGGGCCCGGCAAAAAACGGCCGAAACGCGACAGCGCGATGCGGCCATCGAATTTGCGGCGGAAGCCTGGCGGCGTCCTCTGTCCGGTGCAGAATCGACGGAGCTGGTCGCGCTTTATCAAAAATTGCGTGATCAGGAATTGCCACACGAGGCGTCAGTTCGGCAACTGATCGCTCGGGTTCTGGTCGCACCGAAGTTTTTGTATCGGGGAGAATCGGCGGCTCCCGGCCCTGATGCTGCACCGGTGAGCGATTGGGAATTGGCCACGCGACTCAGTTATTTTCTATGGTCTTCAAGCCCGGATGCTGAATTGAAAGCTGCCGTTGCTGCTGGCGATTTTCGGAATTCTGATGGGTTAGCGAAACAGACGCACCGCATGATTTCTCACCCTAACATTCGCAGACTCGCGACCGAATTTGGAACGCAATGGCTGCACGTTCGGTCTCTGGAAACGCTTGATGAAAAGAGCGAGCGACATTTTCCTGAGTTCACTGAAATTCGTGCGGACATGCAGGAAGAGGCTGTGCGATTCTTCATCGACCTCTTTGGAAATGATCAATCGCTTCTTTCTCTGCTCGACGCGGACCACAGTTTTGTGAGTCCGGCGTTGGCGAAATTTTACGGAATCGAATCGGCGAGCGGCGGAGACTGGCAGCGAGTTGAAGGACTTCGCAAAAAAGGGCGCGGCGGCATCCTTGGATTTTCCGCGACGCTGGCGAAACATAGCGGTGCCTCCCGAACCAGCCCGATCCTTCGCGGGAATTGGGTGAGTGAAGTCCTGCTCGGCGAAAAATTGCCACGTCCGCCGAAGGACGTTCCTGTCTTGCCTGAAGAAGCGCCGGAGGGACTAACCGAACGACAACTGATTGAGAGGCACAGTACCGATGCGAGTTGTGCGCGATGCCATGCGAAGATCGATCCGCTCGGCTTTGCTTTAGAGGGATTCGATGCGATCGGGCGATCTCGCGGCGGTGCAGATGTGAAAGCGAAGCTGAACGACGGCACGGAGTTTGAGGGAATCGATGGGCTTCGAGGATATCTGATCGGAGCGCGCCGTGACGATTTTGTTCGCCAATTTTGTCGGAAATTTCTAGGCTACGCATTGGGTCGAAGCGTGCAACTATCCGACCAGCCGTTGCTCGATGACATTCAAACCGCGCTTGAGAAAAATGACTTCCGAGTGGGCGTCGTGATCGAAAAAATTGTGCAAAGCCCGCAATTCCAAAACGTTCGCGGACGAGACTTTCAACACTGATTTCAATGAACTCGAATTTATTCTCCCGACGCAATTTCCTCCGAGGAACCGGAGTCAGCCTGGCGCTTCCGTGGCTCGAATCTCACAACGTCTGGGGTGATGAGCCGAAAAAAAACAAACCAGCCAGTGAGGCACCGGTCCGGCTTGCTGTCGTGTTTTCAGGGAACGGGTTTCATTCCAGCGAATGGTGGGCGAAGGGTGAAGCCGCTGCGATGGAGCTTGGAAAAGTGCTGGAGCCGCTCGCGAATTTTCGGGAGAAAATGCTTTTTATAAACGGGCTCTATCACGAAGAAGCTCGAAAGGGAAATATCCACAGTTCGCAGACGGGAAATTTGCTTTCCGGTGCGCCAATTGCGTCGGGTGGCGAAATCCGTTCGGGCACGAGCATGGATCAATTGTTGGCTCAATCTTACGGCAGAACCACCAAAGTCCCGAGTCTGGTTCTCGGTTGCGAACGCTCAAATCCATCGGTTCACAAAAATTATTCGATGCTCTACAGCTCCCACATTTCATGGAGCTCGCCGACCACACCGACGCCGCTGGAAATCTATCCCGCCTTGGCGTTCGATCGGCTTTTTAAAGACGCCGCGACACCCGCCGACAAATCGGTACTCGATGCGATTCTTTCCGATGCGAAGTCGCTGCGGAACAACATCAGTAAAACAGATCAGCAGAAGCTGGACGAGTATTTGAATTCTGTTCGAGAGGTCGAGCAGCGAATCGAAAACGCGGGAAAACGCGGCGAACTTCAAGGCTGGCGTCCGACGATCGCGGAGCCAAACATGGACCGGCCTGCCGACGGAATTCCGCAGGACATCGGCGAACATATGCGACTGATGTGCGATATCATGGTGCTCGGATTTCAAACAGATACGACCCGCATCACGACGCTGAAATTGAACAACGATCACAGCGCGCTCCGTTTCCCGAATCTCAAATCGATACAACAGCCCGGCAGTGGAATTGATTACATGATCCACCATTTGCTTTCGCATTCCGACAATCAAGATTGGCTGCGGGTGAATCAATTTTTCATGGAGCAAATCGCATACCTTGCCGGGAAACTCGACGCGATTCAGGAAGGCGAACGCACCCTGCTCGATAACACGATGCTGCTGAGTTGTTCGAGCATGATGGCCGGGGCCAAGCACAACAACGATCAGCTTCCCATCATGCTTCTCGGCAACGCCGGAGGTCGTATCAAAGCCGGACGAGTCCTTGATTACAAAGGCAAACCTGATCGCCAGCTCTCGCGGCTTTTTCTATCGATGATGGATAAAATGGACGTTCGCCTCAACGAGTTCGGCGACGCGAAATCGATGCTGGAGGAAGTATAGTGAAATAGAAAAATCAATATTTCCCGACCTCTGATCCCCGCTGGCGCGAGCAGGAGCGCGGTTAGAAAAAAGCGATCCACAAACCTCATAATAGCAGCATCAACATGAAGAGACAGTTTACTTACCTTTGCGCAGCAATGTTCGTCGGCAGCATTTCGGCACACAGCCAGCTTCGCCAATCCATTCTGAATGCGGAAGGTCCAATCTGGTTCCTTGGATCGCTGCTTTAGACGATCCAATTGGTTTTCTAAAATCCCAACTGCCAGTTGATCTTTCGTCATCCCATCCTTCAGCGGAATACGAGTCCCAAGAGCTTCGGAGAACCACGCGCGGAAACCATCACCTAATTCGCCTCGACAATCATCTTCACCCTTACCCGGAGAGTCTACGGCAATAGCAAGCACCATCACCTTCGGAGACGCCGGATGTTCGGCGAGAAGCTCTTTTAGCCCTATCGCAGCCTCAGAGAATTGGGCGTTGAACACTACATCGGTGTCGCCGATGTAGATCACTTCGGCTGGTCGTAATTCAGTAAGCACTTCGCTCAATCAGGGGTGAGAAACCCATTTGATCGGTAACCGTAGAAGCCAGGTAATCCGACCGCCGCTAACCCCTCGGACGCAAGGGCAAGAGCCTTCTTTTCTCCCTCGATCAGATAAAGGCACCCATTCCTCTCATGTCCGAGAATCCACAGTGTTAAATATGAGTGAGCGCCTGTGTTCCGCCTTTGCGAATACTTCTGATCTCCTCGAGACCTGAGAAGCCGTATCCGGGCGAAGTCATATCCATCGTCGTGGACAGGATCACCATAAGCAGTGAAGTAAGGAAATAGTACGCCCTCTTCTTTGAGACCATACTCGCCGGAGGCATTGGGCTGTGTTGCTACCTCCAGCTTTGCCGACTTGATCAATTCTTCCGAGATGCCAGCCAGATCGAAGTCTGAAATTGCAGGCGGAGCGTTTTGTTCCGCAGAGTTGTTAATAGAGTTTGTCATTTCTTAGAAGCAGTGTTCGGCAGATTGCTTTGGGGACTCTCTACCCACAGAATTCCACTGAACTTCTGAATCCGGTCGTGAGAATCGGAGCAGCCTGCCTGGCTGAAATTAGTTGCGTCCTACTCGTCTCTCTCGAATCAAATCCTTAGCCGCCAAAATTCGCCAGAATTTGAAACTCCGTAACTCATTGAAAATAAAAGCAGAGGGAGTGGGATTCGAACCCACGGTAGCTTGCGCTACACTCGATTTCGAATCGAGCGCCTTAAACCGGACTCAGCCATCCCTCCTTAATGAGAGGATAATATCCCCTTTTCGACAGCTTTCAAGAGATCGCCCCGGATACGAGTAATTTGAGATTTTACTTTAAGAAACTCACCTCTAGATCGTTATCAAGAACGGAGGAATGTCTTTACGAAACTGGAATAACTATAATTTCTAGAGTATTTTGGCCTGAGTTTAGATGGACTTCTTACTAATTTCAGTATAAATTAACAAAAATTTTCACATTTGAGCTTCATGCAGGAAAAACTTCTCAGAAACGCGCCCCTAAATTCATTGTGGTGTCATGCCCTCGTTATCACGTTGGCATCCGTTGCAATTTCAACTTCTGCATCAGCCCAAAATATCTCGACGGCGGCTCCATCGGGCGCATCAGGCATGACGACTGGCTCTTCCAGCACAACGGGTAGCCAGATGAAATTAATGCAGATACGAGCTCAGGCGTATCAGGCAAAAAAAGATACCGAAGCGGCATCACTAGCCCGCTCAACGGATCGGGCACTTGAGGAGCGTAATTTATCAAGTGCAGTGACGAAATCTCGGCAGATCAAGCAGATCAAACAAAATGCTGCCCGCAAGATGGAGTTTGAGAAATCAAGCCAAGCATACAATAAAGTGAGCTCGAACGACATTTCCCGATGGACTGACCAACGGGGAAACGTAAAAGTTCAGCGCGACGCTCCCGTTTTCAACAACCCTCTCGGAGAACCACCTGCGGATGCTGTCAATCCTCCAACGTTGGACCGAACTGATTCCTCACCGCTCGAAGAAGAGGAGCGCAGTGGGTTTTCTCCTTTTAAAGGGGCAGGGAATGCCGTGAAGAAAATTGGCGGAATGAATCCGTTTAAGAAAAAGGACGAGAAAATCGGACTCCGGGTTCCTGAAGTCGATCTTAACGCTCCTGCAAAAGAGGAGAACAAGGGTTTTCTCAGCGGGTTGACTTTCATTGGCAAAAAGGACAACGTTCAGCAAAATTTACTCGTTTCTCCAGAGCCAGTTGCTCCGGTTGAGAAAGAGAAAAAAGGCTTTTTGAAGGGAATTGGACAAAACCTTCCGCTAATCGGCAAAAAGAACAGGAATGACAATATTTATGCTCCTTCAGCACCGGTGCAGCCAACGGCTCCGATTCAACAGCCCGTTGCCACCACAGCGCCACCCTCGCCTGTGAAAGTTCAAGGATCGACAATGGTTGATGGCATTGCCAGGGTTCCGAATGCAAACAACACAGTGAGCCCGGTTGCCCCTGCCAATATCGATTCCGTTGCCACTACGCCGACCGCGAGTAATTCGAATACAGATGTGAACATGCCGCCAGTGGAAGAAAAGCCCGGCTTCATGGGCCGCCTCCGCAACGTTGGCGACAAAATCAATCCGTTTTCTAAAAATGACGCAGAGCCAGTGGGCGGAGAAATTGCAACCGCTCCAAATATTGCAGTTGAGGAAGAGAAGACCAGTTTTATGTCCAAATTCAACAAAAAGGATGACGCTTCTCAGCCAACGGCTACTGCTCCAGCGGCCGTTGCTACGGCGGACAAACCTGGGCTCATGGATCGTTTCCGTGGAATTGGAGGAACCTCAGCTCAAGGAAATCGTGTCGGCGGAAATGGAACGATCGATGCCAGCTTGTTTCCCGATGGTTCAACATCCGCCACACCAATGGGCGGACCGTTAACTGCCGCCGCACCAGCAGCGCCCAACACAACAGCGGCTGGCAGAAGCGGACCAACTGGAGAGTTCGCAGCAGCTCCATCTTCCGATCTTCCGGGACAAGAGAAAAAAGGATTACAATTCCCGACACTCACAGTTCCTGATTTTTCCGAAGTTGGAAAACCAGATCCAACAGTTCCGAAAAAATGGAAAGAGCGCACCACCAGTCACAAAGGTGGTTCAAACTATTATGTCGTCAGCGCAGCAACCAATTTTATGAAATTTGGCAGATCTCAGTTTAATTCTGAAGTTTCCGAGCTTGCCCCAGGCACTGTGGTTCGAATGACAAAACCAGGTGACGAGTGGTCTTTGATCCAACTTCAAAACGGATCGAATGGCATTGTAAAAAATAAGTCGCTCCGCCCAGCCCAAGCGGCGGAGGTCCCTTCGGGATTTGGAACTGCTACCGCACCCGCGAGCATCAGTGCCAACTAATTATTTCGCTCACCGTTTCGATCCAACCCTGTTGGATTATCGAACAGACAGCATTGAATCGTATTCCCGCCTTTTTCAAACAGTGGGCAATCACTATATGGTTTACGCTTTGAAACCATGACGACAGCGACCTGCCAGTTGCAAATTTCCTACCGATTCCTGATCCTGATCTTCTTCTCGATTTCGGTAGCGTCACATTCTCAGGAGAAGCTCCCACAGTTACTCAGAACTCCGGTCCGCACTGAAGCACCCCAATCCGCTCCCCACCCAATCGATGG
This sequence comes from uncultured Verrucomicrobiales bacterium, assembly GCA_937891465.1. Lineage (GTDB taxonomy): Bacteria > Verrucomicrobiota > Verrucomicrobiia > Verrucomicrobiales > DEV007 > JABDJT01. Next base: position 171,008 of record CALAHF010000080.1, on the reverse strand, counting down.
ATTTATTTTTGATCAGCTCAAGAAGTCAGGGCTTTCAACGTCTCCTCCGGCGAATTCTTCCACATTTCTACGACGGGCTCACTTTGTTCTCACGGGGCTTCCTCCAACACCGGAACAAGTTTCTGGATTCGAAAAAAATCCAGATCCGGGGAAGTTAATTGACGTACTACTCAACTCCCACCGCTATGGCGAACGTTGGGCACAGCATTGGCTGGACATCATTCGGTGGTCCGAAACCGTTGGCTTTGAAACCAATCTCGAACGCAAAAATGCATGGCACTACCGTGATTGGGTGATTGATGCGCTCAACTCGGATAAGCCTTACGATGAATTCGTTTTCGAACAAATTGCAGGCGACACCAAAGGTGTTGATGCCGCACTGGGATTTCTGGTCGCCGGGCCGGCCAATCTTCCAGGGCAAATTGGCCGCGATATTGAAGCGATGCGCCAAGCGAGACAAGATGAATTGGATGAAGTGATTCGAACGGTTAGCCAAAGTTTACTGGGCCTGACCATTGGCTGTGCTCGCTGTCACGATCACAAATTCGATCCCATCACTGAACGTGATTATTATGCCATGCAGGCCATTTTCTCCGGACTCACGTATGGCGACCGGCGGTTGAGAGGGATGGAAAATGATTTGTGGGCCGATCGAATTCCCGAGATCGAGGATCATCTCAATGCGCTGAAAGAGGAACTCGAAAACCAGCGATTGAAGCTAAAACTTCAACCACCGCTCGCTGACGTTCAGACAGATTTGTTTGAACCAATTGAAGCGCAGGCCATCCGCATGGTTATTTACGGAACGGGAGATGGCAAAGCGGCTTCACTTTACGAATTCGAAGGGTGGTCCAAGGAAATAAACGTCGCCCTAGCTACGAATGGAGCCACTCCGAACGCATCCAGTTTTGCCCTCTCTAATCAGACGCGACATTTCGATAATCTCGTCGACGGCAGCACTGATAAACGACAGGCTTTTCCCTGGGTGTCCGCAACGCCCGGGCAGGCATTCATTGAAATCAAATTCGCGAAGGCGGAAACGATCGAACGCGTCGTTTGGCACCGGGGTTCATCAATGCCTGCCGATTACCTAATCGAAGTGCTGCCGCCAAATTCAAAAGAGTGGAAAACGGTCGGTCATGCGTTGAATCGGCTCCCACGAACCGACGACACCCGAGCGGCAGAAAAAATGATGGTTGTCACCCCTTCGGAAATCAACACCCAACAAATCACAACGCTGACCGCGGCGATTCGAAAACAACAGGCCGAGCTCGCACGACTTTCCGCAGGCCCACAAACGTACGCTGCCAATTTTTCGACTGAACTTGAACCCACTTTCGTTTTGAAACGGGGCGATCCGATGCAAAACAGCGGGATGATTGCGCCGGCAGTTCCTGTTGTGTTGGGAGACTTAAAACTCACCGAAAAAACTCCCGAACCGGAACGTCGCGTTGCTCTAGCGACCAATCTTACACGCACTGATCATCCCCTCACCGCTCGCGTGATTGTAAACCGAGTTTGGCAATATCATTTCGGCGCTGGCCTGATTTCTACCACTTCCGACTTCGGGAAAATGGGCGCCGCGCCGACTCATCCCGAGCTGCTCGATTTTCTCGCCGTTTGGTTTGTCGAGAATGGCTGGTCGCTCAAGAAACTGCATCGGCTGATCATGACGTCACAAACGTTTCAGCAATCCAGTCGTCCAAATCCGGCCGCAGCAAAAATTGACGCCGAGTCTCGATTGCTTTGGAGATTTCCTCCCCGGCGACTTGAAGCCGAAGCAATTCGCGACACCATCCTCGCCGTCAGTGGCAAATTAAACCTCGAAACAGGCGGCCCCGGCTGGGATTTATTCAATCGTCGCGGCGGACTTTCTGATTACACCTCGAAAGAAACATTCGATGAATCCGGATGGCGGCGAATGATTTACGCTCACAAAATTCGGATGCAGGCCGTTGATATTTTCAGCGCATTCGACTGTCCTGATGGAGGCCAACTCACTCCCACCCGAACACAATCAATCACGCCACTTCAATCCCTCAGCTTGCTCAACAGCCCTTTCGCAAATCGGCAGGCAACGTTCTTTGCCGAACGAGTAAAATCTGAAGCAGGTCTCGATCTTACAAAACAAATCGATCGCGCCTTTCAACTCGCCTACTCAAGATCACCCCTCGATAAAGAGCGCTGCATGATGATCGAACTGGCGCATAAACACGGACTCAATCAAGTCTGCCGTGCGATTTTAAACTCCAGCGAATTTGTCTTCATTCCATGAATCCAGAAACGCTTCTTGACCGCCGCCGCTTTCTCGCTGGAACCGCTCAGGGAATGTCCAGTATTGCGCTCGCTTCAATGCTGCAGGCGGAGAATGCTCAAAACCCAAACGCACCCCGAGCCGCTCATTTTCCCGGCAAAGCTAAAAATGTAATCGTTGTGTTTTGTTCCGGAGCCTTGAGTCACGTCGACACGTTCGATTACAAACCGGAACTGATTCGCCGTCACGGCCAACCCCTTCCCGGAAACGAAAAGCTGGTTTCCTTTCAAGGCCCCAACGGAAATTTGACGAAGCCGCTGTGGGATTTCAAACCTCGAGGGCAGTCCGGAAAAATGACGTCCGATCTGTTGCCGCATATTGGTGAAATGGCGGACGACATTTGTTTTCTGCATTCGCTCACGAACAAATCGAATACTCACGGTCCGGCTGAAAACGTAATGAATACGGGATTCGCGTTCGATGGGTTCCCCAGCATGGGAGCCTGGGTGAATTTTGCATTGGGTAGCACCAATCAAAATCTACCGGCGTTTGTTGCGCTGGAAGATCCGCGCGGCATGCCTCAATCCGGTCCGAACAATTGGGCCAATGGATTTCTTCCCGCGGCGTTTCAAGGGACTCCCTTCAGCAGCACCAAGCCGATCAAACACTTGCAGCGCCCCGCTGATTTGTCATCACAAACGGATAAGGCAACTCAAAACGCGGTTCGCTTTCTCGATGAACAAAACCTGAATTCCAATTTTCCCGGAGACGAGCAACTGTCCGCCCGGATCGCAAGCTACCAACTTGCAGCTCGAATGCAGTTGACCGTTCCTGAAGTCGCCGACCTGAAATCTGAACCGGATCACATCCGTAAACTTTACGGAGCGGACAGCGCCAATAAACCAAAAGCCGCGTTTGCCGAAAATTGCATTCTGGCGCGCCGTCTGATTGAGCGAGGCGTTCGTTTTGTTCAGCTTTTTAACGGGGCCTACGCTTCGGGCGGTCGAATCAACTGGGACGGGCATTCAAAGTTAAAAGAACAATACGATGTTCACGGCGAAATTCTGGATCAGCCCGTTGCCGGCTTGCTGAAAGATTTAAAACAACGCGGTATGTTGCAAGAAACGTTGGTGATTTTTGCTACCGAATTCGGACGGATGCCGATGTTCCAGGCCGGCACCTTTGGCCGTGATCACAACCCGAATGGCTTTACCTGCTGGCTGGCAGGAGCCGGCGTGAGACCCGGGACGAGCTACGGCGCAACGGATGAGTTCGGCTACAAAGCGCAGGAAAATGTCGTTTCGCCTCACGATTTCCATGCCACGATCATGCATCTATTAGGATTGAATCACGAAGAACTCACCTTTTATCACAATGGCATCGAACGCCGCCTTACTGACGTTCACGGAAAAGTGATCCACGATATTTTGGCGTAACCAACGTTTCGAACCTACAGGGTTACTTCATCGAACGGATAGTATCGCATCGTGGAAAAGAGTTTTTCACCCGTGGCTTGGCAGTCGCCAATTCAAACGGAGGGAAAGCAACCGAAGCAGCACGACAACTGAAACTCCGGTCCATGTCGCCACGGTGTCGCCAACGGTTGTCATGTTTTTTAGGAGAACAAAAACCCAGCTACCGAAAAACGAACACGAGGCATAGAGTGGGGAATTAGGCCGAAACAGACTGGGGATTCGGTTGCAAACCACATCCCCGATCACTCCTCCAAAAGTTCCCGTGACTACTCCGAGTAGAACCGCGACGAACCAGGGGACTCCGGCTTCAAGTGCAAATCCTGTTCCGAGAATGCTATAAAATGCCATTCCCAAGGCGTCGGGAACCGGGAGCCATCTTTCGATCCGTTGGGGAATTTTTTTGATCAAGGAAGTGACAATCGCGAGCACGAAAATAATGACCGAATAATGCATCTGGCCGATCCAAAAAATCGGATGCCGATCCAAAAGCAAATCGCGCAAGGTACCACCACCGAAGCTGACGATCAACGCGATGGAAAACACGCCGATGAAATCCATTTGCTGCTGACGTTATCGCGAGTAATTCAAGAAGCTGAATCATGAAATTTTAACGGTGGTAAGGCTCTCCTTTGATAATCGTGTGGATCCGATAAATCTGCTCCAATAGAATTACGAGCGCCATCTCATGTTGAAGGGTGAAATCGCTTAACTTCAACAAGACATCGGCTGCAGCTCTGGTCTCGTCAGTATGACCATCCGCGCCACCAATGATGAGTGCAGCGCGTTTTACTCCGTTCATTTGCCACGTCTGCACTTGCTCAACAAACGTTGCAGTCGTCAGCCCACGTCCACGCTCATCGAGTATAATCCGAATGCAGCCTTCACTTGCAGCAAGTGCCCGCTTTCCGTTTTCTTCGGGGCCATTCTCACGCAGTTGCTGGACCTCAACCGCAGCATATCGGCGCAGTCGTTTGATGTATTCTTCCACGCCTGATTTTGCGAACGCAAGAGCCGGCTTCCCGACCACTATGAGTTTCCATTTCACGTTACCAATTTAGCAAGCGGGCAGGTTACGAACTTTCCACCACGGCGGCATCAATCCCGCGGAATTCGAAAACTTTCAGCACCGTATTTTCAATTAGATTATTCGGGCAGGACGCACCAGCGGTGACCCCGATTGTGATGGGTTTGTCACTGCTCAATATTTCAGAATAACTTGAGATCTCTTCTTTTTTATGAAGGTCAAAATGAACGATGTCTTCGAGTGATTTCAGGCATTCGGAACTGCGAATGAAGAATGTGGGAAGCTCTTTCTCGCCAATTTCAACGAGGTGAGCAGTGTTCGAACTGTTATACCCGCCGACGACCAAAAGCATATCCATCGGCTTTTCCAGCATTTCGAAAAGTGCATCCTGACGTTCCTGAGTCGCGCCGCAAATGGTGTCGAACATCTGATACCCCTCGTCATTTCCATCGCGGGTAATCACTGCATCACACATCCGTTTTTGAATCTCTTCGGTCTCGGATTTAAGCATAGTTGTTTGGTTTGCCACCCCAATTTGCGCAAGGTGAAGATCAGGATCAAATTCATCTGAATACCCGCCTTCGAACCGCTTCAGAAATTCATCTCGGTCACCACCCTTACGAATATAATCGCAGACGTAATCGGCATCTGCCAACGTAAGGACCACCAAATAGTGTCCTTTCTTATCATCGCCAAGTGCTCGAGAAGCTGTTGCCCGAGTTTCTTCATGACCGGCTTTTCCGTGAATGATCGACGTCACCCCTGATTTGGAATAGGTCTTCACACGACGCCACACTTTCATGACGTCACCACAAGTCGTATCCACCATCGTGCATCCCTGTGCTTCGATTTTATCGAGAAAAGCAATCGGCGCGCCAAATGCAGGCACGATCACGACATCGTCTTCGCCAAGATTGTCGTATTCCTCAGAAATCTCCTGCCAGGGAAGCGAGACGATTCCCATTTCTTCCAGCTGGCGATTCACCTCCTGATTATGAATGATTTCGCCAATGAGAAATATTCGATTCTCTGGAAATACGCGACGCGAAGCATACGCCAAATCAATCGCGCGTTCGACACCGTAGCAAAATCCGAATTGTTTGGCGAGCCGAAGCGTGGTGTTTCCAATCGTGATAGACCCCGCACGGGCCCGCAATTTTTCAACAATGCTGCTCCGATAATGATCCTCGACTTCCGCTTGAACGCGCTCCATCACTTCCGGTGTACGGACGTTGACGCGCTTTTTCTTTTTTTTCTTCTCCGGCGGGACGGGGGCGGGACTAGTAGATGACATTGTGATTGGAAAATGGAGCGTTTGAAATGAGGACAGGGCCCGGAGAATTCGGCAATGCGTAATCGGTAGGCCGCCAGATCTTTTTACCTAGCTTGGATTTATCCTCTGGGAGTGATTGGGCAATGTGAATCGGCGTACTCTCGTCGACGATTTGAAAAAATTCTTTCGCAATCGTTTTATGAATTCGCAAACATCCGTGAGATCGCGGACTTGGCCAGACGGCTCCGGCATGAAATCCATATCCCGACTTAAATTCCACCCAATATGGCATTGGGTAACCGACATAACGACAATACGACGGCATCGTTGATCGTTTCCCCGGACGAATCAAATTGCCATTCACATGAAAGCCGTAGGAACCGCTTCGTTTGTGGGCAATTTTGTTGAACGCCTTAAAATCACCTGTCGGTGTGGGATTCTGTTGCGTTCCAATCGCAACGGCTGAAACGAAAATGGATTTTCCTGATTCGTCATAAACGTAAACCGCGCGATTGCTCAGGCTCACCCGAACCTGCTTCTGCCCCGTTGCGGTAATATCGGGTCCGGAATCTCTCTTCCTCGTGGAAACACAGCCGCTCATAGTGAATGCCAATAATGCAATCACGCAGCCGCCGTACAAAACCTTTCCGAATGGACCCATAAGTCGGGTGACAACTACCACGAAATCACCTCGAAATCAGCCTCAAACCCGAATTTGAGAAAAAAATGAAGTTTCTCTTAAATTAAATATTGACTAAACTTAAATATCAACTAATATGTGGCCACGGTTACTTTCTCGGTAACTGACTGTTTGTGTTTCGTGTTTCGAAATTGCCCGACTCCTTGGAGTCGGGCAATTTCTTGTACTCTTTTCTCTAAAAATCGGTTACATTTCCCTCCGAAACACACTTTTTTGAAAAACTTCTCTTATAAATGGCTGATCCCGGCGATTAGTGGATTGCTGAGCGTACTGTTGCTCTCCAGTTGCATTACGACAGCCAAGTCGACTTCGAACGATAACTTCGACAAGCGATACAAGGGCTTCGAGTATTGCAAAATCGACGCGGTGAAGCAGTCCCGCCAACTTTCATGCGGCGCAGCGGCCCTCACCAGCGTCTTAAATTATTGGAAAGAAGATTCAGCTCCCCTTTATACAGAGAAAGATTTGATCGCCGCTCACAGATCACGTGGAGTCGACGGTTATCCGCTTCTCCAGCTTCGGGAAATCGCTTTGCAGCAACGTTTCGCGGCCTTCGCCGTCACGATGTCAAACGATCCGCTCAAAAAACTCACCGAGCACGTCAGCGCGGGACGCCCTGTGATTGTCGCCTGCGAATTGCCCCGGGGGAAATATTTCGGGAAAAGCCTACCGCTCATTGAAACGCTTGATCGACGGGCAATGTGGGCATCTGACAAAGAATGGAAACGCCATTATCTGGTGGTGATTGGACACAGCTACAACGAGATTTTGGTGATGGATCCGCAATACGGAATCGTTCGCCTTCCCCGCGATCAGTTCCTCCATTTTTGGAAACAGGAAAAATACGCCGCGTTGATCGTTTCGACGCTCGGGTGAAATAAATTGAGATCGACTTGACAAACACTGTCAAAAACCAATAATCCCCTTCTACATGAAACAGATTTTCTCAATTTTTGCGATTGTCGCACTGGTGACACTTACTTTTGCGCCTTACACCCACGCTGGTGAAGTAAAGAAGCAGCCCCTTAAAATAGAGCAAGCTGTCGAGCTTTACAAAAAGCAGGCTCAGGATTTTGAAGAAGTGAAGCACACCGAAGCGGGTCTTCAGAACGGCTATGGATTGCTTGGTCTCGGTCTCGCTGTTCTCGCTGGATATGTGATTAAGGAGCAGCTCGACGACAGCAATGACGACGACTGATTGTCAAAATCTATTTCAACTCTAATTTTCAAAAAGCCTTCGTTCGCGAAGGCTTTTTTCGTGCCCTCACGATCCTACCCTATTGGATCGTGCGACTTGTTGGAAGCTGGATTCCAGCCAAGGTGATTCTATGAAGCACCTTCTTGCCCTTTTCGCAGGTCTCTTTGCCGTCGCAGTTGCAGCTGACGATGACCGTCCCAATATTCTCTTCGCATTCGCTGACGATTGGGGACGGTATGCAAGTGTTTATGCAGAAACTGATGGTCCCGACACGGTCAATGATCTGATCAAGACACCCAACATCGATCGGATGGCCAAGGAAGGCGTTCTGTTCAATAATGCCTTTGTCACCGCTCCGTCCTGCACGCCCTGCCGGAGTTCACTGCTGTCCGGGCAGTATTTCTTTCGCACGGGATTGGGAGCGATTTTGCAAGGGGCCGTTTGGGATTCAAAAATCCCAAGCTGGCCGTTAATGCTGAAAGATTCCGGCTATCACATCGGAAAACTCTACAAAGTGTGGAGCCCGGGCACGCCACGAGATGCTCCATTTGGCGACCAAAAATACGCTTTCGAGCTGCCCGGAGGAACCAATTTTAACGCGTTTTCTCAAACCGCATCCGGGATGATGGGAAAAGGGAAATCCGCCGATGAAGCCAAAACTGAACTTTTAACAAAAGTGGGCCGCGAATTTGATGGATTCTTAAAAGCTCAGCCCAAAGACGAGCCATTCTGCTTTTGGTTTGGCCCCACCAATGTCCACCGGAAATGGATCAAGGGATCGGGCAAAGACTTGTGGGGACTGAACCCTGATGAATTGAAGGGAAAAATGCCCGCCTTTCTGCCAGACGTCCCAATCGTGAGAGAAGATTTCGCGGATTATCTTGGCGAAGCTATGGCGTTTGATGCTGCATTGGGAGTCCTGCTGAAAAAACTGGAAGCCACAGGGCAACTTGAAAACACCCTGGTTGTAATCAGTGGAGATCATGGAGCACCGGGGTTTCCTCGTGGAAAATGCAATCTTTACGACTTTGGAACCGCTGTTCCGCTGATCGCCCGTTGGGGCGAAAATGGAGATAAAATTCCCGCCGGCCGCGTCGTCGATGATTTCGTGAATCTGATGGATCTCGCGCCAACGTTTCTCGAAGCGGGCGGGCTTGAAATCCCTGATGTAATGACCGGGCGCAGTATCATGCCTACCTTAAAATCTGACCAGTCAGGTTTTGTCGATCAAACGCGAAAGTGGGTAGTCACTGGGCGCGAACGTCACGTTGCCTCGGCAAGAACAGGTGCATTGCCCTACCCTCAGCGAGCGCTGCGGACAGAAGAATATCTCTACATCGTAAATTTTAAGCCCGATCGCTGGCCGATGGGAATTCCCGGGCCGGTGGCCACAGGGGAAGTCCCATCAACGGATGCATTGACCAACAATACCATGATCTGCTTTGGCGATCTCGATGCCAGCCCCACAAAAGCCTGGATGATCGAGAATCGGAACGAACCGGAGTTCAAAAAACACTACGAATTGGGATTCGGAAAACGTCCTGCGCGTGAACTTTACATTCTTGCAAACGATCCTGATCAAATGATTAATGTGGCTGAAGTCCCACAATACGCTGACTTGATTGCGAATGAGCTTCATCCGCAGCTGATGACTGAACTGAAATCAGCAAACGATCCGCGAGTGACCTCAAACGATGTTCCGTTCGAAAAACCGCCCTACACGTTGCTCTCGTCTAAAAAGAAGAAACCTAAAGGCAACGCAAAAGCCAAAAAGTAATCGTTCAGTCTGCTTTTTTCGGCAAGTGATCGACGCAGTATTCTTCGCCGTCGGCGGCGACGCGAAATTCAAGATGCGGATCCTCGTTTTCCGTCTTTCCGCAAATATAGCAATAGTGGAACGAGTCGCCCGGCGCCATTTTCTGCTGAAATTTTGCCCGGCGCACAGCTGTTTCTCCGCGGTTTTTTGCGCCGCTGAAAAAAATCGGGGCAAACACCAGAACGAAAGGAATCAATCCGACGATCGCCATCGGAAGAAGGGCGGGTTCCCTCATAACCATCGAAATAATGAATGCTGCGTCTGCTATTCCCAACCATTTTGCCTTGATCGGAATCACTCCAAAAAGACTGATGATTTGATTGGGAAGCGCCGCCGCAAAGGTCATGAAAAGAGCGAGAAAGAAGAACTCGGTCATGTATAGCCCTGCCCCATTGAGTTGCGGCAGAAGACAAATCGCGGAAATTCCTGCAATCATCGCAACGACGTAAACGTTCGTCCGAAAGACTCCCCAGCAACCTTCCAGGGCGTCGCTAATGAACCAGAGAATAAACAGGCGAAATAATGCGAACAGCGGATTTCCGGGATACGACATGAAGACCCAGCTGAAAATCCGCCAGACCTGTCCTTGAAAAATTTCCGCGTGATAAAAATCAAGCTGCTTGAGCAATCCGGGGGAAATTAGAGACAGGGCCCAAACCGCGATCTGAAAAATCGCAATCCATCGGATTACCCCACTGATCGCCAGTTTGCCGAATTTCTGTTCGGCCTGATTCAGGATGCGATTGCCAACGTCGTGGATCATGAACGCATTGTGGAGTCGAACCACGCGGATTCAACGGCTTTTCAGAGAAAAGCACGTCCAGCCTTTAGAGATTACGCCTCCGGTTTAGCCTCATCTGAGTCAGAATCGTCTACTCCGATTTCATTCATCACAATATCATCCAGCCAGTATTTCTCGGGAATATCATCCGGGTTCGCAATGTAATAGGTCGAGCGAATCACGCTAATCGAGTGATCTCCAACCTTATCCAGCGAATTATTGATCTCGATATTGAGAAGCTCAGTCTTCACCTGATTTCCATCAGCTTTCATCCGCCGCACCGCCGCTTTATTGAGCTTTTTGCTCAGCGATTTGATTTTATCAACGTCCGCCTCAGCTTGCGCCAACTGGCTCGCCGTAAATTTGGTGAACAAATGATCCTGATAAAAATCGATCGTCGCACCAACTTTGGCTGCCAACTCCTGAATATCATCAACCATCTCTTCAGAAAATTCCCGCTTCTTCCGGTATTTGCGCTGCGTGTAAATGATGAGGCGATAAACTGTATCCGACACCTCCTCCAACTCCGAAACGATTCGCAACATCGAAGCCACCGAACCCGCATTTTGAACTCCGATTTCTTCGGAAGAACAGCGAACCAAATATTCCGTAATATCCTGAGTCAACACGTCCGCCTCATCCTCCATCTCCTTCAATCGAGACACCTGCTTTGATAAATCCTCATCAGGCGAACCAAAAACGGAAGCAAAACCGGCGAACATTTCCTTGGTATGCCCCGCGAGTCGACGAACCGCTTCTTCAGCAGCGGAAAGGTTCAACTCACCCATGTTTAGCATGTTCTGCGAAATATATTTCAAGCGAGGTCCATGCTGTTCATTCGCGCCATCATCTTTGACCCATTTCGTCACGATTTTTGCAATGAGCGGAACAAAACCGATCAGAATACAAATATTCAGGAAATTGAAGAGCGTGTGAAAAATCGCCAGATCAAATCCAATGTCCGAATTGTGTTTCGCGGTTCGAAATGAATCTGGAAGCAGGTCGCCGAGTTTCAGGACCACCGGAGCAAAAGCGTAGAAAACTGCCAGCATCCAAAGCACCCCCAGAATGTTGAACATAAAGTGAGCACGAGCCGCTCGCCGCGCGTGTACATTCGCTCCAAGAGACGCTAACCATGCCGTAACCGTCGTTCCAATATTTTCCCCCAAAACAATCGCGGCTGATTCTTCAAAACCAATCCATCCATTTAATGCTAATGTCACTGTGATCGCCATCGCAGCCGACGAAGACTGAACGATCAGCGTCAATACAACCCCGATTGCCAAAAAGATCAGAAGTGATCCGTAACCATAGCCACTCAAGCTAGAGATCTGAGCTTGAACTGCCCTCGCCTGCTCTGCCATCGCCTGGTCAGCCAGCATTCCTTTCACATCAGGAACAGCGTCTTTCAAAAGCCCCAAACCGAAGAAAAGCAGACCAAATCCGATCATTACTTCGCCCAATGCCTTTGCCTTGTTTTTTCCAATAAAAAGGAATGGCAATCCAATTCCGATGATTGGCAACGCGATGTCCGCAATGGGGAACTTTCCAACAGCCGCAATGATCCAAGCAGTCAGCGTCGTTCCAAGATTTGCCCCCATTACCACGCCAATCGATTCCACTAACGTCAGCAATCCCGCGTTCACAAAACTCACCACGATAACCGTCGTCGCCGAAGATGATTGTAGCAAACACGTCGTGAGAAATCCCGTGCCCACGCCGGACAAGCGATTGCCCGTCATTGTCGCCATGATTTTTCGCATCCGCTGCCCCGCAACTTTTTGAATGCCCTCACTGAGGACTTTCATGCCGAAGAGGAAAACACCGAGGCTTCCTAAAATTTCAAGAATTGTGAACATCGTGATCGATTGTGTGGCTTTGCGAAGACTTCGTGATGGTTGCACGTAATTTCCTTGGTTTTGGAGAAATACAATCAAAAATCCCGCGAAACACCAGATTTACAATTGATGGATACTAGAAAAAATCGCTTTCTACGATCCAGTAGCTAGCCATGCGCTGGGCACATTATAGCCTTCGCAAACAAAAAGACGGAAACCACAACGCTTTGAGGCGATTCACAACAACCTTTAAATAATTACACTACAACCAAATTGGCCTTTTTGTTACTCAGGAGGGTTGATTCGTCGATCAAACCCTGTTGATTCGTATAAGTATGTCAGCCCCTTTCATTCACGACGATTTTCTCCTGCAAACGAAAACAGCCCGGCGGCTATATCATGAGTTTGCGGAAAACCAGCCGATTCTCGACTATCACAATCACCTCCCGCCGGAGGACATCGCCAACAATCGGCAATTTTCGAATTTATTCGAAATTTGGCTCGAAGGAGATCACTACAAATGGCGGGCCATGCGCGCGAACGGCGTTCCCGAAGAATCGGTGACAGGCAACGGCGATCCGTTTGATAAATTTCTGGCCTTCGCCAAAACCGTCCCGCATACCCTGCGAAACCCGCTTTACCACTGGACTCACCTCGAACTGAAACGCTATTTCGGGATCGATGAACTGCTTGATGGTGATTCAGCGAAACGAATTTGGGATCGGGCCAATGAGCAGCTCGCAACGCCCGAATTTTCAGCCCGGGAAATTTTGAAGCGCTGGGATGTGCGTGGATTGTGCACGACGGACGATCCGACGAGTAATCTCGCCTATCACAAATCGGTCGCTGACGATCCCGATTTCAACGTCGGGGTTTTCCCCACTTTTCGCCCCGATAAAGCGCTGGGAGTCACTGATCCTGCGAGTTTCAACGCATGGACCGCAGAACTTGCTGCGGCGGCGGGGGCCGACATTTCTTCGTATTCAGATTTCAAAAACGCGATTCGCTCACGCCACGACTTTTTCCACGAACTGGGTGGGCGACTCTCAGATCACGGATTGAATCACTGTTTCGCAGATTTTTGCACTGATGAAGAAGCCGCTGGGATTTTCGACCGTGCGCGCTCCGGATCGGCAGCAAGCCCAGCTGAATATTCAAAATTCGCCACGGCGATGATGCTCTTTTTTGGAGAACTCGACGCTGAACGCGGCTGGACGAAACAAATGCACGTCGGCGCGATGCGAAATAACAACGGCCATCTTTTCAAAACGATCGGAACAGACATCGGCTGCGATTCAATTGGCGACTGGAACCAGGGCGAAGCAATGTCCGGCTATCTCGGTCGGCTTTCTGAAATGGAGAAGCTCCCGCAGGTCGTCATTTACAATCTCAATCCCGCCCACAACTACCTGTTTGCGACGATGGCTGGGAATTTCAAAGGTGTTCAATTCGGCAGCGGGTGGTGGTTTCTGGATCAAAAAGAAGCCATGGAATGGCAAATGAACGCGCTTTCGAATTGCGGATTGCTCTCGAAATTTGTCGGCATGCTGACCGATTCCCGATCGTTCATGTCATTTCCAAGACACGAGTATTTTCGCCGAACATTGTGTAACCTCATCGGTTCGGACGCCGAAAACGGGCTGATTCCAAATGACGACGCTCTTCTAGGGCCGATGGTGGAGAACATCTGTTTTGCAAACGCGCAGGAGTTTTTGAAGCTCGGTGTTTGATCAGGTTAATTGGACGAAACTGCCGTTGCAAATTGCTCACCAACGCGCTTTGATACGTCGTCTTGTCTGACTCCGAAACACAACCTGACGACACGCCAAACGACTTGAATGAATCACAACAACCCGTTGATGGGAAAATTGTTGATTCCGCTCAGGAATCGTCAGCGGAGGGTTCTGATTCCGCGGAATTAAGCGGAGCGAGTGGAGATTCTGAAACCGCCGATCAGCTTTCCGGTGTCGTCATCGAAAAAGAACCTGGCCCCGAACCCGGAGCTGTCGCGCCTCCGCCGGTGCAGCATGAGTTTAAAGTTCAGATGGAGATTTTCGAGGGACCGCTTGATCTCCTTCTTTATCTCATCAAAAAGGACGAACTCGACATTTACGACATTCGGATCGAGAAAATCACGAAGCAATACATGACCTTCATCGAGACGTTCAAAATGCTGAACATCAATCTCGCTGGTGAATTTTTGGTGATGGCGGCAAACCTTTGCTACATCAAAAGCCGGATGATGCTGCCGAAACACGTCCAACCGCCCGAAGAAGACGCGGACGAGGATGATCCACGTTGGGATCTGATTCGACAGCTGATCGAATACAAAAAATTCAAAGACGCCGCGAGTTTCCTCGGCCGACGCGAGACGGCGCAGTCCGATTTATTCGCTCACCGACCGGAACCGATTGAATCCGATAAGGACGAAGTGCGACCGCTCGCTGAAGTGGGAATTTTTGATCTGATCAAAGCCTTCCAGAACATTCTGGATCGCTTTGATGACGAAGGACTTGGCGAAATTATCGACGACCGCTTCACCGTGAGCGACAAAATCGCTTACCTCCTCGACATTGTGAAACCCGGCGAATCAATCAAGTTCGAATCCCTTTTCGAAGGCGCTACTACAAAAAACGAAGTCATCGTAACCTTTCTTGCCTTGCTCGAATTGATGAAGCTGAATCATTTCCGCGTGCGACAGGAAGTGACCATGGGCGAAATCGAGCTGCAGCGAAATGAGAATATTTAACGTGTAAATCACTCGCAGAGTGACGATTTTTGCTTTTCTTTCCGCCAAACTTTCATGGAACTCATCCAAATCGTTGAAGCCCTCATTTTTGCGGCACCAGACCCGATTTCTTCTCAGGAGATATCGAAGGCGGTTCGTCGTGCCTCCGACAAAAGCGAGGAGATGATTGACGAAGACTGGCGGAAAGTAACGCCATCAGAAATCGCCAAAGTCATTCAAGATCTTAGCGAATTGTATGATGAAACCGAGCGGGCTCTCCAGTTGGTCGAAAGCGCTTCCGGTTGGAAGTTTGTAACCCGCCCCGTATTCGCAGAATGGATCCGCGCCCTGTTGCCCGAAATGCGGCCGGAGCGTCTCAGCCCGCCAGCACTCGAGACTCTCGCCATCATCGCCTACCGTCAGCCCATTACCAAAGGCGACATCGAAGCTGTCCGCGGCGTAAACGTTGACGGTGTATTGCAGAAAGTGATCGATCGGGGTCTTATCAAAATCGGTGGTCGCGCAGACCTTCCCGGAAAACCGCTTCTCTATGAAACGACCGATCTTTTTCTGGAACACTTCGGAGTGAAAGACATCGACGATCTTCCAAATGCCGATGAATTGCGGACCGTGCATTTGCCAACCGCTGGCGATGACGAAGAGGAAGAAGCACCGAAAGAGGAGCAGCTCCCCCTGGCCGGACTGGATGATTCGCCAGAATCCAACGAAGGTGAAGAAACCGAAGCAACTGAAGAAGGTTCACAGGAAAACGAATTCGAAGACCTCACTTCCGGATTTGATGAGGTCGATGCCCCGTCAGAAAACGAGGTAGATTCCCAGTCAGAAGGCAAGGACAACTCGGAAGAAGACGAACACTAAATTTCCCAAAGAAATATGACTCTTGATGATTTACGCGTAAAAATCGACGCCCTCGATACCGATCTTATCCGCTTGCTGAATGAGCGAGCCGATATTGTTCACGAAGTCGGCGTCATCAAAAAACGTGACGGTCTGGAAATTTATGCTCCCGAGCGCGAAGAAATGCTCCTTCGCAAACTCGTTGAAAAAAGCGAGGGCCGTCTTCCCGAAAATTCGATCCGCGCGATCTATCGTGAAATCATGTCCGCCGCTCTCGCGCTGGAGGAAGATCTAAAAATCGCCTATCTTGGGCCCGAAGGAACCTGGACGCATCAGGCCGCAATCAATAAATTCGGCCATAGCGTTGGATATTTACCACAGCCGAGCTTCGCCGATGTTTTTGATCAAGTGACGCGCAAACTCGCCGATTATGGCGTGGTGCCGATTGAGAATTCCACCGAAGGCGCGGTGACTCACACGCTCGATTTGTTCGCCGATTCTCCGCTGAAAATTTACGGCCAAATGATGCTGACGATTGAGAATAATCTGATGGCGAAATGCGAACGCGAAGAAATCGATCAAATTTACAGTCACCCACAGGTCTTGGCTCAATGTCGCGGCTGGCTGAACACGAATTTTCGAGACATTCCCGTCACCGAAGTTTCCAGCACCGCTGCGGGAGCAAAAATCGCCGTTGATCAAAAAGGCGCCGCCGTTCTTGGAGGATCACTCCTCGCAGAAATGTATGGGCTGACCCTTCTCGAAAAATCCGTTCAGGATTTGGCGACGAACACGACCCGGTTTCTCGTCATCAGCCACAAAACTTGCCCGAGAACTGGTGACGATCGCACGTCGATGATGTTTTCCGTTCGCGACGAGCCCGGTTCGCTTCACAAGGCGCTTGAACCTTTCGAAGAACTCGCAATCAACATGTCGAAGATCGAAAGCCGTCCGTCAAAACGTCGGGCTTGGGAATATTATTTCTTCGTCGATATCGCCGGTCATTGTGAAGACGAAGAAGTCGTCAGTGCGATCGATCAGCTTTCGAAACACTGTAGTTTCGTGAAAATTCTCGGCAGCTACCCTGCTTAGATCAGTGCACAAAAAAAGCTCCTACTAATTAAGTCGAAGCTGCTTTTCGTTTTTCGAACCAACAGGGTTGATTCAGCGAACCAACCCTATCACTTCACACGCCAGATTTCGACAATCCGGTTCGGGCTCTTCTGCCCGCTGAAACGTCCGGTCTGACCGAAGTAAACCGCTTGAACGTTCTTCTCTGAACCAAGTCCTTCAGCAATCTTTTTGCCAACGTCGGAAGCGCGTTGTGACGAGAGGCGATAGTTGGTCTCGTTTGATTCATCCGTGCTCGCATATCCAACGGCGAGGAATTTCGCATCGGGGCCGGCCTCTTTCACGAGAGCTACAATTTTCTTGTTATCAGCTCCGGAAATGTAATCGCTGCCTGAACCGAAAGGGATACGAAGCGATGGCTCGTATTTTCCACCACCGGGAATTTCTTTGTAGGCTTTCTCGCGTGCTGCGGTGGAGTCTTCGATTCCGCGAAGGTTCGCAAAGAGATTTTTAAAATCTGGATTCAACTTGGCCGGATCATTCACGAGCAATGGAAGATCGAGGTCAGGAAGCCCAGCCCCGGCAGCTGCAAGCGCTCCTGCGGGAGCAGCAGGCATTGCCGCTGCTTTGGCAGCCAGTTGCTTTTTCAACGCATCAATTTGCTTCTGAAGATCACCGTTCGTTTCACCCAACTTGGTTTTCGCCGCGTTCCAGGCATTGCCGTCAGTTTTGGCCTTTTTATTCGCCGCGTCGAGTTGCGCTTGAAGTTTCTGCATCACCCGCATTCGCAGCCATCGCTTTAGATGACTCAGCCAGCTTCTTCTCCGCAGCCGCCAATTTGTCGGCAGCGGTTTTTGCATCGGCGGCAGACTTGGCTTTCATCGCGTCGAAATCAGCTTGGAGCTTTTTCGTTGCGTCACCAGCGTTTGCGGACATCGCGAGTTTCGCTTTTCCAGCTTCGTTAAGCTTTTTCTCCAAATCAGTAATGCGCGCCTGGAGCTTGCCTGCTTCAGCTTTGGCCATGTCAGCCGCCCCTGCTTGCTTGCCCATCGCAGCAAGCTTTGCTTTTAAATCCGCTTCCGCTTTGGTCGCGGCATCAACTTTGCCGTTGAGTCCCGTGATTTTAGCTTTCAGATCAGCTTCTGCTTGAGTAGCTGCAGCAAATTTTGCTTTCAATTCGGATTCCGCTTTGCTTGCAGTTCCGAGCGTCGCCATAAGCACAGCAAGTTTTCCCTCGAGCCCCGTATTGGCTTTCATCGCTCCGTCCAGTTTGACCTGCGTTCCCTTGAGCGTATCAACTTCAGCCTGAAGGTTATTGATTTTCAGTTCTAAACCGGAAGTATCCCCAGCTGCTTTCAATTTGGCTTCAAGGTCGAGCTTTTGGGCCGCCAGTTCAGCGCGGCGAGCCGCTTCAGCCTCAATATCTGCATTCGCTGCATCAAGCTTTGCCTGCAAAACGGCGACTTCAGCAGAATCCGAGCCTGCACCCGCTTTGTTTCCAGCATTTGCTTTCGCTGCATTCCCTGATCCGGCGATCTGATTGGTAATTACCTTGTGGTCAGCGCCCTGATCAGAGCATCCGCCGGCTGTAAAAAGCCATCCAGTAAAAAACATGGCGCCGAGGCCAAGTAAAATGGCGAAAACTGTCGCCCCAATTTCGTTTCGTTTTGGGTCGTCCATCGAGAATGGTGGTATGTGGAAATAAGTGAGAGGTAAACTTTGGTGAACTGAGCTTTACCAATCGGTTCAGACACCGGAGGAATTTAAAAAGTCACTAAGATTTTTCAAATTCTCAGTTCTAACGCCACGCACTGATGCTAAGCATTTATCACGCCCGTGTGAAGCGCGAAATACTCTCGTTCTGCGTCAAAAATGACGAATTACTTCGCCTTCACCAAATACGTGAAGGCAACTGCGCCAAGAAGAAGAAAGACGACGGCAACAAGGATTCCAAGGAAGATACTCATGGTTACCAATTCTAGTCAGATCTGCGGAAATTTCCAGTGCGATTTTCTTTCGTAAATGGAAGATTTTCAGTCACGCAACGCCTAATTGAGCAGCGGGGTTCGTAATCTTTTTGCGAATCGTAAAATCGGGCTAGATTCGACTTCGTTTTAAAAATCTCTTCTTTCTCCAAAATCCTCTTATCTCGACCATGAGTGCCGTCACCGATTCTCCAACCCCAACAACGCTTCCAGACGAAAGCGGCCACTTCGGCACGTTTGGCGGTCGTTTTGTTCCGGAAACTTTGATGGCGGCTTTGAAAGAGCTGACGTCGGAATACGAAAAGGCGAAAGCCGATCCTGCATTTCAAGAAGAGCTGAGCAACATGCTGGCTGATTTTTGCGGACGGGAGACACCACTTTACTTTGCGGAGCGCTGGACTGAACAGCTCGGCGGCGCGAAAATTTTCCTGAAACGCGAAGATTTGCTCCATACCGGCGCGCACAAGATCAACAACGCGCTCGGCCAAATCCTTCTCGCCAAGCGACTTGGCAAAACCCGGATCATTGCAGAAACCGGCGCCGGCCAGCACGGCGTGGCGACGGCGACCGTTGCAGCGCGCTTTGGGATGAAATGCATCGTTTACATGGGCTCCATCGACATGGAACGCCAGCACTTGAACGTGGTTCGGATGCGGCTGATGGGTGCGGAAGTTCGCGGAGTTGAAGCGGGGCAGAAAACGCTCAAAGAAGCAGTGAATGAAGCGTTGCGTGACTGGGTCACCAATGTTGAAGACACCCATTACATTCTCGGCAGTGCCTTGGGGCCTCATCCGTATCCGATGATGGTGCGCGATTTTCATCGTGTGATCGGCACCGAAGCGCGTCGCCAGATTTTGGCCAAAGAAGACAAACTTCCCGATCTACTCGTTGCCTGCGTCGGTGGTGGATCCAACGCGATTGGACTTTTCCATCCGTTTCTCGGCGACGATTCCGTGAAAATGATGGGCGTTGAAGCAGGTGGTCACGGTATTGTAAAAGGCGATCACGCCGCGCGATTCCAGGGCGGAAAACTCGGTGTTTTGCAAGGCACGAAAACGTGGTTACTCGCTGATGACGATGGTCAAATCGAGCTGACCCATTCGGTTTCAGCCGGCTTGGATTACGCCGCAGTCGGGCCCGAACACGCCTTTCTGCAATCCGAGGGCCGTGTCGAATACACCTACGCAACAGACGATGAGGCACTAGCAGCTTTCAAAACGCTTTCAGAGATCGAGGGCATTATTCCAGCCTTAGAAACCTCCCACGCGTTGGCTTACGTGAATAAAGTCGCGTCAACCATGTCGAAAGATCAGATCATTGTCGTGAGCCTGTCCGGTCGCGGCGATAAAGATGTGGCTCAGGCGGCGCGCTATCTCCTTCCCGACGAAAAACCGCTGGAAGTCTGATTTTCGAAATTTTAGCGAGGACTAATCCCCACAAAATTCCTCACCCGCTTGATCGGGCTGATATACACATCGGGATTTCCCGCGCCCGTGTCGAAATAGAACCCCGACGACGTTCCGCCATCGAGGTTGAGCGCACGTGTGACTTTGACTCCGGGCAACAAATCCGGCATCGCTAGCACCTCACTGAGTTCCGCAAGCGTCAGCGAATCGCACAAACCCAGCGCCCATTTTCCTTTCCCATCCGCGATTCGGAAATCCCGATGCCGTCGAGGTGGCCGGCCCGATCGATCCCGAAGTCGGCGTGATCGGTGCGTCGGATGAAACGGGGAAATTGCTCGGCTGCGTCGTGAATTTCGCCTGTCACGCAACAACGAGTCCTCCAGGATTTTCGGCGAATTACCCGTGGGCGTTGGAAAAAGTCATCGATGGAGCTTTTGGCGAAGAAACGGTCGTGGTGTTTTTGAATTGTGCATCGGGTGATGTGACGCAGGTCGATAATTCATCCGCCGTAAAGAAGAACACGGGCGAGAAATCAGCCATGGAAGTCGGGGGCAGAGTCGGAGCCGAGGCGGTGAAATTGCTCGTTCAGACCAACCAGTCGACGAATGACGTGACGGTGGCTTTTAAAAATGAATCGCTAAAAATCCCACGCCGCGCTCCGTCGAAAGAACGCCTCGCAAAACGTCTCGATCTCGTGAAAGAAAAACCCACCAAGGCCGCCGCTTTGAGCGACTGGATTTGGGCGAAGGAAATTGTGATGCTGGACGCGCTGATCGCCAAAGAACCCGTTCGCAGTGTCGAGGTCCAGACCGTGCAAATCGGACCCGCTGTTTTTGTAACCAATCCGGCGGAATATTTCTGCGAGTTCGGCCTGCAAATCAAAGCGAAGAGTAAATTTCCCTTTACCTGGCCGGTCAGTTTGGCAAACGGCTGCGTCGTCTACGTGCCTACGACCGAAGCGCTCGGCGAAAACGGCGGCGGCTATGAAACTTGGCTCACCGCGTATTCGAATTTGATTCCCGAAGCCGGAGATCAAATCCGCGACAAAGGAATCGAGTTCTCGAATTTGATGAAGCCTGGCCCCGTGCCTGAAGGTTCCCCGACACCCGAATTCAAGACCGGTTGGCAGTATGGCGATGTGCCGCCGGAGTTGGAGTGAGGTCGTCGCACCGAATTACTTCGCTGGAGCTTCCCACACCGACACGCCGAGATGATACCCTGTATGCTGCGGTGATTCACTGGAATACCAAGCGGTCACGATTTTCCCGCTCGCCAGTTGAATGCTTGAAGGATACCCGCAGTCGCCGCCATCAGCCGTGTGAGAAATTCGAAGGGGTTCCGTCCACGTTTTCCCATCGTCGCTGCTGAATTTTGCCAGCACGCCGCGCCGCCCTTCAATCCGCACTCCGTAGCTGAAAAGCAGACGCCCGTCAGCGAGCCGAATGAGATGTCCGTTGATTTCATTTCGATCACTCGCGGGCACCGGCTCCTGCCAGGTCGCGCCGTTGTCGTCGCTACGAATCAGTTCCATTTTATCGATTCGAGCCGCCGCGAGCCAACTTTTCCCACCAAGCGGGAAAATGTCCGTCTCGTTGTGTTTTTGGCCGATGATCGACACCTTTTTCCACGTCCAACCGTCGTCCTCGCTTGTTAAATGCCACGAACGCCAGCCTTCCGTTTTCGAAGATTGCGTCGGGTCTTTGAATTTCCCCTGATAGCAGGACACGTGCAGCGCCCCGTCATCGCCCGTCCAGATATCGCCAAAAGGAATCAATTCCGACCAGCCATCTTCTACGCCGGGAAACGTGTCGCGCTGTTTCCACGTCCGCCCACCATCGGCAGATCGCAGCACCCAGCTTCGCAGAATATTGTCGCGAAACTTAGCCTGCTTGGGACGATTCGACTGCTTCACATTGGTCCATCCCGAGCAGAGCACGACAAGATCGCCGTTTTTCGCGACGCCCGCCGCATGATTCATCCGCACGGTGTCCGTTTCGTGTTTTGTTACCGTGCTTCTCTCCGTCCACGTCAGTCCGTCCTTACTCGCCCAGCAATCGATATCGCCTTCTTTTCCGCCATGGCTCGGTTGATTATGAAAAATCGCAATGATCGTTCCGTCATTCAACAAGGTGAGATTTGGCCACGCGCAGACGTTTTCGACAGCGACAACATGCTGAATTTTCGCCGGCTCCGGTTCTTCGCCATGAAGAAATGCTGAAGATGAAGGAATCAGGAAGAGAGCGAACGCAGCACGAATGTTAATCCGGAAAGTGTCACGCCAATCGAAAATCAAGAAAGGGACGCTTTCACGAGATGTCGAAGTGGAAACATCGGAACACGGGTCAGCAGAACCGTTCTTCCAACTCCTATTTTTTTTTGCGTTTTATGCGCTTTTTTGCGGCTAAAAAATTTTGGTCGATTCACCACACCTTTCACGCGATGGTTAGCCTTTCCGAAAAACACCGCTGACTAATGAATTACGCAATTTGCAACGAAACATTCCAAGACTGGCCGTTCGAAAAGGCTTTCGCTTACGCACGAGAATGCGGTTACACGGGGGTCGAAATTGCGCCGTTCACGATCAATGAGAACGTGTTCGACATCAGGCCGGAACAACGCACCACCATTTGCCAGCAGATCAAAGATGCGGATCTCAAATGCGTCGGCCTGCACTGGTTGCTGGCGAAAACGGAAGGGTTTTATCTGACAACAGCAGATGCGGATGTGCGGAAGGCAACGGGCGCTTACCTGGCTGAGCTTGCGCGACTCTGTCGCGAGCTGGATGGCGACATCATGGTGCTTGGCTCTCCTTTTCAGCGGAATTTGCTGCCGGAGATTTCTCACGAGCAGGCCATGGAGTTTGCAAAAGACACGATTTCGCAGGCGATGCCGGTTTTGGAAGATCTCGGAGTCACGCTCGCGCTTGAGCCACTCGGGCCGGGCGAAGGTGATTTCTTGAACACGGCGGCTTCGGGAATTGAGCTGGCGAAGATGGTCGATTCCCCGAATTGCCGACTTCACCTCGATGTGAAAGCGATGTCGAGCGAGACTGAGCCAATCGCGGATGTGATTCGTGCCAGCAAAGAATGGATTGCGCATTTTCACGCGAACGACCCAAACTTGCTTGGCCCTGGAATGGGTGAGGTCGATTTCGAGCCTATTTTCAAGGCGCTGAAAGATATCGAATACAGCGATTGGGTTTCTGTCGAGGTTTTCGATTACAAACCAGGCGCTGAAACGATCTGCACGGAAAGCCTGCGTTACATGCGCGAAATCGAAGCGAAAGTTTCCGCTGTTTAGCCTCGTATCATTTCTCAGGCTCCTCGTTTCCCCCCTTTTTATGAAATACTTTCTCTGGCTCAGTTTGCCGCTCTACATTCTCGACCAAGTTACAAAATTCTTCATCGTGAAGAATTTTCGGGATCCGGAGCTACTCGGCTACACCGACACCGTGCCGGTCATCGAGGGGTTTTTCAATCTGGTGCGTGTTCACAACAAAGGCATGGCCTTCGGAATGCTGAACGGAACGGCCTACGCCAATTTGCTTTTCGGAGCGATCGCGATCACTGCTCTCACGTTTATTGTCCTCTTGTGGCGCAAAAATACGTTTCCCGATAAATTATCGAAAACAGCAGCAGCGCTATTAGTTAGCGGGATTTTGGGGAATTTCACCGACCGAATCCTTCCCGGTCGCGGCTACGTCGTCGATTTTCTGGATTTCAAACTGCCGTTTTATGAGTTGATAGCCAAAGGCAGCGGCGGCCATTTCCCGTCATTCAACGTCGCCGACTCCTGCATTTGCATTGCAGCTGCCCTGCTTTTCATCGTGGCATTTCGGAAGCCGAAAGAAGACGGCGATGAAAAACCGAAGAAAGACAAAACCGCTGCGTGATTGGCGATTCGATCATTTCGCGCTAGTTTGAGACATGCGAACGCAGACTCTAGTTTGGCTCGGATTGATTTTGCTGGTGGGCTGCGTCCTGATCGGGGTGAGCCAGTGCGGCTACAACAAGCTGCAAGCCATGAGCTCTCTCGAAAATAAATCGGCTGAGATCGAGGGTGAATTTACCAGCGTGGATCACATTTCCACCGGAACCCTCGCCACATTGATGACCGCAAACGAAAAAGGCGCGGTTCCTCTTTTAATAGTCGACACGCGAGCTCCTGACGAATTCGCCATTTCAAAAATTCCCGGTGCAGTGAATCTTGAATCGGCCGCTGATGTCTCCGAATATCTAAAAACGGCCGATCCAAAGCCCGAAACCATCGCGGTTTATTGCTCGGTCGGTTATCGCTCCGCCGTGGTTGTTGATGAATTGAACAAAGCGGGAGTCAAAAACGCCAAGAACGTGAGGGGATCGATCTTTGCCTGGGCGAATGAAGACCGCAATCTGGTCACTCCCGGGGGAGAACCTGCGAATAAGGTTCATCCGTTTAATGAATTCTGGGGCCGACTTGTAAAGGAGGAAAAACAAGCTGATTTGGAAAAAATGGATTCCACGAACCAATAGGGTACGTTCGCCAAATCAACCCTGTTGGATCGAAAAAACGAGATGCGCGTACTGATAGCTCCCGACAAATTTAAAGGCTCGATGTCGGCAGGAACGGTCGCGCGGATTTTGGGCGAACGGCTATCGGAGGCGAATTTTGAGATCCACGAAATGCCGATCGCTGACGGCGGCGAAGGAACCACCGAGGTGCTTTGCGAAGTTCTTGGGGGCAAGATGATGGAAGTCGAGGTTTCAGACGCGATGGGAAACCCGGTTTCGGCGAGCTATGCCGTAGCGGGCGAAACTGCGGTTTTGGAAATGAGCGCGGCCTCGGGATTATGGAAAATCCCTGAAAACGATCGAAACCCGTGGCTCGCTTCTACTTTTGGCACGGGTGAAATGCTGCGAGACGCGATTTCTAAACACGCGGCGAAGCGAATCGTGATCGGAATCGGCGGAAGCGCTACGAACGACGGCGGCGCGGGAATGGCTCGCGCGTTGGGATATCGATTTTTCGATCGTGATTTAGCAGACGTGACGCGACTCCCGGAAGAGTTGGACCGTGTTGGCGGGGTTCGATTTGACGGCGATTTCACGTTTCCAACAATCGAAGTCGCCTGCGATGTGGACAACCCCCTGCTCGGAGAAAACGGGGCCACGCGGATATACGGTCAGCAGAAGGGGATTGCGGAAGCTGATTTCTCCGGATTCGAAAATCGCCTGGCCGCATTGGCAAAGCTCGCCGAACGGGATTTAGGGAGATCCCCCCTTTTAAAATTACAACCCGGCGCAGGTGCTGCCGGAGGTCTCGGTTTTGGGCTGATGGCGTTTTGCGATGCCCAACTCCGCCCGGGATTTGAGCTAATCGCAGATTTGATCGATTTGGAGCAAGCGATTGCCGAATGCGACGCCGTTATTACCGGAGAAGGCAAGCTCGACCACCAAACGCTCAATGGAAAAGGCCCTCACGGACTGGCCCAGATGGCGCGACGTAGTGGAAAACCCATTATTGCCGTCGTCGGTGATAGTGATAACTCTCCTGAAATCGCGTCCGAGTTCGATTTGATCATTAAAATCCGTGATCCCGAGCTTTCGATCGCTGAATCGATGGCAAAAGGCCCCGATTTGCTGGCCGCAGACTCGGTTTCAGAGGCGATTTGCCGCTTTCTCAAAGGCGTTGCCTAAAATTAGTAAAAAAAGCCACCTCTAAAAAGCCTGCAAAAAGCGCTATCGGCTATGGTTTTTAGAAAAAGTTAAGGAATTTCTCGGGCAGGCCCGCAAGACGAGTTATTCTCCAATAGTGAGCGGGAAATCCAGCGCCGTGGGTTACGGCGAGGTCGTAGGCGTCCAAGTCTACAAAGGAAAAGCGGGCAAAGCCGGTTGTTCTTCGAATGCGGCCTGCTTCTCAGCGGGCAACGCTTTCGGGCTCGGCGGCACGACCGTTCTTGATCCTTACACCTCGTCGGCACATTACGGACTGGGTGGGAATGTGGGATTGCCGGGGTTTGCCACCCTTCCCTACACCGCAGGCGCCTGGGCTGGCGGCTATTCACGGACACCAATCGTGCTTAACAGCGCGAGTAATGCCGGACTTAGCTGCGGGACCAATAGCCATTGCGGCTCGAAACCAAAAGCTTTTACGACCCGCAAGGTCGTGAAACAAACAGAACAAAACTACGAAATAACAAAATGATGAAACAACTACTGCTTACAGCCGTTGCATGTGCCTTGGTAACAAGTTGC
Organism: uncultured Verrucomicrobiales bacterium; assembly: GCA_937891465.1. Lineage (GTDB taxonomy): Bacteria > Verrucomicrobiota > Verrucomicrobiia > Verrucomicrobiales > DEV007 > JABDJT01. The sequence continues at coordinate 144,368 of CALAHF010000080.1, read as the reverse complement.
AGCAGCACCTACATGGCCGACGTCGCCCCTGAAACACGGGACTGTGAAATCGGACAAACCCAAATCGGCGGATTCAACGCCTCAAGTGTCGTCTCTTACTGCAAAAATCCTTACACAGGTTGCATCGAGACAAGCGGCATTCAGGTCCACCGCGATAGTGGAATCAACAACGTAGCGAAACTTGCTGCTTCAGCAGGTGCCGTCGCCGGAGGAACCGGATCGGTTCTTAGCGGAGTAGGCGCTATCAAATACGGAAACGCCTGGGAAAACATCGCCGAAAACGGTCTGACTCAGCGCTTCGAAGGAATGGGCGACACCAACATAAACGTCTAGGGCTCAGGCGCTCACGCTGGCGGCGGCAAAGGTCACGGTGGTCCAAAAGGTGGCGGAATGCCAATGACTCCAGAGGACTAACTTCTAACTTTGGGAATTTATCCCTCAACACTTTCATCTACAAATCGTCGGATTTGTTCTGAAAGGCAAATTTCCCCGGTAACCGCAGGGTTGCTGGGGTTTTTGCGTACGAGGATCACACTTGGCAATTGGGGCACCAACAGGTGGTCCGCCCTCGCAAGTCCGCTCGTGTCAGATCGGATCCGCAATCTTTCCTTGGGCAATTCCCACCGTCTTTCCATCGATGATTGAACAACCAGGAGTTTGGCGGCTTTTTCCATTCATCCCCGATCACTCCCATGGCCTGTTTCGACAATTGGCGTGTGAGTTTCCAGATTGCAACTCGCTCCGATTCGTCGAGTTCTCCCGTTCGGGTTGCCGGATCAATCGGCAATCGCCAGCAAATTTCGTCGGCCATCCAGTTTCCAATTCCCGGAAAAACGCGCTGATCAAGCAACAGCGTTTTGATCGGTGATTTCGGATGCCTCGCCATGAAATCAAAAACCAGCGTTTTCGTAAAACGGGAATCGAGCGGTGACGGCGGCAAATCGACCCACCATTTCGGGAAGCCTCCAGATTCCTCAAAATCCAGCGTCACTTTTCCAAACATTCGGGGATCGCAGAAAACCAAGGTCGTGGCTTTCCCATGCAACACGAGATGATCGTGTTTCTCAGGTTTGTAATCTGAGGAAGCAGTGAACAATTTGCCGGTCATTCCAAGATGACCCGCCAGCCATTTGCCATTGGAAAACTGAAACATCCATTTCTTTCCGTGAGTATGACTCGCCTCCAGCGTTTCACCCGCGAGCTGCTTTTTAAACGTCGGCGCAGGTGTTTCACGGAAAATCCGCGCTTTTGGATGAACCGACACGCGATCAAAAACGTGACCGATTCCCGGGTCCCACTGTTTTCTGAAAAATTCGACTTCGGCGAGTTCTGGCATGGGTGAGGTTACGCACGGGACCTCACTCGCAAGCCAATTTTTTACTCGTATTTTCCAAAACGGAATCGTTCCTGCGCCGGCTCTTCGCGGGCCTCGAGCAAAAGCTTCTCCATTTCGGCAACGATTGCGGGATTCTTCGCTGCGACGTCGTTCTTTTCTTCACGATCGGTCACCAAATTATAAAGCTCCAACGGTGTATCGGGCTTTTTCTTCATATTCCGCTTCAATCCCTTCCAATCACCTTTTCGGATGGCGACTTGGCCACCGTAGCCACCGAAATCCCACGCCAAATATTCATGCTCAGGCTGATCTTTTCCCAGCAATGTTGGCAAATAACTGATGCCATCATGCTTTGATTCGATCGGAGTTCCGGCAACTTCAGCCAAGGTCGCCATGGCATCGTAATGCGCGGAAACGTGATCCGAAGTCGTCCCCGCTTCGATTTTTCCGGGCCAGCGAACCAGCATTGGAATGCGGATTCCTCCTTCATAAATACTGCCTTTCAAGCCATTCAATCCATTGACACTGTTGAAAAATTCGTAATCAACCTGCTCCTTCAAAAACGTCGCACCGTTGTCGGATGTAAAAAAAACGATCGTGTTTTCATCGAGATTCAGCTCCTTGAGCGACGCCATGACACGGCCGACCTGTTTATCCATAAACGTAATCATCGACGCATAGGCCGCGCGCGGTTTGGGATGTGGAAGATAACTTTTCCCCGTATACGGCGTTTCCTTCCACTGCCCTTCGTAGGCTTCGAGTTCTTCATTGGGAACCTGCAACGCCAAGTGAGGAATGATCGTCGGATAGTAGGCGAAAAAAGGTTCGTCTTTGTTCTCACGGACAAATTTCAACAACTCATCTGCCACCATCTGCGGAGCATAAGTTTCGCCATAGAGGCCTCGATCATTTCCCGGGAGCACCCGTTTTCCTGCGTCATCGATGAGATATTTCGGAAACAAATTGTGTGCGTGCCGCTGGCAATTGTATCCGAAAAAGCGATCAAATCCCTGCTTCAGCGGGTCGCCGGTTGAACCAACACCACCCATTCCCCATTTTCCAAAGGCTCCTGTTTTGTAACCTTTTTTCTTCAGGACTTCGCCGATTGTGACCGCCCCTGCCGTAAGCGGTAGCTGACCATCGTGGCTTTCCCACGTTCCAATTTCAAAATTATCCCTCACCTCGGCATGACCACCGTGAAGCCCAGTCATCAAGCTGCAACGGGCCGGCGCACAAACTGGTGCGCTTGTGTAATGCTGAGTGAAGCGCATCCCCTCACTCGCAAATTGATCGAGGTTTGGAGTTTTGATTTTTTCCTGCCCGTAACTGCCCAGCTCCGCATAGCCGAGATCATCCGCCATGATAAAAATGATATTTGGCGGGCGCTCGTCTGCGTAGGCAACGAATGATCCGACCGAAAGGGAAGCGGCCAAAAAGATGGCATTAAAGATTCTCATAAACAAATAATGGAAGTTTCGGATAGCAAAAAGGCTCCGGCAATCATGCAGGAGCCTCAAAAATCGACAAGACCATTGTGTGTCTGCACAAACGGAATTGCAGTTGAATTCGCTGATCGGATTACGAATCCGTTTTCTTCGCTTCAGGCTTCGGTGGAGTTCCTTTCTTCGCAGCCGATCCCTTTTTCGCTGCTGAACCTTTTTTCTCACTTCCAGCCGGAACAGCCGCAGCCATGGCTTTTTCAGCGGCAAGATATTCATCTTTGCTCACAGCCGAGTCCGAAGACTTGTCCATGCTAGCGATCATGTTTTTGATCGACGTGCCAAATTCAGCGAGCGAAAGCTGCCCATTTTTATCGGCATCAAGTGCGGCAAATTCAGGAGTATCAAAAAGCGACTCAGGAGCGTCCTCTTTCTTTTCTGCCGCAGCAAATTCAGCTTCGCTCAGATTCTTATCCCGATTCCGATCCAGCCGATCAAAATCCAATTTCTTCTCTTTTCCAAGCTCCGCATACGTTACCGTGCCATCCCGGTCCTTATCATAAGCCGCGAAACCCGCTTCATCAGCATTCACAGCTGAAAACGGAATTGAAAGAAGGGTGAACAAAAAAATGGAAGTTTTCATTAAATTCGGGGAATTCGAGTTTCCATAACTTCGTTCAAATCAGATTTTTGTCGAACCGACTTTGAGAGACGATCACGTCATAAATCGTTGTAACAAAACTCACATTTCGCGCAGTATTTTTAATTGTTCCGCAATCCACGCTTCGTTTTTTCCAAGCTCGCGTGCCATTAGTTGCACTACGGGATGCGAACATTTTTTCGCCGCCGTCTCATCCAAAAACATAATACGAGTCCGACGCGACAACACATCGAGAAGGGTCTGAGCCATTTCATTTCTTACTGCGTAGACCACATCTCCCATCCGCCACGGCAGAGCCGGATCCAGTTTTTCCAGCAATGCGGGATCCTTTTTAGCAAGCGCTTCCACTTCCTCATCTTCACGATCCAACAGGGTCAGTTCACCGGTCGAACAGGGTTGGTTCGTAGAAATCCCCGTAAGCTCAATTGCCCGGCCCACCGCATCTTCCGCCATTTGGCGATAAGTTGTCCATTTCCCGCCAGCCATGGTCAGCAGGCCCGAATCACTCACGAACAGACCGTGGCTTCGCGAAATTTTCGACGTATCACCAGCGCCGGTTTCCGGAGGTTTCACCAACGGTCGCAGCCCGGCAAACGTTGCTCGAATATCCGCGTGCGTCGGCTTGTTCTGCAAATACCGCCCCGCGTGTTCGATCAGATAATCAATTTCCTCCTGACGCGGTTTCGGCTCCAATTCCACTGGAACATTACCCGTGTCAGTGGTTCCTAGCAGCACTTTTCCATACCACGGAATCGCAAACAGAACGCGCCCGTCATCCGTGTTTGGGATCATGATCGCCGTGTCTCCACCGAGAAATTCCGCATCGAGCACAATATGAATTCCCTGACTCGGCTGGATCACATTAGCCGATTTCGGATCATCCATTTTGCGAACGGAATCGGTAAAAACACCCGTCGCGTTGATGACGATTTTTCCGACCGCTTCATATTTAGTACCCGAAATCTGATCTTCAGCTTCGATTCCGACTACTTTGTCAGAGTCGTTTTTTATCAGACCGTTAACCCGCACATAATTCAAAACCGTGGCATCATTCGCGGCCGCAGTTCGCGCCATCGCCACGGCTAAACGCGCGTCATCAAACTGCCCATCCCAATAAAACGTACTGCCGTAAAGGCCATCGGGATTCAGGTTCGGAATATGGTTAAGCGTTTTTTCTTTAGAAAAATGACCCGTTTTTTCGATCCCTAATTTTCCAGCCAGAAAATCATACATCACCAGCCCAACCCCATAAAAAAATCGCTCATACCAGCGATAAGCTGGCACGACGAACGATAACGGTTTCACCAAATTGGCTGCATTCTTCAACAATCGACCGCGTTCCCGCAGCGATTCGCGAACAAGCCCAATCTCGCCTCCACGAAGATAGCGAACGCCGCCGTGGACCAATTTCGTGCTGCGCGAGGATGTGCCTTCAGAAAAATCAGCCTGCTCCACAAGCAAGGTTTTCAAGCCCCGGGTAGCTGAATCGACCGCGATACCAAGTCCCGTTGCACCACCACCAATAATAATGATGTCCCATTTCACCAATGAATCAGCCAGTTGATCAAGCATGCGAGATCGGTTCATTGGGTTACAGATCACGCAATCAGCCATGTTGTCCAAAAATCATTCTGAAAACTGTTTCGGCTTTTGTCACGATTGCGACCGCGTTCATTCGCTGCCGACCGGCAATGCGATCGAACTCGCGCAGGAATTGCTGCGTGATTTCGAAAAATTCAAGCGACTCGATTTCATCAATGATGAATCGCAAGCTGACCCTCAATTCGGATTCGACCAACTGTTTCCCGGAGATCGCGGCCACATGTTTGGCATTTTAGAATGCGAAAACGAATCGGGAGAACAGAAAATATTGCGCGCCTTTTCATCGCTCGCCGGCGGTATTCGCAAAGTCCCCGGCTGGGTTTCGTCGATGCTCGATCCCAAAATTTTCGCAGAGCAGGTTTTCCCAGGGCAACAGAAAATCAAAGCGATGACTGCGGAAATGAATGGTCACGGACGCGAAACCAGCGCTGGAGCCGCCATTTTTGAGGAACGAAAACAATTCTCCCAAAACTTGATGCGGGAGATCCATGACTTTTACGAGTTCACCAATTTCCGAGGCGAAACCCGTCCGCTGCGCGACATTTTTCTAAAACCCGATTCCATCCCCGGCGGCGTCGGTGAATGCTGCGCCCCAAAATTGTTAAATCACGCCGCGAAAAACGGGCTCAAGCCACTCGGCCTCGCTGAATTTTATTGGGGCGGACCCAACAGTTCTGGCCGCAAACAGCCCGGCGAATTCTTCAGCTGCTGCGAAGACAAATGCCAGCCAATCCTCGGTTTCATGCTGTGTGGTGTGGACTAGAATCACTCACACGAACCAATAGGGTACGTTCGATGAACAGACCCTATTCATTCGTTTTCCTCCAAAAATGAATCCTGACCTTCAAATAAAAATTCTTCACGAAGAAGCCGAATTCGTCGTCGTGGAAAAGCCCAGCGGGATGCTATCTGTTCCGGGTCGGGGACCAGAGAAAGCAGATTGCGTGACGGCCCGGATTCGAGCGTTGTACCCGGATTGCATCGAGCAACCTGCGCCGCATCGGCTGGATATGGATACGTCAGGAATTCTTTTGGTTACCCTGACTGCCGAAGCACATCGAAATTTGTCGAGGCAGTTTCAGGAGCGGGAAACCAAAAAACGCTACATCGCGTTGCTCGATGGAATTCTTGAGCGAGACGAGGATTCAGGAACCATTGAGCTGCCCTTCCGTCTCGATATCGACAACCGCCCGCATCAAATTTACGACCCTGAATTTGGAAAAATGGGCATTTCCCACTGGAAAAAAGTTGGCGACGAAAACGGGCAGTCTCGAATCGAATTTGTGCCTGTAACTGGCCGAACGCATCAACTGCGATTACACTCCGCGCATGAAAAAGGCTTCGGAATTCCAATTGTCGGTGATCCACTTTACGGAAATGGTACCGGCCCTGCGGAAATGAGATTGCACGCCTGCGAACTGACTTTTTCGCACCCGACAACGGGCGAGCAAACGACGTTTTATTCGGAACCTCCGTTTTGATCGAGCGTATCCAAAACGGAATCTAGATACAATTTCATCTTTGGCTCAATTTTCTCAAAACCCACAACGGACCGCGGCTGCCCCAGAGCCTGGCGCATCGCGTTGTGCATGAGATAACGGCCGGTAACGACATTCATGTGAATTTTATCGCGGTAGAGTTCAGCGACATCTGAAATCGGAGCTTTTCCCGCTTCAGCGTCGGCGGCGACTTTCGCCAGCAAATCCATCGCCCACGTTCGACGAATATCGCGAGCAGGATGATTTTTTTTCAGCAACACAATGAGCGCATCGATATAGGCGAGACTATGTTTCATCGCTCCACCAGCCTCCGTGCTGGCCCATTCTTCACCACGCTCAGCCGATCTTGCCCAGCCGGTGTGAATGACAAAAATGGCCTTAGACTGAAGCTCCATCCACTCGGAAATCACCACAGCATCCTGCTCCAGCGTCGAACCATAATGCGATTGAACAGATACAAAATCATATTGCTTTGCTTTTAAAGCACCCGGCCAAAACGTTGAAGTCTTCACACAAGGATCGGCTGGATTCTCGAACAAAAACGGGAGGCTTTTTCCGCAGCCCACATGCCATTGAACATCGCCATCAAGTTTTGATGGAACGGTGTCCCACGTCAGGGAATTTCCAATGAGATAGAATTTCTTTGACGAATCATCCTGCGAATTGGCAACTGCGAACATTCCAAAAATGCCGAGAATGGAAAAGAAAACGTGTTTCATGGCCTCAGCCTAACGGCGGCAAAAATATTCCGCAATCGCCCGAATCAGTCCCCTGAAAAGTGCGAATTGAAAAAAGCCTTCGATTCCGGTATACCTCAGATATGCTTCAAAACATTCTGACACTCACTTCCATTTTGGGAGTTTTTGCTTCTGCATTCGCAGAGGAAAAGCGCTTGCCGGCCGATGAACATTTTGAAGTCGAAACGGTAGCTACTGGATTGGTTGATGCGATGGAAATTGCACCAACGAATGATGGTCGGGTATTCATCGTCGAGAGAACTGGCAGCGTGAAATTATTCGATCCCAAAGACGGTTCGACGAAAACGATCGCAACCATTGAAGTGGAGGTTCGTAACGATTCTCATGCACGCGAGGCAGGTCTTCTCGGCATCACACTCGATCCAGAATTCGATTACAACCAATGGCTGTATTTGTTCTACTCGGCGCCTGAAAAACCGGTTCAGCGGCTTGCAAAATTTACGTTTAAAAATGAAAAGCTCGCGAACGAAACTCTGATTCTTGAGTTCGAACACGACCGCGAAAATGCAGTCTGCCATGAAGGTGGGTCACTCACATTCGGACCAAACGGAAACCTGTTTCTTTCGACCGGCGATAACACCTGCCCGTTTAAATCAAATGGCTCAGCTCCGATTGATGAACGCCAGGGGCATCACGAATTTGACGCGCAGCGTTCAGCTGGGAACACCAACGATTTGCGCGGAAAAATTCTCCGCGTTCGCCCAAAACCCGAAGGTGGATATGACATTCCTGACGGCAACCTTTTCGCCGAAGGAACTCCAAACACGCGTCCGGAAATCTACGCGATGGGCTGTCGCAATCCGTTCCGAATGTCAGTCGATTCTGCGACTGGATTTGTTTACTGGGGCGAAGTTGGCCCGGACGCAGGCGATGACACGGATCGAGGCTCAAGCGGGTTTGATGAGATCAATCAGGCTAAAAAAGCAGGTAATTTTGGCTGGCCGTATTTTGTCGCCGACAACAAAGCCTACACCGATTTTAATTTCAAAAACAATAGGCTTGGTTCTCCTTTCAGCTGGGAAAAACCGCTCAACAATTCCCCCAACAGCACAGGGCTGAAATCACTTCCTGCGGCAACCAAACCGCTCTGGTTTTACCCGCGAGCCTCGGCCTGCGCTGGACCGGTTTATCATGTGGAAAACTTCCCACAAAACCCGGGTCGACTGCCTGCTGAACTCGACAATTGCCTGCTTGTTTACGATTGGACGAGTGCTTGGATTCGCGCTATCAAGCTTGATGAACAGGGTGGAATCGTCTGGAACGAACCGTGGCTCTCCCGTCACCTTTTTGTGCATCCGGTGGACATGGAGACCGGCGCGCAGGGCGAGATTTACCTGCTCGAATATGGTTCCGGCTGGTACGACAGCGCGGATGGGACATTAAAGAAAATCACCTATTCGGAGACGCCGATTTCGATCGACTTGTCGGCGGCCGATCCTCGAATGAAAGGGCTCGATTTGGATCATCCCGGCTCAAAAATGATCGCGAAAACCACTTGTCTCGCTTGTCATATGACCGAGCAAAAGTCGATCGGACCGACTTATCAAGACGTTGCCAAAAAATACCGCAAGGATCCCGAAGCTCGAGATCGACTCGCTCAAAAAATCCTCTCAGGCGGTATGGGAGCGTGGGGCGAAGTTCCAATGCCACCGCATCCGCAGCATAATATCGAGGAGACCCAGCAAATGATCGACGCGATCTTATCGATCAATGCGGGAGGCGAGAAAGCGGAGTAGATTCGCTTTTTGAAGACGGTTTTGACTTCGTCGCCCGAACCCCTTCGCGGCGTTTTTTACGACGCCGGCTGATGCGTTTCAGCATTTTTAGGGTCTTCGGATCGCTAGCCCATTCCGACATTAAGCTCTGGGAATTTTTCAGTGCTTCGCCGTGATTCCCATCGGAAAGTGCAACCAAATCAGCCTGCTTCAGACCTGTAGCCTGACACATTTTCTCAAATGACGTCAGATATGATTCTTGGAGCCACAAACTATGTGCCTTCAACATCCCGCGGTCCATTTCGATGAGATTTTCAAAATGATCTCCCAACTGCTCGGCGGTTAATTCGAACGGCACGGCAGAATGCTCCCACAAACGGCAGTATGATTTAATTTTCGTAAAATTCACCGCCAGATTAATCCGCGGAATTCCCGCCGACATCGCCACAATTCGTCCATGTAGGCTTGTACCGATACACATCTGAGATTCGCTGATCAGCGACGAAATATCCCAAATATTTCGAAACGGGAAAAACATGGCGCCATTTTCGGGGAAAGAATTCGCCCGCTTTGCCAACTCAACAACGTCATCATGACCAGTGGCCGTTCCGGCAGCAAAAAACACCACTCCGAGATTCATTCGAGCGCATTTTTCAGCGATCGATTTGATCAGCGGTTTGAAGGTCTTTTTACGATACCCGCTTACCTGAACCGAAATCCAACCTTTCGGAAAACGCTCTTTCACAGCTGCCATCGCAGACCCGGTTTCGTTTTTCGCCCAAACTTTGCGACAAACTCGTGGGAGCATCGTCACCCCGCACGGCATTCGTTCTACGCTTAGCCCTTCTTTTTCTAAAAAATCGGCTCCAGTCGAATCCCGAACGCCCAGAAAATCAGCTTCTCCCAAAACCCGCAGGAGCTCTGATTTTCGAACTTCATCGAGTGTTTCCGGCTCGGAAAGTCCAACCGCGTGAAACGCAGATTTCTGCATTTTTGCAACGGGTTTTCGCATCAATAACGTAAGCCGTATGCCCCTTAAAACCGGTCTGTTCCCCGGCAAATTCTCTTGCTGCCATCGGATCATCTTGCATCATCCGAACCATCTCCTCACGCTCCGCACCAGTCGTGGTCATTGAGTATCCGTAGGCCAAATCACAACCGAGTGTCGCCCCACCAAAATGAATCACCGTCGGCGCGCTTTTTTGGGTTCGAAATGCAGTCTCACACGAAAGCACACGGTGCCCACCATCGTCCCGCAAGTCGACATCAATAAGTCCCACACAACTACTCGCCGCCTGTTTTTGTATCAGTTGCTGGATGACATGAGGCATCAGCATGTCACCAAAATTGTGCCGCTCGCACGCCCCAACGAGGTAAATCGAAAGGTTCGAATCACCGCCAAGAACCGAAGACAAGAATTCAGAGTACGGCGGCAAATGATGCTGCATGGAACTTTGGATCTCGATCGACTATGCCGAAGGAAAATTTTGGAGAGAATTCACATAGCTAAGATGGCTATAAATTTAATAAAAATAAAAAATTAATTAATCCGAATTAAATTGTTTTTCTCAAGTCGTTGCACGAAATTTTTTCTTCATTCGAACGATCGAATCTTCATTGGTGTATTCAGCCAATTGATCCAAAGACACCCATGCCAAATCGTGAGATTCTTCTGAAATCGCGTATCGCCCATCCCCCGAATGCTGGAGCGCAAATCGCACGTCATAGTGGAAATGGGCCGGATCCTCTTTCCGTGCGGGAATTTCGTGAATATCCAGATCAAAGATCGCGTCCGAAATTGCCTCGATCGGCTTCAAACCCGTCTCTTCATCCGCTTCTTTCAATGCGACACCAAGAATGTCGGTTTCGCCATCTGCATGTCCACCCGGCTGAACCCAGATATTCAATTTCCGATGATGCGTCAGCAAAACGGCATCCCCCGCGGCATTCACAACCCAGGCGGAACCTGTCAGATGCCCAATTTGCAGTGAGCGCTCGAAGCAATCAGGATGGGCTGAAACAAAATAGCGGAACCGATCAACAACATCAGATTCTTCAGGATGCCGACCTTCGTATTCAGCAAGGAGTTTTAAAAACGGCTCTCGGTGCATTTTCGTTTTTGAACGATCAAACAGGGTCTGATCGATGAATGGATAGGGTTGGATCGAAAAACGCGAAATGAAATCACGCGCGATTTTCGTCGGCCATTTTCTGGGCAATCATCGACAGTTCAGCCGCTTTAAAAATATGATCCTGCGTCATCGCTGTCTCCGTTCCGTTCAGCAAATCGAGGATCATTTCGCCGAAAAACGGGAAGCCGGTTGTGCCATCACAATCGATTTCCTGCTCGCCTTCATCATTGACTAAGAACAACTTATTCCCAGGCTCCTGACGAGCGAGAGCGATGTATTTCCGGATTTCCATGGTGCCTTTAGTTCCGACCACAAAAACGCGTCCGTCACCCCAGACCCGGAGTCCGTCCGGCGTCAGCCAATCGATTCGGCAATAGCACGATGCTCCTGTGCTCATGGTCAGCGAGGTTTCTCCGAAATCTTCGAGGCCGGGTTTATCAGGAGCGGTGAAATTTTCGACCCGCGCAAAATTGACGGTTGCGTCAGTCGCACCGGCGAACTCCAAAAACTGCTCAAACTGGTGGCTGCCAATATCAGTCAAAATACCGCCGTAGCTTTTTTTATCGAAAAACCAATCCGGCCGCGCGTCCTTCGACATCCGGTGTGGCGCGAGATTTTGAACCTGCAAAACATTTCCGATTGCTCCCGCTTTGATCAGTTCCGTTGCCTTCATCGACGACTCATTGTGAAGCCGTTCCGAATAATAGACCATGTAGCGCTTGCCGGATTCAGCGACTGCTTTGCGCGCATCCTCGAGCTGCTCAAGCGTCGTAAACGGCGATTTATCCGTGAAATAATGTTTCCCCGCATTCAAAACCCGAACGCCGAGCGGACCGCGATCACAAGGGATTGAGGCTGACGTGACACAGATTGTTTCATCATCTTCCAAAATTTGCTCGATTGACTCCGCACGCTTCGCATCAGCATAGCGTTCGCAAAAATCGTCCATCTTTGCTGAATCCGCGTCGTAAACATATTTCAACGTTCCTCCGGCATCAATCAGGCCATTGGTTTGTCCAAAAATGTGGCCATGGTCGAGGCCGGTGACTGAAAACACAAACTCGCCCGGACCAACAACCGGCGGCAAGGTTTTTGAACTGGGAGCATAATCATATCCGGTTTTTGCCATGCTTCGGCGATAAACTGAAACCGCCTAAAATGCAAATTCGACGCGATTTTTCAAAATGACGATCTTCAGCCGAATAAGGATGATTCGTCGAACCGACCCTATTTAATCGCAAAATCAGCCATTGAACTAAACCAAGGTTCGTGGCAAAACATGGCATGTTTCGCATTCTCACAAACCTGTTTCCACTTTGGATTCTAATCTGCTCTGGCATCGCGCTTTTTGAGCCGGAGGCATTTACGTGGTTTTTGCCCTATATTATCCCCGCGCTCGGCGTGATCATGCTCGGAATGGGGATGACCCTGACACTGGCAGATTTCAAAGGCGTCCTAAAAATGCCTCGTGCGGTCGGGGTCGGGGTGCTTTGCCAGTTCACTATCATGCCGCTGTGCGGATTTTCGATTGCTCATTTTCTGGGACTTTTTGAAATCGACAAACACCTCGCACTCGGGCTCATTTTGGTCTCCTGCTGCCCCGGCGGAACGGCATCCAACGTGGTCGCCTATCTCGCCCGAGCCAACGTCGCGCTCTCCGTTTCGATGACGATTATTTCGACCTTCGCAGCGATTTTACTGACACCTCTCATGACGAAATGGCTCGTCGGGGAGGCGGTTCCGGTGCCGTTCTTAAAAATGCTATGGACGACAACCAAAGTCGTTCTATTCCCCGTCTCGCTGGGGATTTTACTGAACTACTTCGCCCCAAAATTCACGAAGAAAGCATCTGCAGTTTCACCGTTTGTTTCGGTTGTGGCAATCGTTCTCATCGTTGCTGCCATCATCGGAAAGAACAATGAAGCCATTCTCGGAAACGGCTGGAAAATCCTCGCGGCCCCTGCCCTCCTGCACCTTGCGGCATTTACTCTGGGCTACGTCATCGCAAAACTCGTGCGCCTTCCCGAAGATGCTTGTCGCACCATCTCGATCGAAGTCGGCATGCAAAACTCCGGCCTGGGTTCAGCTCTCGCCATCAAACACTTTCCCGTAACCATGGCAGCAGTCCCTTGTGCCATCAGCGCGGCCTATCATTGCATTATTGGAAGCATCCTAGCGGGATTTTGGCGAATGCGCCCACCGAAAAATACAACTGATCCGCCCGCTTAATCGTATTTCCCATTGTGAATTCGAATTCCACAGAACCCGTTCTCCGAGTCAGCAACCTGACCAAGGCATACGGTGATCGCACCGTTCTCAGTGACGTGTCTTTCTCGCTTGCGGCTGGTGAACGAGTTGGCTTGATGGGGACATCCGGTTCAGGGAAAAGCACCTTGCTGAATTGCCTTGGAGGAATCGACAAACCGGACTCGGGATCGATCGAGATTACGGGAAATTTCATTCAGGAAAAAACAGCGGATGAATTGTGCAAAATTAGACGCGAAACAGTGTCGACGATTTTTCAATTTTTCCATCTGCTTCCGACACTTTCCGCGAGGGAAAACATCGAGCTACCGCTCGAGCTCATCGGCATCCACATCGACGAACGAAATGAGCGCGTCCAGAATCTACTCGAAGAAATTCAACTGACACATCGCGCTGATGCGACGCCTGATGAGCTTTCCGGCGGGGAAATGCAACGAGTCGCGATTGCCCGCGCCTTAGCTCCGCGGCCAAAATTGATTCTCGCCGATGAGCCGACTGGGAATCTCGATTCGAAAACGGGCGAGTCCATTCTGGATTTGTTAGAGGCTCTCAGCCAAAAGCATGACACCGCAATGCTCCTCGTAACGCACAGCAAAGCGGCCACTCGGATCTGCAGCCGGACGCTAAAGATCCACGACGGAGCGCTTGAAACTTCAAACTAAAAACTTGAATCTATTCTCCAAAACGACCCTGCGTCACTGGAAACGGGAGCCGAAAAACACGCTGCTTCTCATTACGGTTCTCGCCCTCGGGGTTGGGGTTTTTCTCTCGATCCGTTTGGCAAATCGCGCGGCAGTTTCTGGATTCACGTTGTTCACCGATTCCATCGCGGGAGAATCCGATTTCATTGTCCGCGCCCCCATTGGCGATCTGCCCGTTTCCATTTTACCGGAAATTCGGGACGCGCTTGGCCCCCTGCCCGTGGGGATTCATCCAATTATTGAAACTACCGCTGCGCGAACGGCCAAGACCGAAGCCAGCCTTTACCGCCTCGTCGGAGTCGATCTCGTTTCGCTGAACAACGCAGTTTACCTCGAAGCAAAGTCTGACCACTCAAAAACTTCCCCGCCAAGCAATCAGCCCTTCGATGTGAAACTGGGAGATTCTCGTTTGGTCTTGATCGGCGAAACAATGGCCGCCAGCGAAGGCCTGAAAGTCGGCGACGTTTTGCCCCTGATCCTTGATGACCGACGCATCGAACTCGAAATCTCCGCCATACTTCCCAACAATCCACTCCGCGCATCGATCCCCGAAAACCTGATTCTGTTTGATCTTCCCGGCTTGCAAAAATTAATCGGCAAACCCGATAAAATTTCCCGTGTGGAATTAAAAATCCCACCCGGTGAAGATCGTCAAAGAATTCTCGCCGAAACCAAAAAACGGCTTTCTGAAATCGCCGAAACTCAATTCGCAATCGATACCCCGAGCAATCGTGAATCTTCGGCCGAACAGATGACGGCCGCGTTTCGTTTGAACCTGACCATTCTTTCGACGCTCGCACTCATCGTCGGTGTGTATCTGATATTCCAAGCCCTCGAAGCATCGGTCGTGAAACGTCGCCCCGAAATCGCAATCCTCCGATCGCTCGGAGTGGAGTCGTGGCGAATCCAGCGCGCGTGGCTGTTCGAATCGCTGATCATCGGCATGATCGGAAGCGCTTTTGGAATTCTATTAGGCTACGGGATGGCTCAACTCGCGGTGGGTTCTATCGCGATGACGGTGAACACACTGTATTTCGAAAACACAACCACCGCAGCTCGCCTCGACTCCGGCGAAGCGCTTTTTGCGTTTCTATTCGGCCTCGGTTCCAGCCTCGTCGCTGGAGCGATTCCCGCTCGGGAAGCGGCAGCAACACCACCCTCCCAATCACTCAAAAGTGGAGTCCGTAGCATGGGACTGCCCATTCTTCGAAAGCCAATCATTGGCGTTGTTTTTGTGGTCGCAGCAATTGCGCTCAGCCAACTTCCGCCGATTCGCGGCGCGGGAGATTTACGAATCCCACTCGGCGGCTACCTCGGCGCCCTGTTTTGGCTGCTTGGATTGAGCATTCTCGCAGGACTCCTTTTCCCTACTGTCCGCAAAGTTCTCATGGGCTTTTCTTCAAAAAATGCCCCTCTTAAATACGCGGCGTCACAATTCCGAAATCCGGGCGGCCGACATCGACTCACAGCAGCAGGGTTACTCGTCGCCGTGGGAATGGCTGCAGGCATGGCCATACTCGTAGCCAGTTTTGAACACACCTTGACCGGCTGGATTAAAAACCTGCTGAAAGCCGACCTCTATGTTGCAACGGCAGGCACTTCAAACATCGGCAACGAAAACCTAATTCGCGAAGACACTTGGAAAGTAGTCGCGGCACGTCCCGAAGTTGAAGGCGTTGACATTATCCGACGCCAATTCATTCGGATCGATGGAAAAGAAACCTGGTTGGCCGGATCCGTTTACAATCAAAACTCCGACCGACGCCTTCGCCTGATTTGGGTCGAAAAACCAACGGACCCCAATCCCGAAAACTTGAATCTCGATCTTCCTAATAAAACGATCCCTGTTTGGATTAGCGAAACGTTTGGCCGCCGATTTTCGGTGGGAATGGACGACACAATCGAACTGCCCATCCCCGATTTTGAGGTCACGGGAACGGTGAAAGGCATTTACGCCGATTATGGAAATGAACGCGGTATGGTGGTGGTTCATCGAGACCGAATCGTCACTTGGTTTGGTGATGAATCAGTGAACAACGTCGCCGTTTATTTGAATCAAGGAACTGATCCGGAAACGGCTCGCACAGCTTTCAAAAAGGAGTTTCCTAATCTGGTGATTCGAACCAACGAAAAGCTCAGAAACGAATCGCTCACAATTTTTCATCGGACTTTCTCTGTCACCTACGCATTAGAAGCCATCGCAATTTTCGTTGCTGTGGCGGGACTGGGAATGGCCCTAGCTGGATTGTTAATCGATCGAAAATCAGAACTCACGACCTTGAAAGAAATCGGATTCACCCGTCGACAAATTGCAACGGCGACCCTGTGGGAAGGCCTCGGACTTGGAATCGTCGGCACTCTCGGCGGATTAATTTTGAGCCTCGCGCTGGGCCACCTGCTAATCTTCGTGGTTAACCGCCAGAGCTTCGGCTGGACGTTGGATTATCAAATACCGCTAATGAGCCTCCTCAGCTTGGGAGCCCTCACGATTGCCACGTCAGGAATCGTTGCATTTTGCGTGGGTTGGTTTGGAGCAAAATTACGAAGGGAGCAGGAGGGATGAAAAATATTTTTCACGAAGCAATAGGGTCCGTTAATCGAACCAACCCTATTGGTTCGAAACGCCAAGACGAACCTACCCTGTTGGTTCGTCGAACGCACCCTGTTGCTTCGTTTTTTGTAATTTTGCTTTTTGCTCTCATGGGCTCGGCGACGTTTGGGCAGGAAAAATCGTTCTCGATTCCGCAGCCAAATTACGAATTTCAATTCCCGCGAGACCACGGCTCGCATCCGGATTTCAAAATCGAATGGTGGTATATCACCGGCCATCTCAAATCGGAGTCTGAGCGGCGCTTCGGATTTCAGGCAACGTTTTTTCGATTGGCCAATGTTGATGCCGAGACGCACATCTACATGGCTCATATGGCGGTTTCGGATCCCGATACAGGCACCTTTCTTCACGAGGAACGACTGAATCGCGAAGGCTGGGATGCATTTTCAAAAGTCGAAGATCTCGATTTAAGAAACGGAAACTGGACGCTGAAAAGACAATTCGACGGAGAGATGGATCTGATCGGTTCCGTGCAATCCAAGGCGGGATTTTCCCTGAAACTCTCACCTGCCCAATCACACGTGATTTTCGGGAAGGACGGGATTTCCAAAAAAGGAGCCGATGCTTCAGCTGCGAGTTATTACATCACTTATCCGCGACTCGATGTGTCGGGTGAATTACAATTTAAGGGCGAGAAAATGGCGGTGACCGGCGAAGCG
Organism: uncultured Verrucomicrobiales bacterium; assembly: GCA_937891465.1. Lineage (GTDB taxonomy): Bacteria > Verrucomicrobiota > Verrucomicrobiia > Verrucomicrobiales > DEV007 > JABDJT01. The sequence continues at coordinate 126,990 of CALAHF010000080.1, read as the reverse complement.
TGGATGGACCATGAAATTTCCAGCAGCCAACTTGATCGGAACCAGGTTGGCTGGGATTGGATTCAAATTCAGTTCGACGATGGCCGTGAATTGATGGGATACATCTTGCGAGAGGAAGACGGAAAGCCGAGCCCGTTTTCAAGCCTGAACTGGATCGATCAGGATGGCTCGATCACCGTCCAGAAACCGGATTCCTATGAATGGAAAGCGGGCGGCTTTTGGAAGAGCAAAGCGACCGGCGCAAATTATCCAACCAGCCCAACAATCAAAACGACAGATCCGAAAACAGGAAAACCAATCGTTCTAAAAAGTCGACCAACAATAAAAAACCAGGAGATGACCGGGAAGATCGGCGGGGTCAGTTACTGGGAAGGCGCGGGCGACGTGCTCGATGGATCTGGAAAAGTCATCGGAAAATCTTTTCTCGAATTAACCGGATACGTAGGTGATTTGGGTGAGAAATTACGCTAGAAATCACGGATCACTTCTCTCGTCCAGATTTACCGACTCACCGTTCTCGTGATTATCGCGTGGCTGATTCGTGATCACCACACGCGACTTCGCGTTCAGGGCGATCGACCGATCACGGCTTACGAGGTGACGGTGTTCCTTCCCGATACACATAAACTCAAACCGGATGTCGGTCCTCGCGCTGGACTTTTTATTTTTGATAAATCGGGTGAGAAAATCGGATATGCGGCTCGAACCATGCCGCATGCCAAAGAAATCACGGGTTACTCGGGACCAACTGACGGATTGATCGTGTTTGATGCTCAAGACAAAGTTCTCGGTGTAAAAATTCGCGACAGCTACGACACGCCCAGTCATGTCGAGGACGTGACGCTTGATCTTCTTTTTATGGAATCGTGGAACGGAAGGACGTGGGAAGAAATCGCTGCAATCACGGACTTTGGTGCGGCCAATATTTATGCCGTTTCGGGGGCTACGCGAACAAGCGACGCTCTGGTCGAAAGTATTTCCTTTCGCACGCAAATGGCGAAAGGCCCAAATGCGACCGTGGGGCAGAAGGTGAAATTTCGATGGCAGGATTTCGTGCTGATCGGTGTTCTCCTCGGAGGCTGCATCTTTGCATTCTGGAAATCGAAACGCGTTCAAAAATTTCGTCTGCCATATTCGGTCCTGTCAGTCGGCGTCTTCGGCATTCTGCTTGGCGATCTACTTGCGCAATCACTCTTGATTGGCTGGATCGAATCGCGAGTCCCCTGGGAGGCCACTCCCGGGCTGGTGATTTTTGCAGCGGCGATGTTTGCACTCCCCTTCTTCACCAAACAGCCGGTTTACTGTCAGTTCGTTTGTCCTCACGGAATTTTACAGCGTTGGCTCATGAAACTTCGACCGGCAAAATGGATGACTAAACTGAATCCCGACATCAAATGGTTGGGACGATTGATTCCTGTTTTCCTCCTTCTCCTCGTTTTGTTAGTTAGCTTTTTTCGGCTTCCGATTGGACTTGCTGGAATCGAGCCTTTTGATGCGTGGCTGATTAAATCTGCCGGCATCGCCACGATTGTAGTCTTTGGCGTGGGCCTCCTTCTCGCATTTTTCATCCCGATGGCTTACTGCAAATACGGATGCCCCACCGGGCTGCTATTGGAATTTATTCGCCGACGCTCCGCCCCTAATTCGTTTCAGCGGAAAGATTGGGTGGGACTCGTTTTTCTCATTTCTGCAATCGCTCTTCATACCCTGTTGAAATGAAAACTCGTATCATTGGATTGCTCATTCTGGTCGCCCTCTGGCTAGGGATCATGCTGCCTGCTTTTTCCGAAAAGCGCCTCGACGGGCAAGTGAAGGAGCTGTTGCGCGAGGTGCAGACCGCCCTGCAAAATTATCACGTTGATGAAGAGTTGTATCCCAAATCAAAAATGTCCGGCGCGGAGTTGATCGGACTTCTTGACGAAGGAGGGTATTTGGAAGCTCCTCCGCTTAACCCTTGGACCACCGAGCCATATCAAACGCCGGATGATCCGATCGACTTTCTCGAATACGAAACGGACGAACTTGCCGAGACTTACACGCTCATTGCCCGAACAAAGGACTCAGATGAGGTGCATCATATTCTCGACAGCACGGCGCATCATTCGCTTGAATAGCGGAATGAGATTCATTGCGATTTTAGCATTCGGGGTTTGCGGATTTGTTTCAGCACAATCACCCGACGCAAATTCCGTAAAAGCTGCCATGAAAAAGGCGGCGACCTTCTATACTGAGAAAGTGGCGCGAAATGGCGGCTATGTTTATTACACGGCTCCCGACTTTTCGTGGCGCCATGGCGAAGGCCGTGCAGAGGAAAACCAAATTTGGGTGCAACCTCCTGGAACTCCAACAGTTGGGATGGCATATCTCACTGCCTATGAAGCAACGCGCGATGACTTCTATTTAGATGCAGCCCTAACCACTGGAAAAGCGCTCATTCATGGCCAGCTGGAATCGGGTGCGTGGACCAATTCCGTTTGCTTCGATCCAACCAGCAAATTGACGGGGCAATACCAAAACGGGAAAGGCAAAGGGCGAAACTTCTCCACCCTGGATGATTGGATCTCACAATCAGCGATCAAGTTTCTCATTTTGTTAGATGAGGCGACCGAATTTAAAAACAAGACCGTTCACGACTCCGTTGTCGTTGCAGTGGATGCGTTGCTCGGAGCACAATTTCCCAATGGAGCATTTCCACAGGGCTGGGACGAAACTCCGGCATCGGCAGGGAATTCGCTGGGAAAGACGGCGAATTATCCGACTTACGACTGGCGGACGGAAGGTCGGATTAAAGAGTATTGGGATCTCTACACGCTCAACGATGACCTTGCGATGTCGGTGACGGACACGCTTTTCACGGCGCACCGACTTTACAAAGGCGACAAGTATCTCGAGGCCCTCAAACGATTTGGAGACTTTCTGATTCTCTCGCAAATGCCTGAACCTCAACCAGGGTGGGCCCAGCAGTACAATTACGAAATCCAACCGGTTTGGGCTCGAAAGTTTGAGCCGCCCGCGATTTCAGGTCGTGAAACCGAAGGCGTGCTTGCGACGCTGATGAAACTCGCGGTCTACACCAAAGACAAAAAATACCTCGAACCAATCCCAGCAGCACTTGCGTGGTTGAAACGTTCAACCCTGCCCAATGGCCAGCTCGCCCGCTACTACGAACTTGAAACGAACAAGCCGCTCTACATGGAGCGCAGTGGCAAAGTGTATTCCCTGACTCATGACGATTCAAATTTACCAAGCCATTACGGCTGGAAAAACGATGCTCAGATTTCACATCTCGAAGCGGCCTTAGCTGCGATTTATGATCGCAAACCATTACCTGATCCAGTTTTTCCGCCGGAGACACCTGATCCAACGGTGGAAAAAATCATTTCTAATCTGAATGCGGATGGCGCATGGATTTCAACATTCGCCGGTGAATTGTTGTCGGGGCAGCCCAAATTTCAGCCAAGCGAAAAATATATTCACAGTGGCGTTTTCAGTCGAAATATGGAATTGCTTTCGGCTAAGTTAAAAACAGCTCCGTGAATATTTACGAATACAACCGCAACGCGTGGAATTTCCAATCAATCGAAGGCTGCCGATGGAGCACCCCCTACGATGACGAAGTTTTTGCCCGCGCCAAAAATCTGGACTGGTCAGTGATTCTGACCCCGAATAAAGCCGTCCCTACGAGCTGGTTTCCCAATTCACACCCGGACTTAACCGGAACAGACATTCTCGCTCTCGCATCCGGTGGCGGACAACAGGTTCCGATATTTGCCTCTGCGGGAGCAAACGTGACCTCGTTCGACGCCTCAGACATTCAGCTCGACAAAGACACTGATGTTTGTGAAAAACTTGGACTGAAGATCAAAACCATCCAAGGCGATATGGCCGACCTGTCGGAACTTGCTGACGAATCGTTCGATCTAATTTTTAATCCGGTTTCCAATGTCTTTGCCGAAAATCTTGAGCCAATCTGGAATGAGTGCGCACGAGTCCTCCGTCGCGGCGGGAAGCTGATGTGCGGCGCGATGACTCCAGCATTCTACATCTTTGATCATGTGGAATCAGAGGAAACCGGAAAGCCGGTTGTCGCCTACAAACTTCCGTATTCAGACATGGACGCCCTCGATGCAGAGCCGCTTTCTGAGCAACTCGAAGCACAACTTTCCGTCGAATACAGCCACAGCATGGAAGCTCAAGTCGGCGGGCAATGCGCTGCAGGATTTGCCGTTACCGGTTTTTACGAAGATGACTGGGATGATGAATCCACTGTTCTCAACGGATTGTTTCCGGTGATGTTTGCGACGTGCGCAGTGAAACTGTGATCTAAAACTAATCCACGAAACAACAGGGTTGATTCATCGAACCAACCCTGTTTATTTCAAATGGGCGATCCTGCGGAGCCGTTCCCGGCTGTCCTCAGACCGCTGGCAAGCCAGCTTTCCGCCCGTTTTTCGTTGAACTCACTTCACGTTAAAGACGCCTTTCATCAACATGAAGTGCCCTGGGAACGTGCAGACAAACTCGTATTTTCCGGGCTTGGTTGGCGCGGTGAATTCGATGGTTTCTTCCTCGCCGTTATCGAGCATTTTTGTTCCGGCAATGATTTTATCGCTGTCGGGACGGAAGTCTTTGGCAAAGCCTTCGGCGCCCATGGCCATGGCGGCTTGTCCCATTTCCTGAGAGCTACCAGGCTGAACCACCAGCAAGTTGTGTGGCATGAAATCAGGATTCGCGAAGGTCAGTTTGATCTTCTTCCCTGCTTTGATGCTGAGCTCTTTCACATCGTAGCTCATCCGCTCGACGATTGTGCCAATCCGAATTTCAGTGAGCTCATCGGTATCGGAGAGAATTCCTGATTTCACCTTCGGGCCTCCGTGATCTTCTTCCAACGCAGCACCAGCACCTTTGGTGGGATCAGCATTGTACCAGTGATGCTGGACGGTTTGAGCAGCGACACGAGCATGTGGCTCGGGTGATTTCAGAAGGTTGCCGAGCAGTTTTCCATTCCGAACGTTGTGGGCTTGGTGAAGCCAGAGCGCCTCGGTCAAATGATGTGCGTCTTCGGCTTTGTTTACATTTAAACCCGCCATCCATTTTTCACAGGCAGCAATGACTTCTTTGGTGTCACGACCGCTCAATTCAATGCGAGTCCGGTGACGGACACCATCGATGGGATGCTCCAGATTTTTCATCAATGCGGCAAGGGGCTCGCCGGCGATTTTCACAGACTCCTGAAGCGGACGCGTCTTGTGACTGATCCGCATGATGCGACCGTGCTTGTGATCGCGATTGGGGTCTCGGATGTTGTGCTGCATGTGGCCGATGATAACATTCGCCCAATCAGACACGTAAAGCGCCCCGTCGTCTCCGAATACAGAATCGGTCGGTCGGAAATTTTTATCACCGCTGAGCAACAATCCTTTCGCTGTCATTTCATTACCGCCCATTTCAACGGTCAAATCAGTGCCCGAAGGCTCGCCCCAGACTTCTCCGAATTTCCGTCCGTCGCCGCCATCGCGATCGAGTCGATATTGTTTGATTCCGAGAAATCCAATTGAATTGCAGATTAGAAAATCCTGCTGCATTTCATCGGGGAAATGCGAGCTGGAAACGATCTCGTTCGCAGGAACAGGACGCACTTCTTTTTTCAGAAGCGGGTGCATTTTCCAGGACGATCCGTCAGGACGGACCTGATATGCACGACCACCGGTTCCGTCGGTTGCGTAGTGGTAGCCCCAGCCATCGAAGGCGATTCCGTGTGGATTTGGGCTGTTTCCGCCGTGCGTTGCGATGGTGTAACGACGGGGATCAAAACGATACATTGCGCTTGAACCAGTGCTTAGCGAAGTGCCCCAGGGATGCTCAATGTTGTTGTGCAGAAAAATCCCGCTCTGCCAATAAATACCACCGTCCGGGCCATAGATTAGGTTATTCGCCGCGTGGTGAGTGTCGGCAGAACCAATGCCGTGAGCAATCACGTGACGTTCGTCAGCAATGTCATCACCATCAGTGTCTTTCAGGAAAATCAGATTCGGCTGTGATGCCACGATCACCCCACCGTTCCAAAATTCAAAACCCAGCGGATTCGCAACCTTCGCAAACTCGATCACCTTATCAGCAACACCATCACGATCAGTGTCTTCAAAAATCAGGAGACTATCATCGACATCACGAATCGGCGCCTGCTTCGGGTAAGTCGGCCAAACGGCAGCCCAAACGCGGCCTTTCGCATCGACCTGCATTTGCACAGGATTCACCAGCTTTGGAAATTTCGCTTCATCCGCAAAGACATTGATTTGAAATTCGTCCGGCACATCCATCGTCGCCTTGCTTTCTTCGCTGGTCAGATAATTCACGGTCCCCTCTTTTTGAGAACTCGACATGTTGCCTTTGCCGCCCACATTCGAAACCACCTTGATCGGCTTCGGAACATTCGAGTCGTCGATTTCCAAATCACCGCCGTCGGCACGTGCCCAAATTTTCTTGTCGCGGTTTTCAGCCAAGGCATCAAGCATCAACATTTCGTAGCGCAAGACGTCGCCATTTGTCTGATCGCCAACAAATTTCAAAATCGAACGACTTCCCCAAATGTCATTTCCATCGACTGCGCGATAGCGATCAAACCAGTTTGTATTTTTCTCCATCACCGCTTCGCGAAGCGGCTCAAGCGCGTCCGTTGCTGGGATTTTTTCACCAATGAGGGCTTCGGCAATCACTTCGCCAACGAGTTTGTTACCATACTCATTTAGGTGAATTCCGTTCATCGTCAGCGGTTCTTCAGACGATTTGTAAAGTGCCTGGCTCGGATTGAACAAATCCACAAACGCTACACCGCTATCAGCAGCCGCCTTTTTGGTCGCTTCGGTATACGCTGCAAGTCGCTCATTATTTGCTTTTCCGTCAGGAAGATTCGGTGTTCCCAAATCTTCGTGAGCAATCGGGCTGAACAACACGATACGGGGGAATGATTCTCCGTTCGGCTTTACTGCGCGGAGCTTCGCAACGAGGTCCACCAACTTCTTCGTGTAATCTTCCGGCTTATCTTCAAAACTTTCGTTGTAACCAAAAAAGGAAAAAATCACATCGGCCTTTACGATTTGGAGATACCCATCAATCGGCGTGAATCCCTTATTTCGAGGGTAATAATCGGTGCGATCTCCGGAAAAACCAAGATTTCGAAACGTCAGATTTTTGTCTTTCTGACTGCTTTGAACGATCGATTCCATCCAACCGTCGTATTGCATCCGCTCAGCTAAACCGCTTCCGATCATTGCCACTTTATCGTCGGCTTGAAATGCAAATTTCTCAGGATCCCTATAATCGGCAGGAACGTTAGCCGTGGCGGTCGCCCACAATTTCGGTTCCGGAACGCTCTCTCTCTTTTTCTTTTTCGCGTCGCTTTTTTTGGCTGCCTTCCCGGGTTTGCCATTGTGAGCCAGCAATGTTGTTTTTCCCTTTTTCGTCAGATCAAAAGTGATCGATCCCTCAGGCGCCTCATTTTTTTCCCGAACAAAAACCGGCTCGCGTTTTGCATTCAGGATCGAGATTTTAAAATCATTCAATCGTGAAGCCAAACCGTCGTCACGATTCCAGATCTGAATTTTATCAATCTTTGCTTCTGCCCCAAGATCAACCTCCCACCACGGCGCTTTTGCGTCTTGCTTGGTGTGAGTCGCTCCTCCGTCTCCATAACTGGAGCTTTTATTCCCATCAATACCGCGCTCGGGCTTGCCGCCGGAAGCCTCACTCGACTGAGTTGCTTTTCCCCCTTTGGCAATATTCTTGCCGCCGGAAATCACTTCGACCTCCGCAAGCGTCAGGGTTCCGCCTTTGGGCAGTTCGATCCGGACAAATTGACCAGGCTTATCAGTGGTAACATCCTTCGCCAAAAGGCTTGGCGTCAGCCCAACTAGGAGCATCGCCAAAATTACGAGTGGGGATTTATTCATAAATTCAAAAAATAGGGGCTTCGAAATCAAAATTCTATCACGCAAACAAAAATGCGCTTGGATGAAACAGTCCACGATAATGCCTGAGATTTTTGTAACGCTCAAGTCACAAAAGTATCGATTTTTCAGAGATTTGAATGGGCAAAACAAGATAGCGCTATCGCCGCAATCACTGCTCCATAAACCTCACCAAGTGGCGTCAATACGGAGCGGCAGAGGGTTGAACGGTCAATTTCCGGCTTCTATCTTTCTAGACGATGAAACAACGCTATTGGGCATGGATCATTCTTCTTGGTTGGAGCACTTCACTTTTTGCGGTTGAAGACGGCGCTCTATTTTTTGAAAAGGACATCCGCCCTATTTTAAAAACCCATTGTTTCCAATGTCATGGTGAAGAAGACGTCACCAAAGGTGGACTCGACGTTCGTCTGGTTCGATTTCTGAACAAAGGCGGGGAATCCGGCCCTGCTTTAATTGCGGGGGATCCCGCCGGCAGTCATTTACTTACCCAGCTAAAAGAAGGTGAGATGCCTAAGGGAAAGGGAATGCTGCCCGATCATGAGATTGCAACGATCGAAAAATGGATTGCTCAAGGGGCGAAGGCCGCCCGTCCGGAACCGGAAAAACTCGGACCTGAGCACCTTTTCACGGAAGAAGACCGGCGCTGGTGGTCGCTCCAGCCTATCAAAAAGCCCGTTTTACCGGAAAGTGGATTCAAAAACCCGATTGATGCATTTGTCGCGGCAAAGCTAAAATCGAATGGGCTGGAATTCTCTCCAGAAGCAGATGCGCGAACTTTGATTCGACGAGCTTCGTTTAATCTCGCAGGCCTGCCTCCAACACCTGAAGAGGTTGCTGAATTTGGAAAAGATCCAGATTTTGGAAAACAGGTTGATCGACTACTCGCCTCACCATCCTATGGAGAACGATGGGGCCGCCATTGGCTGGATGTTGCTGGATATGCAGATTCAGACGGATACCACGCAAAAGATCTCGAGCGAAAGCATGCGTGGAGATATCGAGACTATGTCATCAAGTCGCTAAACGAAGACAAACCGTTTAATGAGTTTGTTCGTGAGCAGCTGGCCGGAGATGAAATCGCTGCGCTCGAAAAAATTCAGGCCAATTCACCGCCAGAGTTCGCCAAACGCTACGCTGAGTTAATCACGGCGACAGGATTCCTTCGCATGGCTCCCGATGGAACCGGAGCAAAAAGCGATATTACTACTCGAAACGACTGCATCACTGCGACCTTAAAAATCGTCAGCACCTCGCTTTACGGCATGACGATTCAATGCGCTCAATGCCACGACCATCGTTACGACCCCATTTCACAGGCGGACTACTATCGATTGCGAGCCGTTTTTGAACCCGGTTTTGATGTTCCTAAATGGCGCAGCCCCAATGCACGGCTGATTTCACTCCAAACAAAAGCGGAAGCGGCAGAGGCTGCCGAAATCGAGAAAGAAGCCAAAAAAATAGATACCGAGCGGGTCGCGATGCAGACAAAATTCATCACCGAAGTGCTTGGAAAACTGCTCGCCGACGTTCCGGAAGCCGATCGTGAAGCCGTTAAGGTCGCCTACCGAACCCCGGCAAAGGAAAAAACTCCCGAGCAAACCAAATTACTCACCGGATACCCCAAAGTCAAAAAACTGAGCGCCGGCTCACTCTACTTATACGACTCGACTTACAAAACCAAGCATGCCGCCACGATTAAGGAGATGGTGGCCAAAGCGACTGAAGTTCGTAAGAAAAAACCGGAAGCCAGAATGGTTCAGGCGTTCACGGAAACTCCAAAAAAGCCCGAGGCGGTAGCCCCAACCAAAGTGTTTTTCCGTGGCGATTATGAGTCTCCCACTAAAGAAGTGAAACCAGGAGACCTCTCCGTTTTGGCTGGCTGGCGTAAGGTTGAAATCGCAGATCACTCCGACGCGCTCTCATCCACAGGAAGGCGCCTTGCTCTGGCGGATTCATTAACGGACGGCAAGCACCCGCTTCTTGCCCGGGTCATGGTCAATCGGGTTTGGATGCATCACTTTGGAAAAGGAATTGTTGAAACCGCCGGCGATTTTGGAGCGCTCGGAAACGACCCAACGCATCCGGATTTGCTCGACTTTCTTGCAGCGGATTTCATGGAGCACGGCTGGAGCCTGAAACGGCTTCACCGCCAAATTATGACTTCCAAAACATGGCAACAGAGTTCAACCCGCGATGCAATACGCGAAGAGATTGATCCAGACAACAATCTATTGAGCCGCCAGAATGTTCGCCGAATCGAAGCTGAAACGCTTCGCGATGCGCTGCTAGCTGTTTCAGGGAAGTTGAGCCCGAAACAATTCGGCAAAGCGATACCTGTCATGTTCGACACTCAGGGCTCTATCGTGATTGGAAATGACACCACTGACACAGCAGGTCGTCAGACCGGAAAGTTCATTTCGTTGGAAGGCGAAGAGTTTCGCCGAAGTGTTTATGTTCAAGTCCGTCGGACGCGCCCCATGTCGATGTTCCAAACCTTCGATGCGCCTGACATGACCGAGCCCAACTGCGAGCTTCGCCCCGTCACAACAGTTTCGCCACAGAGCTTGTTGCTCATGAACAACACGGCGATGCGGGAATACGCCCAATACTTTGCGGACCGAATGCAATCCGACGGCGGTTCTGATGTCGCTTCAAAAATCAAATTCGCCTGGGAGCATATCTACAATCGCACGCCATCCGCCGATGATTTGAAAGCGGCAACGGAATTTGTGGCCGCTCAGACTGAGTTTTATAAAGAGAATCCCGCGAAACTTGAAAAGATCGCGGGTCCAAAAGAGAAAGAAAATGCGGCCCCGGAACTCCTCGGGCTGACAGCTCTCAGCCACGCCTTGATGAGCGCGAACGAATTTCTCTACATCGATTAAGAGCCGATCGCCTTTCAACTTTTCTGTTAGGGCACAAAAAAACAGGGCCCGATGAAATGAATCACCGAGCCCTGTTGGAATTGATTTTAGACGAAGCCTAAATCAGCTCGCGAATTCTTCGCCAACTGCAAATCGCTCGAAGCGATTGATTGAGAGCTCATCACCGATGTCTTTGCCTACGGACTCAACCAGCTTTTTGATGGTCTGATCAGCATCCTTAACGAATGCCTGCTCAAGAAGCGCGTGCGTGCCATAAAACTTGTTCATCTTACCCTTGATGATCATTTCGATCTTATCCGCTGGCTTGTCCTTCATCTGATCACGGAAAATATCTTTCTCCGTCTCAATGAGGCTTTCAGGAACCTCTTCACGAGTGATGCAGATCGGGCTGGCCGCGGCAATGTGAAGCGTGAGATCCTTAACAAGCGTGAGGAATTTCTCACTGGAGACGGAGTCTGCTTTACCAGCACCCACTTCGATAAGAACACCCACTTTGCCCTGCATGTGGATGTATGTAGAAACGGAACCTTCGCCCGCAGCACTCAGCTTTACCCAACGGGTAAGACCCATGTTTTCGCCGAGTTGGCCCGCCTTGTCTTTCACGAAAAGGTCGAGCGTCTGTGACTCATCACCAACGAAGTTCTCGGCCAGGATGGCATCAAGAGCAGCTCCTTCAGGAGACTTTTCAACGTGATCCAGAATCTGCTCAACGAACTCGCGGAAATTGTCGTTCTTCGCGACGAAATCAGTTTCGCAGTTCACTTCAATCATCACGCCGAACTTTCCGTCCGCCGCAACGCGAGAAGCGATGACACCTTCTTTGGCATCACGACCTGCTTTTTTGCCCGCATCCATCAGATTTTTCTTCCGAAGCGCGGTTTCCGCTGCTTCAAGATCGCCATCAGTTTCTTTGAGGGCGGCTTTGCAGTCCATCATTCCTGCGCTTGTTTTATCACGCAGCTGTTTAATTAGGGCGACAGTAATTTCAGCCATATTTCTAGTAGGTTAAGTAAAGAGTATTTTGAAAATTTTAAGCGGGAATGGCGTCTTGAACCGGTTCGCGCATAAGCGATTGCCGGTATCAAAAACGCCACACTCCAGAATTCGGTACGTTCCTGAAATTAGGAAGCGAGAACCGGCTGGATCAATTTCTTGAGAATGACACGAATCGAGCGAATCGCGTCGTCGTTTGCAGCAATTGGGTAATCGATGATGTCCGGATCTGCATTTGAATCAACGAGGCCAATAATTGGAATGCCCAGCTTGCGCGCTTCGTTCACTGCGTTGTATTCACGAGCCGTATCAACAATAACAACCGCGTCAGGATAACCCTGCATGTCGCGGATTCCGTTGAGACGGAGAAAAAGTTTCTTCTTCGTCCGATTAAGAGAAGCAATCTCTTTCTTACTCATTTTCTTGAAATCAGGAGATTTCTCGAGGTTTTCCAAATACTGCATGCGATCAACCGACTGACGAACCGTCTTGTGGTTGGTGAGCATTCCACCGAGCCAACGGTGATTCACATAATACTGCTTGGTTGCTTCAGCCGCCTCGCGAACTGCATCCTGCGCCTGGCGCTTGCAGCCTACGAAAAGGACTTTCTTGCCCTTGCTGATGAGGTCGTTGATGAAAAAGCCAGCTTCGCCAATCTGATCAACCGTCTTCTCGAGGTTGATGAGGTGCACGCTGTGCTTGGTGCCCATGATGTAGGGCTTCATCTTAGGGTTCCACTTTGGTGACTGGTGACCGAAGTGGACACCGGCTTCGACGAGTTCGGTAAGAAGTTCGTTAGACATATTGTTTTGGTGACAGACTTTTAGCAGCACTGTCGGTATTGGGTTGGGAAATCGCCGATTTTTTAAAGAACCGCCTCTCGATTTCCCGTTGGTTTCGTTCGGACTGAGACGGGCGCGCAATGAACTCGGAAAATTTTAGAAATCAAGGGTGAAATCACCGAACCCAGACCTGATTTTCCTAGTTCTAAATCCCAGTTTCCACGATCCAATAGGGTACGTTCGACGAACCAACCCTATTCGATCGTATCAGACGCTGTTCGATCGTAATTTCACCACCGTTGCTCCCCAGCTGCCTTCGGTTTCATCTCCGCCGCGAAATGAAATGACATCCTCCGACTTCTCTAAAACAGCGATAACTCCGCGACACAGAGCTCCGGTTCCTTTGCCGTGAATCACGCGCACTTCAAATATTCCCTGCTTGCGGCATTCGTGGAAATATTCAGGTAACAGCTCTCCGATTTCGTTCGGCCGGAACGTGTGAAGATCGAGCTCCGACGTGATGGGATGCTCGATGGGCTCTTCCGAATCGCTCACTTTCCTTTAAGACTGAAAAGGTGAGTGTCGGTTCGCACGATAAGTCGCCCGTTCGCGACCGCCGGAGTCGCATTAACTCCCGACTCAAGCTTACTCCGCCCCAAAACGGCGAAGCTTTTTCCCAATGCGACAGAAACCATTTCGCCATCTTTACTGGCGCAATAAATTTTTCCATCGGCAATGACTGGCGAACTGAAAAAGTTTCCGTTAAGCCGCTCTTTGTAAATTTCTTCTCCCGTCAAGGCATCACGACACGTCAGAATCCCGCCGTCACCCCACAAATAAAGTAGCCCTTCGTGAATTAGCGGAGTCGGGACATAACTGAGCCCCTCGCCCTTTCCAAGGGAGAAAATCACTTTGGGTTTCGCGGTCTTGCCTGGCTTCAGCGCCGAGCTCTGCTTTCCATCGCCACCCGATCCAAATGTCGCAAAGACCATGCCGTCTGATTCAACAATGGAACTCACCGAACGAAATGTATATTCTCCCGGATAAGCCCAGGCAACACTACCATTAAGAGGGTCAAGTCCTTTCCAACCATCGTTGGTTTGCACCACAGCAACCGTCGGCCGACCTCCTGCCATCACTTCCGTTGGTGTTGAATAGGCGGATAAATGTTTCTCATCGGTTTTCGGAGTGACGCGCTCCATTTCCCACAGGGTTTCGCCAGTTTTGGGATCGAGCGCGCGGACCTGGCTTTTATATTCATCTTTCGAATCGGTGTGGAGCACCAAGCGCCCCTGAACCAGAATTGGAGAAGCGGCGTGTCCGTGATCCGAAGTGAAGCCATCCCACTCACGCTGCCACAGTTTTTCACCTGAATGACTCAAACCCAAAGCGACGGTTTGTGTTCCGGTGACCCAAACTACGTAGACGCCATCAGCATCACACGTGGGGGTCGCCGCAGCAAAATTATTAAACCGGTGGTGGTGATGTTCTGCCACCGTGTCCACAAACTCCCATTTTTTCTCGCCAGACTTGCAATCAATTGCGAGAACTTTCCGGGTAGTCTCCTCTGCGGTCGTCAGGAAAATCAAATCGCCCCACAAGACGGGAGACGAATGTCCGGCTCCTTCTATTTCGACCCGCCATTCGCAATGGGCTTGGGTGAATTCAGCAGGAAGCCCACTGACTTTTCCAGTTCCACTTCCATTTGGCCCTCGAAATCGAGTCCATTCCTGCGAATAGGCAGCGACTGTAAAAATTAGACAGCAAGCGGTGAAAAATTGGCGGACAGACATGGCTTACCAACCAAGTGCGGAATTGTGTCACCCGCAACCATTACCGAGTGCGTGATTGAGCGATTTTGTATCAATTTATCCCTCAAGCCCAATCAGTTGGGTCACGGTAACAAATTGATAGCCTTTGGCCTTAATTCCGTCCAACGCACGCGGCATCGCATCGATTGTTGGAGCGTGAATATCGTGCGCTAAAAGAATTCCGCCGGGCTTTGCTCCATTGATCAGGCGGCTCGCAACCACGCTAGAACCAGGCTTTTTCCAGTCTTCGGGATCAACTGACCACAGGATTGATGGAAATCCGAATTCGGCTTTAATCCATGTTTTCTGAACGCTGGTAATCGCTCCATAGGGAGGGCGAACGGTGCGCGGAGTAACTCCGCAAGCAGTGCGGATGATTTGATTTGCGTTGTTCAAATCGCTTCGAATCTGCGACTGCGACATCGAAGTCATTTTTCCGTGACTCACGGTGTGATTGCCGATTTCGTGACCTTCCGCCACGATACGTCGCATGATCGATGGGTAACGACGCGCGTTTGAACCGACCACAAAAAACGTCGCTTTGATATTACGCTGCTTCAACATGTCGAGCAGTCGCGGGGTGTTCGTCGGGTGCGGGCCATCGTCAAACGTCATCGCGACAACCGGCATCGTTGTCGAGACCTTTGAATACGATGTCATCCGGCCAACTCCGCCTCGCGGCAGTGAAGAACCGGGATTCCAGCCAGGCTGGCCAACGCCCTCCCCTGCTGCATTACGTTTGTCTTTCGACATGAAAACCTCTCCTCTCTTCGCCAGTTTCGACTCAGCCGAAGTTTGACAAGAGGTGGTCATCAATAACGAGCACAGAGCGCCCGCAGTGATTAAAAATGCGCGTGAGAATTTCAAAAGAAATAGAGAAAGGATTGAAAATACAGAAGAGTGAAAGTTATGAAATTTTAAAATATTCGCAACTTCTAAATAAAATTTTATTATTTTGTGACAAAACGGTCGATGAGCGGTTTCAAGTTCTGAACCGTCTCATCAGGCCAAAGCGAGCGGTCCGTTACCAAAGCGGAATCCAGCGCCGAATGCTCGGGCCAATCTGCGTCTATTGGGATTTTCGGAATTACATCAGCGAGAATTTTTTTCGCATTCTCAGCATTCGCATGGACATGCTCGATTACAGCATGCGCATTCACGGCATCTTCTTCGACTTTCCAGCAATCGTAATCGGTAATCATCGCCAAGGTCGCGAGTGAGATCTCAGCTTCACGGGCGAGTTTTGCTTCCGGTAAATTCGTCATTCCAATAACATCGAAACCCAGCTTCCGGTTGGTTTCGCTTTCAGCCCGGGTCGAAAACGCCGGACCGTCCATGTTCACATAAGTTCCTCGATCATGAACATTCAGCCCGAGATTCTTTGATGAATCGGACAAAAGGCACCGCAAATTCTCCGAAATGGGATCGCTAAAACCAATGTGGGCGACGATTCCATTGCCGAAAAACGTCGCGTCCTTGCGCTGGCTGGTGCGATCAAAAAACTGATCCGGCAACACCACATCGCGCGGCGCATATTCTTCCTGAAGTGATCCCACAGCTGTCACCGCAACGATCCAGCGAACATTCAGAGATCGCAACGCCCAGATATTCGCGCGGTGATTCAGCTCACTAGGCAATATACGATGCCCTTTTCCGTGACGCGGCAGGAAGTAAACACGCCGTCCCGCGAAATCGCCCGCCAGAATGGCATCCGAAGGCTTTCCGAACGGAGTATCGATGTGGATTTCCTCCGTGTTTTCAAAACCATCAATTTCGTAAAGGCCAGAGCCGCCAATGACGCCAATGGCAGGAGTTTGTGAGGAATTCGACATAAAAGATCTAAGTGAAAGTCTAACGGGTGATTGGACGTAATATTTGGAACCAACGTCACTTTCGGAAAATAAAGTTCAAATTCAACCATGAAAATTTTTAAAAATTATGATATATTTATAACTAAGTTTTCTAAACTAATTCGAGCATGAAAGTTATACGGGCATTTTTTGGAATCGTAGTGTTGGCGATCGCGGCATCCCTTCCGTGGATCGTTCAGGACCACATGCAGCAAAACGGAACCTCTGTTTCGGCCAGCTCTCACGACGCAACTGCGTCTGTTCGAAGAACCAGCCCTATTGGATCGAAAACTCTCGCTGCCGTTCGCGATTGGTTTTCTACTGACAGCAGCCCGGCCGCCCGCTCCAGCTTTTCGACAGCCCCTTCCGATTCACCTGCCGCTATTCTCGTTGGCAAAGGATTAGCCACCAGCGCCCGCGCAAAAACTGCGGCTGCCCGCGTCGCCCCGATTTTGAATCCTGAATTGAGGGCGCTCGGATTAAAAATGGGCGACCCCGTATTTGTTCGGATTTTCAAAGAAGAAGCGGAACTCGAAGTGTGGATGCTTGGGGATGGAAAAACCGAGTATGAACTCTTCAAAACGTTCGAAATTTGTGCTTTTTCTGGAAAACCGGGCCCCAAATTGAAAGAAGGCGATCGTCAGGCTCCGGAAGGATTCTATTACGTGCCGCCAAGTCGGATGAATCCCAATAGTCAGTTTCACCTGTCCTTTGATCTCGGGTTTCCCAATGAATACGACACTTATCACGGTCGAATGGGAACCTTTTTGATGGTTCACGGAAATTGCGTTTCCGCTGGGTGCTACGCGATGACCGACATCCGGATGGAAGAAATTTACACCCTCGTCGCTGCGGCTCTCGGAGACGGGCAGAAATACTTTCGAGTTCACGCTTTCCCGTTCCGGATGACCGATTCGCGCATGAATCAGGAATTTAAAAAGAAAGGCAAATGGCTCGAGTTTTGGGGAAATCTGAAAGAGGGCTACGACTACTTCGAAATGATGAAATTGCCGCCTAATACCTCGGTGAAAGATGGGAAGTATGCTTTTGGTAGCTAAGCGGAGATGACCGAATCATGGTCATTGAGCATCTTCGATCCATCTCGTAACCTGGTTTGAGTGATCCGTTCAATTCCCGTGAAGACTTTTCCCCGACATTCATTTTTCTTTGGCATTTTTGCCATCCTGTTGCTTTCCCTCGAAAGTAAAGGTGCAGATTCAAAGCTAGATTTCACTCAGGATATCCGCCCGATCCTTTCCGACAAATGCTTCTTTTGCCATGGGCCGGATGAACATGAGCGCGGCGCTGACCTGCGGCTGGATAATGCCAAAGACGCCTTCGCCGATTTGGGCGGCTATGCGGCGATCGTCGCGGGAAAACCACTGGAGAGCGAACTCATTCTTCGGATTTTGGACGAAGACGATCCGATGCCGCCTGAGAAATCGCATAAGACTCTGAAATCGGAAGAGGTCGAATTGCTAACGCGCTGGATTGTTGAAGGTGCGGAATATTCTGAACCATGGGCCTACGTTCAGCCGAAAAAGAATTCGATTCCAAAAGTTGGCGATCAGAAGTGGCCGGTGAATTGGATTGATCGCTTTGTGCTTTCCCGATTGGAATCTGAAAGCCTGCAACCTTCGCTGGATGCGGATCCGGTCACGTTGATTCGACGGCTTCACTTTGATCTCACGGGCCTTCCTCCAACACCAGAAGAAGCGGACGCTTTTGTTGATGGCAAAACGGATTTTGACACCGTGGTCGATGATTTATTGGCATCACCCCATTTCGGCGAACGCATGGCGATGTATTGGCTCGACCTCGTTCGCTATGCGGACACCGTCGGATACCACGGCGATCAAGATCACAACATCTCGCCGTATCGCGACTATGTGATTCGGTCCTTCAATGAAAACATGCCGTTCGATCAATTCACGATCGAACAGATTGCAGGCGATCTATTACCCAATTCCGGCAAATGGCAGAAAGTCGCTTCCGGTTACAACCGCCTTTTGCAAACTTCTCATGAAGGCGGCATTCAGAAAAAGGAATACAACGCGATTTACGCAGCCGACCGAGTGCGAAATGTGTCAGCGGTCTGGATGGGAGCCACGGTGGGCTGTGCGCAGTGTCACGATCACAAATACGACCCTTACACAATCAAAGACCACTATGCGATGGCGGCCTTTTTCGCCGACATTCACGATGACGGCTATAGCGGCAATACACTGCCCGCGAATCGCCAACCGGAGATGTTGTTTTTGACGGACGAACAGGAAGCTGAGCTGGCTAAGATCGAAGCTGAGATTGAACCACTTTTTGATAAAGCAACGCAGAAGAGCCTCGAAAAACTTGATGTAGAAAAAGCAAAGCTGGTCGCCTCTTCCAAAGTCGGAAAAGGAAACAAGAAAGCGATTCAGAACAAGATTTCGGAGGTCGATAGACGAATCGCTAGCATTGCTCCGGCCGAAGAACGACAGGCATGGGCCCAACTGCATTCAAAACGGAAAGCGATTCAAAAAGAAGGACGCTTAACGATGATCACCGCGGCTAAGCCACCTCGCGAGATGCGTGTTTTACCACGTGGAAATTGGCAAGATAACACCGGAGATATCGTAAACGCAGATGTTCCGGGCTTTCTGGGATCGATTCCGGTTGATTCACGAACTCCAACTCGCTTGGACCTGGCTGAATGGCTCACGAACGGGGAAACCGGAGTTGGCGAAATGACGGCTCGAGTCTTTGCGAACCGCTTTTGGTATTTGTTTTTTGGAACGGGAATTTCACGATCGCTCGATGATTTTGGCGGTCAGGGTGTCCCTCCAGAAAACCCCGAACTTCTCGATAATTTGGCCGTTCACTTTTACGAAAGCGGTTGGGATGTGAAAGCAATGGTGCGATTTCTCGTCACCAGCCGAGCCTATCGCCAGTCTTCGATCACACCACCGGAACTGAAAGAACGCGACCCTCACAATCAACTCGTGGCCCGCCAGTCGAGATACCGCCTTCCTGCCGAAGCCATTCGAGACAATGCGCTGGCTGTGAGCGGCCTATTGGTAGATCAACAAGGAGGCACGAGCGCCAAACCCTATCAACCAATCGGCTATTTCCGACATTTAAACTTCCCTGTGCGGACATACAAGGCGCACAAAAATCAGGATCAATGGCGACGCGGCGTCTACGTTCATTGGCAGCGAATGTTTCTTCACCCCATGATGAAAGCGATGGACGCGCCGAGCCGCGAAGAATGCACTGCCCAACGCCCGCGCTCGAACACACCGAATGCCGCACTCGTTTTACTAAACGATCCGACATTTCTCGAAGCTGCACGTGTCTTTGCCATTCGCGTATTGGCTGAAGGTGGAGATTCGATCGATTCCCGGCTCAACTTTGCCTTTCGCGAAGCGCTCTCGCGACTTCCCGACCCCGAAGAACGAACCGTGATGACCTCGCTACTGAAAGCGACGCGAGCTGACTATGAAAACAATCCCAACAGTGCCGCCTCACTTTTAGAAAACGGCATGGCCCCGACGCCTATGGAAGTTGATCCAATCGACCTTGCGAGCTGGACAGCAATCACTCGCGCTTTGCTGAACCTCAACGAAACCGTGACCCGCAATTGACCGATGACGACCCATCCTATTTTTCCCTCGCGTCGTAATTTCCTCGGTCAAGCCGGACTCAGCCTTGGCTCCGCCGCATTCTCCAGCCTCGCAAACGCATCGGCTGCCGATGCGCTACCGCACTTTGCTGCCAAAGCGAAACGCGTAATTTTTCTCTGCATGGCCGGTGGCCCTTCCCACTTAGAGACGTACGATTACAAACCGAAACTGGACCAACTTAATGGGAAACCCATGCCCACGTCCTTCACCGACGGACAGCCGATCGCTCAACTTCAAGGGAAAGAACTAAAAGTTCAGGGACACCTTACCAAATTTAAGCAGCACGGAAAGAGCGGCCAGTTCATCAGTGATTACCTGCCTCACACCGCCAAAATCGCAGACGATATCGCAGTCGTCCGCTCTATGGTAACCGAACAGATCAATCACGACCCGGCTCACACGTTCATGAATACCGGCACCGCAGTCAGCGGGCGGCCGTCAATGGGATCATGGGTAACTTATGGCCTCGGTTCAGAAACTGAAGACCTTCCCGGCTTCGTCGTTCTCACCAGCGTCGGCGGACGCAATCCTCAGCCGATCGCGTCGCGTCAGTGGGCCGCCGGATTTTTGCCAAGCCGATTTCAAGGTGTGGAATTCAATTCTTCAGGAGATCCCGTTCACTACGTTCGAAATCCAAAAGGCGTTTCTTCGAAGCAACAAGCCGCGCTGATTGACGCTATCCAAAAGCTTGACCGAAAACGAAACGCGCAAGTCGCCAACCCGGAAATCGATACCCGCCTCGCTGCTTACGAAATGGCGTTCAAGATGCAGACCTCGGTTCCGGATTTGATGGATATTTCCAACGAACCCAAACACGTCCTCGAGTCCTACGGCGCTGAACCAGGCGATGGCTCCTACGCTTCAAATTGCTTGCTCGCCCGGCGTTTGGCCGAACGCGGCGTCCGATTCATCCAGTTGTATCACCGCGGTTGGGATCACCACGGAGACCTCGCCAAATACATGGACATCTGCTGCGGACTCACCGATCAGCCAACCGCTGCACTTATTTCTGACCTCAAAGAGCGCGGGATGCTGGAAGACACTCTCGTTGTGTGGGGCGGAGAATTCGGCCGCACCCCGATGTTTCAGGGAAAAGGTGGCCCTGGTCGCGATCATCACATCAAAGGATTTTCCATGTGGATGGCTGGAGGCGGCATCAAAGGCGGAACCAGCTATGGTGAAACCGACGAGCTTGGCTACCATGCCGTCAACGATGTCGTTCACGTGCGTGACCTTCACGCAACGATGCTGCATCAGTTGGGAATTCATTCCAACCGATTCAGCTTTCCCTTTCAGGGCCTCGACATGCGGCTCACTGGCGTTGAAAAAGCCAGAGTGATTCGAGGAATCTTGGCGTAGGATTTCCGCCTTATGCACTTTTTTCACCGAGTTGAGGTGAGTTGACGTTTTTGAGGAGATCGCCTTTTCTTATTAACGATGAACACCGAACGCCCCGTTTTTGATAACAAGATGCTGGACACGCGCCGTAATTTTTTCGGCAAAACCGCGACCGGAATTGGTGGAGCGGCGCTTTCGACGTTGCTGGATCGGGATTTGATCGGTGCGGAGGAAAAGGACGGTGATATTCCGAAGCCGAACGGCACGATGAAGGAATATCACACCCCACCGAAGGCGAAGCGGGTGATTTACATGTTCCAAAGCGGAGCGCCGTCGCAGCAGGATTTGTTCGATCACAAACCGAAACTGCAGGAGCATTTTGGCGAGGACATGCGGGATCACTTTGAAATGACTCAACGCCTCACGGGCATGACCGCGAACCAGAAAGCGTTTCCGCTCGCGGGGACAAAGTATAAATTTGAAAAACACGGGGAAGCGGGAATCGAAATCAGCGAGCTGCTGCCAAACATTTCGGGGATCGCGGATGAGATGTGCCTGATCCGATCGATGCACACCGAAGCGATCAATCACGATCCGGCAATCACGTTTTTCCAAACCGGACATCAGCTGGCGGGTCGCCCGAGCATGGGGTCATGGCTAAACTACGGACTCGGTTCGATGACCGACGATCTGCCATCATTTATCGCAATGGTCTCTCGCGGAACCGGCCGGCCGAATTGTCAGCCGCTTTACGATCGGTTGTGGGGCTCCGGCTTTTTACCGACCCAACACGCCGGAGTAAAGTTCATGAGCGTGGGTGATCCCGTTTTATATTTGAATAATCCGGATGGATTCGACGCCACGGCACGTCGTCGCATGCTCGATGATCTCGAAAAAATGAACGCCAAAAAGCTCGAAGAGTTTGGTGATCCCGAGATCAATACGCGGATTCAGCAATACGAAATGGCCTTCCGCATGCAAACCTCCGTGCCGGAGCTAACAGACTTTTCCGACGAGCCGCAGCACATTCTCGATATGTATGGTCCCGACGTGATGAATCGCGGATCATACGCCTACAATTGTCTGTTGGCTCGCCGTATGGCGGAACGCGACGTCCGATTCATTCAGCTGTATCACATGGGTTGGGATCAGCACTTTTCGTTGCCGACTCAGCTTTCAGGCCAGTGTCGCGACACCGATCAGGCATCTGCCGCCTTGGTGAAAGACTTGAAACAGCGCGGCATGCTCGACGACACCTTGATCGTCTGGGGCGGAGAATTCGGTCGCACTTCGTATTGTCAGGGAAAATTGACCAAGGAAAATTACGGGCGCGATCACCACCCGCGTTGCTTTTCACTCTGGATGACCGGTGCCGGAATCAAACGCGGCCATGTCCATGGCGCGACTGACGACTTCAGCTACAACATCACCGAAGATCCTGTTCACGTGCATGATCTGCATGCCACGATGCTTCACCTACTGGGGATCGATCATGAAAAACTTAGTTATCGTTTTCAGGGCCGCTATTTCCGCCTCACCGATGTTCATGGACATTTGGTCAAAGGAATTATGTCCTAGCGGTTTTGTTGTCGACAACCGAGCCACCAGCCCCCTCCACTTGACCAACGAGGAAATCCAATGCCTCAGCGGGAATCTGAGAGGTTGGGATGGTTGTGTATCCATTCCATGTGTAGAAGACCATTGTAAGATCAGGATCAATCCACAGCTTCTGGATCATCTCCCATTTTAATATCGAACTGCCGAGCGCCGATGTCGCACTTAGCTCAGAGTCGTCCAGCTGATATGAAATAGGAGAACCATCCAAGCGCTTTAAAAGCTCTGCAGTTTGCTTTCGACGAATTGCGAACGCCGCAACGTAGGTGGTGACCAGAAGAAAAAGAACGGTAATAATCACGATACCGAGAGCACCAATGCCGCCATTGAGTCCATCATGAATCACGTAGGCAATGCAAAATAGAACGGCGAACAACAAGCCCCATCCGGCTCCACGGAAGAGGAATCGCCGGAGAGTAACATCAGCGTCGTGCTGCGAAACTGTGACGTTAAAAGTATGCTTCATTTTTTTGTCGTAGCTGATTTTCCGGGAAACCCACCATCTTCTTTTAAGCATTCTTTATGCTAATGCTGAGGCAAATCGATTGGGCAATTTCTTCAGTATTGAGCTTGGAGGTATCGAATTCCAAATCATCCGCTGAAAAATTCAGCGCGGAATCAAAGCTCCGACGTGCTTCGGCAATCGTCCGATCTCCCCGATCAATGGTCCGCTTCTCAAGAACGGACCAACTACTGCGAAGCGAAATCGGAAGGATCTCAACCCCAGTGAGAGCCTTGAGCAAGCTATCAACATCGCTTTGACGTGTCAAAAATCACACGATTGCCATTATCAACCAGAGCCCTGAGAGCGGCAAGCGTTCCAGATATGAGAGCCTTGCCATCAACGTCGGACCAATCGTCCTTTACATTGCAGCGGTCCAACACGTTGGGCGGCAGACTGTAAATCACAGTATCAAATGAGAAATTAAGCCAGATCGAAGGCGGCAACTTTTCTTGAAGCGCCTTGGTCAGCGTGGTCTTCCCTGAACTTGAGGGACCCGAGATGATGATGACCTGCGGTGGCATGAAAATAGGGAAAATACTATCATAGGCTCCCACGAATCAATAGGGTACGTTCGACGAATAGACCCTATTGGATCGAAACGGCTTTTCGAACAGACAGAGTCTGTTCGATGAAGCACCCCTGTTGATTCATGAAACTCGGCTTTACCCAGTCACGCGCATCGGCATGATGACGTAGAGGAACGGCTCGTCAATTTTGATGACGCCCGGGCTCATGTCGTCGATGAGATCGATGAATACTTCATCCTGATCGAGCGCACGAAGCGGTGCCATCAGGAATTCAGGATTGAAAGCGATCGTGATCGTTGGCCCATCGTATTTGATGTGCAGGGTTTCCTCTGCCTCGCCGATTTCGGGAGAGTTCGCGGAAATTTTCAACGTGTCGTTTTCGAAAGTCAGTTTCACCGAATTCGATTTTTCGCTGGCGAGAAGAGCAACACGCTTGGTCGCGTTGAGCAAAACTTCGCGCTCGATAGTAACACGGTGGTTGGCGTCTCCGGGAATAACCTGACGGAAATTCGGGTAGTTGCCTTCGATCAATTTACTGACGAGAACAGATTCGTTCAGCTCAAAGCCAACTTGGCTCGAAGAAAGACGAACGCGAACTTCGCCTTCGTCCTGAAGAAGTCGCTGTAGCTCGTTGACGGCTTTGGTCGGAATAATCACTCCGGTTTCGTCATCGGACGGAAATTCCAAATCCTGCTCCACCATCGCGAGACGACGACCATCGGTCGCAACCAATGTGAGCGAGCCTTCTTTGAGGAGGCAATTGATCCCGTTGAGAACGTACCGCGTTTCATCGGTCGAAATCGCATACGCCGTTTTCTTCAGTGCGTCTTTCAGCAATTTCTGATCGATCCCAAATTCGCGGGCTTCTTCAAAGCTGGCGAGTGGTGGAAACTCTTCTTTGTTAAGACCGAGGATTTTGAAAAAACTGGGGCCGCTGCGAACCGTTGCCACATCATCAGAATCGATCTCGATTGAAATATCCGTCGAGGGTAATTCTTTGATGATCGAAAACAAACGACGAGCAGGAAGCGTTGTCGCTCCTTCTTTCTCAATGTTTGCTTTCACGCGACCGCTAATTCCCACATCGAGGTCCGTGGTCGAAAGCTTTAGATAATCCCCTTCAGCTTCGATCAAGACGTTCGACAAAATGGGCAGAGTCGTTCTAGTACTTACAACGTGCTGAACCTGCTGCAGACCTTCTAAAAAGTCGGATTTATCGATTTGAAATTTCATTCTTTCTTGCGGGGTGGAGTCAATATTGAACGCGTTTAACCACCCTGTCTAATGGAAAACAGGGCCACCTGACAGGTTCGGTGTGGTTACCTCAGCAATGCCTCACTTCCGCCTGATCGCTCGGAGCCTCCCCGAGTCAGTGTTCGGCGAAGTTTTTCCACGGTTCCGCGGATGGAAGTCGATTTTTCCATCTTACCGCGAAGGCTGTTAATTCCATGAATCACAGTCCCGTGGTCGCGGCAGAAAGCTTCACCGATTTCCACGAGTGAATAATCGGTCAGTTCGCGGGAAAAGAGCATGGCGACGTGCCGGGCTTCCGCAATCCGCGCGGTGCGACGGCGACCGTGAAGTTCTCGAGCTGCGAGACCATATTCTTCAGCGACGACTTCCTGAATTTCTTCAGGATTGAGGCGTGGGCAATCAGTCACTGTTTGCAGGTCGGCAATCACGTTTTCCAACTCGGAAATTTGAATCCCGTTCTCGCTGACTTTTTCCACCATGGAGCAGCGGATGAGCGCTCCTTCAAGAAGGCGAACGTTGTGATGAATCCGGCTGGCGATAAAATCGATGACTTCATTCGAGACTTTCAATTCCCACTCGTCACGTTTCCGACGAAGGATCGCAACACGAGCGGCTTCATCTGGAGGGGCGATTTCAGAGGTCAATCCCCACTGGAATCGAGTCACCAAACGGCTTTCCAGCTTGCGAATCTCATGTGGAGGCATATCACTCGTCATCACGATCTGCTTATGTGAGTCGTTGAGCGAGTTGAATGTATGGAAAAATTCTTCCTGCATCCCGCCTTTGTTGCCGAGAAACTGAACGTCGTCAATCAGGAGCAGATCGACTTTGCGATACTTATTACGGAACTTCGTAAGCGCGTTTGCCTGAAGTGCGGTGACATATTCATTCGCAAAGGTTTCTGCTGAGAGAAACACGACCTTGGATTTCGGACGGAGAAGAAGCGTGCGCCAGCCGATGGCGTGGAGCAGGTGAGTTTTTCCCAATCCCGATCCTGAGTGAATAAAAAGCGGTTGATACGTTTTGCCAGGCTCGGTAGTAACCGCTTCGGATGCAGCAACGGCAATCCGGCTGGTCCCGCTGACTACAAAATTTTCAAACAAATGCGCTTCGTTCAATCCCGCTGAGGCCCCAAGACGACGAAGACGCTCCAAATCCGGGCACTCGTGACGCCGCTGAGGAGACTTGTCATCAGGGCGAACCGGTTTATCGGCCGCATTCTTTTTTTGCTTTCGCTTCGATTTATCGATCTCAGCCTTCAGATCGGCAGGTGCGTGCGTCGGAATTTCTTCGATTGGCTGTTCCCACACCGTTTCGCCAACGGCATTTTTTACGGCCGCTACATCTTCTTCACCACCTTGACCGGTGACTTCGAATTTCATCGGCCCAAAATTCTTCAAATAGGTTCCGAGGACTCTATTAAGGTCAGCCTTATAATTGGTTTCCACCCACAAGGAATAGATGGAGTTAGGGACAGAGATAATGACTTCTTCTCCGGTTACCCTAACCAAACTTAGTGGCACAAACCACCGATCGAAGGCCATGTCTCCGATCGATTCTTTCAGTTCGTTACAGGATTGCCTCCAAATGAGGGTGAGTGCTTTTTCTTCAATGGGAGCTTTGGCATCAAAACGGGCATCGGGGTGCATGTTGGGCAGAATGGGTGGAATGGGTGGAATTTCGGGTAGCTGGCCCAAGCACTTTGATTTAAGAGAGAGGCGCAACTCTTAAGTTGCTGAAATCAAGGGGCTTAGGTGAAATGTTGTGTTTATTAAAGTACACAAAACACCTTTAAAACCTTGAATTATCATAGGCGAAATAGGTTCCTCCAGTTTTCCATGATCAGCCTCAAAAATGGAATAACCCATCAGGTAAAGCAAAAATCAAATTTTAGACAAGTTGCGTTGCGTGTCTAATTTGATACGCGGAATTGAGAAATGAGACAACCAATTTATTGCGGAATATGGCTTATTTTTTCAAAGCAGACTGGAGATACCCGACTCTTTCGATTCCCTCCAATCGAATACAATTATCAGAATAAAAATGATTAATTTTTCCTGATATTTTTGGTTAGGATAATCTCTCAGACGAACTATTAAGTCTCGCAAAATGTCGATATTTCTATCTCTCGCAACCTATTTACTGCTTATGATTTAGCCCGTCCAGCGGCAAAGATCCATCCGAAAAAGAAGGTTATCGCAGCATTGATGGGGAAGAGCCAGGGGTACGGAAAAGCGGTGACTCGAATGTCGGATGCATTCTCAACACCGAAAAAATTCAAGACATTGGAAAGATCACCGCCAACGAGGAGCGCTAAAACAATTGATAAAATTGTGCCGATTACAATTCCGTTAACGCTGCTCCGAACGGGAAAAATCGCCAGAAGGAGAATTCCAAGAATTGGACCATAGGTGTAGGAAACCATCTTGAAGGCAAATCCGATAAGGTCACTTCCTCCATTACGATAAGGGATATAGAGTAAAATCGAGACTGCAGTCAGGGTGATTCCCCACAAAATAACCATCAGTCGTGACTTCCAAACCATCTTCCCGGATTCTTCCTCATGCGCAAATTTATCGTTCCCGTAAATCGCGGACAATGTGGTTTGCGAAAGGGCAGCGAGAATTGAATCCAGGCTGGAAATGGCGGCAGCAAAAGCACAGGCCACAATAAGCCCCGACAATCCAACGGGTAAAACAGTAGTGATCCAAATGGGAAAGACGTTGTTAGTTTCTACAGAGAACAAAGAGAACTCAGTTGGCGACACCCCTTTTTGTTGATACCAGGCGTAGAGCCCGGCACTGACCAGCAACATTAAGATAGTGATCAGCTGCGACGCGCTACTCCAGATAATCGCTTTTCGTGCTGCGCTAACATCTTTGCAGCAAAAGAGTCGCTGGGCCATCAACTGATCCGTACCAAAAGCCGCGAAGTTCTGGAATGGCATCGCAAAAATAGCGATCCAAAACGTGAAAATGAAAAACGACCTTGTTTCGGGATCGCGAAGCCGCATCTCGATGACCTTCATTTTATTTTTCGTTTTAAATTCGGCCGGAAACGTTTTTTGATCAACCACGACTGATAATTCATCGCCTTTAACGACAACGTCTCCAACCAGGGTTGGCTTGCCTTTGTTATCCTTTACAATCACAATTTGCCTTACGGAAGTGCCATCCTCTTGATTGACTTGAAATGAGGTAAATTCAGCCGGTTTATCATTCCACGTCATCGTAACCACATTGGCTTCACGATTCGATTCCGAGATCTCCGCCCAACCACCATTCACCCCGCTGATCAGCCAGATCAGGGCGATCAATCCACCGAACACAAACATGAAAAACTGGATGACATCAGTCCAAATAACGGTCCGCATGCCGCCCATCCACGTCCAGAACACGGCGAACATACCGATCACGATAATGCAGGTGTGAATTTCTAATGGGGTCACCACTTTTAAAATAACTGCCGTGACCAGCACCCGGACACTCGCTCCCAAAATGCCACCCAGCGAAAACAGGAGGGTGACGAGCCGTTTGATACCGATCCCGAGCTTTTTGCCCATGTAATCGTAGGGGCTGTATATTTCCTCCCTATAATAGAGGGGCACCAGCCAAACGCCCACAGCGACCCGAGCCATAACAGAGCCCAATGCCCATTGCAGGTAAGTAAAATCGCCTTTGACCGCAAAAACCGTTCCGGGAACGCCGATAAAAGTCAGAGCGCTAATCTCCGTGGCAATAATGGATCCACAAACCGCGAGCCATGGCAGGGAACGCCCACCAAGAAAGAAATCGCGAATGGTCGATTGCTTGCCGCGAAGCGCGTGCCCAATCCAAGTCGTAAAAATCAAGTAAGCTGCGACAACAGCCCAGTCCCAGTAAGTGAACGAGTCTTGCATCCCAATGACTTACACTTTTACAGACTATCAATCAAGGTCAGAGATTATTGAGCCATCGGCAATCTCAGGTTCTCTAACTTAAGAGTCGTCAGCATGGACTGAACCTTGTTTGGATCGGATTCCGGAATCAAAATGCTGACCCGACTCCAACGGGAAGGAAGGAGAGGTTCGATCACCACCGCGTCGAAGTCGACCAATGTGGTTGCCCATTGTTTCATGCGTTGGTCAAACATTTCCGGACGCTCGCTTGCCAGCTTTTCCGGAGCCCGCATTCCAAATTTGCCAGTCAATCGAGATTTCGAAATGGTAAAGCCCAGCGGGTTCCCAATATGTACATACACTCGAGTGGCTGCCCCCTCCGTTTCCGTCGCGATCAACTTCATCAAAAATTCGCCGTATTTGGTCTCAATCGTCGATCCGCCTCCGCCCACGGTCAGTTGCGCAACTCCTCCCTGCTGCTTCGCTGCAGCGCTCGGTGCCAACTGCGCTTTATTGATGGAAATTGCGATCCGAATCAACTGCAGATCCGTTTCACTGGACGCATTCAGTGGCAACTCAAAACTGGTCCAGCCTTCCGGCGAGACATTGATTTCGATTTTTTGCTCGTATGGTGTCAGCGTTTTTTCCCACACTTCCATTCGCTTAACATATTCCGACTGATCTTCGCCTGGAATCAACTTAGGAGCGCCTCCCCCGAAGTCTCCCTTTGCGGTGAACTCCTGAACTGAGAGCCCAATCAAATTTCCAATTCCAATCTTCGCCACATATTGATTCAATGTGGAATCAAAACCGAGCGCTTCCAACCTCAACAGGAACACTCCGAATTGAGTTTGCAGCGCCGTGGGAGTTTTGACATTGGGCGACAGGAAAACCTGCCCTTTTACGCCCGGCTGATTTTGCGCCAGCTCGGCAATCGCCTTTTCGAATCGCTGAAAATTTGCATCTGAAGACGTCGCCGTCGTCGCAACCTGATTCGCTGCGTCCTGGCTCATTTGCTGAGTGGTCTCAAGCCGCCGCTCCATTTCCTCCGCTTTCGCAAGAGCTTCGGCGATTTGCTTTGTCGACGAAGTCTTCACCTCCGCCAACTCCGTCTCAAGCATTTCGACCTTGCGAGCCAGCTCTTTGTCCTGACACCCCGAAAGCAACAAAACAGCTGCCAGCACGGAAAATCGATATGATAAAGGAGTCATAGCCGACAGCATAAAAGCGAACCAACGGTACGACAATCTTTTCATTCAGCAGCAGGTGCCGAAGCAGGGGCTGGAATCGCTGCTTTTTTGGGCTCAGCAGGAACTGCGGGCGCTGCTTTTTCAGCATCGTATTTTGGCCAGAATGCGGAGGCCGGAAGCAGGTTATTCTTGCCGTCCTCAAATTCCGTCCCAATCTCACGAATCGGAAGTTGGCGAATCACATCCATTCCTTTCGTAATTTTCTCAGGAGAAAATACGAGTCGGCTGAGCGGGACCTTTGCCAGTGGTGAAACATCAGTCGCTGGAGTCCCACCAATATGAAGTCGCAATCCCTGCGGATACAACCCACTAGTTAGGGGCGTTAAGTCTTCAACCTGAGTCCGATGGAGTGTCAAGCTGACAAGCCCCTGAACTTTTTCCAAACCGGAAATATCTTTGACCGGAGTATCCGTAAGCCAAAGCGACTGAATCGGCACCCCAGCCAGAGGCGTCAGGTCCGTCACGGGGGTATTCACCAAATTCAACTTGTTCACCTTCATCGTCTTCAGCGGCGAAAGATCTTTCAGCGGCGTTGCCGTCAGATAAAGCTCGTCGAGGCTCATTCCACCCAAAGCTGAAATGTCAGTCACGGCGGTACTTTCGAGATACAAATTTTGCAATCCCTTCAGTCCCGCGAGTGGCGAAATGTCAGACAGTGGGTTTTTCTGCAAATCGATAATCTGCAGCATTGGCATTCCTTTTATCCACGCCAGACTTTCAATTCCGCAGTCGGCCAGCACGATTTGGCGCGGCTGCCCCTCGGGATCGATCGCAAACATTCCATTCCCTGAGTAATTGGGATTCACCTTGCGAAT
The DNA here is from genome assembly GCA_937891465.1 of uncultured Verrucomicrobiales bacterium. Classification (GTDB taxonomy): domain Bacteria; phylum Verrucomicrobiota; class Verrucomicrobiia; order Verrucomicrobiales; family DEV007; genus JABDJT01. The sequence continues at coordinate 95,860 of CALAHF010000080.1, read as the reverse complement.
GGATGCATGCAATTTCACATCCGTCCAATCTGTCACTACGGGCTCAGGTTTCGGCTGGGGTGCAGGTGCAGGCGCAACTTCCCTGTTCTCTTCTGGAGCCGGATCATTGCCGCCACAGTTTACAAGACAAAGCGTCACCGCAACAAACAGCGGACACGCGAAAAGAGATGCCAAACGGGAAAATTTCATAAGGTGGAAAGCATCTATGCGTCCGCTCATACATTCAAGCATCGATCACAGGAATCCGCCGTCGATTCGAATTGATTTCCGACCCAAAAATACGCAATCGTTCTCGTATGATTGATCTTTCAGGAAAAATTGCGCTCGTCACCGGGGCAGCCCGCGGAATTGGATTCGGATGCGCCCGCCAAATGGCCAACGCCGGGGCCAACATTATTCTGAACGACCGTCCCGGAAGCGAATTTCTTGCTGAGGCCGCTGATGAGATTCGGTCACTCGGTAGAAAATGCTATCCGATCGAAGCCAACGTCTTCTCCCGTGAAGGCTGCGAAATGCTCGTCGAAAAAGCAGTCGAGCAAGCAGGAAAAATTGACATTCTACTTTCAAACCCCGCCTACAATCGCCGGCAGACTTTCCTGGAATACGATCCCAAAAATTTCGAAGACACCATCAGCGCGGCGTTGGTTGGCGGATTTAACATGAGCCAACTCGTCGCCTGTCACCTCGTCGAACGAAAATCTCCGGGCAAAATAATCTTCATTTCCAGTGTCCTCGCCGAGTCTCCAAACGCGCTCTGCTTATCCTACAGCGCTGCAAAAGCAGCGTTGAATCAGATGACCAAATCGATCGCGGTGGAAATGTTTGAGCATCGCATCAACGTCAATTCCATCATGCCCGGCTGGATTGATACGCCGGGAGAACGCGATTCGTTTACTGAAGAGACCATTGTTGCCGAAGGCAAAAAACTCCCCTGGGGCCGCCTCGGAACGATCGATGACATCGGAAACACCGCCGCATTTCTCGCATCTGACGCCTCCGATTACATCACGGGCGTCGCTCTCGCGGTTGATGGCGGTTACCTGATCAAAGGTGGACGCGAAATACCGACAGATGAATAATCAGGCACGTCTGAGTCTACTCATGATTTAAAGTTCAATGACTCACGACACACAGGATCTTTTCCTAAAAGGACTTGAATTCTTTTGCAATTTTTTTGAGCAATCCACCAGCCCGGAAGGCCCGCGTTTTGAGCAACTCAAAATCGAACGCAAGGTATCGCCGGCGCTCTTAAAAGCGCCTACCGGGGGCTATCGCGGCGGTCCCGGAGACCAACTCAGCATCGAAGTGGCTGAAGACGCTAACACGCTCGCTGCCACAAAAGTCATGCCTGACGGAATGCTTTACTACGATGTGGCGGACGGCGTGAACGTAAAGGGCCGGACGTTGTCCGAAATTTCCGCAGCCCTCGGCGAATCCCTCAAAGAAGACTATTTAAACCCTGTCGTCAGCGTCAATTTGGCCGATGCGCAGAGCCAGCGTTTCTGGACCCTCGGACAAGTGAAACGCCCCGGTGCTTATCCAATTCAAAAGCCGACGACCTTGATCGATGCGATTTCTCAAGCCGGCGGCATGTTCGGCGGCCAGGTGGATTCACGCGGAGACACCCAGGAAACCGTTGATTTAGACCGCTCTATTTTGATCCGCGACGGCGATGTTCTTCCCGTCGATTTCCGTTCGCTCATTCAAAACGGCGACATGAAACAAAACGTCTACGTGCAGGCGGGAGATTACATTTATCTGCCATCGGTTCAGAACAAAGCCGTTTATCTCCTCGGTGAAGTCTCAACTCCCGGACCGGTTTACCTCAACGAAACCCCAACCCTACTTTCAGCGCTTGCTTCGGCTGGCGGCACAAAAAAGGACGCGGTTGTTTCAAAAGCCCTCATCATTCGCGGAAGCATGAGTTCACCGAAAGTCGCCACCATCAACATCAACGACGTTGCTCGCGGCAAAATCGGCGATGCGGCGCTTCAAGCCGGCGATATCGTGTGGGTTCCACGCAGCGCCTGGACGAACATGAAAAGCTATGTTGAAGCTGTTGTCGTGACAGCAGCCCAGGCGGTCGCTGTTTCTGAAGGCATCGGTATCCTTGGCGAAGTCGGAAGTGCCGGCGTTACGATCAACGCGGGCAACTAAGGCTCTCACGAAGCAACGGGGTTCGTTCAATAAACCAACCCTATTGGATCGAAACACCCTTTCGAACAGACAGGGCGGTAAGCTGGCTCGCCAGCGGTCTGAGGATTCCGCAACAGCGGGACCGGAAGTTAGCCCTCACTAAAAAGGTTCGATCGAAAAATTACTTTTTGATCAACTGAACCATTTTCACATTCATCATCCGTGGCTGAACCTTTGATCCTGCCTTGAGGAAGAGCGTGTAATTTTTCCCGGGCTCGAGCTTCAGATCATCACCGAGAGTGACCGGCTTGTAGTCCATGAAAGCCTCGGTTTTTTTCGATTCACCGGCCAACAGCTGATCGCCGACGATGATTTGAAATTCACTGGTACCTTCGAGGGGATTTGACTGCAGGACCTCAACTTGATACGTGCCTGCTTCTTTCACTTTAAAATACCAAGCGAACCAGGTTTCGGGCGAATTCCAACCTGCCAGCGCTCCATTAAAACGATCCAGGCTCGCTTTCCTGTCGCCGCGAACGCCGACTTGAGTCGCAGGAAATTCTCCGACTTTGCCCACTTCGATAAGCGCTTTTTTGGTTTTCTGAATGCTGGTGAGCGCCGATTTAGCCATGCCTCCCAGCACAGGATCTCCCGCAATTTGATTGAGCTTTGCTTCGGTGGCGGCATCGGGATAATCCATCATCGCGGTGATTAGATAGCGGATATCTCCGCCGAGCCGGCGGGAATCTTTTTTGCTCAAATCGAGCGATTTTTGCCAGGTTTGAACCCGCTCGTCATTCGTCAATGGAGCAGGCAAACTAGCGACGCGCAGGTGCGCCCGAATGGAAACCAAACGCAACGCCTCGTCTTTCGAGGTTCCCGCAAGCTCTTCGATGAGCGGCAACACTTCCCGATTCTGCCAATTCATCAGGGCAACCATCGCATTGCGCTTGTAATCGATCTCCTGACTTTTCCCTTTGAAAACGGCGTTCAATCGCGTGCGAGTTGCCTCTCCGCCAAGAAGTCCGAGAATTCGAAACAGGCTCTGCCTCTCTTTGTCATTCGTGGTCCGGGACGCTTGTGAGAGAAGCGGCTCGGTGACTGCGTTGCCATTCCCCTGCTTTCGCAACACGGCCAGAATAATGTCTTCAATCATCCGCCGCACATCCGATTCGTGTTCACTTGCCAGAGATTTCAACATCTCGGGAACGGTCTCTTTGGTAGCGACCTGACGAATGTATTTGAGAAGGGCGACGCGCCGACTCTTGGCACTTTTACCATCGGGAATTCGACGAAACGATGCCAGCATAGTCGGGACCGCCGGAGTGTATTCCCTTTCTGATAAAATGTAAGTCAGCGGCACAAACTGGCTGGCATCTTCGGTAGTCTTTAACAATTCGAGAACTTTGGTGTCAGCAACAGCGCCCTTGAATCCGATCAAAATTTTCCGCGCGTCGGTTTTCTCAGCCGGAAATGATTTGGGATCAATCAGAACTTTTAGTGCAAGATCGACGTCTTTTTCAGTACCGACCACTTCTTCCATTTTCGAAAGTTCAAGAAATCGAGCTTCATCAGCGGCTTCTTTATTCTTGCTGACGACCACAAAGCCAATCGCGCTGAGAATGGTGACCACACTGATTGCCAATACAGTCCACAACGTCTTACGACTCTTGGGAGCTTGCACGGGAATTCCGGTGTGGCCGGTCGTGGAAGGTTGTGCAATCGGCGCTGAACCCGTGACGTTTTTCATCAACGGCCCGGTTTGGGAATGCGGACCCGTTCGGGAAAGTGGGCCGGTATTTCCTGTCGCGACTTTCAAAACGGGCGCTGAGCCGGTTGCTTTAGTGAGAATCGCGCGGGATGGCGGAGTCGCATCATGGGTCGGAGCGGAAACGATTTTCACGGTCGACGTCCCCGTAGCCTGGGTTGGCTCGACTTCCACGGGAATGGCCGGAGCCGCCTCTGGATTTTTTGGATAGAAGTCAAGCGCCTGCCGCGCATCCACGGGACGATTTGCCATGTCGCGATTGATCAGCCACATGACCCACTGACAAATCGAAGGTGCCAAATCGGGGCGCAATTTTTCCAACGGAGTCACGCGATGCTGAAGGTGTGCGTTCATCACCTGCGGAGCGGTTTCCCCACGGAAAGGATACTGGCCAGTCAGCGAATGATAGTAAACGCAACCGATCTGATACATGTCCGAACAATAATCGAGCTCAGCGCGCTCAAACTGCTCGGGGGACATGAAAAAGATCGAGCCCATGACCGCGTCATCCTGATCCATCGTCTGAACCGATGGGGCTTTAGAAAATTTCGCGAGTCCGAAATCCAGAATTTTCGTTTGAAATTTTCCGCTCGGCTGCCAAATCACCATAATATTTGGCGGCTTCAAATCGCGGTGCAACACATTGAGCGCCTGCGCTGCGATGAGCGCTTCCATCGTCTGAATGACGACTTCAGTAAAATCTTCTTGAGTGAGCACCCCGCGAGCAATCGTGTCATCGAGGGTCTCGCCGTTGAGCAACTCCATGACCACAAATCCTCCTTCTTCATCCTGCCCCACGTCAAAGACGGTCACGATGTTCGGGTGATTTAGAAGCGAAAGCGTTTGAGCTTCTTCGAGAAGTTTTTGGCCGGCAATCTTGACCTCTTCTTCCGAGGCGTTTTTGGTCGAAAGGATGCGTTTGATCGCAACTTCGCGTTGCAACTGAGTATCAAGCGCTTTGTAGACCGCCCCAAGTCCGCCTGCGCCGATCGATTCGCCAATTTCGTAGCGGTTATTGCTCATGGATGAGAATTGTGATGAAGATAAAGGTCTTGGAAATTAGAAATGGGCTGCAAATTTTTGAATGCACGTACTTATGAAACAGATATGAGGCGATACTGCAAGCAGACTATCGCTCTTCTCGAACCCAGCGCTTCGACTTGAATTCAAATCTGGGGAGAGATCCGGGCTCTGTCAGCTGAACTGGAATCCTCAAAGTGAACGCATCGTGAAGCGCCCGACCCACTTTTTCCGCAAGCTGTTGGGCTTCAGCGCCTTCATGAGGTTCGATGGAAACTTCTAATTCAGCCATCGATTGCCGCGTGGTTTGCTTGACTTGAAACTCGGCAACTTCAGGAAAACGCCGAATTATTTTTTCCACTGCGGTCGGATATACGTTCACGCCTCGAATCACAACCATCTCATCAACTCGGCCAAGAATCCCTCCGTCCAGACAAAGACCGCCCTCAAAATAAGATTTTTGAACGAGATCACCCGTCCGGTAACGGAGCAGCGGACAAGCCGTGCGAGTCAATGTGGTAAGAACCAATTCGCCGCGCTGCCCGGATTCAACTTCCTGATGCGTTTCACGATCAATGATTTCGGCATAATAGGAGCCTTCGATCACACACAAGTTCAGCGGATGTCGAATGTGCTCGAACGTCACCGGCCCGACTTCGGTCATCCCGTGGTGATCAAAAATCTGGGCCCCTCCCCACAACTCAGAAAGTCGGTCACGAACTTCAGGAATACTTCCACCCGGCTCGCCGGCCACGATGATTTTTTTCAAGGCGACCTCAGCAAAAATTTCATCAGTATCGCGAACTTCTTCCAGCAGCTCTCCCAGCCGCAGCGCGTAGGTCGGGGTGCAACAGAGAACCGAAGCTTTGTGCGTCGCAATGGCCTGAAGCCGCGCCAGACTGCTGATTCCTCCGCCCGGGATTGAAAGATTCCCCCGTCGCGTAGCGGATTCGAACGCGGTCCAAAAGCCGAGGAACGGGCCAAATGAAAACGCGAAGAATACCACCGCCTCGGAACCCACTTCGGCTGCTTCAAAAACCTGATCCCAACAATCCAGCATCGCCGACCAGCTCGCCGTTGTGTCCAGCCATGGAAGCGGTGCCGTCGTGGTTCCGCTGGAATGGGTATAGCGGGAATATTCCGAAAACGGATAGGTCAGATTCGTGCCGTAGGGCGGCGCTTCTTCCCGATCCCACACGAGATCCATTTTTGTCGTAAACGGCATTTTTTCCGAAAATTCCGCTAACGATCCGATCTTTTTATCAATGCCAGCCCTTTCAAGCCGGGCTTTATAAAATTTATTTCCCGCTTTCAACTCACCAATCAGTTGGCGCAGTTGGGAAAGTTGACCGGATTCAATGGAAGCACGCTCGGACATGAGATTGCGAATGTCGGACACGTTTGGCAGGATTTCAAACGATCCCACCGTTTGATTCCTGTCTTTGATTTTCCACACGGGGCAGGTAAGATTGCGACCTGGCTATCGACCAATAGAGTGCCGGATACCGGTTTCACTTTCAAAACCAAACCAGAAAACCAAAACTAACACATCCCTATTATGGCTCACGAAGTCCCCGATCTCCCTTACGCATTTGACGCGCTCGAACCACACATCGACGCGAAGACAATGGAAATTCACCACGACAAGCACCACGCTGCTTACGTCGCAAACTTGAACGCAGCCCTCGAAGGACATCCTGAATTGCAGGAGAAGAAAATCTGCGAACTCACCATGGACCTCGGTTCTGTTCCTGAAGCTATTCGCGGAGCAGTTCGCAACAACGGCGGCGGTCACTTCAACCACACCATGTTCTGGGACATTCTCAGCGCCGACGGTGGTGAGCCAAGCGCGCAACTTTCTACAGCGATCGACGCCGCTTTTGGTTCCATGGATGAAATGAAAGCGGCATTCAAAAAAGCAGCGATGACTCGTTTCGGTTCCGGTTGGGCATGGCTTTGTGTTAAGAAAGACGGCACGCTTGCAGTGACCAGCACACCAAACCAGGATCACCCAATGATGGGCGAAATCGCAGACACCTGCGGCAGCGCACCGATCCTTTGCCTCGACGTTTGGGAGCACGCTTACTACTTGAACTACCAGAACCGTCGCCCCGATTACGTTGATTCATTTTGGAACGTCGTGAACTGGGCAAAAGTCGACGAGTGGTACCAGATGTGCCTCGACATGGCCACAGGCGGTGGTTGCGGCGATAAGTAATTTCGTTTCTCCAATTACGTAAAAAACAATTTTACGATCCAACAGGGTGCGTTCGATGAACCAACCCTGTTGGATCGTTTTTTTTGGTTTTGATTCTATAACTCAGGATCAACCGGCCAGGGCAACGTCGATGGCAGTAGTCGGCGGCGCGGCTCCAATCATGTTAGCATCGTCATAGGTTCACCAATGCTTGTCTGAATCCCGATTGGTGCTTTATCTTCGGACGGACTGATGAGTTCTTCATGTTGGAAGGCGGCATCAGCTGCGGTTCCGTCTGCATAATTGACGGCGGACTCACCGAGGACGAGGACATCTCCGTTGGCTGCAAGTGCATTCCTGCCCGGTGCTCCATCGCTATCGCTATCGCTTACGACATAGGCAAACGTCTCCGTGGATGAACTCGATAGAAGCAGCGATTCAAATTGCCCATGTGCATCATGAGTGAGCGTTCCGTTGGCCTGAAGCACAACGGTCGCACCGGACGCTAAAAGAATTGGCATCTCGGTGCTCCCTTTCGCGGAGATCGGTTCTTTTGATTTCTGCAATCGAACAACTTTATTTATCAATAATTTTGTATTTTCCATAAAATTAACATTTACTGGATTTCGACAGTTCCTCCACAGCTTATAAAGAGCACTTCCACCAGAAGAAAATCCTCGAAGGGGGGGGATTCGAGCGCATTCCACTTGCTGCCTGCGGACACATTTTATCGCATTGCTCAAAAGGCTTCACTAGCGAACGGGGATCTGCTTCCCCTTGTCATTCATGCTACCATGGCGGAAGTCGGATTTTTGTTCGAGCTGGATTTAGACAATTACGATGCAGGTATCGCGCCTGTTCTCAATCGCCAGAAAACCAATTGGCAAGGAGCTGAAGCGGTGGCCGCTCTTGTCGGGTTTGAAATGGAAAAACTCGCGGTTCAGGCGTCGACCGAAGGAAAACCCATCTGGCGCTTCATTAAAACAAACGGAAAGAACTATATTGGTATCACCGTTCCAGTGAGACTGGACCGGGGACGGACCAAGTGCATTTCGGTCGTTGTTCAGAACACGCGTTCAGCCAATGGCAAATCTATTGCCGCTGTTTTGCAGGGATACGGAAATTGGTTCTTTTTTGTGGATGCCGGGCAGGAGAAGGGAAAGAAATCATGGGTATTCGATAACGTCGCAGCCATAATTGAACTGAATGGCCTGTGCGCAGCGGCGGGCGAAGAAGTTCAGACTTCAAAAATCGAGTTGGAACAAATCGAAGTCGAAATTGAACGGCACATGCTGCGAAGCCCCATCGACGGGATTGTTGCGAGAATCTATCGCGATGTTGCGGAAAGTGCAGTCGGAGGGGAAACCGTGGTCGCATCCATTGTCAATCTCGACCAACTCAATCTCGTTGTTCATGTTCCAGCAGTGACTGCACGTGGCTTAAAAGCCGGATCAAAAATCACGGTGGCACCAACGCTATCAAGTTTGAATGATTCAAAAACCGAAGCAACAATTGCCTTTGTAAGCCCTGTCGTGAACGCATCGAGTGGAACCAAGTTGGTTCGACTGCAGATTGAAAACCCTGTGAACGCGCACGAAAGTGGCGTGAAATACCAGGTCCGCTTTCAGCCCGTCCCTGTGGGGGATTCGCTGGTGTCTCAGCGATAAGCCGCACTGCCCCCCAACAAGAGCGGATTTTCTGATCAACAAAAGAGCCGGTGAATGCTTGGCTCATCTTCAATAAAATGCTTTACAAGCACGCCGACGCGCAAGTCGTGAAACCGATACAGCAGAGGAATTTGAGTCGCAGCGTGTCCTGCAGCCAAAACTTCGTTGACCTCAACGCCTTTCGCAAAACCCTTCGTTAAAAATCGGGCAGCCCGTTCATTCAGAGCATTGTTCGGGCGAAAACGTCACCACCATCCTCAATCAAACCATCAGCATCTCTTCGACGATTGGAATAACCGGATGATCCAAACGCAGAGACTTGAGGAAGTCGCTCGCACCTGACTGCTCGGTGACCATCTCGGTCCGCTGCGCTTCCCCACCTCGAACCTCAACTAAATCCACCCATAACTCACTTAAAATGAAGCGTTTGAACTACTCCCTAAAGCGTTACAGGGATATCAAAGACCAATTTCCCGTCAACATCACGAATCTCAAGATCTACGACCCGTTTTTTCCAATCAATCCGCATCACCCCATAATTCCTGCTTTGAAAGTTGGTTTCACTCACACGGTGGCGATTCGGCTCCCCTTTTTGCCCTCCTCCAGCGTTTGTTAGACCACTTGAGGTAATTTCAAAAAGCGGAAACCCGGGACTCAGATCTGCATCTGTCTTCAATTCACAAATTTCCGCCATGTGACGGTCACCGCTCACAAACACGATATTATTAGCTTGTTTCTCACCAATCAGCTCGAAAAGCCGCTTCCGCTCGTTGGGCATGTTCTCCCATAATTCCCACCGATGTTGGTCCGGAATCACCTGAATACTGGAAACAATGATTCGCAAATCCGCTGGAACCTCCAGTTGTTCACCAAGCCATTTCCACTGCGCATCCCCCAAAACCGTAGCCGAGGCGTCCAACTGCCGATCATAAGGCCCTTCCGGCGCGCGACTCGGCAGTTTCTTCAACTCTGAACGGAAATATCGAGTGTCCAACCGGATGATATGCACCCGCTTCCCTTCCGGTCCAAAAAGATCCGAATCATAAGTTCCCGGCCACGAACGAGTCGGTGCGTCTTTAGGTGTTTTGAAAAATTCGTGAAAAACCGCTTCCGATTCCGCTCTTTTCGGATATTCGGCTCCCCCGTCGTTCACGCCATAATCGTGATCATCCCACACCGCTAGAATTGGGCAGGTCGCGAGTAGTTTTTGATACCCCGGCTTTGCCGCCAATTTGGCATATTTTTCCCGCATCACTGCCATATCCTCGGTGTCTCCATAAATATTGTCCCCGGTGAACAGGAAAACATCCGGTTTCTCGGCAACAATGGGCTCCCAAATCGGCTGCTTGCGATCTTGATGAGCACACGATCCAAAAACAATTTTCGTCAGCGTCTTTGACGTATCGATTGGCTGGGATTCTGCAGATTGCTGCGCATCAATTCGCTCGCAACCCACACATCCAAATACGGTTACAAATACAAAAATCGCAACTTTTGATCCAATACTATCCGTTCGACAAAGTAACCCTATCATATCGTGGCGAGCCTAATACGTGTTTTTGCTTTCGCAAAGCCTGCATCGAAATACGTTCCCGAATGCTAGCCAGCGATTTACGCGAAAAGGTCATCGCCCATGCCGAACAGGCACTCATTCCTTTTCGAAAAGAAGCCAAAACCGAAGCCGATTTGCTTAAGGTTTACCGGCGCTTTCTGAAAAAGGAGAACCATCGCATTCGGCTCATGCATAAATCCGGAGCCGAAGGGCTCGAAGTCGCTGCGCTTCGATCCGCGATTCTCGACGTCGTGATCCTCGACCTTTTTGCCCACAAACAACAAGAATCCGGAGGCAAAAACCTCATGACGCTCGTCGCCCGTGGTGGCTACGGACGGGGAATCCTGAATCCCGGTAGCGACATTGATCTGCAGTTCCTCCTTCCCGGTTCCACCAGCACCATCAGCAAGACCGCTCAGGAAATGATCGAAACGATTCTCCGGATTCTATTCGACGTGGGATTTGATGTCGGCCACGCGGTCCATTCCGTCCCGGGTGCGATCAAGTTTGCCAACGACGATCACAAAACGAAAACGGCCCTGCTCGACGCCCGCTTCATCGCTGGCGATACGAATCTTTTTGATGATTTCGAAGACCGGTTCTTCAAAAAATGCATCAAGGGCCAGGAGAAAGCCTATCTCGCTGAACGAACCGTCGACATTTCACAGCGCCACAAAAAATATCACCGCACGATCCACCTTCAGGAGCCGAATGTGAAAGAAAGCTGCGGCGGCCTTCGCGAATACCACAATCTCATTTGGGTTCTCTGGGTTCTGGAACGCACCCGCGATTTGAATTTCCTGGTGAAAAAGAAACGACTTTCAGTTTCGGCTTTTAAGAAAATCGAAAACGCCTACGAATTTCTCATGCGCGTTCGAAATTCGCTTCACTACGTTCAACAACGACGCAGCGGCGATATCTTGACACTGCGCCACCAAGGGCTCATCGCCAAAGACCTCCAATACCCCGGGAAAAACATGGTGCAAAAAAGCGAGGCCTTCATGCGTGACTACTACCATCACACACGAAACCTCTATCAGCACAGCACCTCGCTGATGCAGGGCTTCGAGCTCGAAATCGATACAGATGCAACCGGTCCCATTCCGTTCATAAACTTCCTCGCCCGACGAAAAACCAAGGCCGAGAAATTCGACGGCTTCATCGCAAAAGAGGGACTTATCTATCCCGAGAAAGACAATGTTTTCGAAGAAGACCCGGACCGGATGATGCGGTTTTTCCGCTACACCCAACAACGTCACCTGAAGTTGAGCCCTGAAATTCGCCGCCTTTTCAAACAAAACTGGAATCGAATCAATGGCAATTTTCGACGCAGCAAAACCAATCGAGACGTGTTCAATGAGATTCTGCAGCACCGCGGTGACGTGGCCCGAATTCTTCGCCAAATGCATCGAATTGAGTTCCTTGGGCGGTATTTGCCCGAATTCGGCCAACTCACCGATCTCGTTCAGCATGAATTTTTCCACCGTTTTTCAGCTGACGAGCACACCCTCCGCTGCATCGAACAACTCGATAAACTGGTTCACTCAACCGATCCCAAAGAACAGCTTTTCAAAAAAATATTTCAGGAACTCGAAGATCCCGCAGGTCTCTATATTGCGCTGATCATGCACGACACCGGCCGTGCCGAAAACGTTCGTCGCCATGAAGATGGCAGCGCCATGCTTGCCAGCGAAGTGTGCACGCGCCTCAAATTTATGGGGGACCGCCGCCGTACGATCACTTTTCTCGTTGATCACCATCTCTCCTTCTGGCGAACCGCAACGACCAAAAACCTTGGAGATCCGGCAACCATCGCAGAATTTGCAGGAGCTGTTCAAAACCGCGCCTCGATGGAGATCCTCTATTTATTCACTTACGTCGATTCAAAAGGCACCAACGAAGAAGCGTGGAACGATTGGAAAGGATCGCTCATGTTCGAGCTTTACCGATCCACCTATCGCTATTTCGAAGATCGCAAAGCCTTCGAACAAAAATTCAACCGGCCTGTTGGCGAAACTCAGAAAAAGGTCATTGCGAAACTCCCGGAATCTTACGAAGAGGAAATCGATGCTCATTTCCGCCTGTTGCCTCAGCGTTATTTTAGATACCGGGGATCCGCTTCGGTGACTCGCCATATCAAATTGATTCATAAATTTCTCAAGATCGTAAAACGCACCAATACAGATCAACTCATTCCAGTAACTTATTGGGAGAATCGCAAGGAAGCAGGCTACACCCTGTTTGAAATCGCCGGATGGAACCGACGTCACTTTCTTGCAAAAATTGCCGGTGTCCTCGCCGCACGGAATTTAAATATTCTCAGCGCCGATCTCTTCATGCGTGAAGAATGTATCATTCTCGACATTTTTCGGGTCTGCACAACGGATTTCCGCCCGGTCTCATCAGCCCGTGAAATCGAGCGAATCGAGAAATTGATCGCTCAGGAATTCGGCCTCGATGCCGATATCGATTTCCATGAACTGATTGAGAAAAACAAAAAACCATCGCCTTATCGCGATGCGATCGACGTTTTTGAGATTCCACAACGCGTTTTTGTATCGAACGAACTCGATACAGAATTGACCATCCTCGAAATTCAGGCACAGGACCGAATCGGTCTGCTCTACGATATTTTCACCGTTCTGGGGAATTCAGGCGCCGATGTCATTCACGCCCGTATCAGTACCCAAAGCGGTGCCGCAATCGACCGACTCCATCTAGCTGACTCAGCCACCGGGGTAAAATTTGAAAAAGAAAAACTTCCGGCGCTCGAAAAAGCTGTCGCCGACGCTCTGAAAATCTAAAATCACTTCACCTCGTCACTCCACAGCCACGTCAACATTTCCGGCATCATTGCCGCCATGTGACGACTGCCGTGGAAGCCTTTGCCCCACCAGTATTTGTAATCGTAACCGGCAAACTCAAGCGCAGTTTCCATTTGCTGATTTGCCAGCGGCCAGTTCCCAAAACGATTGTCTAAATCCTGCGTCCCATCCAAAAGCGCGGCCCTGATGGGTTTGCGCTCCGTTTTTCGAACCAGCGACGGATACGCATTCGCCCCGCGGATATCAACAAACGTCCCCACCCAACCGAGGACTTTTCCAAACTTGTCCGGCCGCTCCCACGCCGCCGTCCAGGCACACGCGCAACCACTCGATCCACCGGAGATGCCCCACATCTTAGGATCATCACTGAGCTTGAGGTCATGCTCTTTCACGACATAAGGAATAATTTCCTCCAACAAAAAACGAACATACTGATCGCCCAGGGAATCATATTCAAAACTTCGATTTCCCGGCTTAGCCCCCGGTTTCTGATCTGCTTTCCGTCCCGGATTGATAAAAACCCCAATCGTCACCGGCATCTTTTTCGCTGCGATTAAATTATCAAAAACCACCGGAGCCCGAAGCCCGCCATTCGAATTTGGATCCGCATGACGCAGTCCATCCTGAAAAACCATCAGCGCTGCGGGCTCACTTCCATCGTATTGCGCCGGGATGTAGACCTCGTATTCCCGCAATGTATTTGGGAAAATCTTTGAATCATTCCACTCATACCGCGTCACTTTTCCCTGCGGAACCCCTTCCTGATGCTCCGATTCAGGCGCATAATCGTAATACTCAATCTTCACCGTACTCCCAGCACCCAGCTTCGTTCCATCCGCCCTTTTGATTACATAATTAAAGGCAATCGGATCCTCAAAAGTCGTCGCGAATGCTTGCAATCCCTTGTCGTCCAAAGAAACCAAATCCCCGATTTTCTCACCCTTCTCAGCCGCTTTAAAAACCGAAACCGGCGTATCTGAAATCACCGCCCAGAGCACCGTCCGTTTCTCAATCCATTTACACATCCCCGATTTCAGAGATTTCTCACCCCAGCTTTTTGAAATCACTTCCGCTGCTTTTCCCGGATCACTCGAAATAAGAGACTCCAACTTCTCCGCTGGAGGAGGTGTCCATTTTTTCTTTTCCTGAGCGAATGCCGGAATCACCAATCCAAAAAGGAAAATCGCGATACAACGAGTGAATAAAGTCATTCCATGAATCAACAGGGTATGTTCGATGAATCAACCCTGTTGCTTCGAAAAGCCTCCACGAATCAATAGGGTGCGTTCGTATAAGTGAAAATGCATTCCAAAATCACGCCTGAATTATAATTGGCCAAATTCGGATTTCTCGCCATAACTTGTTCTAATGAAAACCGTTTTTCGATTCCTAACTCTGGCCGCGTGCAGCGTGCTCTTCACATCCTGCATTCAACACTCCACTGTGCTGCGCCTTGAGAAAGACGGCAGCGGTGAAATTTTTGTCCGCAATTACTTCTCACCATCAATCGCAGCCATGGCAGGCGGACTCGGCGGCGCACTGGGTGGTGAAGGCGAGGGCGCGGGTGAAGTTACGATTAACGGTTCAGCAGATCCCGCCAAAGTAGACGTGGATCAAGCCAAAGCCGATGCAGCCAACTACGGCGAAGGCGTTCGTTACGTTCGCCATGAAGAAGGCAAGAACAAAGAACAATGGGACGGACATCTCATCGTATATGAATTTGATGACATCAATAAAGTCGTCCTCGATGCCAACTCGGCAATGGGCGGCAAGATGAAAGAAATGGCCGAAGCCCAGGGACAAGCAGTCGAAGAACAAGAGGGCGGCAAGATGACGTTTGCACATGCGGACGGCGTTTTAAAAATCAAAACCGGCATGGGTGAAGATGCCCTCAAACAATTTCAAGAAGGTGGCGGCCCCGGCGGTGATCAGCAGCTTCCGGATGGAATGAAACCTTCAGCCATGATGGGCATGATGAGTGGAATGCTTCAGGGAATGCGGATGGGATATTTTATTCGAATCAACGGCGGCATCGCCGAATCGAACGCTTCCCACGTGAACGGAGAATACATCACGCTCATGGACGTTGAAGTCTCTAAAATGTTGGCCGATCCTGAGTTCCTCGCCTTTGTTGATAAGTCAGCCGAAGATCCAGAATCGGTTACCGAAGAAGAAGTGAAAGCACTGCTTCCTCAAGTCGAAGCGATGAAAGCTGAGATTAAGGAAGAAGTCACCGTAAAATTCAAATAACCGGGCGTCCTACTTAAAAAGAAATTATCCCTTTTTGAAAAAGCGCCCGCCGAATCGGTTGGGCGCTTTTTTGTGCAATAAATCCCGTATCAGTTTCGTATTACTAATAACAGTCCCTTCATGGAAAAATCCTCACGTACCCTCAAACTCGGCGTCAACATCGATCACGTTGCGACGCTGCGTCAGGCGCGCTACGCGCCCATGCTCAATTCACCAAACGCTGAACCTTGTGTCCTCGCTGCAGCTCACGAAGTCGAAGCCGCTGGAGCTGATTCCATCACCGTTCATTTGCGGCTCGATCGCCGTCACATTCAGGATCGCGATGTCTTTGAGTTGAAAGAAAAAATTCACACCAAGATGAATTTGGAAATGGGAAACACTCAGGAGATTCTGAACATCGCTTTGAAAGTGAAACCTGAATTCGTTTGCCTCGTTCCCGAAAATCGTCGCGAAGTTACGACCGAAGGCGGCCTCAATGTTTTCAACGCCGACACCTCGCTGAACCGGACCATCGATACCCTTCGCGATGCCGGCATTCGAGTGAGCCTGTTTGTCGATCCCGAGCCAAAACAAATCGAAGCCGCCGCCAAAACCGGAGCCAAAATGATCGAGCTTCACACCGGCGCATTTGCCAATGCTGACGTTATTGGAGGCGAAAAAGAACTCGCGGACCTAATCACCGCTGCAAAAATCGGCCATGAAGCCGGCCTGCAAGTGAACGCCGGTCATGGCATCACCGTTCCAAATCTTGTTCGGCTAATGCAAGTGCCGCACATGGCAGAACTGAACATCGGGCACCACCTGGTTGCTCGCGGGCTTTTCAGCGGGGTCGGAAATGCGGTGCGTGAAATGTTGTCTTTGATGTCGAGTTATGATGAAATTCAGTGCGCACTCAGCGCTGAATCTTCATCGACATGAAATTGCTCCTCGCCAGCCTCGCCCTCGTTTTATCGCTTCAACTGACAAAAGCAGAAGAACGCCCGCCGAATTTTATCGTCATCTTTTGCGATAATCTCGGCTACGGCGACATTGAGCCGTTCGGTTCCAAGATTCATCGGACCCCGCACCTCAACCGCATGGCGGCGGAGGGACGGAAGTTCACCCATTTTTGCGTAACGGCGGGCGTCTGTACTCCGTCGCGTGCCAGCATCATTACCGGCAGTTATTCGCAGCGAGTCTCGATGCACCTGAACGATCGCGACTACCACGTGCTGCGTCCCGTTTCGCCTTACGGTTTAAATCCCGACGAAGAAACCATCGCCGAAGCCCTGAAAAAACACGGCTACGCGACAGGAATCATCGGGAAATGGCATCTCGGCGACCAGCCCGATTTCCTTCCCACACGTCAGGGCTTCGATTGGTTTTTTGGCGTTCCCTATTCCGATGACATGACCGAGCGGATCTGGAGTCAGGACGGCTCTCACTGGCCTCCCCTGCCCCTCATGGAAAACGAAACCGTCATCGAAGCGCCCTGCGATCGCGACGGACTAACAAAACGCTATACCGAACGCGCTCTCGATTGGATCACCGAGAAAAAAGACGAACCCTTCTTTCTCTATTTCCCGCAGGCGATGCCCGGCAGCACCTCGACACCGTTCTCCAGCGACGCCTTTCGTGGCAAAAGCAAGAACGGCCCGTGGGGTGATTCCATCGAAGAGCTCGATTGGTCCACCGGCCAAATCCTCGATAAACTCACCGAACTCGGCATCGCCGAAAACACCCTCGTCATTTGGACTTCGGACAACGGCGCACCGATCAACAAAGATCCGGCTGACTTAACCCGTGGCTCAAACCTCCCTCTTTACGGTCGCGGCTACACCACCAGCGAAGGCGCATTTCGCGTTCCGACCATCGCTTGGTGGCCTGGAAAAATTCCTGCCGGAACCGAAAGCGCCGAGCTTTGCACCACGATGGATTTGTTACCGACATTCGTAAAACTTGCCGGTCACGAACCCAAGTCAAAAAACAAAATCGATGGTCACGACATCAGTCCGCTCCTCCTCGGCAAAAAAGGTGCCACCACACCCTACGACGCCTTTTTCTACTACTACCTCGACCAACTTCAAGCCGTCCGATCCGGAGAATGGAAACTGTTTCTTCCACTCGATGACTTCCCTCAACACCCGCATTTCAAAAGGAAGTCAAAAGACAATTCCCCACTGCTTTTCAACGTCGTCGATGACATCGCCTGCAAAAATGACGTCGCCGCAGAACATCCAGAAATCGTCGCCAAGCTCACCAAACACGCCGAGAAAATGCGAAAAGATTTAGGTGATCGCGGGAAGCCCGGCCCCGGAATTCGGAAAATCGGGCATCGCTCAAATCCCGTGCCAATTGTGAAATTGGACTGAAACGAGTTTATTCCTTTTCAGGAATTCCTTTCGGCTGCTCGTTGATTGGCATTCCTGCCGGATCAACAATCTCAGCCCGAACCAGCGTGTAGATAAATTTCTTGCCTTCCGTTTTTTCGACTAAACCGAAGGTCTGCGCATCCCAGATGGTGGTCGTGCGATGCTCCCCTTGCCGCCCGCCTCTCCTTGACTTCGCTGTTTACCGACTCGTCAAATCCAAATCGACTGTGAAATTATCGGCACCGATCACGGGATCAACCACGACAGCGCGATCACCAACTTGAATAAATGCCCGTTGTCCGGAGCGGCTAACACCACTGGGAGCCACGACTTTCTTAAAGCCTTTGGCCTTCTCCTTAGATTCCAAAAAGACTTCAAGTTGGGGGTCCGAAAACACACCCGCGGGTTGAGCCATCGCATTCTTAAAGTTTTGCGATCTCATGGCCCCTGCTTCTTTCTTAACTGCCGCCTTTAAATCCGGAGCCGCGAGCAATTCCATCATCTTACTTGCAGGCAAGTCACTCTCAGGAAGAAACGCACTGAATTCAGAAATTTTATCGCCCTCGACATGAGGTTGTTCAAGTCCCTCCCATAAGGGTTCATTCACCTCAATAAAAAACACTTTCACGAAAATTTGCTTTTCCACTCCACCAACAATCGAATCGATATACACTTCAACGAGTTCCATTTGCTCCTTCGTTGTCCGCACAATCAGTTGCGACACCTTTGGATTGTAGATTGCACTTCCGCCCGCTGGAAAAAACACACCCGCCGCTTCAAGCACCTCTTTCGCAGGCGTCCGTTTCGGCAAAGGCGCAGCATCTGCAAAAGGATCTCTTGCAGCACCGAGATCCTGGTTTCCAAAAGTGGGCGGTAAGACGTAGATGTTTGTATACAGGTCCTCAGACTTTTTTCCTGAGCGTGAACCAATATTCCAGACAGCGCAACAACCACCCAAATCAACTTCCAGCAATTCTTAATCCCCAATGCTAGAACTCGCTGCGAATTAAAACAATGGGACGGTTACTGATTTTACAAATTCATTACTTAAACCAAACCGGTTTTCCAATCACGGCTATTGGTAACAATACCTCCCCCGCAACTTCAATCGAAGGCTCCAATCCCAATCCGGCCATCACGCCATCCGCTAAATCAGGAGCAAGCGCGAGTTTCGTGGGCCAGGCAACCATCACGTTTTCTCCAACCTTTTCGCAATAGGCTCCCGGCTGTCGAGCCCCGGATTCGGTCTTGGGTTCGGCACGATCAACTCGCATGGTCGACCACTCGGCTCCGGCCAAATCGATCCATGGCATGTGCTTTGCAAACCACCTTTGTGCCGTCGAAATCTGATCCACCTCATCACGAACAACGCCATCAGCTTCTGCTAAATCCCCGCCGATATACCAAACGGTGCAGCCTTCGGAATCGGCATGGGTTGTCGAAACGATCGGAGGTTTGGGCGTATTGCCGATGCACACCGAGAAAAAATCAGGCAGCCCGGCTTTTTTGATCACGACTTGATGAAGCGGACGAAGCTGCATTTGAGGGCGTTCGAAACCGCACGCGGCAAGCAGTTCCCCGTTTCCTTTTCCTGCAGCGAACACGAATTTCTTCGCAAAAATCGTCTCGCCTGATTCCAGACGAATTCCAACAGGCTTTCCGTTTTCTAAAACAAAATCGGCTTTGTCCCAATGAATTTGAAAACAGGATTCAGCGACAGGCTTCGCCAGTTCCGCGATGATCGACTGTGGATCGAGGACCCGTTCTTCGATTTTAAAAATCTTGCCACGATATTCCGGCGTATCAAAAACTGGCGGAAAATCTTCACGCTTCACTGACTCCGCTCGACCGCTAAGCGCCTTGCTTCCGAAAAAGGAAACGACCTGACTCAACACTCCGGGAAGACTCCACAGCAGCTGGTGATCATTCAACACTTGGACGCCGGTAAGATCAATCTCACCCTTGCCCGCGAGACAATCCGCCCAGCGACCAGGCATCGATGCGAGCGCTTCGGACGACTCATTCAATTTTCCACCAAGCGCATATTTCAATCCACCGTGAATCACACCCTGCGCTGCAAGCGATTGACCTGAACCCAGTGGGGCATTCGTAAAAAGTCCGAATCGCCCGCCGAATCCGGCATTCTTCAGCGCATTCGCCGTCCACAACGCAGCAACGCCACCACCAATGATAGCGACGTCCAGATTGATATTTTTCTCGTCCGACATGTTTTTACGAATCAACAGGGTATGCTCCACGAATCAACCCTGTTCGATCGAAATGGTGTTACGAATCAATAGGGTCCGTTCGATGAACGCACCCTACTAAATCGCGTCGGGGCGAACTCGTTGAATTTCAGTGAAAACGTTGTCGCGATTAGATGGGGTTTTGTCAGGCGGTATCGCCGGTCATATTCTACTATTTGATCGTGACACTTCTTGAAGCCTACCCAATTCTGCGGAATGGTGGAGGCCATGCTTCATCATCAAACCCTCATCGGCCTGCTTCGCGAAATTCAGTCGACACCCACGGCTCCGTTTCATGAAGCGTTGGTGGCGGAAGTGATTCGAAAGCGCCTCGCGGATTTGCCGAATGTTTCGCTCACAGAAGATGATTTCGGAAATATCATCGCACATTACAAAAAGGGCCGCTCGAAACCTCAGTTGGCTTTCGGAGCACACATGGATCATCCCGGCTGGGTGAGGACGAAAAAGGAGGGTGAAGTTTTTCTGGGCTGGGTTCCGGAAGAGCGTTTGAAAACCCATCCGGTGGAATGGTTTGGCGATTTTGGAATGTGGAAGTTGAATCCGTTTGTGATTCATGATGGTCTGATTCACTCGCGGGTTTGCGATGACTTGATCGGCTGCGCGGCGATCGTGGCAATGCTGATGGACCTTTCAAAACGCGGTGTGGACGCCAATTGCTACGGTATTTTCACGCGTGCAGAAGAAGTGGGGTTTATCGGCGCTGTGAAGCTCGCTAAAAAATGGCCACTGCCGAAATCGGTGCGCTTTGTTTCTCTGGAAACCAGTGCAGCGCGAGGCGGTGCTGTGATGGGAGACGGACCGGTGATTCGTGCGGGAGACCGCATGAGCCTTTTCGACGATGCCGTGACTGCCGAGCTGGTCGATGCCGGAGCGGAAGGAAAAATCCCGGTGCAGCGTTGCCTTCTCGATGGTGGTTCGTGTGAAGCGACGGCGATGAATTTGTATGGAATCCCTGCGGCGGGAATGTCGGTGATTTTGGGAAATTATCACAATTGCCCGCCGGAACGCGGTATCGCGGAAGAATTTGTTTCGCTGGCGGATGTAAAAAACATGATCAAGCTTATCACCGTAACCGTAGAGCGAATGGCTGGCCCTAATGGCAAGGTTTCCTCAAAAGACGCGATGCGGAAACGAATTGAAAAGCGGGTGCGTGATCACGAAAAATACGATCGCGCGGCTCGGGGAAAATAACCGAAGATTTTTACCCGCCGATCGGCCCAAGTCCCAATCGCTCGCCCTCGGCGTTGAGCTCGACGATGGCCGCTTTCAATTCGCGGTGACGTTGTTGACCAATCGAGGAAGTCTGGTTGTTCATCCCTAGAAACACTTCCATCCGGTCCATGACGTTTTCGGCGAGCTTCAAATACTTTGAGGCAGTTGAGGGAATTTCGGTTCGAAGTGTGCTGAATTTTTTACCTGCATCCCTGAAGTCGCGGCTCAAATCTTGCTGAACTCCGCCGCCATCTGGGGAAATGGCTTCGGCGTAAACGGAAGCGAATGGCTTCATCACTCCGTCGATACTGGAAATGGCCTTCTTCATCACCAGTTCAGGCGAAGCCGATTTTTCACCGAGATTGGCCATCAATTTTGCCGACATGTGGAATGGATACTTTTCTGAAAATTCGGTCAGAATCGTGGTAACACTGGCAGCTTTTGAAAATTCTGTGACGGACATCGCAGCGGGCTTTTCCGCGATGATCGCGTCGAATGCGACGAGTGATTCAATGACTGGAAAATCTGATTTCCCCTGAAGTATTTCACGGGCCTCCCGCCCTCCATTTGCTTCGATCAATTGAATTTTTGCCAGAGCATCTCCTCCTCCATTCATGGCGATTCTTTCCAGCATGAGCGGATAGAGAGTGGATGGAATGACTGCTTTCGATTTTTCAAATTTCGCCGCTTCATCGAGCATTCTATTCGGCATTTTTGTGGGCTCGATATGAACGAAATCTTCGAGAATTTCGTTTCCGGAAAAGGCTTGGTCCAGCAGAAACGTCGCGGCAGTGCTCACGTTCAACTCACGAGGTTCGCGCAACTTTACAGGACCACCAGCAGGTGTGAGCACGGACAATTCGGCAATTTTTTTGTCGGGCCAACGAGGATAACGTTTTTTGACTTTCTCCGCAGCTTCGTCCAAACCGGACAGTCCAGTCGGCATCCCTGACTTGGACCGCATTTTCATTTCAAAGGTGCCACGCTCGCTTCCGTCGGGTGCAAACACACTGAACAAGCTCGCTTCGTCGGTATTCGGATCACGAATTTCCAAAATCACCAACACTGCAATGGGCCCCTCTGCCGTTTGCACAACAGTCGCGATTTGGCCAGATTCAATTTTAACAGGAGAAATGCCGACCTCAGACGCAGGGGTGGTGTCCGTCATTTTAGCGGGCGTGATCACTGTGGGAACAGTTGGAGTTACCGACGCTATTACAGGTTCCGATTTTTTGCTCAATGTGGAAAGAAGCTCCGAAATTTTCCCATTGCTGGCGTTTTCCTCGGGCTGAAGCTTCAGAAACAGATTCCATTTAAGATCCTTTTTTTCCGTGATTTCACCGAACTTCCAAATGATATCAGCAGGTGGCGCGGGATGATAGATGAGCGAAATTTCCATTAAATATGGTGCCAATTCGGCGTCGTCCTGAGATGGTTTCGATTTTAAGAGGCCGTGACCTGCCTTCCACAGATCTTCAGATACCTTGGCTGCATTCAAATCAGCTATCTGAGCCGGCGCGGCGTCCTGCGACAGCGCATCATTCGCTTTTCGAGCGGCCGGATTCACAGGGTCAAGCTTCAACGCTACACCAAGTGCTTTTTCTTTCAGGTCGCTGTCCTGGGCAGGGTCAGAAGCAACTGCCACTAGCGAAGCGACGACTGACTCCAATTCTGCCGCAGTAAGGGACACCCCGTCTCTTTCAAAGATCGAAACGCCGAATGCCGGAACGTCATATGCTTTTAAAACAGCCGCGCTCGAGAGAATGAGCGCGAAACTGATACCGGAAACGACCGCAATCTGTGGGAAAATTTTGCCCTGCATGAGAAGGGACGCTACCATCCTGGAACGCCTATGTCTACGCTCTCATCCCCTATTGAAATCGAGGAGGAAATCTATTTTTACGACACCGATTGCGGCGGAGTCGTTCACAACCTCGCTTACCTCCGCCTGGTTGAAAAAGCCCGTTCCATTCTTTTCCGTGAACGTCTCGGTTTTGACGCGAAAAAAATGAATGAAACCCAGGTTTTCCCAGCAGTGGTGCGAACTGAAGCCGATTATTTAAAATCTGCAAAACTGGGCGACCAGCTTGTAATTCAGGCTCATTTTGAATCGATCGAACGCCTCCGTATCACCTGTCACTTTACAATTTCACTACTATCCGCTCCTGACAAGCCGTTGATGAAATGCATCCAAACCACAATTCTCGTGCAAATGCCGAGCGGGAAACCAAAACGCGTTCCGCAAGAATGGATTGCAACGACGTAGAATTCCGACTTGCAAAACGCGAGAATGTGAAGACAATGTAAATACAGCGATTCTGTGAATCTGCCAGATTTTTCGCTTTCGCAGGACGAATCCATAATTAATAATCGAATGAGCACAGACACATTGGCCACACCGGAAACCGAGACTCCCGCGTCCGACGCTTATCTTTACATGACACCGACAGATCCTGTTTTTTTACTTCTTCGTCGTGGAGCAGACGCTCCTGCAGGCCCCTACTCTCAGGAAGACTTGCTGACGTTTCTTCGAAATGGCGAAATCAACCGCAAGGATTTCGTTTACTACGACGGAATGAAGGATTGGGCGACGATGGACGAGGTTTTCGATATTCAGGAGCAGCTCAGCCACTTCGTGGATGATGGACAGAATAAAGTTCGTGTCGGTGAAGTCTACCGTGCAGTTTCCGAGGTGCTCGCAAATGGCGAAGAAATTTTCTACATTGGAATTCAGGAGAAAGCCGGGCTTCTCAGCAAAGCAAAGCTGAGCGTGATCCTCACGAATCGCCAGATGCTCACTCTGGCGCAAATTCGGTCAGGTCATGAAATCGAATCTCACCCGTGGTCTTCGATCCAGAACACATTGATTCGTGACGATGGAAAAGGAATCGGAACCTTTTCTGCGATTTTAAACAGCGGGAAACGGATCGATGTCAGTCACATTCCAGTCGCGCAGACCCATCGCTTGTTCCAACTTGCTCAGGAATTGGCAGATGATGTCGGCTCCCCCGAGTAACGGCTAGCTATTCGCCTTCAAATACCGCGCCAGCGAACGCAGGACCGTAGTAGCCACTTGAGGTTCAGCACTGATAATCTTGTTAAACCGCTCGCCTTCGAGCTGTAAAAAATGAGCTTCGTCTGACACCGCCCGAACCGTAGCGGTCGCAACAAGGCCGGAAACCGCACCAATTTCACCAACTACTTTTCCCGGGTCCGACAAAATGGCAGCCTCACGCTCCCCCTCGCCTTCGCGGATATAGATTCCGATCGATCCGGAGGCCAATACATACAAATTCGGGCAGCGAATCCCCTGTGAGGTCAATTCCTGACCTTTCTCAAAAGTAACTTCCTCGACGATTTCAGACAGTTTCTCCAAAATCGACGCGGATGCCTCGGAGAACATTTCTACCGATTGGAGAATAGATTTTTTTTCCGCGTGAGAGAGCATTGCAAAAAGAGGTCGCCAAGTGGACCTGAAACCTTGCACACAAAGCCAAAAAGAACGACTGCTTTTGCGATGTTAAACGAACCAGACAAACAGTCCGAAAATGAACCCGTGGAAGTTCGCTGCTACTTTGTTCGCGAACGGAATGCATTGCTCGTCCGCGCCCAGTTCACCCCCCTCTTCACCGATTATTACCTGCACCTCATGCAGCATAAGATTCGTTATGAAGGGGAAAGCGACCTGCTGTTGAAAAACACGCTGTCTGCCCTGACGCTCCACCTCGCGTCGCGCCCCTGGGGAGAAGCGGCCGCGTGGACCCTGAATTTTCAAGACCCACTAATCAATGTGTTCGCAACCGGCTCCAACCGATCCGGCACCCTGACCGGTCGGGTTTTCGATGAAAGCGTGAAAAAAGCGGACAAACAAACCTTTCACGCCCAGATCACCGAAGATGGCGGTTCTCTCCGCAAAAGCGTGGTCGAAATCAAAGGGCTCGATGCCTTCCGCGCGGTCGAAGAATTTTACAAACAGAGCGAACAGCGACGTGCTCGGATTTTTGAGCTTGAGGAGGAAGATCTCGTCATGATCACCGCCCAGCCCCAATGCGATATGGAATGGTTTGACGCATTAGATCTCGAGGCCGTTAAAAATATCGATCAATCGGAAACGCTCAGTTTGCTCGAGAAGCGCGTTTACCGTTTTGATTGCGGGTGTTCGGAGGAAAAATTCTTCAATCGATTGGAGAACCTCACGCCAGACGACGTCGATCACGTGTTTTCGAAAGAAGGCTTTGCCGAAGTCATTTGTCCGCGTTGCGGAGCAAAAGTCATTCTTTCACGGGAACACTTTGCGGCTTACATCAGCAAAATCGACAATGAAAAAGAAGAGCAATAAGCCGGACGCCAAGCGCATTGAGCAGGAAGAAGCCTGGATCGGGGACACCGTTCTCGATTTGTTCGCTCGCAGCTGGATTCTCGAGAACAACGGCACCCTGAGCGGTGAAATGCTGCGCCGGATGACTTGTAACAACTTTCTCGCCTGTTTCGGAAATCCCACGACCATTGAAGCCCGCATCGGAAAAATTTACGCCGACAAAGGCCTCCAACCCGCATTCGATTGGATCGAAGCAGAGCTGCTTCCCCGTTTTAAAAAACAGGAACTGAATCTGAATCGCCAGCAGCGGTGAATTCGAAGTAAGAGGGTCTGTTCAATGAATCGATAGGGTTGGTTCGGAAACATCAAAAAATGAGAGTTCACATTGCATGGCCAATCTTGTTTGCGTTACTCAGTATTTTTCTGTTTTCGGTCGTGCTTTACCAAAAATCAGCTATTCCGAAATACAGGGAGGCCGAGCGCTTACAGCCAACCTTGCGCACGTTTGCCCAAGATCTCGCAAAGCTGCAGGAGGAATCCGGCACGACTCCTTCCGATATCACGAACATCATGGCTGAACCTCGATTCGATAAAATCCGCCCCTACGGGATCAAATTTTTAGATCACCCCAAATGGATAATTTCAATTCGAATCAACGACCGGTTCTCATTTGACGTTGGTGTCGATGGATCACTGCTTTGGATTGAAAAACCGTAATGAGATAGCGCTGGGCAAAAATTCAACCTCATTTCCCAATTTCCAGCCTTGAAACCGGCGCGGTCTGCCCGTAAATCGTGTGCAGTTACCATTCATGAAAATTCTCGTAGTCGGAAAAGGCGGTCGCGAACACGCCATCATCACAGCTCTCGTTGAATCACCAACCGAGGCGGAAATTTATTCGTTTCCTGGTAGCGATGCCATTTTTGAACTCGCCAAGCCGGTCGATGCCACGGATCTGCCCACTCTGATGGAGTTCATGAAAACGCAAGCGATCGATCTCTGCATCGCGGGTGAAGAAAGTTATTTGGTGACTGGCGACGGTCTCGCAAACTGCTGCGCGGACGCAGGAATCCCTTGCTGGGGTCCACCGAAAGAAGCCGCTCAACTCGAAGCGAGTAAAGAATTCGCCAAAGAATTCATGGTCCGCCACAACATCCCAACGGGTGGCTACGCGGGGGTTGATACAGTCGAAGATGCTCAGGCTGCGATCGGCGGGAAATACCCAACGGTGCTGAAATTCGATGGCCTGGCAGCCGGCAAAGGCGTTGCGGTTTGTCTCGACAAAGCATCGGCTGACGAATTTATCGACGAAGTTCTCGGACAACGGAAATTTGGCGAAGGCCGACTTCTGGTTGAGGAATTTCTCGATGGTCCTGAAATCTCGATCTTCGTTTCCGTTGTTGATGACGAATATCAAATCCTTGCCCCGGCGCGGGATTACAAACGAATTTTCGATGCCGACGAAGGCCCTAACACCGGCGGAATGGGTGCGGTGAGTTCCCTCGAAATGCTCGACAATGCGCTGCGCACCCAAATCGACAACGAGATCGTGAAGCCAACCGTCGAAGGTCTCCAAAAAGACGGTCTGCCCTATCGCGGCTTCCTCTATTTTGGAATCATGCTGACGCAGGACGGCCCGAAAATTCTCGAATACAATTGCCGGTTCGGCGATCCCGAAGCGCAAGCGGTTCTGCCGATGATCACGGGCAATTTCGTCGATTACGTCTTCGAAGGCGCCAAAGGAAATCTGCAACCAGAGAAAATCGAATTTATGGACGGATGGAGCATCTGCCTCGTTTCGGCTTCGGCTGGCTATCCAGAAAGCTCACGCAGCGGCGACGTCATTTCCGGATTCGAAAACGTCGAAGGATCACGAATCTTTCATGCAGGCACTCGCAAGAATGCTGACGGAAATTTTGAAACAGCCGGAGGTCGCGTTTATGTGATCGTCGCACGCGGCGAAACCCGCGAAGATGCCGTCTCACGAGTCTACGCAGAATCAGAGAAAGTCAGTTTTGACGGAATGCAGCGAAGGACCGACATTGGGACACGGAATTTTGTATAAATCTTGAGCACTAGCGAAAACATCCTTACCGAAGAACTTCTGAGCGGTCCCGACATCGCGACGACGGTGAGGCGTTTGGCTTATGAAATTCTTGAAACCTGCCGTGACGACAAACCTGCATTTGTCGGCATTTACACTCGCGGAGTGACCCTCGCAAAACGAGTCGCTGCGGTTTTAAAAGAAGACGGCCACGATTTCGAAATCGGGACGATCGATATTTCGTTGTATCGCGACGACTTGGACAACCTCGGCGCAACCATGCCGAAGCTGGAGAGTTCCGGTGTTCCCTTCGCGCTGGAAGGCACGCGTGTCATTCTTTTCGACGAAGTCATTTTCACAGGCCGGACCATTCGCGCGGCGTTAGACGGCCTGATGGATTACGGCCGCCCCTCAAAAATCGAGCTCGCGGTCTTGGCCGATCGAGGCCATCGCGAATTGCCGATTCAGCCCGACTACGTGGGAACAAAAATCGAAACGACACGTGACCAATACGTGAAAGTTAGATTTGAAGAAGACGACGACCAAGAAGGTGTGTTTTTGATCACGAAAAATTCCGAAACCGATTCATGAGCAAAAAGGACGACGAACCGATTCCACCATCGAAAAAAGACCTGCTCGATATCGCGAGTCTTTCAGTCGAAGAAATTGAATATTTGCTCAAATCCGCCGGTCCCTTCAAAGAATTGTTCAAGCGCTCGATCAAAAAAGTCCCGGCCCTTCGAGGAAAATCGGTCCTCAATTTATTTTACGAACCCTCCACTCGGACCAGCTCATCGTTCGAAGTTGCCGCAAAACGAATGTCGGCTGACGTCACGAATCTGTCGGTTTCCCAAAGTTCAGTGGTAAAAGGCGAATCGGTTCTCGATACCGTCGATACCCTTCAGGCGATGAAGACAGATTACATTGTGATTCGTCACAAAGCTGCGGGAATTCCAAATTTGCTGGCCAATCACACTCGGGCTTCAATTCTAAACGCGGGTGACGGATTTCATGCGCACCCCACTCAAGCACTGCTGGATGCTTTTACCTTTCGCGAAGTCATTCCCGAATCTCGCGGAAAACGAATCGTCATCGTTGGCGACATCCTTCACTCCCGCGTTGCCCGATCCACCAGCACCATTTTTAACAAACTTGGAGTCGAAGTCGCCGTTCTTGGGCCCGGGCCGCTCATTCCTCCCGGCCGGAATGACTTCATCAAACGCCTCTCTTCGTGGGAAGACGTTTTCGATTGGAAACCCGATGCCGTTTATTTGCTCCGCGTCCAGATGGAACGGCAGGACGAACAATTCTTTCCGAGTCTTACCGAATATCACAAAGTCTACGGTCTGACTTCCGAGCGCTTCAAAACGCTGGCATCTGAAGGCACCTACCTGATGCATCCGGGCCCTGTTAATCGCGGTGTCGAGATTGTTGACGAAGCGATGCTTTACGAAAAATCACTGATCAATCAGCAGGTCGAAAACGGAATTGCCGTGCGAATGGCGGCCCTGTATTGGCTGAAACCCGGAACTGAAGAAAAGTAATTTAGCAACGATGAGCAAACGACTTTTCAAAAACGGCCAGATCGCCAGCGAAGATTCGCCGAAGCTAATCGAGAGCGATGTCTTGGTCGATGACGGGAAAATCACTCAAATCGCGCGTGGCATTTCAGCCGATGGCGCTGAGGAGATCGATTGTTCGGGCTGTGTTTTGATGCCTTCGATGTTTGATGGTCACGTTCACGCCCGCGAACCGGGAGAGGACCACAAAGAAACCATCGAATCCTGTTCAGAAGCAGCAATCAACGGTGGCGTCACGGGATTGATCTTGATGCCAAACACGCTGCCTGCAATCGACAACGGAAATTTGATTCAATCCGTTCTCGATATCGCGGCTGAAAAATCGCGTATTCCAATTCTACAAGCTGGCTGCATTACCAAAAATCGGGCCGGAGAAGAATTGGCGGGCATTGCCGGAATGGCCGCAAAAGGCGCACCAGTTCTCACCGACGATGGGAACCCGGTCGATTCTCCCGTCGTTTTACGAAGAGCAATAGAATACGCAATGGACTTCGATTTACCACTCGCATCGCATTGCGAGACAAAATCGCTCAGCGGAAAAGGCGCGATGAACGAAGGTGCCGTTTCCTATCGGTTGGGGCTTCCCGGAATGCCGGCAATGAGCGAAGAAATCTGCCTCGAACGAGATATCCGAATTGCTCAATACACCGGTGGTCATATTCACATTCAACACGTTTCAACCGCGATCGGCATGAATGCAATTCGCCGCGCCAAGGAAGATGGCATTCGCGTGACCTGCGAAGTCGCTCCCCATCATCTGATTTTCAATCAGGAAGACATCGGGAACTACGATGCCAATTTCAAAATGAATCCGCCGCTGCGGACAGAGGAAGACAATGAAGCGCTTCTCCAGGGTTTGATCGAAGGCGTTTTCGATGTGATCGCAACCGACCACGCGCCGCACACCCACTTCGAAAAAGCGAACGATTTTGGCAGCGCTCCCTTCGGAATTACCGGATTGGAAACCGCAGTCGTCAGCTTATATCACCATTATATCCGGAACGGGCGGTTTGGCTGGGACCTGCTGGTGAAACGTTATTCCGCCGAACCTCGGCGCCTCGCAAAAGCTGATCCAATCGCTATCAACGAAGGATTCGATGCCGACTTCATCGTTTTCGAAACAAACGCGACGACTGAATTCTCGCTCGAATTTATGCGCAGCAAGAGCGGGAACACTCCATTCATTGATAAAACACTGAATGGCCAAATACGGAAGGTGGTGCGCCATGATGCCTTATTGCTCGATCGTTGAAAACTGGGTTCCCAAGGTGCGGACGAAAGAACCGAGACTGGAATCAATTCCCGCTAATTCCGTTTTAATTCCTTCAATTTCTCGTTCCTTTTTCTATTTGAACGGGAATTGAAAAGAATTTTTTGGAATTGTCGGGAAGGCTGCGGCAATTGAAATTCGCGCCTTCACGAAGCAACAGGGTTATCTCGCCGAACATACCCTATTGATTCGAAAAACAGTAAACTCAGGCTGCTTGCTGAAAATTCTGATTCTGCGCCTGTTGCTCGCCGCCCGCATCTTTTGGTGAGCTGAGGAACTGCACGGAATCCGCGACAACACGCAATTTGCTTCGGTTTTGGCCCGTCGCTTTGTCCTGCCACGAATCGAATTGCAATCGTCCTTCCACGAGCGCGGAACTTCCTTTTTCGAGGTATTTCGCCACGTTCTCGGCGGTTCGGCCCCACACGGTTACATCGACAAATGTGACTTCTTCCCGTGACTCTCCATTGTCGGACTTGATCGTTCGATTGATCGCCAATCCCATTTCCAACACGCTGGATTTTCCATTCACGGCCTTCAATTCAGGATCCCGTGTGAGATTCCCCATCAGCATTACTTTATTTAAACTACTCATACGAACACTGTAATTACGAAATGTAATCTTATGCAAGTGTTTTTTTGAACAGTTTTTGAAATCTACGATTTAAACGTCCAATTCGTCGATAAATTTTTTCAATCGATCGGCGACCGCGCCATAGCTGACGGTCTCAAACGCAAGACGTTGCGTCATTTTAACTTCGTGCTCGTAAATGGCGTCGTCTTGGAAAACATCCGCAATTTTTTTATAAACCGCCTGCAAATCTGCGGTCCGGCCGTCGCAAAAGTCAGGAAACGCTTCTTCTTCAATCGCTGAATTTCCACCCGCGCAAAGCGTTCGTGCGAGCAAAGCATCTCCTGCAACTTGCCCGGGAACAACACTGCGATCGAGCTGAAAAACTACCCGATGAGAGGAAATCAGCTTCAAATATTGATCATAAGGAAGCTTGCCTTCGATGATGTGCAAACTCGCTTCGGGAAAAGATTCTTCGAGGTTTCGAAGAAGTTCGCGGCCTTTCCGACCATCGGCGTTCACCACCGTGACGGGAATTTTAAGCTGTCCTGCCAGCGTGGCACTGCGGGCAAGTGCTCGAAGGTGATTTCGAGTGGGCGTAAAAAATTCGCGCGTCCCGACCATCAAGCCTTTGCGTTCATTGAGAGGGACCGAGAAATCCCACTCGGGGTATTCCAAAGGATACGGCGTGGGAACAAATCGCGTTTTCCGCCAAAATTCTTCCGACGAAATCCAGCCCCAACGCGGTGGCGTCACCCGAGTGGGCGACAGAATCCCGTCCGCCAGCATCAGAATTTCCTGATATCCCTGCAGAGCCTTCGTCGAGCTACTGAGCTGTTTGGTGATCTGATACGGCCCGGATTCCTTCCACGAAACCAGCACCTTCATCCCCGCTTCTTTGAGTTGTTTCACCGCATCCAGCGTGACCCAGGTGCGGCTGCGAATCAGAACAAGCACCGCATCAAACCGATCCTTTTGCTCAATCACATCGGTCGCCTTATCAAAAAAAGCACCCCGCGTCGCCGCAGCGTAAGCATGATAATTGATCGGCGGATGCGTTCCCGGAACGTATTTCCCAGGGCCGTGGGCATAGTCGACGAAACCGTCGCGACTTTTGTGGTTCAGAACGGCCACGCAAACTGGTGGAGGAATGATCTGATCGCCGCCTGCCATTGGTTTTTACTAAAAGAAAGATGGTGCGCGATACTGGATTTGAACCAGTGACTCCCACCATGTCAAGGTGATACTCTACCACTGAGTTAATCGCGCTTACCGTTCGCCGAGGCGAGCGCAAAATTAAAACATGCCCGCCCTTTTCGCAACTGGAATGTGGAATGATTGTTTGGTAACTGTTACAAAAATGCAGATTGATGATGAAATCGTCGTGTCAAAACTGACCGGCCTCGAAATTTTCCGCCGTGTGGTTCGTCCGGAGAAAACAGAAACGCGCGGTGTTTTTCTAATGCTGCATGGCCTTGGCGATCATCAGGGTTGCCATATCGAAGCGGCAGAACTCTTTGCTGAACATGGTTTTGCCTCTGTGGGCTTTGATTGGCCGGGAAATGGCGCGTCCGAAGGTATTCGCGGCGATATTCCCGGAGTCCATGTCGCAGCTGATCTGATCGACGAGCATCTCGAACTGATTGCAGAGCTATTCCCCGGAAAACCCGTGGGCGGCTACGCGCATTCCACCGGCGGATTTTTCATTCTGCGTCACATCGCGTTGCGGGAAAAAAATGCGTTCAACTGGCTGTGGCTCAGTTCTCCGTTGTTGGAACCGCGCCATGGGAAATCTCAAATTCTCCAGGATTCTGCGGCTCATTTGGCGAGTTTACTCCCTAAGTTCACCATTTCCTCCGGGGTAACCCTGAAGAAAGTTCGCCACATCGATCCCTCAAATCCGACGCCCGGCACCCATCGAATCGAAGGTCGCCACAACCGAGTCAGCCTACGGCTTGGGGCCGACTTGATGCTTCACGCCGATGATATCAATGCCGTGGGACCACTTCTCGAAGATCCCACCATCTTGTTGATTACTCAGGGAACCGCCGATGAAATCTGCCCACCGCACTATTCCCGCGAACTCTTTGAAGCCGTCGCGACATCAGCGAAAGAATACGTGCTGCTTCATGGATTGCGTCACGAGCTATTTCGCGAACCCGCGAACGATGAATTCATGGAAATCGTGACCGATTGGGTCGACCAATTGGTTTAGAGCTTTTCGAATCCGAGACGTTTTTTCACCTCAGCCGCAGAAATCCCAGCCTCGCGCCAGCTTCGCAGCGTTTCCGATTCATCGCGTTTCGCGAGACGTTTTCCTGAATCATCACGGATCAATTCGTGGTGGAAATACATCGGCTCAGGAAAATCCAATAGCTCCTGCAACACGCGATGGAGATGCGTCGATTCAAATAAATCCAGCCCCCGCGTGATATGCGTTATCCCTTGCCACGCGTCGTCGCAAACCACCGCGAGGTGATAACTCGTTCCGATATCTTTTCGCACCAACACCGCATCGCCCAGTAATTCCGGCTCCGCTTTTACGGTTCCCGCCGCCTCGTCCTGCCACGTGATCTCCCCTCCAATTTTGGCGAGCGATTTTTCTAAATTCAACCGAAGCGCAAACGTCTCGCTCGCCTCGATTCGTGACGCCGCTTCATCCGACGAAAGCTCGCGACAGGTTCCCGGATAAATCGGCCCCTCCGAGCCGTGCGGAGCGCCCCCTGCTCGTTCGATCTCCCGCAGAATGTCCTTTCGCGTGCAAAAACACGGGTATAAAAAGCCGCGAGTTTTCAGGTCGTCCGCCACCTTTTGAAAATCCGCTAGATGTTCGCTTTGCCGACGAACCGGCGGCTCCCATTCCAAACCGAGCCACAGCAAATCCTCGATCAGCATCGTCTCATAATCCTCGCGGCAGCGATTGAAATCGATGTCCTCAATCCGCAGGAGAAACCGTTTTTCCGCCACGTCATCCGGCGAATCCCGAAACCGTTGCCACGCCGAAAGCGCCGAAAACGCATGCCCCGGATGGAGCAAGCCGGTCGGGCTGGGAGCGAAGCGGGTAATCATCATATGCGTTCACGAACCAACCCTGTTTGTTCGATGAAGCAACCCTATTGGTTCGTGGAGATGCGAGTGGGAGAAGTTCGGCTCCTCAGACTTATAAAAATCTGAACTAAAATTAATTCCCGCTAATTCCATTTTAATTCCTTCAAATTCCCGTTCCGTTTTCTTCTTTGAACGGGAATTAAAAAGAATTTTTTGGAATTAACGGGAAGGCTCTTCACCACTCCGAAAAGGGTTTCTGAGCCAGACACGCATTGATATAACGACTGTCCGACGTGACTTCTTCGCCGATCCAATCCGGCTTTTCGAACGCCTCGTCCTCAGATTCCAGCTCGATTTCTGCGACGACAAGTCCTTCGTTTGCCCCCGAAAAGACATCCACTTCCCACGTGTGTTTTCCGATGGGAATGCGGTGCCTGATTTTTTCGATCACCGCGCCCTCGGCCAGCTTCAGCATTTCCTCGCCGTCCGCATGAGGGATTTCGTATTCGAATTCAGATCGCGAAATACCCTCCATTTCCCCCTTTATCGTGATAAACGCAGTCTCGTCATCCAGACGAATCCGCACCGTGCGTTGCGGATCCAAAGAAAGATACGCCTGCACCAGCCGCGAGCTCGTTCCTTCAGGAATCGAACCGCAAACTAGGAATTTTCGTTCAATTTCGGTTCCCATGATTCGTTTTAAAATAAAATTCTACCGCCCGCCACGCGGTTTCGTGAAGCCCAGCAGCGATTGCACCGAATACCGCTCGATCGCCCGTTTATCATTCGGGAAAAGCCGCACGATCTCCAGAATATTTAGATACAACTCCCAAGCCAGCACTTTTCGCGACGCGCGTTTATCCGCGACCGATTTTTGTTTCGCCGCCGTCGATTGCTCACTCTTTTCATAAATCGCAAGCCATTCCGCCAGCAGATCATCCGCCTCCTGCGCGATTTCCGGCGGGATCGCATCGCCGAGCGAACGCAACTTTCCTGCCAGCGCCTTTAGCTCCGATTTTAGATTATCATCCGTCGCCAGCGTGATCGCAAAACTCCCCTTCGGGAAAACCAACGTCCCCGCTTGCGGCACCCGATCCACCGCCGTCATCGAGTGCTGATTTTTTTCAATGAAGGGCGAATTAACATCGATCAGACCGATGTTCAGGCTATTTTTTCGATTTTCGCTGAGAGTGACTTGGGGGGTATTCTCGGCATGTCAAAGAAGAGCAATCTGTTTATTCATGAAAAAACGAAAAATAATATTCATCCTGATCGCATCGATTTTAACGGTTGTGATCGCCAATGCCTTCTGGATTAGGGGAGCGCTTATCGATCAGCGGGCCGGTTTTCCGAAATCAATCAAACTGGGCAGTGTTCTTTATGAAAACAAGAAAGTTAACATGGCCGGGCCTGGGGGCCTCAGTCGTAAGTTGACGGTCTACGAGATTCCCGCGAAATCAGTTGACCGGATTTCGGAAGGCGGCGTGGACTACCTGAAATCAATGCCACCGTCGATCGGGGAAAGGGTTCGGATCAAACCTCCCCGTCACTTTGAAGGGGGCGGGGACTTGGTCGCTCCATGGTGGGGACGGCTCAATGACTGGCAGCAGACTCCGATTCCGGCCGGGGGAAAATGGGGAAGGGGGAGCGATCGTAATAAGGATAAAGATCAGGAGGAATGGCAACCAACGCTTGCCAACTACTACGGGGGTTCCACCTCAAAGCGGAAATTTGTCTCCGCAATCCCATCGAATTACGCGGAGGTCTTTGAAGAAATCATTTCTTCGCCGGGTGCCTGTTTTACCTATGGAGGCTATCGGGGCTGGAGTGTCCTAGTGGTGGCTCCGTCTCACCAAATGGCGTTTTATTTGTTTCAAGATTAGGCGAAGACACGCCCGCAGAGAAGGCGTTGAAGGATCGACCGAAGGTCGCCGCCGCGTTGGAAGCGAGTCATGACCACATTACCCTGCAACGCCACCGAACATGTAGCCTGCAGAAGAACAGGGTAGTCGAATTTTTCGTTGTCAGCCCTGCGTATCGATGCACGAAATGACTGACGAAGAATTATTGCCGTCAGCTCGTGGCCCAATTGTAAGCTAATATCAGGGACATGGCGAATTCCTCAATCCAACGTATAAACAAACAGCCCTGACCGAAGCTTCGGCTCGAACCAGGTGCTTTTCGGCGGCATGATTTCGCCGGCGTCGGCGATGTCGATCAACTGCTGAACGGTGACGGGAGCCATGCTGAAGGCGGCGGCCCATTCGCCGGAACCGACGCGCTTTTCTAACTCGGCGGTTCCGCGGATGCCGCCTACGAAATCGATGTTGTTGTCGGTGCGGGGATCTTCGATTCCCAAAATCGGGGTGAGAACGCGGTCCTGCAAAACGCTGGCGTCGAGACGATCGATGGGGCTTTCGGAATCAACTTCCCCCCACTTCACGCTGTGCCATTCGCCGTCGAGGTAGAGGCACAGGGCGCCGGAACTGTCGGGGGCTTGCTGGCCGTTGGACTCAACTTCGAAAAGGCCTTTGATCTGCTCGAGGAAATCGGCGGGAACGGTTTTCACAACGCGATTGTATGCGAGCACTTTGAGCTGGCTGGCGGGGAACAACACGCTGAGGAACCAGTTGTAGTTTTCTTCGCCGGTGTGGTTTGGATTGGCTTCACGACGCTCTTTGCCAACGCGATGGGCGCTGGCGGAACGGTGGTGACCATCGGCTACGTAACTGAGGTCGACGTCGTTTTCGAAACAATCGAGAACGGGAAATGCATCTTCGGATGGGACGCGCCACACGGTGTGCTGCACGTTTTTGTCATCGGTGAAATGAACGGTGGGCTCGTTTTCGCGGCACCAATCAGCGACAAAAGCATCGATGAGGTCTTCATCTTTATAGGTAAGGAAAACGGGGCCGGTATTGGCGCTGAGGACGTCGGTGAGCTTGGTGCGATCGTTTTCTTTTACGGGACGGGTTTTCTCGTGCTTCCGAATGATGTCGTTTTCGTAATCTTCGATGTGAGTCGCGAGGGTAATTCCGGTTTGGGAATGCCCATCCATGATCTGACGGTAGAAATAGATGCAAGGCTCTGGCTCGCGAACGAGAACGCCATCGGACTGAAATCGATCGAGGTTTTCTTTCGATTTCGCGTAGATCTCGTCGCCGTAAGGGTCGGTGCCGTCAGGGAAATCGATATCGGCACGAACAACGTGGAGAAAGGAGTGCTCGTTATCACCGGCGAGAGCACGTGCCTCTTCGGTGTTCACCACGTCGTAAGGGACGGAGGCGATGGTTTCGGCTTTGCCGGGTGCAGGAACGAGGGCTGGAAACGCTTTTACTTTCATGGGTATAGAATTCTGGGAATCCCATACACCGAGCGGCGAAGATGGCAACTGTCGATTCTGTTGCGGATTGCTTTGAGCCGAGGTTGATGAGAGGGGCGCACAGAGACGCAGAGCACACAGAGGCTGGCTGTGATTTTTTTGGAAGATGATCAGGCTTTGATTCCCGCAAATTCCGGTTCCCATTCCTTCAAATTCCCGTTTACCCGATCTGTTTAAACGGGAATTTAGGAGAATTATTTAGAATTGGCGGGAATTTCGACCGAGCTGTTTCTTCGAACCAACAGGGTCTGTTCGATGAACCAATAGGGTTGTTTCGAAATGGCTTTCTATTCGTGAAATCGCGTTTCAGCCTTTTCCTTTACCCTTGCCCTTCCCTTTTCCGTCGGGGCGAAAGCCGGTTCCAGGACCTTTGCGACCGCGATCGGTTTTGGGATCTTCGGGCGTGTTGCCGATGAAGATATCGAAATTCGCGGTGAGTTCGCCGACTTTCGAACCTTTGAGCGGTTTGAAATCCGTGATGAGCAACGCGCGGGTTTTTGCATCGCCGGCGCTTTGTAAGATGCGGTCGGTTTTGTTGAGTTCCTGCGAGGAATCGTAAACCTGAGTCGTGAGCATTCGCTTGTCGCCTGTGTTCACGGCCACGTGGTAATGAGATGTTCGTGGCCCGTAGGGAACGGGGCGAATCGCGCGGAAATAATAACGGCCATCGGAACCGGTGAGAAATCGGCCGTAGCCCTGGAAATTTGCATCACGCTCCTGTCCGCGGGCGGCGCCTTTGGTGTGAATGTAGCAGCCTTGGGCATCGGCTTGCCAGAGTTCGATAACAACTCCGCGCGCAGGAAAACCGTCCTGATTGAAAATTTGGCCGGTAAGATGAGTGATTTCTCCAACGGATGGCGTCAGCGAATCGTTGAGCAAAACGAGGTCGTTGTCGGTATCGAGCGGCAGTTTATCGGGGTAAAATGGCCCTTCGGTTTGGAATGGAGTGAGCGCGAGCTGCTCGGCAAATAAACCCGGAGCTGTGAAAAGCCCGGCGGAACCAAGCAGAGCGCGACGAAGGAATTGGCGACGGTGACAATCGGGACAAAATTGATTTTTCATGGGAGATGGAACAGGCGGGGTGGAGAAAAGTTTTGCGAAACTTTAATCCGGCCGCTCCATTTCAAACTGATCTCTCGTCCGGCAATACGAATCGGGCGATTGCATACGTCCGATTGGGAAATAGCTGTCGGGATTTAAATACAGGGTTTCGGGATCAATAATTCCATCGCGGACGTGAAGCCGACTGATGATGCCGAGAACAATGCGGTCGCGGCCGATTTCGATGGTGGAATGTTCGGTGCATTCCATGGAAACGGGTGATTCAGCGATGCGGGGCGGAGCAACGGTTGCGCTGGGAGCGAGAGTTAATCCGGCGTATGCGATTTCACTTTGGCCAAACGGAAGCTCGGCGGCGGTTGCGTTCATGGCTTCGGCGACGGCTTCATCGACGAGATTGACGACGAATTCCTGATTGGAACGGATATTTTTTGCGGTGTCTTTAGGAACCCCGGGAGATTTATCGCCGGGGGCAAAAGCCACAATCGGCGGGCGGGTGCCGAACACATTGAAGAAGCTGAAGGGAGCAGCGTTGACGTTTCCATCTGCATCCTGAGTGGTAATCCATGCGATGGGGCGGGGCGTGACGAGGCTGGCGAGAAGTTTGTAGGCAGATTTGGCGTGCTCGCCCTGCAGATCGAATTCCATGGACGGATTCTAGCCGCAAAACTTGTGGTGGACCACTGTGGCCTTTGCTGGATCAGTTTATAGCCGCAAAAAGGCACAAAAAACGCAAAAAGGCCGAGGCTGATAATTGTTTTTTTGCGACTTTTGCGCTTTTTTGCGGCTATAAAAAACGAAGGGGATTTTCCACTTTTTTGCGGCTATCGATTCCTGAAAAGCCATGCAAACTGATGATTTTGATTTTAAACTACCCGATGAACTGATCGCGCAGCGGCCCCCGGAACGACGGGGGGATTCCCGAATGATGGTAATTCATCGGGACACCGGCGTGATCGAGCATCGGCAATTTTCGGAACTTCACGAGTATGTCGAAGCAGATGACTTGTGGGTTTTCAACGATACGCGCGTGGAGCCGGCACGTTTTTTCTCGAATGACGAACGGATGGAAATCCTGAAACTGGATGCCGCGTCGCCAACGGTTTGGAAATGTCTCGTGAAACCGGGCAAACGGCTCAAGGTCGGGAGAACCATTGAGATTGGAAAGTCGACCGGCACGGTAATTGACGTTCTAGAGCCCGGCGGTGAGCGAATGATTGAATTCGATGTCGCGCCGGATCCTGAAAGTCAGGGGCATTTAGCGCTGCCACCCTATATTTCCCGTGAGGATGAAGAATCGGATCGCGATCGCTATCAAACCGTCTACGCCCGTGAAAATGGCGCGATTGCCGCTCCGACTGCGGGTTTGCACTTTGATGACGAGTTGATGGCTTCGCTACCGCATGATTTCGTGACGCTGCATGTCGGCGTGGGCACTTTTCGCCCAGTCAGTGCGGATAAACTGGAGGAGCATCATATGCATTCAGAGCGGTATGAACTTTCAGCAGAAACCGCGCAGAAAATCGATGATGCAAAACGAGTTGTCGCAGTGGGAACCACAGTGGTGCGAGTTTTGGAAAGCTGTGTTGATAGTGAATCCGGCTCACTGAAATCAGGAAAAGGCGAAACAGAAATCTTCATTTATCCGCCGTACCAGTTGAAGGCGGTTGATGCATTGCTGACGAACTTTCATCTACCCAAATCGACACTGTTGATGCTCGTAAGTGCTTTTTCGAGCCGCGAATTAATGCTTAAGGCATACGAACAAGCGGTGGATTCACGCTATCGCTTTTTCAGCTACGGGGATTGTATGTTGATCCTCTGAGGCGTATAATTCCGCTCCACACGAACTCAAACTTCCGGTCTCACCGGACACCAACGAACGTTCTCATGTTCGATTTTTTCTCCCAAAAACGCCTTCAAAACCGCGGCTTGTCCAGCGGTCGGAAGCGCCGCAAAACTAAAGACTCTGAATTGAAGGAATGGCTTCGATCAGGGATGACTGTTTGTGGCACTCTTTTTTTGGTTTTTGCCGGCGGTCTTTCGATTTGGCTAATTTTAAGCTCCAACCAGACTGAGTTTTTTAATGGAAAAAAACTTCAGACATTCATCGGCGTAGCGGTCATCACCGTTACCTTCATGATCCACTGGCACGTAAGCCTGCCGGACACTTTCCGCCGAAATTCGCGGGTTTTACTGATGTTGCTGGTCATTATTGGCCAGTTAATTTTGGTTCAATTCAGCCGGGGTATTTCAGAGATTCTGGCAAAAGACATTGGAGCAGCGAATTTCGAATTTCTTGTCGCCCCCTATGCTTTTGCAGCAATGATCATGTCCCTTTTGATCGGGCGACGTCACGCGACTTTTGCGGTGGTTTATTCCAGCCTACTAGGTGGATTGATGGTCGAATCTTTCTACGCGTTCAAATTTCTCGTGTATTCGCTCATCTGTGGTTTTGCCGCTATTTATCTGGCGAATTCGGTTCGTAAACGAAGCCGCCTGGTCATGGCCGGAATTTTTGTGGGATTCGTCAGTATTCTGCTGGGGCTGACATTGGGCGAAATTCACATTCCGTGGAGTTCGTTTGTTTCAAATTCCCCGACCGAAACGATCGCCGCAGCGTCAGAAAACGTTCAAGCGAGCTGGGAAATGTTCGGTAGGCAGGCGCTCACGGCCATGGTGGTCTCAACGCTCACCGCCATTTTAGTGGGGGGAATTCTGCCCTTTGCCGAAATCGCGTTTAGAATCACGACGGACGTATCGTGGATGGAGTTATCGGATTTGAACCACCCGTTGCTGAAGAAAATGACGATCGAAGCACCGGGAACGTACCACCACAGTTTGGTAGTGGCGAACCTCTCAGAAGCTGCGGCCGAGGCAGTTGGCGCCAACGCCGCGATGTGCCGGGTATGCTCGTATTTTCACGACATCGGAAAAATGGCGAAACCGGAGTATTTTGTTGAAAATATTTCGGAAGGGCAAAATCCTCACGATGATCTTACTCCGACAATGAGCGCGCTGATCGTAATCGCTCACGTTAAAGACGGCGTCGATTACGCCATCAAACACAAGCTGAACCGTGAAATCATCGACGTGATTCGCGAGCACCACGGCACGTCTCTGGTTCGTTTTTTCTATCATCGGGCACTTCAGCAAAAGAAGGATTTCAAACTGAAAGTCGAAGAAGGCAACGCTCGCGAAGAAGACGCTCCTGAAGTCAAAAAGGAGAGCTTTCGCTATCCGGGCCCCCGCCCTCGCACTCGTGAAAGCGCCATTATCAGCCTTGCCGATGCGGTAGAAAGTGCTTCGCGAAGCATGCAGAAGCCGACGCCAAAGAAGATCGAGGAATTGATCGATGAGCTAGTCAAAGATCGTCTTCACGATGACCAGCTCGACAACGCCGCTTTAACACTGAAAGACCTCGCCACGATCAAACAAAGCTTCGCTGTTACATTGCGCAGCATGATGCATACCCGCATCGCCTATCCGAAAATCGGCAAGGATGCGAAAGGTCAGGAAGTTGCGACTGAACCCTCTCCGTCTCCCAAAAAGCAAAAAGGAGCTGAGACCCAGGCCCTGCGTTCGATCAAAGGCAAGGATTCAAAGGGTAAAGATTCCAACGGCGAAAATAACTCGGTAGAAGGTCCGGCATGAGCGACGATTCAAAGAAAATTCAATTAAACCTGAGCGAGGACGACGACGGAATTGATCGATCCGAAATTTTTGGCGGCAGACTTCGCGAGCTGGCTCAGAAAGCTCTCGAGGCCAGTCTGTTTCATCCCGGACCCCATGAGACCCCACTCCAGGCGTTGGAAGAAGTGGACATTGTTCTGGTTTCTGACGAAACCATTGCCCGTATTCACGGCGAATTCATGGATGATCCAACGCCGACCGATGTCATCACATTTCATCACGGCGAAATCCTGGTTAGCACCGATACAGCCACAACCGTTTCTACTGAATTTGGGCATTCCGCCGGGCGGGAAACCCTGCTCTACATCATTCACGGCTTTCTTCATTTGAATGGCCATCACGATGCAGAAACGACCGAACACGCTGAAATGCACCGAATTCAGGACGAAATCCTGGAAACGATCCTTCCAGCAAGCGAGCGCTTCGCAATCTGATTTTTTTCGGTGAAAAACGGTAGTGGCAGCATTTACGCGGCATCCGCCGATGATGGCAGTGAGATCATTCGGGGATTTCAAATTTCCCTTCTCGGCGTCGATCCCGGAGAAATTTCGCGCGGAACATTTTCCGGCCCTCAAAATCTTCGCGCCTGGAAAGAATGGGCCGAAGTGATTTTTCAGCCGATTATTCTTCCAAAATTTCGGGCGATTTATGCAGCAACTTCTGGCATGAAACATCGCACCATCGCTGAAGTGGATCGCGAATTGAGCGCCTTGTTTTCAGACGAAACCTGCAAGCATAGCACTGTTGCCGCCCGCGCGTTTCATGGCAGCAAATCCGAAGTAAAACACATGCCGCAATGGATTCGATTTGAGGAGAAACTGGAAAATGGAGAATCTCCCGGGCATCTCCCGACCTTGTTTGCCATTCAAAGTGCCCTTTTCAACGTCCCCATTTTCTCCGCCCTGATTTCCTACGCATACGTCGAATGGTCTGCCATCAAACCGGTTGGCAACGCTTCGTTTGAAGAAGCGGTTGCCTGCCTCAAGCCGATGATTCAGGCCTCCCAAACTTTCGGGCTTCACTCCATTTGAAAAGTGGAGCGCATTGCTCTAAAATCGTCTAAACCAAATGCCGACCGAGACCGAAGAAATAACCATCACCAAGGAAGATACGGATCCCGATCTGGATGTTCCATGGAACGTGTTGGTTTTTGATGATCCGGTAAATTTAATGGGATTTGTCTGCCTCGTATTTCAGCGAGTGT
This sequence comes from uncultured Verrucomicrobiales bacterium, assembly GCA_937891465.1. Lineage (GTDB taxonomy): Bacteria > Verrucomicrobiota > Verrucomicrobiia > Verrucomicrobiales > DEV007 > JABDJT01. The sequence goes on along the minus strand of CALAHF010000080.1, from coordinate 52,446 downwards.
TTGGCTACGACAAAGAAAAATCCCAGGAACTCATGCTCGAAGTTCATCAATTGGGAAGATCCATTGTGTGGTCAGGAAATCGCGAGCAGGCTGAGATGTATGTCCAGCAACTGCAAGGTTATCAGCTCAGTACATCACTCGAGAAGGCTTTTTGAGTTTCCTTCGAATTAAGTTAGGATAAGCCGCTTCTCGCAAATTAATCTCCCTCAAATTATGTTAGCAGAGTTCAAAAAATTTGCATTCAAAGGCAACCTCATGGATATGGCCGTGGGTATCATCATCGGCGGCGCTTTCGGCACCGTTGTAAAATCTCTCGTTGGTGATGTGGTCATGCCCGTCATCGGTTTGATAACCGGAGGAGTCAATTTCAACGACAAATTCTGGACTATGAGACTCCCCAAAGGTGCAGCGGATGAGACGATTTACGACACAATCGAAGAAGCCACTAAAGCAGGTGCAACTGTGATGCCCTACGGAAATTTCCTCACGGCTGCGGTGAGTTTTATCATCGTCGCTTTTGTGCTGTTTATCATCATCAAAAAATTCATCGCGGCCTTCGACAAAGAAGAAGAGAAACCAGCGGAAGAGCCAAAAGTTTCTGATGACGTGGCGTTGCTCACAGAAATTCGCGATCTCCTGAAAGATCAAAAGAGCTGATTCAACTCACTTCCGGCCACTGCGACTCAGAGCAATTCGTTCGCTGAAGTCGCGCCGGGCCATCCAAACAGGAATTATCCCCTGACTCGGGCTGAAAACCCAAGCTAGTCCGAAGAGTAGCAACCCCGCGACCACCATGGCGGCGGGAATGTTGCTATTCAGCCACAGCGCGAGGTGATAACCGATCACCGAACTCAGCAGCGCGTGGACGAGGCTCAGCACCAGCGCGACCCTCAATTTATCCGACAGCAAAAGCGCAGTTGCTCCGGGGATGATCAGCATCGCAATCACAATGACGCTTCCGACTGCTTCAAAAGCCGTCACCACAATCACCGAAAGCCACGCCATTTTCCCGTAGTGAACCAATCCCGCGCGAATCCCGATCGAGCGTGCTAAAATCGGATCGAACGACGAAACAAGCAGCTCTTTATAAAACATCAGGCTCAACAAAATCGTCAGCCCCAACACGATGGCCGCCTGTATCATATTTGGTGGCAGAATAAAATCGCCGTTTCGCGTCGCTACCTCCGCGAGGTTTCCGAAAAGGACGCAATCTGCATCGAGGTGAACGCTGCCTTTCATCTGCGAAACCATCACGATACCCAAGGCAAAGAGCGATGTGAACACAATGCCGATCGCAGCATCCGATTTGATCCGCGAATGCTTTTGAATCCACTCGATAAAAACCGTTGTCAAAAATCCGGCAAGGCCTGCACCGATGATGATCCATGGCCCCGAAAGTGTGTGAAAAAGCATCGCCGCGAGAACGATTCCCGGTAACACGCTGTGCGAAATCGCATCGCCAATCAACGCCATCCGCCGAACGATCAAAAACACACCGATCCAGCCGCACGCAGCCGAAACGAGAAATCCCATTCCGACGATTTTCATCGTGGTTTCGATTTGATAGCTGTTCCACGGTTCCGAAAGAAACACGCCCCAATCAAATTCCGGAATCATGACGTCACCTCCTTTTTCACTTGTGGAATCTGGCTACCATGCGGATCAACCGCCGGCAAATTCAGACTCTCTTCCATGCGGCGAATCGTTTCTTCACCCAGAATGTGTTCAATTTTCTCAGCATCGTCATGCACATGGTCCGGCGCAATATTCGCTCGATCCGTCAGATAAAGCTCCCACAAGCGGTGATTCCGCACGATCTCCGCTGCCCGACTTTTCCCGGTTGGTGAAAATTGAAGTCGATTCCCATCTCGCAAAACCAAACCGTGCTTCACCAAAGAAGTCACCTCTTGCTGAGTTTCCTCCGCCGAACGATGTCGTTGCTCCGACAGTTTTTCGATCGTGATCCATTCTTCGGCAAACCCTCCCGCTTCCTGAAGGTGGTAAATTGCCTTCAACGAATTCTCGCGAGTGATCTGCCGTGTTTGTTTGAGACGGCGCCACCAGCGCGAGACCAATCCGTGCCTTGGCGCGAAAGCAAACACCAACAAGAAAACTGCAGATGCGGTCAAAACAATGAACGGCCCCGTCGGCAAATTCGGCCCGAGAAAAGATAGGAATGCTCCGACCGCAGCCACCAAAATTCCGAAACAAGTCGAAAGCAGCAACATCCAATGCAACCGATCCGTCAGTAAATACGCCGTCGCTGCCGGAATAATCAGCATCGCTGAAACCAGCACCACACCAACCGCCTGAAGCGCCGCAACCACTGCCCACGCCAGCAACAACATCAGCAGGTAGTGAAAAAACTGCGCCGAAATCCCAATTGAACGCGCATAAACCCCATCAAAACTGACCACTTTAAACTGCCCGTAAAACAGAACCAAAATCACAACCGATACCACCGTGATGATTCCGATCATCCACACATCCGATTCATTCAAAGCCGCCGCCGAACCAAAAAGAAACGATTTCAGGCCCGCGACGTCACGAGGATACCGCTCTTGAATTATCGAGATTAGCAAAATCCCGACCCCGTAAAATCCTCCAAGCACAATTCCCAAGGCCGAGTCTCGCTTCGTTTTCGTGGTCTGCCGAATCAGACTGACCACCACCGCTCCGATGATTCCTGCAGCCACCGCTCCGATAAAAAGCGGCAACGGTGCTTTTTCCAGACTCCACAAATAGCCCAGTGCAATCCCCGGCAACACCGCATGCGCCAACGTGTCACCCACCAATGCAAACTGTCGCACCACGATGAACGTTCCCAATAACCCGCAACAAATCCCCAGTAAAATACAACCAATCAGCGCCATCCGAACGGCCGGATCCTGAAACGTAAAAAATCGCGCCGCCTGCTCAAGAACCGTCGTCTCCGAAAGATCACCAATTCGCGCCGCAAATGCCGACGGAGCCGCCAGCAAAAAAACGATCGCCACGATCCAATAGCAATTAGAAACCGGTATACGCCTTTCGGAGCTCCACCAATTCACGACCACATTTTTAGTGAAATTTGAAGATTTAGCCCTCACGTGATTTGGTAGACTCGGTTCAACGAACCAACCCTATTGGTTCGTTTTGGTGTTTCGATCGAATAGGGTACGTTCATCGATTCAATAGGGTTCGATCGTGACATCAGTGCCGGCGGGTTGCATCAAGGCCGTCGTCGCGAGCGAGAGCTTCCGCCACCTCAGTCATCACAGTAAGCTGACCTCCGTAAGTTTTTCCGAGCATATCGGGATTGAAGACTTCTTCAGTTGGGCCGTGAGCGACAAGTCGAGTATTCAGCAAGATCAGCCAGTCGAAATATTCTTTCACGGTCGATAAATCGTGGTGAACGACAAAAACGGTTTTTCCTTTGGATTTCAGATCGCGGAGTAAATCGATGATGGCGCTTTCAGTCGCTGCGTCGACTCCGGCAAACGGTTCATCCATGAAATACATGTCACTCTCCTGTGCGAGTGCGCGTGCCAGAAAAACCCGTTGCTGCTGTCCCCCGGAAAGGTTCGAGATTTGCCGGTTCGCGAATGGCAGCATTTTGACTTTGGCGAGAGATTCTTCGGCGACTCGGCGATCTTCTTTTTTCGGCCATTTGAAAAGCCCGAGCTTTCCGTATCGCCCCATCAGCACGACATCCATCACGCTGACCGGAAAATCCCAATCGATATCTTCGCGCTGAGGAACGTAGCCAACACGATGGCGATTTTCTTCCAATGGCTCCCCGAACATTTCCACCCAACCACTGGAAAGCGGCAGCAATCCCATCGCCGCTTTGATCAACGTTGATTTACCCGCGCCATTTGGACCGACAATTCCCACGAGATTTCCCGCAGGAATTTCGAAATCAACTCCCCAAAGCACGGGTTTTTTATGATACGCGACGGTGAGGTCGTGGACCTCGAGCGCGGGACTTTCAGATTCAGATTCGGCCATGACTGATTTACTTCAGAGCTTCGACGACGGTGTTGATGTTATGTTTCATCATCCCAATATACGTCCCGAGATCGTATTCCTGCCCACTGATCAATTCCATTTCACCGGACGGGCCGCAGGAATCTGAAAAGAGCTCACCCCCGATTTTCACGCCTGCATCCTGGGCAATTCGTTCAATCGTTGCCGGCGAAACACTGCTTTCAACAAAGATTGCTTTGGCTTTGCGCTCTTTGATTAAATCAACCGTCGCAACGATATCAGCGATTCCGGCATCAGTGGCGGTTGAGATCCCCTGAACTCCGACTACTTCAATTTTGTAGGCGCGTCCAAGATAATTGAACGCGTCATGGCTCGTCACAAGAAGGCGCTCCGCTTCAGGCACTTCAGCGATCCGTGTTTTGATCCATTTGTGCAGTGCCAACACTTCGCCAACATAGGCCGTTGCCCGGGTTCCTATTTCGGGATGCTCCGCTTCGGGAAACAGGTCGCTAATTTGCCTCGTGCAGGGATCAACCACTCCCGACCACAACTCTGCATCTCCCCAAATGTGAGGGTCGCCGTGCCCGTCACCAAGATCTTCAGCGGTGAATAGATTTTCATGCGGGACAACGGAAGCAGCAGCAAACGTGTCGATGCCTTTCGACTTCAAACTCTCGATCAACTCCTCCATTTTGCCTTCAAGCAGCATTCCGTTGTAGATCACCAAATCGGCACTGTTGAGCTGACCGATGGCACGAGCTGGCAATTCGTAAGTGTGCGGATCGACTCCCGGTGCCATCAAACCGATCACTTCCGCTTTGTCGCCGACAATCTGCCGGGCCATATCGGCCAGCATGGTTGTGGTCGCAACGATGCGAGGTTTGCCGCTGGTTTCAGATTCGGGAGAATCCGCGCCACAGCCGGTTGATAAGAGGCAAGCGGCAACAGAAAGAAGGAGAGTTTGCAAAAGATTAGTCATGGCTAACATTTGTAGCTTTGACTATTTCCAGGGGAAGTCAACCGGTTTGCGCGGTTCTAATTCGAACTGGAATCAATTCGCGATGGCTTCTTCACCGCGCTCAATACGGATGACGTACTCGCCGTCACGCATGAGATTGAGCCGATCGCGACTCACGGTTTCAAGAAATTCGCGGTCGTTTTTCAGCAACTCGTGTTCCTGACGGAGTTGACCAACGTGTTCTCTGCGCTCTTCGAGAACGATATCGAGTTTCGCCATTTCGACGTTCAACTCTTCCTGGCGCTCAACTTCGGGCCAGAACATTTTTGCCACTGCAAGAAAGCAGAAGACGTAAATAATAACTTCGGTAACGCGGGAAAGGCGTTGCCAAATATTGGGCTTCATAGTGGTCTCCTCATTTTCACCGTCAAAATAGAGGTGAGAATTCGGAAGCTCTTCCTGAAAATCTGTGTGGCGATTCATTATGGTCTACGGTTGTGATTTGAAATTTGGAATCCAAAAACCTCACCGGCAACCGCAGGTCCATCTAATCGCACGGAAAAAAGTGACGCGTAATTAAATGCGCATTTTTCCGCCGTAGACAGCGTCGTCGCCGAGAAGTTCTTCGATTCTCAAAAGCTGATTATACTTCGCAGTCCGGTCAGAACGGCTCAATGAACCGGTCTTGATTTGGCCTGCGTTTGTTGCCACCGCGATGTCCGCGATAGTTGCATCTTCCGTCTCGCCGGAGCGGTGACTGATGACGCTTGTGTAACTGTTTTCCTTAGCGAGTTCAACCGCATCGAATGTCTCGGTGAGTGAACCGATTTGGTTCACTTTCACGAGGATCGAGTTGGCAACGCCGAGGTCGATTCCCTTCTTGAGGAAATCCACGTTGGTTACGAAAAGGTCGTCGCCAACCAACTGTGTCGTATCGCCGAGTTTATCGGTAAGCAACTTCCAGCCGTCCCAGTCATTTTCGTCACAGCCGTCTTCGATCGAGATGATCGGGCTGTTTTTCTGAAGCTCTGCGTAGTATTCAACGATCTCTTCGCCAGTCTTCTCAGATCCGTCAGACTTACCGAAAACGTAGAGTCCTTTTTCTGAGTCGTAGAATTCTGAAGAAGCCACGTCGAGCGCGATACCAATCTGGTCGCCCATTTTATAACCAGCTTTTTCAGTCGCAAGCGCGATGCAATCGAGCGCGTCCTTAGCACCCTTGAGGTTCGGAGCGAAACCGCCCTCATCACCAACCGCAGTCGAAAGACCACGGTCGTGAAGCACTTTGGCAAGGCTGTGGAAAATCTCAGCACCCCAACGAAGCGCTTCGCGGAATGTCTCAGCACCGTGTGGCACAATCATGAACTCCTGGAAATCAATCGGAGCATCCGAGTGAGAACCGCCATTGATGATGTTCATCATTGGAACCGGGAGAACCTTAGCGTTTGGTCCGCCGAGGTATTTGAAAAGAGGCTGATCGAGCTGAATAGAAGCCGCGTGAGCAACTGCCATTGAAACACCGAGGATCGCGTTCGCTCCGAGGTTCTTTTTGTTTTTCGAACCGTCCAACTCCATCATCATGTTATCGATGGCGGTTTGCTCGGTTGCTTCCATGCCGACGAGTTCGACACAGATTTTCTCGTTCACCGCTTCAACGGCTTTGAGGACACCTTTTCCAAGGTAACGAGTTGAATCTCCGTCACGGAGTTCGTGAGCTTCGTGCTCACCCGTGCTCGCACCGCTAGGCACAGCGGCGCGGCCAATGGCTCCGCCTTCGAGTTCTACGTCAACTTCGACAGTCGGGTTTCCACGGGAGTCAAGGATCTCACGACCCTGAATGTTAATAATGGTAGTTTCGCGCATTTCGTGATCTACAGGTTTACGTTCGATTTATTTAAGAAATCTTCAATACTAATTTTCCGAAAATTATAGAAATTCTCGCCGGAATCAGTGATTTATCACCGATGCGCCGAGTTTCAACGCGCCAGCAGTGGATTGCAAGCGGGAAGCTGAAACGGAACTGTTTCGGAGACGCCTTTACGCGGCTCCGTTTTGAGCGGCTGCTTCTATCATCCCTTTGATTACCGGCATGAGAACCAGCGTAACGATGAGGAGAACCAAACTGACGTATCCCAAGATCGTTCCGATCAGGGCCAGCATTCTTCCAGGAGCTGGCTGAACCGGGCTGTGCTTCGCTTTTGAAAGGGCGATGTGGCCGCAAATAATCGCAGCCGGCCCCATCAAAATGGCTCCGAAACAGGTAATAAATCCCAAAATTCCCAGGACCAACGAGGTTGCACCGAGGGCGGGAGACGGAACATCGCCATCATCATTTGAAGAACCGCTACTAGCTTGATGTTGTTGTTGCGAATTCGAAAGGGGTACCGGCTCTTCCTCAAATTGCGGAGGTTGCCCTGGGTTTGGCTGATCGTTTGACGGCGGCCGCTGTGGCACGTCAACATTTCCGTGCCCCTGAGGTGGATAATCAGATGACGCATATTCAGGCGGAGCTGAAGGAACCGGTTCCGGCATCCGGTCAGCAGCATCATCGTCCACCTGTGGCAATGGCGGCTCAGGGCGCGGCAAATTCGGATTTGCTGGAAAGGCAATCTGCGAGGTGCAAATCGGACACTCGACAGAAGTGCCGAAAAAACTGTCGTCTCCAGAAACTTTTTGCCCACACTTGGGGCATGCAACTTTGATCACGGCCATAGGTGCCAAAGCAAATCGCGATCCTTGCAAATCGCAATCAAAAATCCTGCCTTCAAAATCTATTTGCCGATGGATTTCAGGAACTTCCACAAATCTTCTATTTCCTGATCGCGATTCGGTCGATCCTTCATCACTTCCGTCATGGGCGCTCCCGGAAGCGCAGTCCACGGATCCAACATGATTTCTTTAAAAAAAGATGGCTGAAGTCGATCCGAAGCCTCGGTCAGCGGAAAGGACGCCCCGTTCTCGCCATGACAGCTCGCGCATTTGAGATCTTCCGTTGCAAAAAGCGCCACCCCTCGCTTGGCATCGCCATTTTCGGCGAGAGCGAGTTTTTTGCCTTCATCACCTAAGGCGTCGGTTTTCTGAAACAATTGCTTGAGCGCTTCCATCTGCGTTTTATGAAAAACCGGCATCCGTGCCAGCATTGTCGTTCGCAGTTTTTTGGACTCACCAGCGAGGATTTTTGCGAAAACATCATCCTGCAATTTTCGCCCAATATGAGTCAGCGCCGGCGGGATATTTCCTGAACGACCCAGCTCGTAAGCTTTTTGATCAGTGACTGCAAAATAAGGTTCGCGCGCAGTTTCGGGCCCACCTTTTCCATCGCGCTCGTGGCAGGCATAGCAATTCATCGTGGACATCGCCCAATCGATTTCCCCATGATCTTCGAGCGGTTCACGACCGGATTTCAGTTTTTCAATCGCCCCAATCAGCGCCCGTTTTTGAACTTCATCGAGAAAATACGACGGCACCAAACCGCCCACTGGTCGCTCCGAAAGACACCCGATTCGTTCGTCGGTTTTAAGAGCCGTCAGCGGCTTGCTGAGAAAAGGCACCAGTTTCGTCACAGCCACTGGTGCTTTATGGCAGGCATGACATTTCTTATCAAAAAAAACGCCTTTACCGGCCTCAACCAACTTCGCATCCAAGACAAAATCTTCATCCGCGCCGACAGCGACTTTCAGTTGATCAGGCAGCTCGATCCCCTCCCCCGCTTTCAAATACGCTGCGAGATCTGCCGCTTCAGCCGTCGTCAATTTGAACTCCGGCATGCGTCCCGAAGGACGATGCGTCAATGGATCGAGAAGAAATCGCGCCAACGCCGTTTCGCTATATCGATCCGCCAAATTCATCGGGATGCTCGGCAGACCTGTTAATTCCAGCTCAATAAATTCCGGCAAATCCTCTGGCCGATAATCTTTTTCCGGCGCATGACACGCCACGCATCCGATCCGGTGATACAGCGTTCGCCCGGCATCGACATCGCCTTTTTTCTCGAAGGGCTTTTCCGCTTCAAGATCACGCAGCGACACCAGAAAATGCTTCAGCGCTTCGACCTCAGCCAAATCGCGATCCGGCCCCGCGAACAAACTCGGCATGATCGTATCGCGTTTTACGTAGCGCGGATTTCGGATCATCATTTCCAGATCCACCGGCGAAAGCCGCGACCCCGTTCCCAATAAATTCGTTCCCTGAAATCCTGAGAACTGGTCCTTCAGGTTTTTCGGCGGCGCATGACAAGTCACGCAATTCAATTCATTCAGCAGCAAAAGCCCGCCTTCCGCGAGATAGTCGTCATCATCTTGCGACGAATAAAACCGCTCGAATCCGACGACGAACGGATAATCCACCGGCTCGGCGTGAGCGGGATGGGCGCGGGTTTTTGGAGCGAAAAAAAACGAGAGGAAAATCAAAATCACGTACCACAAAAAATGCGTAGCTTCGACTGGCAGTCGAAGTTGCAAAAAATGCGTGGCCGATTGCAGATCACTTCGACTGCCAGTCGAAGCTACGTCTCGCGGGCGATCTCCACGAAGCAACAGGGTTGGTTCATCGAACGTACCCTGTTCGTTCGAAACGGCTTTTCGATCCAATAGGGTACGTTCGTCGAACCAACCCTGTACGTTCGTAAAAACCATTTTTCCGGGGAATCGCATCGTAGGTTTAAAATCGGTCACTCAGGGATTTTGTAAATCCCCAACGCCTGACGAATTTGGGCCCAGCGATCGCCCATTTTGCTGGAATACGGGCGTGGCGGCGACCAGGTGTCCCACCCGCGTTCGGCGCCGATTTCGGCAAATCGAGAGCTGGGGTGAACCATCGTTCCGTCTTCGCAAACGGAAAGCAACGGCACGTCGGCAGAGCTGTCGGAATAGGCGTAGCTGTCGGGCAATCGGGCTTCAGGATCGGATTCGTCAAAACCATCGGGCAACAATCCGCGCTCGCGCATGGCGGTGATTTTTGCGCCATGTTTGTTGTTTGGGCCCGTGATTTCAGGAAGAAACGGCATCGGATTTTTCAAAATCAGATTCGTTCCCAAAAAATGATCGAAACCCCACATTTTGGCAATTTCTTCGACGTAAAACTCGGGACTGGCGCTGTTCAAGATTGTGATGCGACCTTCGGCCTGATGCTGCTTGAGCTCTGCGACTGATTGCTCGTAGGCGACGTGAGAAACGACGGTTTCGGCAAATTCGCGGGCATAATTCCGAACGCGCTCTTCGGGCATTTTCCAGAGGTAGCTGGAGAAAACGCGTTTCATGGTGCGCAGCGAAACAAGTTTTAGAATCGCGAGCGGGATCAGCGGAATGAACCACAACGCATAAATCCGCCGCCAGCCTTCGCCTTGCTTTTGCAAAACGAAATTACAGAACAACACCTGGGTGTCGTGCGGCAGCAGGGTGTGATCAAGATCGAAAAGGGCGTATCCTCGGGGTGACATGCGCGGAATTTGGCTCACATTGGGCGTGTGAGCGAATCCGAATTTCTCTTAATCAATAATAACAATTCCCGCACGAAATTTGCTCTGGCGAATCGGGGGGAATTGGTGGGCGAGCATCGGGTGATCGACACGAAAGACCTGACGGAAATCGACGTGGCGGATTTATTGGAGGAGTGGAATTTTTCGAAAATCGTGATGGCGTCGGTTGTGCCGGACCGCGCAGATGAATTGCGGGGGTGGTTTGGCGAAACTCCGATGGTGGAGGTTTCGCATAAAATTAAACTGGGGATCGAGGTGGACTTCCCCAATCCGGCAACGATCGGAGCGGATCGACTTGCCAATGCAGCGGCGGTTTCAGAGCCAATGATCGTGGTCGATTTCGGAACGGCGGTGACGTTTGACATCATTTCTCAGCAAAACGACGACCAGCTGGCCTACATCGGAGGCGTCATTGCTCCGGGGCTCGACGCGATGCGGAACTACTTGCACCAGCGAACGGCGTTGCTTCCGGAGATTGATTTGCGCGAGCCGCCATCAGCAATCGGAAAATCAACCGAGGACGCGATGCTTTCGGGTGCAGTTTACGGATATCGTGGTCTGGTTCGCGAAATTTTGGTTCAAATCAACAACGAGCTCGATCATGACACAAAAATCGTTGCGACGGGTGGCTATGCTGATTTGATTGCCGCAGGAATGCCTGAGATTGAACGTGTTGAACCCTTTCTTACGATGGAAGGGCTGCGGATCATCGGAGATTTGAATTTTACCATCTAAAATGAGCGAAGAATTAAAAACAGCCCTCGGCGTCGATTTCGGAGGAACGTCTGTGAAAGCGGCGGTGATTCGTGGTGAAGAAGTCATCGGAGAGATGGAGCGAATTCACACGCAGGAACTCACTAACCCGGATGATTTGATTGATGCCATTGTCGACAAGATTGGAGACATCAAAAAGCGGCATCCAGAAATCGAAGCCGTCGGAGTTGGTGTTCCCGGAGCGATCGATTTCAAAAAGGGAATGACCTACAATCTGACGAACGTGCCGGGCTGGAAGTCCGTTCCGCTGCGCGATATTTTGAGCGAGCGAACTGGCATCCCAACGATGCTCGAGAACGACGCGAACTGCATGGCATTTGCGGAATGGAAATACGGAGCGGGTCAGGGATTTGACAATGTGGTCTGTGTGACGCTGGGAACCGGCGTCGGCGGCGGCCTGATTTTGAACGGAAAAATGTATCGCGGAAATCAATCGGCTGCGGGTGAAATCGGGCAGATGAGTGTGGACCTTCACGGCGTGGATGGACCTTATGGGAACAACGGTGCACTGGAACGCTACATTGGAAATCGCCAAATCGGCGAACTGGCTCGCCAAATGTATTTTGATCACGACGGCACAAAATTGAGTGAAGCGGATGCCACTCCGGAAGCCCTTTCCGCACGAGCCAGCCAAGGCGACGAGATCGCACGCAAGGTTTGGGTTCGTGTCGCGGAGTATCTCGGCGACGTGCTTTCGAGTATCGTGTATTTGCTGAATCCAGACGCGATTGTCATCGGTGGCGGCGTCGCTTACGCCGGAAAATTAATTTTTGAACCGTTGAGCAAGAATCTTGCTTCCAGTCTAAGCACTGAATTTTTCGAGGCACTCAAAGTCGTTCCCGCGAAATTTGGCAACACGGCAGGGGTGATCGGGTGTTCTGCAATGGCACTCGAAGAGCTTTCGACAAATTAACCGGGTAACCCCCAACCAGAGCGAGAAACAGTGTCTTGTCATTGTTGTCTGATTCACTAACAATCCTTTACCTATCTTAATGCAACCATCGCCTCCTTCAGAGACCGATTCCACCGGTGTGGATCAAATTCTCGCCGCCAATCATCCCGATCCATTCGGGTTTTTGGGGCTTCACTTTTCAGAAAACAAAGAGGCGATTTTTCGAGTATTCAATCCGTTAGCAAAAAACGTAGTGATCATTTTGGACGATGACGCAGGAGAGTTGGAGCTCACAAAAACTAGGGGTGAAGGCTTCTTCGAAGGAGTAAAACCTGATCTGAAAGAGCGAACAGGATATCAGGTCAAGTGGACCGATTTCGATTTTAAAGAGCATGACCCTGAGCGATATGTTTATGACTTTGGCTCGACCTTTGGTGAGCAGGATTTGCATTTTCTCGGCGAAGGTAGAGACCGCCGCATGTGGGAAAAATTGGGAGCAAACCCCCGTGAGATGAACGGGACGGCTGGGTTCAGCTTCGCAGTGTGGGCACCCGGAGCAAGCCGTGTCAGCGTGGTTGGTGATTTCAATAAATGGGACGGCCGGATTCATCCCATGCGAAAAAATTTCGACACCGGGATTTGGGAAATTTTCCTCCCGGGGATCGAAGCCGGAGCGCACTACAAGTTTGAGCTGATTGGCGCTGACGGAGCACTTTTCACTAAGAGTGATCCGCTGGCATTTTTCTCTCAGCATGGAATTTCGACTGCAAGTATCACCTGCTGCCGCGACACCTACAAATGGGGCGACACGGACTGGATGGCTGAACGGAAAGAAGCTGACCCGTATCACGGCGCGGTATCGATTTACGAAGTTCACCTTGGTTCGTGGAGACGTCGCGTCGAGGATGGGAATCGGATGTTGAGCTATGTCGAAATGGCCGATGAACTGGTCGATTACGTGGTCGACATGGGCTTCACTCATGTCGAGCTGATGCCGGTCTCTGAGTTTCCATTCGATGGCTCGTGGGGCTATCAGGTATGTGGCTATTTTGCACCGACGAGTCGGTTCGGAACGCCTGATGAATTTCGCGCATTGGTCGATCGCTTTCACCAGCGAGGCATCGGCGTGATTTTGGATTGGGTTCCAGCCCACTTTCCAAAAGATCCGCACGGCCTGGCGCGATTTGATGGCACAGCGCTATACGAACACGCGGACCCACGACAGGGTGAGCACATGGATTGGGGCACACTGATTTTCAACTACGGCAGGACCGAAGTCCGAAATTTCCTCATCGCAAATGCGCTTTACTGGATGGAAGAATTCCACATCGACGGACTGCGCGTTGATGCGGTCGCGTCGATTTTATATCTCGATTATTCGCGTGAGCCAGGTCAGTGGATTCCAAACCACGAAGGCGGTCGCGAGAACCTTGCTGCGATCGAATTCATCAAGGAAATGAATGCGGTTTGCTACGAAGAGCATCCCGGCGTGATGATGATCGCGGAAGAATCGACTGCTTTCCCTAAAGTTTCCGGTCCCACAAACCAGGGCGGTCTCGGATTTGGCTTCAAATGGAACATGGGGTGGATGAACGATTTTCTCGAGTTCATGAAACACGAGCCGATTCACCGAAAATTTCACCATCACCAAGCGACTTTCGCGATGATCTACGCCTATCAGGAAAACTACATGTTGGTCCTGAGCCATGATGAAGTTGTTCACGGAAAGGGCTCGTTGATCGATAAAATGCCGGGCGACAAATGGCAGAAGCTCGCGAACCTGCGCTTTTTCCTCGCCTGGATGACAGCGCACCCGGGCAAGAAGCTGCTGTTCCAAGGCTGTGAATTCGCTCAGGAAAAAGAGTGGAAACACGACATCAGCCTGGACTGGCATTTGCTGGAAGATCCGGGGCATAAGGGAATGCAGAGTATGATCCGCGATTTAAATGCGCTCTACCGCAACGAGCCTGCCCTTCACGATCTGGATCACGAACCCGGTGGTTTTGAGTGGATCGATCACATGGATAGCGAAAACAGCCTGTTCTCGTTCATTCGCCGCGATCGGAACGGTGGAATGGTCGTTGTTATCATCAATGCGACTCCCGTGCCGCGCACAGATCACCGAATCGGTGTTCCAGCCGCGGGCCACTACGAAGAAATTTTCAACAGTGATGCCGAGATCTACGGCGGATCGAATATTGGCAGTTCCGGTGGCGCAAATTCCGAGCCGATCGAATGGAATGGTCGGGAAAATTCGATCAACATGCAGCTGCCATCGTTGGCGACGGTCATGTTCCGGTTGAATCTGGGGTGATTTTCAGCCTGAAATAATATTTTTGAGATTGTCTTGATCTTTTTTCTCAAAAATGGCAATGTAAATACGCCGGATGGACATATTGCCCGTCTAACACGCAGTCATTCGTCGAAAGGCGGCATAAATAATAATAATAATACTGATTAAGAATGAAAATACAAAACTTAAGAAAATCTAATCAGGGCTTCACCCTGATCGAATTGCTCGTGGTGATCACGATTATCGCAATTCTCTCCAGCTTCGTTGTTCCTGGTGTTCAGGGCGTGCGCGAGCGGGCATATCGGACGAAGGACATCAACAATCAGCGCCAAATTCTCTTGGGGTGTAACATCTATGCTGCTGACAACGAGGGATCTTTCCCAATCGGTCTTGAAGACGAGGAAGAAAGTGAAGGCGGTGAAGAGGCTTCTGCCACCACATCGGTTGAAATCTTCAACGAGCTTTATCCGAGTTACATCGACAACAAGTCGATTTTCTGGATCAAAACTCTCGACCCTGAAAAACAGCGCTCTCCTACCGAAGGCGGTGAAATAGAGCCGGAAGAGTGCGCATTCGCATTCGTCGTCGGACAGCACACTGTTTCCCACAGTAGTTCGCCACTGATCGCAGATGGTGAAATGGATGGACCGGGAGAATACGGTGAGTATCACCCTTGGTTGCGGTCTAAAAAAGCCGTTGTCGGTTTTGTTGGTGGTCATGTGATTGAGCTTCCGCTTTCGAGTGGTGACCCAGGCGCAACCGTGGAATCTAGAGACGGCAAAATGAAGAACATCTTCGAAGAACGCGCTGCAGGCGAAGACGCTGAAGGAGGCGGAATGCTTTCCGTTCCTCAGGACAATGTTTTGCTCCCTGACTAAGAAAAAACTCTGAATCGCATTCCGATTCTCGAAAAGCCCGGAGCGTTTCGCTTCGGGCTTTTTTTATTTATCGACCACGCTCTCAACCTCTTCTTCAAAGAAAACGGTCCGCAATCGATCACCTTTTTGCAGAGCTTTAGGTGAGGCAATTTCGCTGCCATCCTGATTTAGAGTCATGGAGAATCCCCGTTTCATTACCGCCTGCGGGCTGATTGATTCCAAGAGTGCCCATTGGTTTTCGAGATAATCCGCCTGATGATCGAGGGCCATCAAAGTTACAGAATCCAATTCCGACTCCAGCCTCTCGAGATCCTTTTCAAAATACGAAATTTCTTTCTCCGGATTTAAAGCGTCTACGCTTCCAGTCCACTGACTGACTTCTTCGCGATATTCGAATAATCTCTCAGATGCCGCTGCGTCGAACTGTTCAATGAGATGCGCAATGGCGAGTTTACGATTTTCCAGAAAATTGTCCAACTCACTGCCGTCCAAAACCTGCTGCGTCATGTCGAGCGTTTGCTCAAGCTGATGCATTGCGTTGGCGACTCCAGATTCAAGAGATTGCTCAAAAACTCGCAGCGTGTTTTTGAGCGCTTCACCGTCAGGAACCGCAAATTCAGCCGCCGCACTTGGAGTCGGCTCGCGCCGATCTGCAACAAAATCAGCAATCGTAAAATCAATTTCGTGGCCGACGCCGGAAATCACCGGGATTGGGCATTCGTAAATTGCACGAGCCACACCTTCATCATTAAAAGACCACAAATCCTCCAGGCTCCCACCGCCCCGCGCGACGATCAGGGTATCGATTTCAGGAAGCGATTTTGGTCGCTTTGACAACCATCGAATCGCCGTTTCAATCTCGCGTTCAGATCCCTGCCCTTGAACCGCGACCGGCATCACCAAAACACGAACCCACGGCGCGCGACGATTGATCACGTTTAAAATATCCTGAATCGCAGCACCTGTCGGTGACGTCACCACCGCGATAGTTTTCGGAAACCGGGGAATCGCAATTTTGGTTTCCGAATCAAAGAGCCGCTCGGCATTCAGCTTTGCTTTGAGCGCTTCGAATTTTGCCTGCAACGCACCCAGTCCTTTTGGCTGAACCCACTTTGCGATGAGCTGATATTGTCCTCGATTTTCATAAACCGAAACGTCGCCTGAAATCTGAACCTGAAGTCCATCCGAAAGCGCAACTTGATTGAACTGAGCCTGCCCGCGAAACAACACGCACGCGATTTGGGCCCCCGAATCTTTCAGGGTGAAATAATGGTGTCCCGATGCAGGGCACCGATGATTGCTGACCTCGCCTTCAATCCACACGCCAGTGAAACCACCCTCGAGCGTCTTTTTAATCGCGCGGGTGACCTCTGTCACTGAATAAACTGGCTCACGGCCTCTGTCTCGTTTGCTTGGCATCACTTCAAATTTCAGCCGCGCATCTTCTGGATTGATCCCGCCATGCCTTCGGCGCGGAAGAGCGACGTTCCCGCAACCATCACATTCGCACCATGGGCCGCCGCAATTTCAACCGTATTCAAATCGATCCCGCCATCGACTTCGATATGGTAATTTAATCCGTGCTCTTCCCTCCACGCTTTGCCCGCCGCGACTTTCGGCATGGTTTCTTTTTCCATAAAGAATTGCCCTCCAAAACCGGGAACCACCGTCATCACTAACAACAGATCAATTTGATCCAAATAAGGCTCCACGTCAGCGAAATCAGTCGCTGGATTCAAGGCCAAACCACACCCGCAGCCTGCTTCCCTGATTTTTTTAAGCGTGTCTGCAATATCATGTTCAGCCTCCACGTGAACTGTAATTCGGTCAGCACCAGCTTTCACAAATTCTACGAGATACTTGTCGGGATGCGTGATCATCAAATGCACATCGAGATGCATGTCCGTGCAGCCGCGAACCGCTTCGACGTACTGCGGGCCGAACGAAATGTTTTCCACAAAGTGGCCATCCATCACATCCAGATGAATCCAGTCCGCGCCATCATCTTTGGCACGCTGCACTTCTTCACCAATTCGGGACCAATCCGCCGCCAGCATTGACGGGGCAATAATTCGTCGGTTGCAGTCATTCATATTTCCCACCACTATCTTTCGATTCTGACTTTCGCCAACCGAATATGACCGAAATTCCACAAGACGACGATATCGACAGCCCCATCATTGATCTTCACAGCGATCAATTCATGATGTCCCAGGCTCTGCGCCAAGCTCAACATGCGTATCTTGCCGAAGAAGTTCCCATTGGCGCGGTCATCGTCCACAATGGTTCGATTATCGCCCGAGCCAGCAATCAGGTGGAAACCCTCAAAGACGCGACGGCTCATGCGGAAATGCTTGCGCTGACCCAGGCTCAATCTGCGATGGGTGATTGGCGGCTGACCGATTGCGACCTTTACGTTACCAAAGAGCCCTGCCCGATGTGTGCCGGCGCAATTGTTCATTGCCGAATTCGACGGGTCATTTTTGGATGCGGCGACGCCAAAGGCGGGGCGTGTGGTGGGCTGCTGAATTTGCTGCAACAACCAACGTTGAATCATCACGCTGAGATTACCGAAGGCGTTCTCGGCGATGAAAGCGCCATGTTGTTGAAGCATTTTTTCGCTGAAGCCAGAGCCAAGCAAAAAGGAGCTGCGGGGCACAATTAATGCGGATAAAAGAATCAGTTGTGGCAACCTTGGCACCATTGTACGAGTCAACCCTGTCTATTCGAAACGGCCCCACGAAGCAATAGGGTCTGTTCGATGAACCAACCCTACTGGATCGTAAAATCCGAATTTTCTGAGTCGACAAATCCGAATGTATTTCACAAGCCTCACCCATGCCGACGATATCGGCTCCCACGCCTACTTGCTCGATTTGGGTGGCACGCGCATCATTTTGGATTGTGGAATCCATCCGAAAAAAGCGGGCTACACAACCCTTCCTGACATTCGTGGATTGGAACCGGATTCGATCGATTCGATTCTGATTTCGCATGCCCATCTTGATCACATTGGCGGATTGCCCTTTCTGTTTCGAGCTCATAAGGAAGCGATGGTGGTGATGTCAAAACCGACGTTCCTCGTCGGAAAAGCCCTGCTTCACAATTCGGTAAACGTCATGAAATCGCAACGCCTCGAACTAGGCGTTGAGGAATACCCTCTCTTCAGCCATCGGGAGATTGATGAATTCTCTCGTTCGTGGAATCGACGGACAATTGGGCAACGTTTTCGGATCGATCCATCACATGCCGAATCGCCAGTGACGTGTGAATTTCACCCTGCTGGCCACGTCCTCGGCGCGGTTGGAATTTCAATTTCGTATCGCGACCACAACATTTTTTACACCGGCGACATTCATTTTGAAGATCAAACGCTGTCTGTGGGAGCCAAACTTCCTGAAGAAGGCATCGATACCCTAATCGTCGAGACCACGCGCGGCGCCCAGGAACGCGATCCTGACTACACCCGTGAGAAGGAAAAGTTACGGCTGGGAGAAACTATCGCTGGAGCATTCGACCGTGGTGGCTCGGCTTTGATCCCCGTCTTCGCTCTTGGAAAAACGCAGGAAACCCTATTGATGTTGCACGAGCTGATGGGAGAAGGAGTAATTCCGCGCGACACGCCAATTCACATCGGAGGCCTCTCAACAAAGATGACGATGCTGACTGATAAGATCGGAGATGAATGGCCGCGTCGACATTCAGACATGGAGCTGCTGGAAGATTTGCCAACGCTGCGTCCGCTGGAACGTGGAAAACAAATTCCAGGAGCTCGACCAGGGCACATTTATCTCTATTCGTCGGGAATGATGTCGGAGCACACCGTGTCTCACGTTTTTGCGAAATACATTCTCCCAAGCTCCAAAAATGCGGTGTTGTTTGTCGGCTATTGCGATCCGGATTCTCCAGCTGGGAAAATTCAGGCTTCGGAAGATGGCGACATCATTGTTTTGGAAGGCAAGAAAATTCAGTTGAAATGCAAAGTCGAGCGCTTTGATTTCTCCGGCCATTCACCGCGAAATCAAATCCTTGATTACATTCGACGCGTGAATCCCTCGAAGGTTTTGTTGGTTCACGGCGATACCCCAGCACGGCAGTGGTTCGCAGAAGAACTCGCAGACGACGATTTTGAAGTCATCATTCCGCCCGATGGTGAACGGCTTGCGCTTTAGGTGACGAGGGATCAATTCACTGATTTAATATTGCCATTAAAGGAATCGAAGTATCGAACCGAAGTTGCGTCATCGAATTTCGAGAGCTCATCAATGGTAAAATATTCTCCAAGGTCTGAACCCTTTTTAAAAAGCAGGTAATCACTGGGAAAATCGAACATCTAACTTACCCGTCACAGCTTTTTCACATACGCGTAGTATGCGCCCGTGATCTCACCGTTTTCGCCATGAAAGGTCGCTTCAAGTTCCGCAGGCCCCTTCTCAAGTTTCAACGAAAACTTCACCGAAGCAGCCCCTTCAGGCACCGCAGCCTCAAGCGTTTGACCCGCCATTTTGAGTTTTGCGGTTTTGGCTGGAACAGACTTTCCGGGACGTCCACGGAAGGAAGGGCCGCCGGGAACTTTCGCGCCGGGGGGGATTTCTTCAGAAATCCCGACTTTGGCAACGGATCCTTCATTGGGCCAGCGACGAAGCTCAATTTCGTAATCACCGCTAGTCTCGACTTCCAAATACCAGAAGCCACGATTTTGAGGCTTGTTGTCAGCACCACGAATATGCGCCTGATTCCACGGCGTTGAGCCCTCCGTAATCCAGTCATGACTTGTTAATCGAGTTGGATTTTCCGCCAGATTCCCAAGAATAATCCGCGCGGGCGATCCGAAGGTTGGCTCAATTTCAGACCACCAATCATTGTAGAATTTTTTGAGTCGTTTTGCCGCTTCCGGATTTTCAGCAATGACGTTTTTCGCCTGCTTCGGGTCGGCTTTAATATCATAAAGCTCGTGTCTGGGCTTTCCTTTCACGCTATCGCTGACCAAACGCCACTGGCTTGTCATCACGGATGATTTGCGCCATTTAATTGGATCTTTTACGCGCTGAGAATCGGTCACCAAAATTCGATCCGGCCAATCAGCATCAACTTTATCATCCAAAAGCGGCCGGATGGAAGTGCCGTCAAATACTACCCCTTTTGGTGCCGGCACATCGCACAAATCAATCAGTGTTGGAACCACATCGACGTGACCGGTAATCTCCTCAACGAGTCGGCCACCTTTCATGTTGCCATTTGGCCAATGAATAAAAAACGGAACGCGATGACCTCCGTCGTATTCACTTCCTTTTGCCCCTCGCATTCCACCATCAAAAACCGTCCGACCACCAGCCGTTCCATTGTCCGTGGTGAAGATGAAAATCGTGTTTTCCGCGAGGCCTTTTTCGGAAAGCCATTGGCGCATTTCGCCGACATTGTGATCGATGTTCGCGACCATTCCAAAAAAGTTGGCTACAGCAACTGAGAAATCATCCAGATACGGCGCGGCGAATTCCGGCGGCGCATGATTCGGGCTGTGCGGCGCATTCGTCGAAATGTAGGCAAGGAACGGTTTATCAGCAGCGACTTGCGTCTCGATGAATTTTTTTGCGTATTCAAAATAAACATCCGTGCAGAAACCTTCGGTCTTTTCGGGTTTCTTGTTATGGAAATACGTGTCGTGAAAATAAGCATTGTCCCAGAAATCCGGAGTTTGGCCGACCCCCCCACCGCCATGGCGAAGCACTTCGGTAAATCCCCGATCTTCGGGACGAAACGGGTAATTGTCTCCCAGGTGCCATTTTCCGAACATCCCAGTCGCATATCCACCATCTTTGAAAATTTGTCCGAGAGTGACTTCATTTTGGCGAAGCATCGACCGCCCGTTAATCGTGTGCCATACTCCCGTTCGATCCGTCCAATGACCGGTCAAAATAGCACTGCGTGACGGAGAGCATGTCGGAGCCACGTGATAGTCCTGAAGACGAACGGAATCCTTCGCAAGCGCATCCAGATTCGGAGTCTTTAAGGAAGGGTTCCCGTGAATCGAAAGGTCGCCATAACCCTGATCGTCTGTGATGACAAAAACGACGTTCGGCTTATCTGCTGCGACGGAAAAAGACGCAATCAGAGAAGCGAATCCAACAATAAAACGGAGAAATTTAGAACTGATCATAAAACTCCCCGATTTTGCAGTGATACTGCAGATTTGGCAATCGAATTTAGGACCCAGAAAAAAATCTTGACGATTTTGGTTCCAATTGAGTAGTCTTTACTTTGTAAAACATTGTTTCGGGCAGATTAGTGAAATTTTAACGGAATTTAACAAGTATGAAAACACGTTCAGGGAAGAAAAAAAGTGCAGCATTCACCATGGTTGAAATACTGGTAGTCGTTGTCATACTCGCATTGCTGGTATCGCTATCGTTTCCGGCCTACCGCCTTGTTAAAGTCTCCGCCCAATCTGCCGAGTCCGTTTCCAATCTTAAGCAAATCGCGACGGCAACAATCACTTGGTCTGCTGAAAATAACGACAAGCTCCCATCGCCGATTTATCCCGGAGGCGATCCCAGAGATGAGGAATTCTTGCCTAAATACTGGAATTTTCAGGAAACGGATACTGGACTTTGGCTCGATGGCGTTGTTTTCGCAGCAGTCTATGTGGAGAAAGACGGTGGAGGACCTCAGCAGGAAATG
Organism: uncultured Verrucomicrobiales bacterium; assembly: GCA_937891465.1. Classification (GTDB taxonomy): domain Bacteria; phylum Verrucomicrobiota; class Verrucomicrobiia; order Verrucomicrobiales; family DEV007; genus JABDJT01. Next base: position 30,528 of record CALAHF010000080.1, on the reverse strand, counting down.
GCTGAGAAGTCGTTTAAGTACAGCGGACAGCTAAAAGGGGGACACATCAAAACCTCGTTCTTTGAAAGCAAACGCTCATCATCTATGAGAGGACGCTCCTTTGATGAAGATGGAAACAGGATCGAAGATTCTGACAACTATTATCGCCACTCGTATGCAATGAACGCCAACCTTCAATACGATCGGATCTATGACGACCTCAAGAGCGGAGGGGATCCGTGGCTCACTGAGAAATCTCTCGCACAGCTGATTCATTCCCCAAATGCATTGCTATACATCGACTGTATTGAGAAAAATGTAATCATGGCTGACGACCTTTCCTTAATCGAAGACACAATCGAAAAGCGGTGGCGTGACAAGTTTGCGGTCGCTGCATTTCTCGACGGGCATGTTGAAAAACTTCGCAAATCAGACCTTCCCAAGGGTAATCCTGACAATGACATCCAAGCTAGCCGGTTCTGGCGCGGCGTCGATTACCGGGATTGATTGACTCAATTTACCATAGCAGGCGACTTCCACCTGTTTTTGTAACTTCCTGACGCTCATAGAGCGAAGCTTTTACGTGAAAACTTAAAGCCAATTTGATAAGGTTTTTTAAAAATTTCATAAATCCGTAAAATAAATTTGATGGTATTTTAAAAAAACCGATATTTCATGAGTGTTAAAGAGTCAGAACAAATGATTCAGCGCCATGAAAATTCATTCTTCACCAATCTTATTTTTACTCTGCGCCATTGTTTCTTTTGGAATTCCACGTGGTGCCACCGCACTCCCTGAACCCCCGGCGCAAGCGACTGCAAATTAGGCACTTAAAGTACTTCAGGCACTTAAAGTCCTTCGCGGAAGGCAAGTCGTTTCAACTATCGTGGGTGTTGCCGGCTTTTACGGCCAGGACCAACCTCAACAGTGGAGGCTTCTAGCGGTTGATACACGCGTGCCGAATTTGCTTAATGAGTATGCCATGCAAGCCGGTAAAATCGTTGGCGAGCGTCATTTTAGCCGTCGTCCTGACGAAGATCTGCCTTCAATCGTCATCCCTCTGGGAAATCTGCGAATCGATTCCCCACAAGCATTTGCAATTGCAAACGAGAACGCCCGACGAGCTGGAGTTGGATTCGACAGCGTGCATTACCAACTTCGTTGCCGCGACCTCCGAAAAGAGCCCGTGTGGGTCATCAACCTGATTGACCAACAGCAAAATACTGTTGGGGTCCAATATCTTTCAGCAATCACTGGCGAAACCCTTCGCAGCGTATGGCATCGTCCTGGAACTCAGGAATATTCGAACGTGAATGCTCCTGACGGAATTTTTAACAAACTTGGGAAAACTATTGGAGATGCGGGAGGCTCAATCGCTAAAAAATCTCCGCTCAAGAAATCAAACGCTAAAACCGTCCCTGTTCCGAATTACCACCCACAGCCTACAAGAACTCCAGTTCAGACTGGCTCCGAAAGTTCGGACGGTGACTCCACTTCCACGACGGTGAAAAAAGTGGTACACCCATAGGGATTCGAACCCCAAACCTCCTGATCCGTAATCAGGTGCTCTATCCAGTTGAGCTATGGGTGCGTGCACATTCGTTGTTCCCTTGCGGGAAAATCGAGTCGCAATGTGCGCAGATCGAATCGATAAGCAAGCAAATTTTCGCTTCGATTTTTCAGATTGCTTCGCCTGAAGCTTCAATTTCTTCCGCCCAGACTGCCCATTCGTTTTGTTCGTAATCCTGAGCGACTTCTTTGTCTTCCTCGTGAATGTATTCCCACGCTGACTGAAGCTTATGGATATCATCAGGATCGATGTCTGAGATGCTATCAACCCATTTGGCATCCGTAAGTTCAAACTGTTCTAAAGCTATGGGAGGATCTGCTCGAAACTGAGTTCGAAATTCAGTGTCCGTGATTCGGCCCATCAGCGATCGCTGATAGCCCCGTAATCCCGCAAATTTAGATGCGAGCGGCTCAGGATCACTATTTTCCGCCACAGTCGGGGACTCAAAAGCCGGCATCAAATCTTCGGCTGGGCGCTTTTCAGGTCGATGACGATAAAAAAGATCGCGAGCTTTTTTCAAATCAGTATGAACTTCTGAAAAAGAATTAAAACGGCTATCCCGCTCTATCACAACGACTTCAGCAGGTGAACGCTTCAACACCTCTTCATAAAGCGGCCACACCTCGCCCATCACTGGATGACTGTGACTATCTTCCCACTTTCCATCCTCACCTTTAAAACCACCTGCGAGGTGCATCTGCGAAACTCGTTCGAGTGGCAATCGATCCAAAAATTCATATGGATCATAGCCATGATTCATCGCGTTGTTGAAAACATTGGTAATATCCAGAAGCAGCGTGCAGTCCGTTTCCTCTGTGATCCGACGTAAAAAATCGGCTTCACTCAACGAAGAATGTGGTGCCGGAAAAAAATAAGTCACGTTCTCCAAAGCAAAAGGCCGCCCCAGCTCACGACGGACCGCGTAATAATTTTGCTTTATCCACTGGACTGCGATCTCTTCGAAAGGCATGCAGAGAAACATCGTCAGGTCTTTCCCGTCGACACTGTGAAAAGCGAGGTGCTCGCTAAAAATATTCAGATCGTGGCGTTTAATAAAATCCCGAGTGCCCGAAATGTAATGCGGATTCAATTCGGCAACGGTGCCGATCGATAGTGAAATCCCGTGGACAACGGTGGGCCAGCGGTTCAGCGCATCCTTTATAAGCAATTCATCCGGATCGCGATGCATTCTACGTTCCCGGACGATGTAATCCTCAGTTGAAACCTCCATCAAATCGATCTCACCTTCATACTTCAAATAATCATTGTGGCACGAATAGCGATAGGCCAATCCTACGCCGTAAGGATTTTGATGATGATTTGGAGAAGGTGATTCGAGGTTGGGAGCGCTCATTGTCGTAGAAGAAAAAATCCGATCGAACAGGGTTTATGTGACGATCGGATAGGGTTTGTTCATTTCAAGCTTTCGATCCAACAGGGTTGGATCATCGACTCAATGAGGTTGGTTCGAAATCCCCAAAACCGCCGCCCCTGCGCTCTTTGGGCGGAGAGGCGAGCGGTTGGGAAATTACGACTTAGTGCCGGTGGCAATTGCGGAAGCAATTGCGACTCCAGCAGTTGTGGAAGCAGTTCCGACGCCAGCAATAGCCGTGCGCTGTCACTTCTTCGTCTTTTTTCACTTCAGGGGCCTGGCCGGTAGCCGCGCCGCTGAGTTTTGATTTCAGTTCTTCGCCTGCGATGAGCTTGTCTTGCAACTGCTCGTCTGCAACTTCGTAGAACTTACCATCTGTACTTCTTAGGATTGCCATTGTATTAGTTTGGTTTGGGTTATTCGGCAGCACGGTGGGAGCAGGTCCGATTCGCCAGAAATTGGGTTGGTTAAAAAATGTTTTACGCGATGTCCGCCATGGTTTTGCCGAGATCATCCAGGACGATCTGCATCGGGATTTGCACGGTGGATCGGCAGTTCGATGTTTCGGTGGAATCGAACGTTCCGTTTTCGTAATATTTGTTCGAAGGTGACGCTCCACCGCAGCCTTTCCAAAAGGGGCAGGTCTCGGCGCACTTCTTATTTCCGGCCTCGATGTCTTCGAGGACCTTCTGAAACGCGGGGTTCACAGTGGCCTCGAAAAGCCCTTGTTTGATCACATTTCCAAAGTTGAACGTTCCGTATTTTTCGGTGGGCTGACCAAGCAACTCAGGTGAGAAGGTCGAAAAATTTCCGTAACAATCGACGTTTACCATACCGAGCGGATCGACCTCTGAGTTGTAATAACTTCCCCAGGGAGTTTGGAAATCGAACGGGTTCAGGATGTTGGTCCTCGCCGTTTCGAATTCCCGAACGCGAATCGGAAATCCATCCGCTTTATTCCGAAGGTAAAATTGGGTAAGAAATGCGCGCATGCGTTCATCACCATCGACGGGGCGGCCCAGCGAACTGGTTTCATTCGCTCCTTCGATTTCTTCGATGTTGAAGCCAACGGCGTCGATGTCGTTTTCGATGAAAAAGTCGTAAATCTCATCCGGGTGATCAACTGCGATGTCAGAAATCACGCTGACCACACCTGGGTTACATCCGGCATCCTTGAGCTTTTTGTAGCCCCGCATCGCCTTTGCATGAGAGCCCTCGCCTTTACGGGTCTTGCGATGATGATCGTGAATGAACTCGGGACCGTCGATACTGACACCAACGACAATTTTGTTTTCGTTGATGAAATCGCACCAGGCGTCATTCACCAGCGTTCCATTGGTCTGGAAATTGTGTTCGACGAACTCTTTCGTGCCGGGAAATTTTCCGATAAGCTCAAAAGCGGTTTGGTACCATTTCAAAGGTACAGCAAGAGGTTCACCGGCGTGCCAGAGCAATGTAAAGGGAGCACCCACGAGCCCGCTTTCAAAAACGCGTTCCAAGGTTTTTTGCAACACGTCGAAATCCATCCGGTGGGTATTCGTCCGGTCAGGGAGGTAGCAGTAGTCGCAATTGATATTGCAGAACGGGCTGGGCTGAATCACAAGCAGCGAAAGAAAAAGCTGTTCGACTTCTGTAGGCGTCGCGGGAATTGCGAGCGGGGTTGCGATTTCCGGTGGTGAAAGTGTTTCTGTCATAATGGGGCGACCAGTTGTGGTGTATGAGAGAGACGAACCGGTTGTTTTGCTTATTCAGATTTTTAGAAAATTTTTCGAAAAACGATTTCATTCTCTTGCAACTCACTCATTTTCATAAATTCGTTTGAAGTTCGTCTCTCTAGAATGGCAGGCATTCGCCCTCCTCTGATTATGGATTCAGCTCCCAACTCTCAAATTCCACCCGACCTTTCTCTCGGGCGACGCTACGGCTTTCGCTTAATTCGAGAGGTCACCAAACGGTTGGGTTGGAAATACAAACTCTGGATTCCAGCGAGCGTGCTACTGTCCTCAATCTTTTTGCTTCCTCCACGGTTGTTGCAATTTTTCACCGAGGGGGCCGAAACTGTTTCCGAAGCCAACGCCGAAGAATTCATAAAGTCTCTGGTTCTGTTTGGAGTCGCCATTGCCGCCTGCCTTTGGGTTGCTATTTTTCTGACCGGTGTTCTCCGGGAATGGCTTCGCTTAACCGTAAGCAACGATTTGCGACGGGGCGCGGTTCACGCCTTGAACCGAACGCGAATTGAGAAACTCGATTCGTCCGGCCGGGGAGATTGGATGATGCGAATGTCCGGCGATCTTCACAACGCAGAGGAATTTCTGACGATGTCGATCCCGGATCAGATTCAGAATTTCACGATGCTAATTGGCTCCGCTGCGTTGTTCTTTTTCTACAGCGGAACCGTTGCTCTCATTCCTATTTTTGCGGCGGTGGCACTCGCGCTGATCAATCTATTCGTTCAACGACGGATGGCTGCGACACTTTCTGAAGCCCGCGAAATCGAAGGCGACGTGTTTCAATCGGTGATTGAAACCTTTGAAGGCGTGCGAACCATTCGAAGTTACGGCGGCGAGAAGTTCACGTTTCAGCGAATCAATGTTCAGCTGGACCTACTTTTCAAAACCGGAATGCGCATCATCAAGTCAATGGCGGCGCTTATGGGACTCAATGAAACAAGTGGCCAGTTGGTTATCACCGCCATCTTATCCCTCGTAGCGTTTCAAATAAAAGGAGGACAGCTCACGGTCACTGACGCCCTCGTGTATCCGTTTTTTATCAACGTTTTTCTCGGGTCGGCCAAAGAGCTTGTTGCTTCAGCTTATGATTGGAATCGCTTTTTCATCGAAGGCGGGCGGCTCGCGTCCGTATTATACGACGAAAAAAACCACGTTGCTGATTCGAACACAGTATTTGGAGAAATATTCGAATCCCAAATACCGAAGGTTCAATCTTTAACCGTATCTGGATTGACGCTGGGCTTCGACAACGAGAAACCCATCATCGACAACTTTGATTTCGAAATTCAGTCCGGCGAAATCGTCGCCCTCATGGGGCCTTCTGGCTGTGGAAAATCAACCTTACTTGAATCTGTAGCAGGGTTGCGTTCGGCCTCTTCGGGAGACTTTAACCTCGGTCTGAAAGACGGTTCCGATTTGTGCTTCAAACAAGCCTCCCCTCTTATCTCCGCTTTTGTTGAGCAACAACCCTACCTTTTTGTTGGCACCATTCGCGACAACATCACACTCGGGAATCCCGACGCGACGGACGAAAAAGTGTGGCAGGCACTTGAGGAAGTTGATCTAGCGACCGTAATCAAAGGACGGAATGTCGGTGGACTGGACGAAATCCTCGCCGACCGAGGCCGAAACCTGAGCGTGGGTCAACAGTATCGATTGGCTCTGTGCCGTGCGCTTGTCTCAGGCCGCCCATTCCTCTTAATGGATGAACCGTTTGCAGCCCTCGATGATGAATCTACCGATCGCGTTTGCGAAGCCATTCTGAGGGAAAAAAACCGGGGAGCAGGAGTTGTCTTAGCGACTCACGTGTTGCCGAAAAGCCTTGATTCCCCCCGGCTTATTCAAATGCAGGGCAACTGAGCTATTCCGGATCTTCAATCTCCAGTTCTTCCCTAACGTCTGGGCGTTTGTGCAATTTATCGTATTCCCCTCCGACTCTATCTCCGGATTTTTTGATATTTCCAACGAGTTCAATTTGCTTATTCCGCGAACTTGGCCGGTCATTCACCCATTCCCTGATGAACACGGAGTAATCCACGATTGCATCTGCACAAAGGTGAGTGCGGGAATCGAGTTGTGCGCGAACTCGTTTAATTTTGGAAATCGCATCCGCATACTCATCACCTGACAGATCATCGTTATTCTCGAATTTTCCTTGCTCCAAAGCTCTAATTAAAGGTGCAGCCGCCCGATCGATTGTCAAAAGCGACCCCGCGAGCGAAAGTTGAGTTGGTTCTTTCCCCAGCCCTTTCAGCAAAAGTAAACGGGCCGACAAATGGTTTGGAGCCAAAGCAATGATATTACGCAACTTTTTCTGAACCTGAGCATTACGAAGAAAATTGGCTCCGTTTGGCTTTTTTAAAACTGACTGAATCTCTCCAAATTCCGAAAGCGCTTGTTTCAATTTTTCATCTCGGGACTCTGGCGAGAGAGCAATCTTCAGCGCCTGATCATACGTCGCAATCGTAAAAATCTGAATTTTTGAAATCGAAAGCGGCCCTTCCATGATTAGTAGGTCGCTGATGACCTGTTTGTTTTTTGCAGGAATCGCGATCACTTTGCAGCTTCGCTTCGCGGCACCGCGAATTTTTCCATCAATCCCTCCCACAGGCCCCACTACACCTTCTTCATCCATATCCCCGGTAACGGCGAATGCGGAATCGTATTCGGCACCCGTAATCAGTGATTCCAAAAGCAAGGTGCAAGCAACCGCAGCTGATGGGCCGTCTTTCGGGACATACTGCTCTTCAAAACTGATTTCGACTCGCGCCCCATTTGGAAGTTCATGGCGTTTTCCCAAAAACTTATCAACCCGACCAAGGGCGCCTGACATCATTTCTCCTACCGGCTGATTGAAACCTATTAGCCATTCGCCTTTGTTGGGTGATGAAATTGCCGTGGCGTTCATCTGTGACGCAGATCCCGCAAACTGACTTCCGGCGAGTTGTTGCACCAATAATCCTTTGATCAATGATTGTGTTCTCGCGAGCCCTTGGATCGAAGTTGCCGCGGTAACCATCAAGCTCGGTGGTTCTTTTTTTTCAGTAATCGCCCATCTCAACTTTACATTTTTTTGAATTTTGATCGTCTCGAGTTCGTAAGCCAAATTCAAATTATCGGGATTTAATGCCAAGGCCAAACTGAGCAAATGAGCCGCCACCTCCGGAGCATCATCAGGAATTTTCGTGGCAAGTGACTGGATCTCACATGAGAACACAGCTTCACCAAGAGCCAGCCTTGCTGCACTTATTTCAGTCTCATCCAGCGCATCTTTCCCGAAATAAAGTTGCTGAGCCAGCGCCTTCACTTTCTGAGGAACATCTTCCTTCTGAAGAACGGCCTGAAGCGCTGAGGCGATCTCTGCCCGAAGTTGAGTCGGAATTTTTGCAAGAGACGCTTCCTCAAACTCAATAGGAGCCGGAACTTCCTGACCAAAGGTGATGGCACAGTTCAAAAACCCAAGAAATAACACCCATTTTTTCATCGCATCATCTCCTCTCGCACATCAATATTCCGTCCCACAGCGGCCAATTCATCCTTCAACCGAGTGGTCGCAATTTCCTGAGCTGTAAATTTATCTGAACCAACTCGACCTGCATTCGAAAGGTTGACCACCGCACTGCTCAGTTTCTTCAAACGTCCGTCAATTCCCTTTGCATAACGCTGCAATCGGAGAACAGCTTCAGGATCCAAGCCAGCACTTGTTATTTTCATTTTCTCATCATCTCCGCTAGTCATCGATTTAAGCGGCTCCATTACTAACTCGAGAGAAGCTCCCAACGTCAGTTTTCCCGGTGCTCGTTGAAGCCCCTTGAAAGCCAACATTTTTGCTGAAAGATGATTAGGTGCCAGCTGAGTCACCTCCTGCAAACGTTTCAGCACATGACTATTCGTCAAATGTTTCATCCCACCGGGCTTCAATAGCACTTCCTGAATCTCAGAAAATTTATCCATCGCCGCCTGGAGATCTTGAGCACGACTTGAAAATGGGCGGGACAATTCGGAAGCTTCTTTCATCGAACGCACCCCGAAAATCTGACGTTCTGCAAAAACCTTCGGCCCGTTTAGAATGAGGATATCCCCAAGAGAACCGGCGTCAGCCATTGGGATACCTATAATTTTGATCTCTGATTTCCCAATCGAATTCAGTCGATCACGAATGTCATGAATGGGTTGAATTGATCCATCGGCATTCACATCCCCTGCAAACGCCACAGCAGGATCAAATTCAACGTTTTCAACAAGCGCTTGAAGCGACAATACGCTCCCCAACGCCGCAGCGGGTCCCTGCTCTTCCAAAAACTCGTCCTTAAATTCTCCATCAGCTTTGAATGAAACCGTCCACCCTCGGGTGATGCCTGATTTTTTCTGCCCGAGATATTTCACCCCTTCCCGAAAAGCTGATCTAAAAATCCCTGTTTCCACCGGATTCTTTCCAGGAAACTGCAATCCACTTGCTCCCCCGGACTTGCTGTTTGACTGAATTTTTAAAATCCCATCCGTAGAAAGAAACGCGAACTGATGGCCGGGTCCACCCAGAGAAACCGGAGGCGGAGCGAGTGAGTCACCTTCGATAGAAACGATGGACTCCCAACTCACTGAGGGGAACTCCTTTTCATATTCACCCATCAAGGCTGGGTAGTTTGTGTCCTGAGGTTCCACCCCAATCAACAAATCGATCAAATATCCGGAATACTCTTTCGCTTTTTTGTCAGGTGCTCTCGAAAAATCCAATGACGTTTTATAAACCGCATAAACCGCGTCTTTCTTCCTCTCGTAGTCAGCAGTCGGCTCGGGCTTCACACCACGATCGAGCTGATAGTCAGCAATAAACGACGGCTTATGCAATGGATCGACCCGGCGCGCCAAAGCAACCGCACGTGCCCGATCCGAATTGGATACGTCATCATAATTTCTAGCGATCGCCGCTAACGCATTGAGAAATCCTGCTTTCTTGCTCTCATCCATCAGGATTCCACCTTCTGGAAAAGGCAGCGAATCGTAATTGGGCTTCCGATAGTCATCGGCTGCGACCAATTGCCCCCCCATTGCCCATAAACAAAAAACACCTGCAACCCATCTTGTGTAATTTCGTCCGTATGTTTCCCAACTCATCACCCAGCACCCTAACAACACGACTGCCTTCAGTCAGTAAAAAAATCACACCGCTGACTTAAACGATCCAACAGGGTCTGTTCGTCGAACTGACCCTGTTGATTCGTAAAGGACGCAAAAAAGCCCCGCTCCCAAAAGGAAACGAGGCTTTTTTAAAAAATAGATAGCGCAGGACTCTGTAGAATTACGCTGTCTTAAACAATTAGGCCTTTTTACCAACCTTGCACTGTCCAGCAAGCGATGCGCCTTCTTCCATCTCGAGGCTCACGGTCGTAACCGAACCGGAGATTTCAGATGTAGGAGCGAGACGGCACTGACTAAAAGTTCCGTTTCCGTTAACGTTACCTTCGATTACGGCACGCTCTGCTTTCAGGTCTCCGTTCACCGTGGCATTTTGACCGATGGTGAGGCTTCCTTTAGAAATGATGTTTCCTTTGATTACACCGTCGAAGATCAGGTCGGAAGCACAGGTCAGATCGCCTTCGATCTCAATGTCGTTTGATAGATGACTGCTCACGTTATTCAATTTTTAAAGTTTGAAGACTGGACTCTAAATGAGTCTTGGAGAAGAGGCGCCATCGTAGTGTGAAATCTTTAAATTGCGCCATTTTATTTCAGAAAATACCGCAGAGGTCTACGATTTCCCTCCATCATCGTTCTCATCTGTTCTTCCCCGATCGTATGCCTCGATGATTCGTTGAACGACTGGGTGGCGAACAACGTCACGGGTATCAAATTCAGTGAAACTGATGCCATCCACCCTTCTTAAATGACGCATCGCTTCAAGCAAACCGGATTTTTTCACAGGGCGTAAATCGATCTGAGACGGATCGCCCGTCACGATACATTTCGAATTCTCACCCAGTCGAGTCAAAAACATCAACATTTGCTCTCGGGTGGCATTTTGAGCTTCATCCAAAATAACACAGGCGCGATTCAACGTCCGGCCTCGCATGTACGCAAGCGGGGCGATTTCGATGAGATTTTTTTCGGCGAACTTCTGGGCCTCGCTGGTTTCGACCATATCATTTAGCGCATCATAGAGGGGCCTGAGATACGGCAGGACTTTCTCCTCCAACGCTCCGGGAAGAAATCCCAGTGCCTCACCCGCCTCAACCGCAGGACGGGTCAGCATGATCCGGTCAATCTTGCGTTTCTTCAACAGATCGAGCGCGTAGGCCATCGCAAGATAGGTTTTCCCGGTGCCGGCAGGTCCAATTCCAAAAGACACGTCATGGTCCCGTAATGCGCGAAGATACGCCAGCTGATTCTTCGTCCGCGGTGTCACCGCAGGCTTCGTTGAGGAACCCAGAAGTTTGAATTCGGCAAATTCCGCAATCGATTCAGCGGTTTCTCCATCGGTTGATCCAGCCGCTGTCGCATTTTCCAGGGCGTATCGAAATGTGTGGGCAGTGATATCGCTGCCTTTTCGGCGAGCTGTTTCGAGTTCGGAGAAAATTCGAGTCACGTCCCCGATTTTATCGTCATCACCTTCCATGCGAAGCCATCCATCCCGCGTCGTTAGCGAGACATGAAAGGTTTCCCCCAACAGATCAAGAAGGCTCAAATCGTGAGCAAAGAGGGACTGCAAAAAATGCGGGCTTTCGTATTCTAAAGTGTGGGTAGCCATATTTCGAGTGGCGACCAAGATGCCCTACCGATAGCCGTAAACAAGTCCCCAATCTAAAGTCTCTCCTTTTGCGCTATTCGCGTCAGCAACTGTGATACGAATGAAATAAACAGCTGTTTTAGGCGGCAACAACCGAACGCCTGCTTTGTTTTTTTCTGCAAATGTCTCAACTCCGACTGGATTTCCCTCGGAATCAAAAATCTCCACGGTGACCTTGGCATTCTCAAAACTGGATCCGAGCCAAAACCAATATTCGTTCCCCCGAAATAACTGGTGACGAATCAATTTGGATTCGCCTGCAGGGATTTCACCTGACCAATTATCTTCCCGCACTGCGAACTTGTCTTTTTCAACGTAGGGAGCCGCAATTTCAAAGGCGATCGATAGCGCTTCATTGAGAAACGCAAAAACAGTCGAATTTAAAATTCCGACAATTAAAAAACTGGCGCCCCAAGTCCGAAGGCTTCGACTGGAACGGAAACGATCCGTAAAAAATGTAATTTTACTCGTCATCAGTCGCGCCCTGCCCTCCGTCTTCATTCGCCTTTTCGTCATTTTCAAAATAAAAGAGCTCCAGAATTTCACGGCAGATATCGCCCATCGCAGCAACATCTTCGGCTGAAATCCCCGCATCGTTTTCGTCTTCCTTTTGAATCAGCACCAATAAAGCAACTAATCCGGTGCGAATTTGAACCACGTCTTCGTGCTTCAGATTCAATGGGTCCATTGAATCGATGCTTTTGATGAAATGCTCAACAAGGGATGGTTGATTGAGCAGCTCAGATTTGTCCTGATTGAAGTTATCCGAAATGAGAGACGTAAGAGCGCTCGTTCCCCGAATCCAGCCTCCGAGACTTACAAGGGTTCCGAGATCGTCATCTCTCAATTTTGTCATGGTTTCACGTACTGTGGCCTGAGTCCGATCGAGCTCAGCGCGTACCCTCCGCCAATCCTCTCTCTCCGCTCCGTCAACAATACTCAGACTGTGAGCCTGTACCGCATCTCCTAAACCAAGCGAATTTCCCAGTTTCAATGCCTGCTCACCAATAGTTTTGATTTCGGCAACATCCTGAGCCTGAACAGCGATAAAGCCTTCAGCGACGAGTGATCCAAATCCGAGTGAAAGTTTCACCCGATCTTTGGTTTCGAGGCGGGACTCTTCTGGAATTTGAATTTCCTGTGTCCAATTGGGTTCATCTAACTTGTCCAGGACCGCAAAAACCTCAGCCGGAACCGGAACCACGACTTTTTCCACAATTTCCCCCGGAAAAGCAGCCAAATCGAGCTTTTCAGGAGGCTTCGGCCCTTGAGCAACGGCTGAGCACAACCCTGCTCCGGAGACTGCGATTGCTATAAAATGTTGGATTTGTGATTTCAATTGGAGAGGAGAGCTATGATAGCAGTATCGTCGAAGTTCAACGAGGTTCAATTCCGAACCGTTTTGACTATTCAGAACGATTCAATTACCCAGCACTTTGCTTTCTGCTTTTTCTTCGTCAGAAAATCCACGCTCAAGGATTTCGATCTCGTAACCATCGGGGTCGGTAACAAACGCCATTTTTGATTTCTCACCGGAGGGAAATGCCGTCCTCCAATCTTCCGGCCAAATTTCGAGACCGTCTTTTTCCAGTTTATCGCAGTATTCCACGATGTCCGACACACCAACTGCCGTGTGCATCAAATCTTCGGGAAATTTCACCTCAAAATCCGGAGAGTAGCACAACTCCAAAAAGTGTTCGTTTCCTGCCAACTCGAGAAACGCCAACTGATTTCCTGCCGGCGATTTATCCGTGCGGCGAGTCACCTCGAACCCCAGTTTTTCGTAAAAGGCGATGGTGTTATCAAGATCGGAGACGCGGATTCGGGTGTGGAGAAATTTGATCATATTCAAATGGATTCTGACTGCCTGAATGATCAAGGATCATTACTTTTCCGCAAACACAAAAAAAACCCGCCACTTTCGTGACAGGTTTTTTCATGATTATTAAATTACTAATCAGGGGTGATTAAAATACAAAACGTGCACCAAGACGAATGCTGGTGAAGTCGACGTCTGCAGAATCAATCCATGTTTGGCGTCCTTCAGCGAATACGCCGAAAGCGTCGAAACGGTGCTCAAGTCCGAGGCCTACGTTGTAAGTGCCGTGGTTAGATCCGTTAGAGATCACGCCGCCGCCAACCATGCCGTGAATGGCAGTGCAAGACTCTTCGCCAAGTGGCATACGGAAAATGAGGTCAACCGATGTGTCGTGAAGTTCGGTGTCCGAAGAACTTCCGAGCTGTCCATCAAGGTCGATGAGGTTCCAGCTTGCGCCAATACCGATGTACTGAGTGATGAAGTAGTTGATGCCAACTCCACCACCGTAGGACTCGTCGCCGCTTTCGATGTTAGCCGAACCGAAGAGGTCGACCTGGAGTTCACCTGCGAGGTAGCAAGGCTGGATAACTGGGGCTTTGCAGTCGATGACTGCTTTACCGTAATCGCCAGCAAATGTGGAGATGGCGGCAAGTGACAATATTGTAGTGAGTAGTTTTTTCATAGCTGTGTACTGTGTTCTTCAAATTTTTAAGATAACTTAAATATAAACGCAGGTTGAAAAAACCATAAAAAAAGAAATTTTCCAAACTCTTCAAAACTCAGCCAATTAGCTCAAATCAATATTCCCACCTATTTGAGCTCAGCCGGGGAAAGATTCCTCTCCTTTCTGATTGCGAAATGTGCCGCCAACTTCCAACGTGAGAAACACGCTTCACGATGGCCACAGACCCGTTCATTCACCTTCATTTGCACACCGAATATTCGATCCTTGATGGAGCGGTGCGGATCAAGGATCTCATGAAAAAAGCTCAGCGGGCGAAGATGCCGGCTGTGGCAATGACGGATCATGGCAATATTTTTGGAGCGATTGATTTCTTTAAAACCGCCAAAAAGTCAGGTATCAAGCCGATCATTGGTTGCGAAGCTTACCTGACGCCCCCGGGAACGCGGATGACGGAACAGAATCCAACGATCATGGCGACGGGCGGTAAGATGAAGCGGAGCCTGAATTCGCACATCACCCTTCTAGCCTCTACCAACAAAGGCTATGCCAACTTGGTGAAGCTGGTCAGTATGGGCCACCTGAAAGGGCATTCTGACGAGCCTCGTATCGATAAAGAGCTGCTTGCCGAGTACTCCGAGGGCATTATCTGTCTGAGCGGTTGTGTGAATGGCGAGATCAATCAGGCGATTCAGGCGGATGACATCGAACGCGCCCGCCAAAGCGTTGGTGAATTTAAAGATATCTTCGAGCCGGGAAGTTTTTTTCTCGAAATGCACGACCACGGCCTCGCGTCGCAGCAAAAGTGCAACAATCAGCTGATCAAATTTTCCAAACAGCTGGATATTCCGCTCGTCGCTGCAAATGACGTTCACTTTTTGAACAAAGCCGATCACGACGCGCATGACGTCATGATTTGCATCGGAGAGGGTGCGCTCCAGATGGATGAAAACCGGGTGCGCTATTCGCCGGAGGTTTATTTCAAAAGCACCGCTGAAATGCGGGCGCTCTTTAAAGAGACGCCTGAAGCCATTCGCAACACGCTCGAAATTGCCGATCGCTGCAATGTCGAGATTCACCTCGATGCAACGAGTTCGGCGAAATATCCGCAATTTGAATCTCCCGATGGCAGTCCACGCGAGGCCTATTTTCGAAAAGTCTGTTTCGATGGCCTTCGCGAACGTTATGGCGATCGAGCAGGAACCGATCCGGAACTCCGCACCCGTCTCGATTACGAAATCGGCGTCATGGAAAACATGGGCTTCGTTTCCTACTTCCTCATCACGTGGGATTTTGTGAAATGGGCCAAAGACAACGAGATCCCCGTGGGCCCGGGCCGTGGTTCGGCTGCGGGATCCATCGTCGCTTACGTTTTGGGAATCACCGATCTTTGCCCGATTCGTTTTGGACTAATCTTCGAGCGATTCCTCAATCCTGAACGTGTCTCCCCTCCCGATATTGATATCGACTTTTGTCAGACGCGACGGCCTGAAGTGATTGAATACGTTCGTCGGAAATATGGCGAAGAAGCCGTTTCCCACATTATCACTTTCGGCACGATGGGTGCAAAATCGGTGGTTCGCGACGTCGGCCGCGTCATGGCCTTGAGTTACTCCGAGGGCGATCGCATCGCGAAAATGATCCCCGCAGAAATCGGCGTCACCCTTGCCGACGCGAAGAAAAAGAATCCTGAACTGCGGGATGAAATCGAAAACAATCAAACCATTGCTGAGCTGTGGAAGTATTCAACCTTCCTCGAAGGATTGAATCGCGGCGTTGGAGTTCACGCGGCTGGAGTGGTCATTGGCGATTGCGATCTGACCGAACACATGCCGCTAGCACGTGCAAAAGAGGGTGAAATTGTTTCTCAGTTCGCCATGAAGCCGCTCACGGATATCGGCATGCTGAAAATGGATTTCCTTGGGTTAAAAACCCTGACGGTGATTCAAGACGCAGTTGATCACATCCACGTTCACACGCCTGATTTTAAAGTCGACGACATCCCACTCGACAATCAGAAGGCCTTCGAACTTCTTAGCCGAGGCGAAACGACCGGCGTGTTCCAGTTGGAGTCCGGTGGCATGATGAACCTGTGTAAGCAGTTCGACGTGGATCGAATTGAAGACATCATCGCGTTGATCGCGCTTTATCGCCCCGGTCCAATGGACCTCATTCCCGACTTCATTAAGCGGAAAAAAGGCGAAACCAAAGTCACCTACCTTCATCCCCTTCTCGAAGAAGCCAGTGAGGAAACCTACGGAATTCTCATTTACCAAGAGCAGGTCCAACGAGCCGCCAACCTTCTCGGCGGTTACTCACTCGGTGACGCTGACCTTCTCCGGCGGGCGATGGGTAAAAAGGACGAGAACGAGATGAAAGAGCAGCGGAAGATTTTCGTTGCCGGTTGTAAACGGGTCAACAATATCCCCGAGCAAAAAGCCAACGACATCTTTGACTTGTTAGAGAAATTCGCGGGTTACGGTTTCAATAAATCCCACTCGGCAGCCTACGGTTTGATCACCTATCAGACCGCTTATTTGAAAGCGAATTACCCGGTGGAATTCATGTCCGGTTTGCTTTCAAATGAAATCAACAACACCGACAAGATCTCAATTTTTGTCGCTGAGTGTCAGCGCATGGGCTTTCCGATTCTCGCACCGGATGTGAATCACTCGCTGATGAAATTTGCGCCCGAGGACACGGATGCCGGGTCGCGAACCGCGATTCGATACGGCCTCGCTGCTGTTAAAAACGTCGGTGCCGCCGCGATGGATACTACCGTAAAAGAGCGGATCGCTACCGGGAAAATTTACGACAGCATGGAGGAGTTTTCCACGCGACTCGATTCGAAGGTCGTGAATAAAAAGATTCTCGAAAACCTAGTTAAAGCAGGGGCCTTCGATTTCACGGGAGAACGACGCGACGTTCTTTTCACCCGAATCAGTCGCGTCATTGCGAGTTCGAACTCCGTTCAGAAAGACAGGAATAGCGGACAGGAATCGCTGTTCGACCTGACCGAGATGGCGGCGTCCGCGCCTGAGCCAACCGTTTACGACGACGAAGAAAAAATCGTCTGGGACAAAAAGGAATACCTGTCTCACGAAAAAGATCTCCTCGGATTCTACGTCACCGGTCATCCGCTCGATGAATACCGCGCCGCCATCGAAGCCGGAAACTACAATCCGATCGGCGGACTCGAAGCCATGAAACCCGGCGGGAAACCGCAGATTTTCGCAGGCCTGATCAATGCCGTGGCCGTGAAATACACCAAGCGCGAAGGTAAGCCCTTCGCCATTCTCTCGCTCGAAGATTTCACCGGCCAAACCGAAGTCATGGTCTGGAACGAGACTTACAACAAGCGCATCACGCTTTTAGAAAAGGGAAAAGTCATCAAGCTGAAAGCCAAAGTCGAAGAAGACTCTTTTTCCGAACAAAACCGCCTAACTGCCGAAGACATGCTTCCACTTGAACCCATCGACGGCCCCGCGAACGACGCCCCGCCTTCTATCACCAACGGAACAAACAACGCGCCCGCTTCCAACGAACCAACAGGGTCTGGTCACCAAACCACCCCTATCGCTTCGTCGCAACCACCTACTTCAACTCCTCCAGCACACCACAACGTGCCGCCGGTCGTGTTGTTGCTCGACAGCGTTCGTGATACCAACTCCGCGATCGATTTCATTTCCGAAACTGCCCGTAAATTTCCCGGCTCACGCCCACTTCAATTGCGAGTCACCCTCGCCAGCGGAAAAAATGTAGTCCTGGAAGCCGACAACTCATTCCAGGTCTCCGACGATTTCGAAAAAGCCCAGGGATTAGGAATGTGGGTCACGCCATCAGCGTAAATTATTGTTCAGCAGCCTTTTGTTCTTCGCGATTCAGCACGTGAACCAAATCGCCTCCGGCCATGCTGATCGCTTCGATCGCTGGCTGGAAATAACGGGCCTTGGCTTCTTTGTCGGCTTTCAGAAAGACCTTCCGCTTTCCTGGTTCCAAATCGCCCAGCAGGACTTCGATTGCGTCGGCAAGTTTATCTTCCGCAATTTCTTTTCCATTTAAAAAGAGGCGCATATCGGAATCAATCGTCACGCTGGCAATCGCGGCGCCGGTTGATTCCACTTCTTCAACGGTCGCTGGCTTCCACTGCAAATGACTGTCATCAACGGCGCGAGCCAGGATCACGAAAAAGATCAGCAGCAAAAACGCGATGTCGCCCATCGCGGTGGACGGGACATCAGCATCGAATTTTTTGCGGGGAATCTTCATGGTCTCCACTGAAAACAATACCGGAAAACAGAGCCGCGTTAAGAAAAATCGAACACTCGGAAGAGCTATTCGAATCACATTCCCCAGGCACCGACACCAGCCTTCTTCGCCGCGCGCTCAGTCTGAATTAAATGATCGCGGTATTGGAAGTGATCTCTTCCATCCGGCGTGGTCTGCCCCTTGTTGACACCTTTGGTGTGAATTCGAACCAAGCCTGATGCCACGAGAATTTCGTTCAAGTATTTTCCATCCGTTCCCGGCACTTCGACGAACGCGTAGTATCGACCGCTGTCGTATACCTCTTCCCACATCGTGTGAACGGTGAAGCTCTTGCCTTTTAGCAATTCCAAAGAGAAATCCTTCGCCTCGTTACCCAGCTGGATCACTTGGTCCACCGAAAGTCCGCCAAAATCTTTTCCCTGATCCCGAACCCGCTCGCGCTGATTCTCGTAGCGATCGCTGTAATATTTCTCAGCCGTATCAACGTAATAGAGTCGAATTTCGATGTCTTTCCCGTTGTGCTTGATGTGAAAGCTGTCGCCGTCGTTGTTCTTGTGATTCACCAACTGACAACCTGTCATCCGATCGTGACCATTCACTTTTGTGATCCCCTGATTCGAGGACGTCGCCGCCGGTTTCTTATCAGACTTATTCCAGTCCGTTTTCAGCATTGGTTTTTCAGAAGTCGATTTGCTTCCGTCATTCCAATTCTCCTTCAACTTCGGACCATCACCCTGCTTTTCCTGCTCTGAAGAAACTTGAGCTCCCGAATTCGAGCCTCCCCCTGCAAATTTGGTTTTATAAATCCAACCGCCAAGTGCGACGACGGCGATCATGATGAAACGGATGACTCGTGGATTTTTTATATTCAACAATGGAGGGGGATTTTCTATTATACGAACCAATAGGGTCTGTTCAGCGAACCAACCCTGTTCGATCGAAATGACTCAACGATCCAATAGGGTAAGTTCGACGAATCAACCCTGTTGCTTCGGTTTATCTTCAAACGTCGATTTCACGTAAAGCTCACGGAGCTGTTTGAAATCAACTTCAGCCGGGCTTGCCGACATCATGTCAACGCCACGGTTGTTCTTCGGAAAGGCAATGACTTCACGAATAGAATCTTCTTTGCACGCCAGCATGACCAAACGGTCGAGGCCAAGTGCCAAGCCACCGTGCGGAGGCGCACCGTATGAAAACGCGCTCAAAATATGGCCGAACATTTCCGCCTGCTCTTCGTCGTTCACGCCGAGCACGTTGAACATTTTCGCCTGCAAATCGCCTTCGTGAATTCGAATGCTTCCGCCACCTAGTTCAGTTCCATTGAGGACCACATCGTAAGCTTCAGCGCGGATGTCGCCCCACTTCGATTCGTCATCGAGCTTGTCGAGGTCTTCCGCTTTCGGACGAGTGAACGGGTGGTGAACCGCATTCCACTTTCCTTCTTCTTCGTCGTGATCGAGCAATGGAAAATCGACTACCCAGAGGAAATCAAGTTCGTCTTCTTTGCCTTCGTAAAGATTGTTCATCTCGGCAACTTCAAGGCGAAGACGTCCCAAAACATCCCAAACGACCTTTTTCTGATCGCAACCGAAGAGAACCAAGTCGCCTTCTTCGAGGGCAAGCTTTTCGGTGAGGGCAGCTTTTTCTTCGTCGGAGAAAAACTTCACGATTGGTGATTTCCACTCGCCGTCTTCCACCTTGATGTAGGCCAAGCCGCCAGCACCCGCTTCTTTGGCAAGCTCTTCGAGACGCTTGATTTGCCCTGTTGTTACTTTAGCAAATCCCTTTGCATTGATCGCGCGAACAACGCCGCCTTTGGCAACCGTGCCGGAGAAAACCTTGAATTTAGAACTCGCGAAGTCTTCGGAGAAATCGACGATTTCCATTCCGATGCGACGCTCTGGCTTGTCAGAACCGTATTTATCCATCGCATCCATGTAGTCGAGACGCGGGAACGGAGTCGGAACTTCAACGCCACGAGCTGCTTTGAAAACACTCGCGAGAATGCCTTCGACCAATTCGTAAATTTCTTCTGCCGTCACGAAGCTCGCCTCGATATCGACCTGAGTGAATTCCGGCTGGCGGTCGGCGCGCAAATCTTCATCACGGAAACAACGGGCGATTTGAAAATAGCGCTCCATCCCCGCAACCATGAGCAGCTGCTTGTATTGCTGAGGTGCCTGCGGCAGCGCGTAGAATTTCCCCGGGCTGAGACGTGATGGAACCAAAAAGTCGCGTGCTCCTTCCGGAGTCGATTTGGAAAGGATCGGCGTTTCAACTTCGATGAAACCGGAAGCATCCAGCGAATCGCGGATTGCTTTTGTGATCGCGTGACGTGTCCGCAAGTTCCTGGTCATCCGCGGACGACGCAGATCGAGATAACGATGCTGCATCCGCAAATCTTCGTTGCTCAGCTCTTTATCGAGCTGGAACGGAAGCACCTCGGCTTTGTTGAGCACTTTAAGCTCGGTCGCTACAATCTCGACTTCACCGGTTTCGATCGATTCGTTGAACGTCGATTGACCATCTACTTCGGGACGAACTTCCACTTTTCCAGTGATCTGGACCACATCTTCGCCGCGCAGTTTGTGGCTCATTTCAGCCGCATCCGCACTTTCTTCAGGGCGAAAAACGCACTGAGTCACGCCCTCACGGTCACGAATATCGATGAAAATGACGCCGCCCTGATCGCGCTTTGTATTCACCCAGCCGACAAGTGTAGCTGTGTTTCCCGCGTCCGATTTCCGGAGTTCGTTGCAGTGATGAGTGCGATACATGATGTGATATTTTTACGTTAGAAAGTCCTCTTTTCGAGGGGCCGGAATTCTAGCCCTCATCGCCCGTTCCGCAAGTTTGTCCTGAGCAAAGGGGTGAATGTCCTCTTTTTACAAAAAAGCCGCTCCCTGCTACAAATATGCGGTTCGAAAACAGTTGTCTCGCTGCTGCGATTTCTTATACCATCCGCGACCCCGCATATGACCACAATCCTCACTTTTCTCTTCTTCACCGCGCTTGTTGGCTTTTTGACCTGGCGCTTCACCCGCAAAGACGATCACGATTCCGCATCGGGCTACTTTTTAGCGGGACGGAGCCTGACGTGGTTTTTCGTCGCCGGGTCACTCCTTCTGACCAATCTCTCAACCGAACAGCTCGTCGGACTCAATGGCGGCGGTTACTCGCACGGGATGCAAGTGATGGCATGGGAGGTCTGGTCATCGATCGCCATTGTCCTGATGGCTTTGATATTCTTGCCTCGCTATTTAAAAGGCGGGGTCCGCACCGTTTCAGAATTTCTCACAAGCCGCTATTCTAAAGGCGTCGGCATCATGGTTTCAGTGCTCCTGCTACTTTCACTCCTCACCAATCTGCTACCGTTTGTATTGTATTCTGGCGCAATTTTCATGCGAGACGTCTTCAATGTCTCGGCAATTTTTGGCGGAGATGAAACCAAAGCGCTTTGGGTCACCGTCATTGCTCTAGGGGTTGTCGGCTCGATTTATGCCATTTTCGGAGGGCTAAAAGCGGTCGCCGTTTCGGATACACTGAACGGAATTGGATTATTCGTCGGCGGTCTTGCGATTCCGATCCTCGGCCTGGTGATGCTCGGTAATCTGATGGGAGATGGAAGCGGCTTCATGGGCGGCTTGAGTTTCCTGACCCAAAACAAACCGGAACTCCTCAATCCCGTTGCGCTCGACGAGAGTGCCAACATTCCGTTTTCCACGTTGTTTACGGGGATGCTTTTCATCACAACCTATTATTGGTGCACCAACCAAGCCATTGTTCAGCGAACATTTGGTTCAAAAAGTCTCGCCGAAGGTCAAAAAGGAGTGCTTTTCGCTGCGTTCCTGAAATTGCTCGGTCCCCTTTATCTGGTCTTGCCCGGAATTATCGCATGGCATCTCTTCAGCAAAGAACTCGGTGCTGACGGCGATTCCGCTTACGGAAAACTTGCCATGGCGGTTCTGCCAACATGGGCGCTCGGATTCTTCGCTGCCGTCATTTTTGGAGCGATCCTCAGTTCCTTCAATTCGGGCCTGAACTCTGCGACAACCCTTTTCAGCATCGATTTGTATAAAGGGGTATTTAATAAAGACGCCACCGAACCGCAGATGGTGAAGACCGGAAAAACGTTCGGAATCGTCATCGGCATACTCGCCATTCTTGTCGCGCCGCTAATCGACAAAGCCGAAGGCGGCCTGTTCGATCTGATGAAAAACCTCGCCGCACTTTACAACATTCCGCTGCTGGCAGTTGTGGTCATGGGAATTTTCACCAAACGAGTTCCCGCAGTCGCCGCCATGGTGGCGATCATTTTCGGATTCTGTTTTTACGCCTGTTTTGGCCTGGGCCTCTTCGGCACGTTTCCAAAAAATTCATTATTCGGTCACGAAATGCACTGGCTCCACATCGCTGGAATCAATTTCATCGTGCTAATCGTTCTCATGTTTATCATTGGAAAAATTGCTCCAAGAAAAGAAGCTTATGAGCAAGCTCACTCTGGCGACGTCGATGTCACGCCTTGGAAATTCGCGAAGATCTCCGGCGTCATTATTCTGATTCTCATAGCCATCATGTATTTCGCGATGTCAAAAATCGGCTGATCAAGTTTACGAACCCACCCTATTGATCCATCGAACCCACCCTATTTAATCGTGAATCCTACGCTTACACCCTCCGTCTGCATCGATGCAGTTTTTGAAGGCAAGTCCTTCGATGAAGCCTGCGCTGCCACCAAACAAGCCGGCATTCCCGCCATCGAATTTTGGGGGTGGTGGGATAAAGATCTCGACGAACTCCAAGCTGCGCAAAAGGCGAATGGCCTCGCCATTTCAGCCTGTTGCACGAGATTTATCAGCCTCGTAAATCCATCCGTTCGTGAAGATTACTTGGAAGGGCTTCGCGAATCGATCGAAGCCGCGAAGCAGTTGGGGACCACCACGCTGATTTCTCAAGTCGGAGAATTCCGCCAAGGCGTTTCGCGAGACGATCAGGAAGAGGCGCTCATCGCTGGATTGAAAGCTGCGGCCCCGATGCTTGAAGAAGCTGGAATCACACTCGTGATCGAACCGCTCAACGAACTGGTTAATCACCCCGGCTACTTTTTGATCCGCAGTGACGCGGCTTTTGATATCATCGAAGAAGTCGACAGTCCCAACGTGAACGTCGTCTTCGATATTTATCACCAGCAAATCAGCGAGGGAAATTTGATTCAAAACATCGTCGAAAATATCGACAAAATCGGGCATTTCCACGCAGCTGGAAATCCCGGACGCAACGAATTGCAGTTCGGCGAAATCAATTATCCGCAGGTCTTCGCTGCGATTCAGCAAACCGATTTCGAAGGCTTTGTCGGTCTCGAATATTGGCCTCTTGAAGAGGATCCCGTAGGTGCACTTAGCGAAGTCGCGCAGTTGTTGAGTTAAGCCGATGACTTCACTTTTTTTGCGCAGAAAAGCCTCGTGCAAGCAGTCATGAAAAACAGCCACCCGCTGGGGCTCTCTTCGCATATAGCCAAACCCGCGATTTAATGAAATTCAATCAAACCTCCCTTGTCGCTCTTGCCGGCATTCTCCTAAGCGCTACTGCTTTTGGTGAAGAAAAACCAAACGTTCTTCTGATCCTTGTCGATGATCTGAAACCCGCTCTCGGTTGCTACGGTGACAAAACGGCGCTCTCTCCAAACATCGATAAATTAGCGGGTCGCGGCATGCAATTTGATCTCGCGTATTGCAATCAGGCAGTCTGCGCGCCTTCGCGATTTACTCTGATGCTGGGTTCGCATTCGACATCGACTGGGCTTTACGGATTGGGAAGTCCACTAAGGAAAATTATTCCAGATGCCGTGACTATCCCTCAACATTTTGCAAAACACGGCGGATACAAAACGGAATCCCTTGGCAAGATTTTTCATATTGGTCATGGCAATGAAGGCGACCCCCCTTCCTTTTCGATTCCGCATTTTAAAGAAAAAGTCATCGAATACGTCGCCGAATCCAGCAAGCCCGAAGGCAAACTGACTCGCGAAGAAGCCATGTTTGAAAATGTGCGCGTTCCGAATTTCAATGCGTTGCCTCGCGGGGCGGCGTTCGAAAATCCCGAAGTTGAAGATGACGCCTACGCAGATGGACGCGTTGCTGACGAAACCAAAAAGCGATTGCAAGCTGCCAAAGCACTTCGTGAAAAGGACGGCACTCCATTTTTTATCGCGGCTGGATTTGCCCGCCCTCACCTTCCGTTTTCAGCCCCGAAGAAATATTGGGACCTCTACGATGCAGCCAAACTCCCCATGCCGGAGAATGAAAACCTGCCTGCCGAGTCGCCAAAAGTTGCCGGAAAACGGGGCGGCGAAATCCGCAATTATTTCCCTGTTCCCGATAAGGGAAGCCCGGACCAAATTTCAAACGAACTGAAGCGCGAGCTGATTCACGGCTACTACGCCAGCGTCAGTTATGTCGATGCGCAGATTGGAAAAGTCATTGATGAACTTGACCAACTCGGTCTGGCTGACAACACGATTATCGTCCTCTGGGGAGATCACGGGTTCCACCTCGGCGACCTTGGGATTTGGACAAAACACACCAATTATGAGCAGGCCAATCGGATTCCGATTTTGATCACAGCTCCGGGAGTTACCCAACCAAATACCACAACCAAACAGCTTGCCGAGAGTGTTGATATTTTCCCGACGCTTGCTGATCTCGCGGGCCTACCTGCACCAAATTTCACAGAGGGCCCACAGAAAATCGACGGCATCAGTCTTGTCCCAGTGTTAAAAAATACGACGACCCGCGTTCGCGACCATGCGTTTCACGCCTACCCGAAAAAGAAAATGGGCCGCGCAATTCGGACGGAACGATATCGTCTGATCGAATGGAAAAAACCCGGGGCGCCTGCCGACTCCGCCGAGATCGAGCTTTACGATTACGAATCCGATCCTTACGAAACCAAAAACCATGCTGCTGAAAAGCTTGATGTGGTTGCGGCCCTCCGCAAAACTCTCGCCACCTATCCAGAAGCAGCCCGACGGAAATAAATTCGGAAATAGGCTCTCTTTCAACTCATCGATAAAACATGAAACCGTTCGCCCTGATTCTCACCGCCCTGTTTTGCGGATACTTAACCGCTGCTGAAAAGCCGAATATCGTTCTTATCTTTGTCGATGACATGGGTTACGGCGATCTGGGTTGCTACGGCAGCAAAACCAACAAGACACCGAACATCGATCGCCTTGCCGCTGAAGGTCAACGCTGGACAACATTTTACTCATCGGGCGCGACCTGCGTTCCGAGCCGCAAAGGCTTGATGAGTGGTCGTCATCCCAAATTGATCAGAGACAAAGGCCTCGGCGAAAATCGCGATGCACTGATGCCGGCGATGCTTAAACGTCAGGGATACGCCACTGGAATGTTGGGGAAATGGCACCTCGCAGGATACCCAAAAGATTTTACTTCCTCCCCGATGCACCCGCTGGAATGCGGTTTCGATTCGCATTTCGGAACCCCCGGAAGCAATGATGTTCCGGCACCGATTGGAAAAATTCAGAATCGTGAAGTGTTCGACACCTGTGACAAATTCACCTTTCAAGTCCCCCTGATTCGTGGTCGGGAAGTCGTCGAGTTCCCCACCAATCAAGAACTACTCACTAAACGCTATACTGAAGAAGCAGTGAAGTGGATTGGCGAAAAGAAAGACAGCCCGTTCTTTCTTTATCTCGCCCACAACATGCCTCACGCGCCCGTTTTCGCGTCGCCCGAGTTTCAGGGAAAAAGCAACGGCGGAAGATACGGGGATGTCGTTGAAGAAATCGATTGGTCTGTCGGCGAAGTGATGAAGGCAGTTGCCGATGCAGGGATCGATGAGAAAACGCTCATTGTTTTCACGAGCGACAACGGCCCCTGGACTATGTTTGGACCCCATGGCGGCGTTGCAACTCCGCTTCGTGGAGAAAAAGGAACCACCTGGGAAGGTGGCCTTCGCATTCCCGCAATCTTTCATTGGCCCGCAAAAATCAAACCCGCGGTAATAGACGACATGGCAGCCAATTTGGATCTCTACGCCACGTTCGCCGCTCTTTCCGATGCAACCGATTTACCGACAACGTCATCGGGATTTATTTCAAAAGACCTCACAGGCACTCTGCTGAACGGCGTATCCAGCCCACGCCAACAATGGCTTTACGAAGGCGATGCCTTTCGTTCCGGAAAATACAAGGTTCACATGACTACCAAAGATCGCTCATCCAATCCAGACACACGCAAACGCGAACCTAAGAAGATTTACAAAACACCGCTGCTGTTTGATCTCGAAGCGGACATGAGCGAAACCACCAACATCGCGGCAGAGAACCCGGAGATGGTGACCCGGCTTCTACGTGAGATGAACGCGTTCAAGAAGCCTGCGAAAAAATAAGACCTAAAAAAGCACGCCGTATGGTCTTACTCGGACGCTTGGACAATCATCTCGCCGCGCATCAGGATCCAGTGCCCGGGAAAGGTGCAGAGGAAGGGATAGACACCGGGTTTCTCCGGCGCGGTGAAACGCATGACCTCGCTCTGATTGGCGTTGAGCATGCGGCTGTGATGGAGGATTTTTTTCGAATCAGGAAGAAACTGACCACTCTTTGCAGCTTCGGGATCTTTGGCCATTTCGTTCGCAGCCATGCCAATCTCTTCGAGGGCTCCGGGCGCCACGATGACAAGGTTGTGGGGCGTCGCATCCGGATTGATCAGTTCGAGCCGAACCGGCTGGCCGGGTTTCACCTCAAAGCGGTTGAGAGAATAGAGCAGGCGTTCTTTGATAATGGAAATATCAACACGTGACAGATTTTTCTGAGCGTCGAATATTGCCTCTTTCGGTGTCGGGGGCTTGGCGCGCCCGGTCTTTTGTCCGCGATCAAAAGCGTTAAGGAAAGTGCCGATCTCGGGATGAGCCGCGAGGTATTCGCCGTGCCCTTCAGCCCAATGTCGCTTCAGCGTATGCGAACCCAGTGAAGTGCGAATAGCGTAGCTCAGATGGCCACCGTGCGGATGTTTGAGAGTTTCCAGCATCGCAGTGAGAGCACCTTCAGTGCCGATGTAGGAAGCGGCGATTGCAGCTTCCATTCGGACCAGGACCTCGGGGTCGTTGGCGGCTTTGGCGAGCAGGGCATCAGAATCTTCTAGAAGCGAATGCCAGTTGCGAAGCTGGTGAGTGGCCGCAGCGCGGGCGTGATGTTCGTCTTCGCAATTGAGTAGCTCGACAAGAAAGTCGGGGTTGCTGCGCCCAATTCCACGATAGACCCAGAGGGCCTCCACCTGATGATGGCGATGGCGTGGATTAAAAGGATCGAGGGAACCGACCCACGCGGTGAGCGCCTTCTCCACCTCGTCCGGCTCGCGGTCACGAAGTTCGCTCCGAGTCCAATAACGATAACGATACTGAGGCAGCTTGAGATTATCCAGAAGATCAGAAATGGAAGCATCAGCGATCTGCGGCGGATCAACGGGCTTGCTGTCCTTCGCGGTAATGCGCCAGATCCGTCCAGAATCGCGATCACGGCGGGGATCGCGCATCGAGTACTGATTGTGGCTCTTAATCGGATTATACCAATCGCAAATGTAGAGCGCCCCGCGAGGGCCGAAGCGCAGATCGACCGGAATGAAACAGAGGTCGGTGGAAAACAGAATGTCGTTCACATACTTTTCCTCGTAGCCAAACTCGCCTTTGACCCACTGGTGAAACTCGATCCGGTTGGTGGGTTTGTAGCGCGCTTTGACGAAACCGCCCTGCATCTCTTTGGGAAAGGTCGGGAAATCGACAAATTCGTGGCCGCAGGTGCCGGAATAAGCAGGAAGGCCGACGGGCTTGGGATGTTGCTCGGGGTAGGCTGGGTCCAAGGCGTGAAAGGCCGAGGCGAAAATGGGATGGCTGGCGACGTGCTGTCCCCACTCGTCGAAAGTGACGCCCCAGGGATTGGTGCTCGAGTAGCTGCCGAACGAAGTCAGTCGTTCGGTTTTGGGATCGTAGCGAAACCAGCCGCTGTTCTGTTGGCGCACCAGGCCATAAGCCGTTTCGATCTGGGAGTGATGAAAAATCGACTCGCGAAACAGCAAGTCGCCATCCGGCGTCATGGCAAAATCGTGCAGCGCGTGATGCGAATCTTCGCAGCCGAAACCGGTCAGAATCTTGCGACGCTGGTCGGCTTTTCCATCACCGTCGGTATCCTTGAGGAAGAGTAGGTGGGGTTGCGCGGAGACGTAGACGCCGCCGTCTCCGAATTCAAAAGAAAGCGGGGTGTAGAGTCCTTCGGCAAAAATCGAGGACTTGTCGGCTTTGCCATCGCCATCGGTGTCTTCGAGAATGACCAGCTTGTCGTTCGGTTTCTGTCCGGGCATGACCTGCGGGTAGGAGGTCGAGCAGGAGACCCAGAGTCGTCCGCGGGAATCCCAGCGAATACTGATTGGGCAGGCAATTTCAGGGAACTCCTCTTCACCAGCGAAGAGGTTCACCTCGAAGCGCGGATCCATGATGAATGCCTCTTTTTCTTTCTCGGCGCTGAGCCACGGATTCGTACCGCGCGCTTCCCAGATGGGTTCGAGCGGCGGAAGCTTGGAGTCATCAATCGGCTCGTCCGCAATCGATTCGCCCTGGGCGAGTTTCCAGATACGCTTGTAGTGATTAGCGACCAGCAGGTCAAAGTTACGCATCGCTGGTAGAAAATCGTTGTAACCGTGTTCTTCGCTGCGGCCACCGGTGTAGTAATACGTATTCAGCGGGCGATAACGATAGAAATACTGGCGGCTCTTTTCCTGCACTTCGGCGCGAAGGGCTTCGTTGATATCCGGGGCAGATTCCGCAAACAACTGACTGTAAATGGTGTCGGCGAGAAGTTCGTATCCGTCCTCTTCGAGGTGAATTCCGTTCATCGACAGATCAACATCCGGCGAATCCATTGCCGTGCGAGTCGCTGTGAAAACATCAGCAAAACCCACCTTCTGAAGAGCCGCGACTTCACGCATCGCTTCGGTGTAAAGCGCCAACTGTGGATTGTTCATGGCACCGGCGGCGACCCGATCAATGTCCTCGTTGGCAATGGGCGAGAGCAAAACGATGCGCGGTCCGGTCTCACCGTTAAAAGCGCTCGACTTCAGTTTTTCGAGGTAGCTCGCAAGATTCTCGCGGAACTCCGGAAGCCCTTTTTCACCAGCGAAAGATTCATTAAATCCAAAGGCAGCGATGATGATATCGATCTTTTCGAAAGTCAGGTGTTGCTCGACATCGGCCAAATTGAGCGGGCGCGGTTGGGAGTCGAGTGAATCGCCAGCCCAAGCGAGATTACGGACAACGAGCTCGTGTTTAGGAAATTTCTGCTGCAGAAGCGTCTCAAGAAAACCGAAATCGCGGGCTCGATCAAGAAGCGTGTTGCCGATGAAAGCGATGCGGTCTCCGGGATTCAGTATTAGCGGCAGGGATGTATCGACCGGCACAGTTTTCGCCGGCCTCGGGGCCGAGCTTTCGTACATTCCATATTTGGCAAGGGCAGGATCTGGTTCAGGCTTCTCCTTACCAGTAAAGATCAAGCGCATGTTTTTCTCCGGTTCCTTCCCGAGAGCTCCAGGCGGATCAGCGGCCCCGGAGATAGCGGGCAGCACGAAGCCGGCCAGTAACGCAGCGGCATAGACGGGTCGAAGAATTTTCGAGTTCATTTTTGAAAGAAAAGGAAGAAGGGAGCGTCGATGCTCTCGTTCAGAAGAAAGGTTACCAGCCAATGGAAGGAGATGTCCAATCCTGCATCCTTACGGCAACGCGGAAATGCCCGAGTATTTCCGGGAGAGAAAGAACGCGAAATGAATGCGTTTGAGAGACTGGTAAAAAATAGGACCTTTCAAAAAATACGCCCGCCGCAATTCGAACGCGGGACCTACGGATTAGAAGTCCGTATTTAGACCGTTGGTAATTAGCGAGTTGCAGATTTTAAAAGGGTTCCAGCACAGCCTTGCACACCCTCGCACAGCAATTCCCAGTTTGAATCTGCTCACTAATCGCTCACTTTTTCTTCCGAGCCTTCGCTGACTTCCGCGCAAGCGCTCGGTAATACTCTGAATCCCCCCGCTTTTTGCCCGCACCCTTTATTGATCCGCCCTTTGCTCCAATCTGGGCGAGATAGGATCTTACAGCGTCGGTTGGTTCAGCGGTGATTTTCATTGGCGGACTTTTCCTCCGAATGAGCCTCAGGCGCTTGACACAAACAGCTAATCTGTTGAAAATTGGGTTATGAGACGAGTTTTGCACCCTTTCTCCCCCTGGACCCCCTCAAACCCGGCCGGACCGACGCCCCG